>NZ_JBNDMM010000009.1:0-372085 GCF_050436585.1 Paraburkholderia sp. GAS199 | reverse complement strand
CGGCCAGACAGGCGCCCGTCACGAGGCCTACGTAGCCACTACCGATGATCGTCAGGTTCATGTATTACACCTCGGAAAATGGTTGATTCGGAAAAAAGTCCAATGCCTTGCGATATAGCGTGTTCTATTCCGAATGAGGATCGCTTTCAACGCGTAGAAAAAGCTATCGTGACCACAATGTCAAAGCGAGGCCGCCAGCGGTTTAGACACGATCATCTCTCTCGGGCTAAAAATTCTGCCGACCGCTCACCGCAGACATATGGAAATGGCATAAGAAGTGCTACGATCTTTGCGCCGCACCATTGTTTTGTACTGCAAACAGAATCCACCCGGAGAATTCATGAAAGAGGTTGTTATCTCTGCTGCAGTTATGCTTGCTCTAGTTCTGCTGTTATGGGTTCCAATGTTTCGCGCGCATCTAGCTCGGCGTGCTCAAAAGCGGCGCGCCTTTAAGGCCGGACTCGCGGCATATGAACAGGACTTAGGCGGTAACCCATACAATTCGCAAACGCTGAGACGGAGGTGGGATGCCGGCTACGAAAAAGCGAAGCGCATGCGTCCTGCTAGTCGAAGCAAGTAACGAAGGTGGTATTTCCCTGCGTAGCAGTCATTGACAGATATTGCTCAAGCTTAAGTTTTTCATATCAAGCTCCGCCAGCACATTGGCCGATGCCTCGCCAAACTTTCGGGCAAAGAATACGGGGCGCATTGCGCCATAGCCGTCTTCAAGCACGCAAGCCTCTTTCAAATCCTCGAGATGAATATCCGATATTTCAGACGGATAAGGCGGCGGCCCTTTTTGCCAATCGGCGTAGTGCAGGTTAGGACGGCAACTCGCGCTTAATCCGCAGAAATGAATCACCGACTGGAAGAAGAATTCGTCCGGAATCTTCGCTCGCTTGCAAAATTCCACATACTCAGGATGTTCATCGACGTAGCAAAGTATTGACTCAACGGTTTTCCGTGTCAGGGCAAACCATTGTGAACCAGCACGGAAATCCGTGAGCGCAGTTCCCTCGGGTAACCGTCTACGCAGCTTTGTCACTCGATACAGAAGCTCGAACAGCCGATTTTTGTAGCGCAGCAATGAGGCGTGAAATCCTGTACATCTTTCGCTGCCGCGTTCGTCAAACGGCACAAGCAAACGGTCGATCGACTTGCCGAGCCGACCGAATTCAGTCATGTTGATACAGTCCTCTCTGTGTCCAGACAGGAATTCGATTAACTCGCTTACCGGACGGACAGGATAGTCGACTCCGCTAAGCAATAAAAAGTAGTCATGGTCGGGATTAGCGACCGCTGTGCGCATCAACGACAAAGTTGCTTGCACTTGTGAAAAGCCGCCCCACTTCACGTCGATCCTTTCACTAGCGAACACAGCTCGATGCTGCAGCGATGGAAGGCTTGCGACTTTCGCATCGACGTGAATATAGCGCTCCGAATGCGGCCATTCGATCGCGCCTAGCAGGCGATCTAGAAAGTCAAATCGGTGATGCGCAATAATCATGAAAGCCAGATTCAAGACGCGTCCTTCAATGATGAGGTTGCCATTTGCCGAAGAAAAGCCAGCGTTTCGGCGTCCGTTCCGCCTTAATCATGGTTCGCGAAGTCACGCGCATCACTAGAAGCATGCGCGTGCTCAGCAGATTTATTTCGTGACCGTTCCGGAGCCACCCGTGCCGCCAGTGCCACCGGTCGAACCATTGCTACCGCTGGAAATCGGGGATGCCGCTCCTGCCGCCAGCGCAGCAGCCGCCAGCGCCGGTGCCGGTTGCCCGTCGCTCGTAATTGCCCCTGCGGCCAGCAACGTCTCCAGATCCGCATCCGCCCCAGCCGTCCCCGGCGTAAACGACACCGTCAAAAACGACGACGACGACAGCGTGATGCCATACGTCTTCTGAATCAGCGTCACCACGGCAGCCTGCGCATTGGCAACGACCGTGCTGCTAGCCAGCGCGTTCTGATAATTCGGGTTCGACGAGATGCCCGACAGCAAGCCGCTCACCGTCGTGCCGAGTTGGCCGGCGAGGTAGCTCAACAGCAATTCCGTCAGCGGCGTGACGTTGTACGTGCCAGCACCTGCCGCAAACGAGTGAACCGTCACGCCGCCACCGGATGCAGTGATCGCGCAAGGACCGTCGAACTGGAAGGTCGCCTTATACGCGCCGTTGGCGTCCGCCGTCGCGCTGCCCGCGCCGTTCTTGCAGGTCAGCGTCACGCTCGCATTGGCCAGTGCCGCGCCTTTCGCAGCCGTGCCGCTCACGGTCGCACCCGGCGCGCTGCCGCTACCGCCTCCGCCGCAGGCAACCAGCGCGCTGGTTGCAAGGACCACTGTTCCGAACTGCAGTGTGCGCAGCTTGGCGCCGTTAAGAAGCTTCATCGCTCATCTCCAAAGAAAGTCATCAACAATTGACCGGCACCAATGCCTGTCCGTCGCCTACACCCTGCAAGCCCTTTCCGCAGACGCCGTGTGAAAGCGCGGCGCCCGTCGAGACGGCAGGCACGCTCACTTGCGGCTTCGGTTCCGATTGCTCGTCAGCGGGCCGGCCATAACGCAGATACGCGTCGCGCATCCGGTAAAGCTGCGTGGAGAAGTACTCCCCGCTAAAGCGGCCCTGATTCAACAAGTACTGTTGTGTGCTATACGGAAAGCTCATGCTCTCCGCGGCGTTCGCCGTCAGATAGTTGGTCGATCCCACTCGTGTGCGGAAGTCGAGCGCGAACTGCTCGGAGCCGTACACCTGGCTGATCCCCGGCTTCATGCCTTGACGCAGCGTCAACGGGAAGCTCACCGCCGCGCCGACAAACGAGCCTTGCCCGCTGTGCTCGCCGTGCACGCTCACGGAAACATCGTCGAACCAGCGCGTCAGCGTCGCCACCGGGCCCTTGTCTCCACCGACAAAGCGCGCAACGCCCGCTTCGATCCACAGCTTCCAGGCGGGCTGCACCCAGCGATACGTCAGCTGCGCATTTTTCTCGCTCGGCAGGGTGTCGTGACCGGGTTCGTGGTGCAGGTAAGCCAGGCGCAAACGGATCAGGTCGGGGCGGCCCGGCACGAAGACGGTCGTTTCGTTCTGCACGCCGACATACGAGTAATCGAACTTCCCGACCGACGCGACGTTGAACACCTGCGGCATGATCCAGAAGCTCTGCGCAAGCGCGACGGCGTTCAGGCCGCCGCGAAGACGGTAGTTGCTGAACACGCGGCCGTCGTCCATGTTCTTCGTGTTGTAGATCGGCGCGATATAGCTTGCGTAGAGCTCGGCGCCGCGCCACAGCGGCACGAATCCTTCGATGTTGGCGCCGAGCGAGACATCGAAATTGCCGTACTCGGTGCCGTACAGGTAGCTCACAATCGGTTCGATCTGGATACGCGTGAGTCCGTGCGTATGTTCGTTGCCGTGCCACGCAATCGAGTCGGCATCGAAAGTCGGACGCGACCGCATGGTGAGCGAGGCGCTTGCCGCGGTCGGTGCGCCGCCGGCCACGAATTGCGCGAACGCATCGCGGTCGACGGTCACTTCGCCCAGCGGCTCGTTGGCCTTCTTGATGACGACGTGAATCTTGTCGGTGCCGTGCGGTGCGTTGACGCTCGCCACGCCGAGTGCGATACCGAGCGCGTCGGCTTCGTTCTGGTTGTAGCGATGGTTTTCGTATTCGACAACGAGGTCGCGTCCGCTCATCCCCACTCGTACGCGCTCGAGGCCGGCGGCGAACAGTTGTGCGGCAATCTCGTCGAGCGCGGCGGTATCGAGCGCTTCAGGAATTGCCGGCGACTGCGCTTCGGACGCCTTGGCCGCCGTCACGTCGCTCAACATGACGGACGCGTACGACTGCAGCGGCGGCACATACGTGATCGGCGCGGCGGCCAGCGAACTGTCGCTGGCGTACGTCGACGGCATATTCACGGGCCGCAGGCTGGCAAGGCGAATCGGTTCGTCATCGGCGGCATCGGCGCTTTGTGCAACCGGCACTTGCGGGCCTTCGCACAGTCCATTCGCGCAACGCGCGCTGCTAAAGCGTTTGCCCAACGGAATCTGGATGCCGACCGAAAACGAGGTCCGCGGCGACACGCCATTCGTGGAGCGCACGGCTCGCATGAACGTACCGATCACATTCGCATCGGCCAGCCAGCTGATTCGCGGCGACTGATAACGCACGCCGGCATAAGGCGTTTTCGAATCGTCTTCGGCGAGCAGCGACAAGCCGGTATTCCACAGCGAAAGCTGGGCGCCACCAAACACGCCGTCCATGCGATCGCCCTGTCCGTAACCGGCTGTCAGCGAAAGCGGGCCGAACGCTTGCGACACGACGCCGTACTTCGAGCGGAAGAAGTGCGTCTGGCCGCCGATATCGCTAATGCCGAACGCGATACTCGGTTGGTACTTGAAGAACTTCGGCACTTCGAGTTTGACGTCGCCCATCAGGTGCCGGAACAGAAAGTGATCGGCGTTGCTGAACGGCGCGTGCACGTCGGCCGGATAGTTCGCCAGTCCGCCGGACACTTCGACATAGGGCAGCAAACCTACTGCGCCCCAGTACATTTGCGCAGCGGTCGCCTTCTTGCCGTAGCGCGGGTCGATGTAGTTGTTGTACTGCGCTTCCACGGTGCCCTCGGGCAGCGCGAACGCATAAGGAATCACCAGACCGCCGGCCTGGCCGAGCGCATTGAGCGCCGGGTCGGCTGCGTGCGCCGATGCGGAAAAGACCAAAGCCGCAGCGAGTGCCAGCGCGCTCGGCGCCGTTCGGGGTTGTTGTCCGCGTAATTTCATGGCCATGTGTTTTTATTGTTTGCTGTTATCAATACGCGTTGCTATGACTCAAGCCCTTCGCGATGGTCGCCGCGACAATCCGCATGTCGAGCCCGAACGACCAGTTCCGCAGGTAATACAGATCGTGTTCGACGCGCCCTTGCATCTTCTCGATCCGGTCCGTCTCCCCTCTGAATCCGTTGATTTGCGCCCATCCGGTAATGCCGGGCTTGATCCGGTAGCGGTGGATGTAGCCGTTCACCACCTTCTGATAAAGCTCGTCGTGTTCGATCGCGTGCGGACGCGGACCGACCACCGACATATCGCCGCGCAACACGTTGATGAATTGCGGCAGCTCGTCGAGACTCGTGCGTCGCAGGAACGCGCCGACTCGCGTAATGCGCGGATCGTCGCGCGTGGCCTGCTTGATCACGCCCGCTTCGACTGCATGCAGACGCATCGATCGAAACTTGTAGATGTGGAAGATGCGGCCGTCGGCGCCTTTGCGCCTTTGCTTGAAAAACACCGGGCCACGCGACGAGAACTTCACGGCAAGCGCGATCACGACGAGTAGCGGTGCAAGCGCAAGCAGCGCGCACGCGGCAAACGCGCGATCGAAAATCTCTTTCTTCACCAGCGCGCGAGCGGACACCGGCGACGCCACCAGGTTGATGGCCGGCATGCCGATCAGGTCGATCATGCCGCTGTCGAACAGGGCGACGCTGCGCATGTCGGGCACGAAGCGCACGTTCACGAGGTCGTCGCGGAACGCGTTCACGAAGCGCGCGATGGTACGCTCTTCGGAAAGCGGCAAGGCGAGCCACAATTCGCTGACATCGTGCGAACGCACATAGGCGGCGAATTTTTCGATGTCGTCGTAGACGGGCACGCCGGAACCGGCCGCGCCAATCACCGGACGCACGTCGAACGCGGCCACTGCGCGGAAGCCACTCGTCGACGAGCCTTCGATATTGCGCACGACCTGATGGCAGTGCGAGCCGCAACCCACCACCGCGACCCGGCGCAGATTCATACCGGCATGCCGCAGCCGGCCGAGTACGGTATGCACGGCAAGTCGCGACACGATCAACGCGCCGCCGCTAAGCGCGGTCCAATAGGCGAACCAGAGACGCGAGACATAATCCGTGCGATGCAGGGAGAACATCAGCACGAGTCCGCAACCCTGGACGACCAGCCACGCCAGCGACACCTGACTCGTCAGGCGCAGCATGGCCCGTCCGCGCCACGATCCATACACCCCGAATAGCGGAAACAGAACCAGCGTGAAAGCCGTCGCAAACGCGACGAATGCCGTATCGATCCGGCTTTGCGCGATGTCTTCGAAACGCACGTGCGACGCAGCCAGCGCGCCGAGTACGACGAGCATCACGTCGAGCAGACGTGCAATCAGGCTTTGCAACCCCGGAATTGTTCTTCTCTGCTGCGCAAAATTAGCCGTATCCATTCTTCCCCCGCGCTGGTCTCTCGCGCCAAACGTTCTTGTCGAATTGCCCGGGTTCTCTCTGCCCGAACAACCCGGATCTCTCAGTACTTCAACCGCCACGCTCTTCGCGAGAACAACACCGCCCCGGCACGCGAAGAAGCGCGCAATACAATCAATCTGGAATTCGCAACCCGTGCCGTCCGATTCAACCGGACGCACTGGAAAAAGCTTTGGGGGATAAACCGGCAGGCCGCGCGCGCCCCAGTCAAACGGGCACTACGGCATCGCACAGGCGCGCCCGGATTCTGGCGGGAATCGAGGCGCTTCTGCGGATTGAGGAGACCGGCCTGATAACCCCCGACCAGGCCGGTCGTTGACGCTAAAGCTCGCTACTACTTGCTACTGTTGTTGTCAGTCTTTTGCACCGCGCAACCAATAAAGCAGCAAGCGTGCCAATTCGGCAATTCCGTTTGAAAATTTGCGCGTGCTTCTGGCAAACCCTTATCCAATGGACGTTTGCGTTTTCAGAGGGCTGACAGGGAGCGGCAAAAAATACGCGAAACGGCGCGGCGGAACACGGCCGTTACGTAACGTTGCCCGTAACGCCCTCGTTCGCCCGCGGCCGGAAAAGGTACGTTTGTGCGCTGCGACAAACGCGCTTCAGCGGAGCGTGCGCGACCTATATGCAGCGCATCAGCGGCACGCGGCGGGCACGCGAGAGCAGGCAAATGCCATGGCCGTCTTATAATGAGTCCCCATTACCCACCCTTGCGTGGCAAAGGTGGCAAAGACGCTTCCAACCCGTCGGCGAGACAGAAACACTCCCATGACCACGCTGCGCGAAAAATCCACCGACTCGGTGTATCAACAACTCCGCGCGAAAATCCTCAGCAATGAATTTCGCCCGGGCATGCAGTTGCTCGAGCGCGATCTGGTCAGTCTGTTTGGTGTGAGCCGCACGCCGGTTCGGGAAGCGCTGGTGCGTCTGCAGAAAGAAAACCTGCTGCAGATCATTCCGCGTCATGGCATCCGGGTTCGTCAGGTGTCGCTCACGGACATCGAAGAAATCTGCCAGGTGCAAACCAGTCTCGAAGCGACCGCCGCCGGCATCGCGGCCACGGCCGGATTGCGGGTCAAAGATCTCGCTCCGCTGGATCAGGCCTGCAACGCCATGGACCGGGCGCTCGCCAAAAACGACGCGCCCGCCTGGGCCCTCGGCGACGAAGCCTTCCACGCTCATTTGCTGAAACTGGGCGGCAATCCGCGGCTCGCGCAAATCGTCAACGAATGCTGGGACCAGATTCGCCGCGTGCGCGACCTGACGCTGCGTCTGGCGGCGCTCACCGAAATGCCGGCGCCGCAACACCGCGCCGTGCTGGAAGCGATTCGCGCAGCGGACGGCCCCACGGCAGAACGGCTGTGCCGCGAATACCGCGCGCGCTGCCTGCAATTCCAGATCGACACGCTGGAGCGATTCCGCATTCTCGAAGTCTGATTCCACGTCCCGAAGCTCGCGCTTGCGTTTTGTGGCGGTCGATATATAATCCGTTTCTATATCGACTGCCACAAAACCGTTCGTGGCGGCGTTGGAAAGGACATCACCATGGCAAGACCCCGCGGATTCGATGAAAACGAGGTGCTCGAAGCGGCCAGCGCGGCTTTCTGGAGCAAAGGCTACGAGGCCACCTCGACGCGCGACCTGGTTCAGTCCACGGGACTCAGCCAGCCGAGCCTGTACAACGCGTTCGGCGACAAGCGCGGTCTGTATCTGCGCGCCATGGAACACTATCTCGACCATTCGGTACGCGAACGGATTAGCCGTCTGGAAAGCACGTTGTCGCCGGAGCAAGGCGTCACGATGTTCTTTCACGAGATCATCGACCGCTCAATCGCCGATCCGCAAAAGCGCGGTTGCATGCTGGTCAACTCGGCGCTGGAAATTTCTTCGGATGACGAAGCATTTCGTCAGACGGTCGCAACAGAACTTACCGTGATTCGCGAGTTTTTCCTTCGTGGCGTATCGGCGGTACTCGGGCGCAAAAAATCCGCCACGGTTTCCGCAGACGAGGCCGCCACCAATCTGCTCGCCGTGCTGATCGGCATCCGCGTGCTCGTGCGTGTGCTGCCGGAACGCGCGGTACTGGTCGCCGCGATAGCACCCGCCTTGCAGCTACTCGGCCTGCCGCCGCTACCCGACCCAGACCCCGCCGTCTGATTCACGCGCCCACGAGGCGCCTTCACTCATTGCCAACCGACATCCGGCGACGCTGCCAACAGCACGCGCGCCGGTAAAGGAATCGTCATGTCCGCGACACCCTCAGCTTTACCCTCCACGTCGAACTCGCTCGATGCGCACGCGATCTTCGCAACCCTCGCCGGATTGTGCGGCAGCCTGGTCGCCATCGGTCTTGCGCGCTTTGCCTACACGCCGTTGATTCCTTCGCTGATTCAGGCGCACTGGTTCACGTCGTCGCAAGCGGTCACGCTCGGCGCGGCAAACTTCGCGGGCTATCTGATCGGCGCGCTGATCGGGCGTCCACTGGCTTCGGCCCTCACTAACCGCCGCGCGCTGCGCATGCTGATGGTGGTCGTCACGGCCGCTTTCTTCGCCTGCGCCTATCCGTTGTCGGTCAGCTGGTTCTTCTTCTGGCGGCTGCTGTCGGGTATCTCGGGCGGCGCCATCATGGTGCTGGTGGCCACGTCGATCCTGCCGCACATCCCGGCGCCGCGTCGCGGTTTCGTGAGCGGCATGATCTTTCTCGGACTCGGTCTCGGCATCGCCGCATCCGGCACGCTGATTCCCAGGCTGCTGCACTTCGGCTTGCAAACAGCGTGGACCGGCCTCGGCGTTCTCGCGCTCGTACTGACGGCGGTGAGCTGGTTCGGCTGGCCGTCCGCCAATCCGCCGGCGCCGGTGGTTGCGTCGCACGACGCGCACGCACACGGTCACGGCAACCTGCGCTTGCGCGTGCTCTACGGCCAATATGCAGCCAACGCGCTCGGTCTCGTGCCGGCCATGGTGTTGCTGGTGGATTACGTCGCGCGTGGTCTGGGACGCGGCGCCGCGCTCGGCGCGAACTACTGGGTGCTGTACGGGCTCGCGGCGATCGTCGGTCCGGTGATCTGCGGCAATGTCGCGGATCGCATCGGCTTCGGCCGCGCCTATCGCATCGGTCTGGTTCTGCAGGGCGTGGCCGTGGCGCTGCTCGCGTTGTCTGCGAATGCCTATGTCCTGGCGGCGGCTACCGTCATTCTTGGCATGTTCACGTGCGGTATCGTGCCGCTCGTGCTCGGCCGCGTTCATGAACTCGTGCCGCACGACCATGTGGAACAACGCGCGGCATGGAGTCGTGCCACCACGGCCTTTGCATTGTTTCAGGCAATCGGCGGCTATGGTTACTCGTATCTGTTCTCGCACACGCACAACAACTACGCGTTGATTTTCGCTTGCGGCGCAACGGCGCTGGCCTTCGCTTTTGTCGCGGACCTCGCTGTAGCGGCGGTTGCAAAGGGCCGCGCGGCAAAAGCATAAGTCTCGACACGCTATCAACCGACGTTTGGCGCCATGCATCTCCGCCTTGGGCACACGGTTTGCTCAACAGGAACATCGATACTGCCTTACGTAGACGCGCTCAACGGCGCTACATGCGTGGCGTTCGTGACAAGGCAGGTCCAATCAACCAGGCGGAGGTCATATATGTTGGGAACTATTCTTCTGATTGTGCTGATTCTTCTTTTGATCGGTGCTTTTCCGTCGTGGCCGCACAGCCGCTCGTGGGGTTATGCGCCTACCGGCGGTCTCGGTATCGTGCTGATCGTCGTGATCGTGCTCCTCGTGATGGGTGTGATATAGGCACGTCGCTCGACGCTTAACGCGTTTAACGCACGTGCTTAAGGTTTAAGGGCCGCCGGCTATCCATGCAGAATCCTGCACGGTTTCCGGCGGCCTCATCATGTCTGTACGTCGGCGATCACCCGATGGTGACGCCAGCAGAACTTCCATGAAGTCAGGCCGGAGAACACGATGAAAAAGCTGCTCGATAACCAGGTTGCCTTGATTACCGGCGCCAGTTCCGGCATCGGTTATGGCGTGGCGAAGGCGCTGGCAGAAGCGGGCGCGGCGGTCGTGCTCAATTACCACTCGCATGCGGAAGCCGCGGAACAACTCGCCGAGGAGATCACTCGTGCCGGTGGCGCCGCCATCGCGGTGCAAGCCGACGTGTCCGATCCGGCGCAAGTGAACGCCATGTTCGACGCGTGTCGCGCGCGCTTCGACACCGTGGATATCGTGGTGGCCAATTCGGGTTTGCAGAAAGACAGCGCCTTTGCAGACATGACCTTGCAAGACTGGCAAACCGTGCTCGCCACCAATCTTACCGGCCAGTTCCTCACCTCGCAGGCGGCTGTGCGCGAATTCCGGCGACGCGGTCCGCGTCCCGTGTCGAAAGCGCTCGGCAAACTCATTTGCATGAGCTCGGTTCACGAAGTGATTCCATGGGCGGGGCACGTCAACTACGCGGCGTCCAAAGGCGGCATTCAGATGTTCATGAAATCGCTCGCGCAGGAAGTCGCGCCCGAACGCATTCGCGTCAACTCGATCGCGCCCGGTGCCATCCGCACGCCGATCAACAAAGACGCGTGGGACACGGATGCCGCGCTCGAAAAGTTGCTGCGGCTGATTCCCTATGGACGCGTGGGCGAAACGGACGATATCGGCAAAGCAGCGGTCTGGCTCGCGTCCGATGAAAGCGACTACGTGGTCGGCACGACGCTGTTCGTGGACGGCGGCATGACCTTGTATCCCGGCTTCGCGGATAACGGCTGACGTGCCACGCATTGCCGCGCATTGTGGACGGTTCGCGATTTACGCGCTGCCGTCTCCGTTCAGCAATTGCTCGAAAAGATCGGCATCGCCCATCTGGCCGCCTTTGAGCATGATCTCCAGGCCGTCGAGGTCGCCGCGATCGGCGTGCAAACGGCACACGGTCACGCCCGCCGACAGCGGCGCGAGATACGACAGCCCCCACGCATCGAGCGAGCGAACGGCGATACTCGACGTGTCGCCGCCCGCGATGCCGATACGCGTCAGCTTCACGCTATCGAGCACGCGCTGCAACAAGTCGGCGCACGCATCGGCGAGTTGCGGCAACGCGCCGCCATCGGCTTCCTTTCGACGCGCCGTGTAGGCGAGCACGTTGCGCCCGTCGCGCAGCGGTCCGGCTATCGCGGCGGCGCGCGATGTCAGATAGTGCCCGGCGGCATCGCCCGTCATTTGCTGCGGATCGATTTCAATTCGCAGATAAGAATGCGCGGCAGCGATCTGCACTTCGGTCAACGGCGAGAGGCTGCCGGCCAGCACGAACACGGGACTGCGCGCACGCGCCAACGAACGAGGCGAGCTGGCTTCCGGAACGTCGACAACATCGCCGCTGCTTTCAGCGCGATTTGCCGCGAGACCGGCAATATAGGCCTGCGCCACGCTGCTCGCGCCCACGGCAAGAAGCGGCGCCTGCGCAGCTGCGCGACGCATCATCTCGTGTCCGATCGCGGCGAGATGGGTGTCGTCGAGCACGTCGAAGAGTATCGCGTCGGGCTTCGTGTCGAGCCGTTGTTGCACCTCGGCGTGCAGTGCGGCTCCGCCGCGCGCATAGCAGCGCCAGTCGATCGATTGCACGTTTTGCAGACCTTGCCGCTGCAGGTGCACGCGCAGATCCGCTTCGGTCATTGGTGTGACGGGATGCCGGCTCATGGTCGGATGACGATCGATCCGATAGATCGACTCGGGACGATCGTCGGCACCGGCCGCCGCGAATAACTCGCTGAATACGCAGTAACGCCGCAAATTCGGTTGTCCGCCGATGATCGCCACCAGCGGATTCGCGCAAACCTCGCGCAGTGTGCGAACCGCTTCGCCGATACTGCCGACGTGCGGCGCGCTGTCGAACGTCGAGCAAACCTTGTAGTGCATCACGCTCACGCCGAGCGTCGCGAACGCCGCGCCGATTCGCGTGAGCTCTTCGCGCTGCAAGTGCGGCGGCATGGATCGCGCCGCACCGGCCACGCCGACGGCGTCGAGTTGTCCCATCATCGAGAGACGGGCGGCGTCGGGCGGTTCGAGAAACAGCATGGCGCGCAAGCCGGCGCGGGCGAGATGCGCGAGCGTGTCGGTGGCGCCGGTGAAGTCGTCGCCGTAGAACGCGTAGGCGGGGCCCTGGTTTTGCGGCGCTGTCACTGTCGCGACCTCACTGCTCGTCATGCGCGAGCACCGAAGAATTCCAGCGCGCGGCGCAACTCCGGCATCCGTTGCGCGTAGACCGGCAAGGGCGTGCCGTCCTGCACGGCCGCCCATGCCTGACGCACGCTATTAACGCCCGCAGCGGGACCATCGGGATGCGCGAGAATGCCGCCGCCCGACATGAACAACAGGTCGGTGGAGCGCACGGCGTCGAACGTCGCCGGCACGGTGCCGGCCCACTGTCCCGACGAAAATGCGGGCAAGACCGTGTCGTCGCAACCGGCGGCGAGCGGCGTCGCGCAATCGCGCGCCGATTCGATCACTTCGGCGTCGCTCTGCGCAAATTTTCCGGCGAGTCCATGCACGTGCATATGATCGACACCGGCAAGACGCCAGAGCGTTTGATACGCCTGAAACGACATGCCGAGCGCAGGGTCGCGCGACATCATGCCGTAGCCGTTGCGATGCGCGTGCAGCACGAGCGGCGTCGAGCGTCGCAACGACTGGATGGCCGAAAATCCGCACCAGTTGATGCTCGCCATCACGCAACTGCCGCCTTCGCGTTCCACCAGTTCCGCGTGCCGGCGCATCGCATCGAGGTCGTCGGTAATGTTGAACGCCATCATGACGGCGCGGCCGCTCCGCTCGCGATACCGGCGTATTTCGTCCATCACGGCGCGCACGCGCTCCGCGAGCGGCGCGTGGGCGGGGTTCGCCGATACTTCGTCATCCTTGATGAAATCGACGCCTGCTTCGCACAGGTCGCGGACCAGCGCCGCCGTTTCCGCGGCGGTGAGTCCGACGTTCGGCTTGATGATGGTGCCGATCATCGGTCTGCCCGTCACGCCGGTCAGCGCGCGCGTGCCCGCTGCGCCGTGACGCGGCAGTTCGAAGCGCCGACGATAGGACGCGGGCAAGCGCATCGACAGCAAACGCATGCCGGTCACTTCGCCGAGATCGTACAGGTTGCCCGCGACGGTCGCGGCCAGCGTCGGCAGATTGGCTTCGATATTGGCGATTGGAAACGACAAGGTCACGCGCGCGCGCCGCCATGGTCCGCTCGCGCCCTGGCGCGCGAGCCACGCGTTCGGCAAGCTCGGTTGCGCGACGGCTTCGAGTTCGTCGATACGTAATACGCTCGCGCGACTGCGTGCCCGCAATGCGTCGGTTTCGTTGGCGACGCGTACGAACGTACCGCTCGATTGCTCGCCCGCCATCACGTCGGCGACACGCGCGGGATCGAGCGGCGTCTCGATCAGATAGTCGGCTTCGAGGCAGTCGTCGCCGGGCGTTTGCGTTGGCGTCGATGGGGTCATAGCGTGCTCAGATCCGGAAACGCGCGCACGGGTTCGCGACCGTCCCAGTCGCGCGACGCGGCGTAGATCATGTCGAACAGTTTGCCCTTCGGCCCGGCCACTTCCGAGAGTTCGATCACCGTGCCGGGATGATTCTCGGTGTCGAAATACACGAAGCGGCCATTGCGTCCCACCTCGCCGCTCATCGCCACCTTGAAGCCCTGTTCCTGCAGACGCGCGAGGTCTTCGTCGAACGACGTGGTCCAGTACGCGTTGTGCTGCAAACCGGTATGGCCCGCGGTGAGAAAATCGCGGTACATGGAAGGCGCGTCGTTGCGGGTCTGGATCA
The DNA here is from genome assembly GCF_050436585.1 of Paraburkholderia sp. GAS199. Taxonomy (NCBI): domain Bacteria; kingdom Pseudomonadati; phylum Pseudomonadota; class Betaproteobacteria; order Burkholderiales; family Burkholderiaceae; genus Paraburkholderia; species Paraburkholderia sp. GAS199. The sequence goes on along the minus strand of NZ_JBNDMM010000009.1, from coordinate 358,011 downwards.
GTTCGACCTGCAACGGCCCCGAATTGGCGAGCGCCACCGAGTTATGCACCTCGTACGATTGCCCGCGATACGTGTAGTTTTCGATCGGCACGCGCTCGTTGTAAAACCACGGACCGACGCCGAGCACGCGGCTCCAGTAGTCCATGGCGGCCTCGATATCGCGCACCACGTAGCCTGCCTGACGGATCTCGCCAAAGAAACGACTCATGAAACTCTCCCCATGCTGCACAGTTTTGAAAGACGAGCGTCGCCCCGGCGCGGCTGCATCCTGCAGCGCAGCGCCCGCTAACGAACCCGTAGAGACGGTTTAAAGAAAGCCGATAGAGATCCAGGGAATTGCCGCGACCACGATCAGCCCGACGATCAGCGCGCCCATATAGCCGACGATAGGCCGCATGCCCGCATCCGGATTGACCTTGCTGATCGCGCACGCGGAGTAGTAGCCCACGCCGAACGGCGGCGAGAACAGACCCACGCCCATCGAAAGAATCACCACGATCGCGTAATGCACTTCGTTGACACCCGCGATCCGCGCAATCGGAAACAGCAGCGGCCCGAACAGCACGATGGCGGGAATGCCTTCGAGCACGCTGCCGAGCATCACGAACACCACGATCGACACCGCCAGAAAACCGTATGCGCCGCCCGGCATCGCGCCCATCAGTTGCGCGAGGTCCTGCGAAAAGCCGGACTGCGTGAGCGCCCACGCCATGGCAGTCGCACAACCGATGATGAACAGGATCGCGCCCGACAACGTGGCGGCATCCACCAGCATGCGACCCAGACGCCGCCACTCGAAGCGGCGATACACCAGCAAACCGATGACCATCGAATACGCAATGCCGATGGTCGATACCTCGGTGGCGGTCGCCACGCCTTCGACCACGGCCATGCGGATCACGAACGGCAACGCGAGCGCCGGGACGGACACGATGAAAAGACGCGCGATCTGCTGCCGGCTGAAACGCTGCGCGCCGCTCAGGTCTTCCTTGCGATAGCGCCACCACACCACGACGCAGAGAATCAGCGCCAGCACGGCGCCGGGCAGCATGCCAGCGGTGAACAGTGCCGAGATCGACAGGCCCGTCACCGAGCCGATGGTGATCAGCACGATGCTTGGCGGAATGGTTTCGCTCTGCGCGCCGGTGGTGGCCAGTAGCGCGACGAGGTCGCCTTCCGACGCGCCGCGCTTTTTCATCTCCGGAAACAGCACCGGCGCGATGGCCGCCATGTCCGCGACCTTGGAACCGGAAATACCCGACACCAGATACATCGCGCCGATCAGCACGAACGACAAGCCGCCGTGCACGTGCCCGACGAGGCTCGCGAGAAACTCGATCATCGCGCGCGCCATGCCCGTCATTTCGATCAGCAGGCCGAGAAAGACGAACAGCGGCACGGCGAGCAGCACGAGGTGCGACATGCCTTCGTCCATACGACCCACCACGACTTCGAGCGGCGTGAAGGTCGAGAGACCGAGATAACCGAAGGTGGCGAGCGCAAACGAAAAACCGATCGGCACGCCGGAGAAAATGCCGATCGCCACCACGCCCACGAAGAAGATCACGAGGTTCGCCTTGCCGAGCGTCTGGAACCACGGCCCGGCGAACACGGCGACCGCGCCGAGCAACGCGGCAATCACCAGCACGATCACGACGTCGCGCACACGGCTCACCTGCGCGAGCCGGATCAGGCCGACCAGCAGCATGAGACCGGCGCCGATGGGCAACGCAAGCGCGCGCCATGCATTGCTGATCTGCAAAGCGGGCGTGACGATTGCCGCTTCGCCGGACGCGTAGTCGTAGGCAGGCGCGACCAGCAGCGCGAGCAAGGCAACCGACGCGGCGATCGCCAGCGTATCGACGAACGCGCGCCGCTCGGGCGACAAACGGCTGACGAGCGCCGTCATGCGCATATGTTCGCCGCGCCGCAAGGCGAGCACGGCGCCGAGCATGGCGAGCCACAGGAACAGAATGCCCGCCAGTTCATCGGACCACACCAGCGGCTGATGCAGCGCATAGCGCGACACCACGCCCGCCAGCATCACGACGATTTCGACCGCGAGCAGCGCCGCCGCGCACACTTCGACCAGCGCGATGAGTCCGCGATCGAAGATTCTCAGCAGACGCCGCGGCAAACTCGCCGCGTGCGACGCGACGCCGCTATCCGCCGGATGCGCCGGATTCAATGCGTGATTCGACATGCCCGCCCCTCCTCGCGACCCAACGCCGCGCTGTGCTTCATGACCGTCCGTGTGCGCCACGCTCAGGCCAGCTTGCCGACCGACTGTTCGAGCAGATCCCACGCCTGGTTGCCGAACTTGTTCTTCCAGTCGGCGTAAAAACCCGCTTGCCGCAGCGCGGCGCGAAACGTGTCCGGTGCAGGACGATTGATCGCGAGACCCTTGCTTTGCAGATCGGCCACCGCGGCATCGTTGAGCTTGCGGACGTCTTCGCGCTGCTTGATGGCGCATTGATTGAAGGCGTCGCTGGCAATGCCTTGCAGGTCTTTCGGCAGACGTTGCCACGCGCGCGGATTCAGCACGAACCAGTAGCCGTCCCACATGTGGTTGGTCAGCGAACAGAACTTCTGCACTTCGTAGAGCTTGGCGACCTGCACGATCGGCAGCGGGTTTTCCTGCGCGTCGACGATATGCGTTTGCAGCGACGAATAGACCTCGCTGAATTGCAGGCTGGTGGGCGCGGCGCCGAGTCCCTTGAACATGTCGATGCTCAGCGGGCTCACCGGCACGCGAATCTTCAGACCGCGCATGTTCTGCGCGCTGGTGATCGGGCCGGTACTCGTGGTGGTCTGGCGAAAGCCGTTGTCCCACATCTTTTCGAACGACTCCAGCCCGGCTTTCTGCATGGCCGCGCGCACATAGGCGCCGAGCTTGCCGTCCATCGCCGCCCACACCTGGTTGTAGTCGGCGAAGGCAAAGCCCACCGCGTTGATGGCCACCGAAGGCGCGAGCGTCGAGACCACCAGCGCCGACGGCGTGAACATTTCGATGCCGCCGCTGCGCACCTGCGCGAGCATGTCGGTGTCGCCGCCGAGCTGGTTGTTAGGGAATATCCGGATCTCCATGCGCCCCTTCGACGCCTCTTTGATCTGATTGGCGGCTTCCTGCGAGCGGATGTTCAGCGGATGCGTGAGCGGCAGGTTATTGCCGTACTTGAACACGAACTCCGGGCCGGAGGCCGCGCGTACGATCGCCGGAAAACCCAGTGCACCGGCTATCGGCGCGGCGGCTGCGGCGCGCAGCAGCGTGCGTCTCGCGAGGTTGGTCATTTGAGCGTCTCCTTGCTTATAATTGATGTGACTGTCGAATCCATCAAAAACCATCACCCGTCTCAAGTAACGCCTTCGCCTGCGTGTTTTGAGTCTTTGCGGCCGGTGAACCGTCGTGTGGATAGCTGCAAGACTAGGCGTCCGCGGTAATAGCTGTCAAACCGCGAATCTGATGGTTTTTGATGGACTTCACCTCTGCGAAGGACGGCTATGTCCGAACCGGTTTCCTCCAGCGCGGCCGCCCGCGCGCGCATTCCCGACATCGCACGCGCGGCCGGCGTGTCCACCGCCACGGTCGACCGCGTGCTGAACGGCCGCGAGGGTGTGCGCGCCGTTACCGCACAGCGCGTCATGCAGGCCGCCGCGCAACTGGGCTATGTGCTGAATCAGGAAGCGCCCGTTGCGCAGGCTGCGCGTCCCATGCGCATCGCGTTTCTGTTGCCGGCCGGCACCAATCGTTATCTGCACATGCTCGGCGACTACATCGACTTCGCTCACGCGCAGTGGAATCAGCTGGACATGAAATGCCGCGTGCACTACGTGGAGAGTTTCAATCCCAAGGAACTCGCCGACCGTCTGTTGCATTACGGACAGCGCGCGGATGGCGTCGTGTTCATGGCGCTCGAACACCCCGTGGTGCGCGACGCGGTCAACACGCTCGCCGAACACGGCGTCCCCGCCGTCACGCTGATTTCCGATCTGTCGAATTCGCGGCGGCTCGCTTACGTGGGCATCGACAATCGCTCCGCCGGACGCACGGCCGCCCTGCTGCTCGGACGCTTCATGGGACCGCGCCCAAGCGGCAAGATCGCCATGCTTGCCGGCAGTCTCAACTATCGCGGACACGAAGAGCGCGAGATCGGCTTTCTTCATCTGATCGAATCGACGTTTCCGCAGGTGCGCGTAATCGGCTTGCGCGAAGGACACGACGACAGCGAACGCAACTACGTGCAGACGCGCAAGCTGCTCGAGCAGCATCCGGATCTCGCCGGGATTTACAACAGCGGTGGTGGATCGGACGGCGTGGCGCGCGCCATCGTCGAGGCGCGCGCGGAACAGAAAATTCTATTCGTCGGACATGGTTTGACACCGGATACGCGAGGTCTTCTGATCGACGGCACCATGGATGCGTTGATCACGCAAACGCCGCAGGCCATGGTCGGCAACTGCTTGCGCATCTTCAGGAACGTACGGGAAAAACGCGACGCGTTGAATGAAGTGAAACCGGTGCAATTCAGCATCGTGCTGCGGGAGAACTTGCCTTAGCGCATTTTTCCGGCTCAGGCACGCGCGATGCTTAGAAGAAGGGGCACTGATACTTCATCACGACTTCACGATAGGAGATAACACCATGCCCTACCTTCTCGGCTGGCTTCTTGGCGTACCGCTGATCGTTCTGGTCATTCTGTACCTCATTTTCCATTGATCTTTCTGCACCGTTTTTCACGTCAGATCGATCAGCAGTCCATCAAAAAACTGGTTCCTTGCGTCGCGGCCCGCATTCACGGCCGCGCGTCCTGAGACGCCCGCATGCGCGGCGTCTTCTTTTTTTGTGTGTCTTGTTCACGAGGACGCGAGCAACATGCACGCTGCCCGGCGAGCGCGTCTTCCGGAAGGGTCATTCCGGAATTCGCCCGCGCGTGCCGCTCGGCGGTGAGAGCGGCGGGACTCCGGGGGCAGCTTGTGGCCGCGCGAGACCGCTGGCCTGAGCCGGCGGCCCGGACGGTTGTCCCGGGCAGAAATGCACCCTGAAAATATACCGGGACGCTGGCTGGATAGGCTTCCTGATACGCGCCCCGATTACCGGATAGTCGGGACGATATTCCGTTAATATGGCTAATACCAGAACAAGCTTCCGACAAGGCCATGACAGCTCGAAATCGTCCACTGGACAATCAGGACCGTAAGATTTTGCGGGAATTACAAAAGAATGCCCGTTTGAGCAACGCGGAACTCGCGGAACTGGTCGGCATGTCGACCACGGCGTGCTGGAACCGCACGCGTCAGCTGGAAACCGAGGGCTATATTCGCGGCTACGTCGCGCTGCTCGACCAGCAGAAACTCGGCTTTGCCGACGTGGTGCTGCTCGAAGTCACGCTCGACCGTCACGACGACGACGCGCTCGCCCGCTTCGGCGCCGAACTGGCGACGCTCACCGAAGTGCTGGAGGCCTATCTCGTCTCCGGCGATTACGATTATCTGGTGAAGGTCGCGGTGGACGGCACCGCCGGTTACGAGCGTTTTCTACGCGAAAAGCTCTACAAGATTCACGGCATCCGGCACAGCCGCTCGATGTTCGCGCTGCGCTGCATGAAGAGCATTCCGTCGGTGCAGGTGTAGCGCGCGCAACAGGTGTGGCGCGCCCGGCTGCGTCAGGAGACGGCGCGCAATGGCTTCTGACACGCCGCCAGCACCGCGCCGGCGCCGAGCAGCAGCGCGGAATAAACCAGCCCGCGCGCGAGACCCGAGCCGTCCGATACCCAGCCGATCACCATGGGTCCGACGATCTGCCCGAACGCGAACACGATCGTGAAGGCGCTGATGCCCTTGGCCCAATGACTCGCCGGCAGGTTGTGACGCACGAATGCCGTGGTCGACGCCACCGCCGAGAGGAACGTCGCGCCGAATAACGCGCCCGAAACAAACGCCACCCACGGCTGCGTGAAGAGCGCGGGCAGCAGTGTCGCGACGGCGAGGAGCGCGTTGAGCACGGCCAGCGCCTGGCCGCCGCGCATCCGATCCAGCAAACCCGACCAGACGCGCGCCGACACCACCGTCGCCACGCCGAGCAGCATGTAAAAGGCGGTCACGATGGTCGCGCTCATGCCGGCGTTGCGCAGCAGCGCGACGATGAAAGTCATGTAGCCGATATAGCCCACGCCGAACAGCGTATAGCCCGCCAACGCCGGGACGAAACGCGGCCAGCGCGGCGCGTCGGTCGTCTGCGTGGCGTGAGCGTTCGACACTGGACTCGCGTGCACGCTTTCGATTTTGCGCGCGGCGCCGATGGCCACCGCGGCGAACACGGCGCAGGCCGCAGCCAAAGCGAACCACGCGAATTGCCAGCCGTGCGCGGCGTCGAGAATCGTCACGGGAACCAGCACCGATGACGCCACGATGCCCCATCCCGTGCCGCCGTAATAGAGGCCGAGCACGAGGCCTGCGTCGTGCGGTCTCGCCGAGGCGAGACGCGCCGCCAGCACGCCGCCGCTGATGAAGATCGCCGCGCTGCTCGCACCGGTGATCACGCGTAAGACGAGCAGCGAGTGCGTGTCGGCGAGCAGGCCGCTGGCCGCCATCAGCAATGCGGTTGCCGCGCAGCCCACGTTGAACAACGTGCCCGCCGACCAGCGTCGCGCGAGCGGCGGAAAGGCGAGCGCGCCGAGCAGATAACCGAGCGCGTTGGCCGTATTCATCGCGCCGGCCTGAGCGAAGCTCCAGCCGAGATCGAGCTTCATCGCGGGCAACAGCAGCGCGTAGGCAAAGCGCGCGAGTCCCAGCGCGATGGCGCTGCCCAGCGACAGCGCGGCGGCCAGCAACAAGGTCGGCCAGCGTTGCGCCGCAGCGCTGGAGGCGAGATTCGGGGCGGCGTCGATCTGTTCTGTCGGCATAAGCGTGGCGTGATTGAGCGATGCGCGCGGGTTGCGCCAGGGCTTGCCGGCGCGCTTCGTCATCATATCTGGGGACGGCTTAGGCGGTTGACGGTTAGTTGCATTAACGCTAGCAACGTCGGACGAAACCTTTATGCAGCGGCGCTTTCCGGTTCCCCGCACTCAGTCGCCACGCTATGAATAATGCATGTAAATGCGAATGATTTGCATTTACATGGAAAATCGCTCATGATTGAGTCCATGCAATCACGGCAATCCCGACCATCATGACCACGCTAGACATCAGCCGCCCCGACATCGAACGAGAAGCTTCGGCGCTGGCCGCACCGGAACCCAGGGCGGCCGCCGCGCTGGAGATGCTGCTGTCGCGCGAGTCTCAGTGGCCGCTCACCGAGCCGGGTCCGGCGGACGCCGAACTCGATCTGATCATCGACGCCGCGTTGCGCGCGCCCGATCACGGCAACCTGCGGCCATGGCGTTTCGTCACGATTCGCGGCGACGCACGCGGCGCGCTCGGCGACGTGCTGGTGGATCTCGCCTCGGCACGCTCGCCGGACGAACCGCGCTCGGCTCACGCGCATCGGCGGCAAAAAGCATTTGCCGCGCCGCTGGTGATCGCGCTCGGCGCGGCCGTCGTGACGCATCCGAAAGTGCCGGAAGTCGAGCAATTGCTGTCGGTCGGCGCGGCCGCCATGAACATGCTCAACGCCATTCACGCGCTCGGCTACGGCGGATTCTGGTCCACCGGACCGGACAGCTATACCGCAGAACTGCACGACGCACTCGGCTTTGCATCGAACGAACGGTTGCTCGGCTTTCTTTTCGTCGGCACGCCGAAGACGCGCGGTCAGCAGGTCGAGCGTCCGCCGCGTCGCGAACATGTGCGCGAATGGCAGCCGTTGCCGTCCGCGAAATCGTCCGCGAAAAACTGACGCGCACTCTGCGTCATCGCCCATCCGTCGCAAGCGACAAGCGCTGGCCTGCGACGCGGCACTCTTCCATCAGGCCGGCGCGACTCATTGGACCGTGTCCACCCAGGAGCCTCGATGAACTTCCGCTCTCAACACAGCAGCCGTCCCGAACTGATCGACGACCATCTGACCGACACCACCGATTCCTCCGACCGCACCGTGCTGAGCGCGGTTCGCACGTGGCTGCGGCCGGCGTGCGAGTCGGCGCGCGGCGGGGTGAACTGGCGCGACATTCTCAGCGGCATCGGTTTGCGCCAGGACGGTATCGAACATTTCGATCTGCTGATGCGTTCGCTGATGCACGTCTCGTATCGTCCGCTCGACATGCGCTGCCGCTGCGCGAGCGATCTCGGCAAGGACGAAGCCGTGATTCTGCAAACCATTGCGCTGCTGCAAAAAACCCATAGCGGCGCCGCGCTGCGCATGTTGAGCGAATGGTTGCCCGCGCCGGCTGTCAGCGGCGTGCTCAAACTGATCCGCTGGTTCGCCATCGATCTGCTCGACGCGGGACTCGAACTCGACGTGCAGGCGCGCCGCGTCACGTACATGCACTGAGGACGCCAGCGTATGCCGATGGAACTCGCCTATTCCGGCTCGCCGCGCGCGCTCGAACGCGCCGACGCTTCCGAACCTCCCCGCGAAGCGCAATGGGTGCCGACCAGCGTCGTTGCCATGGCGGCGCCCGAATTCGTTTCGAGCCCGCTTACGCGACGTTTTCCGCACAACCTCGGCGTGCCGCGTGCGGGCGACCTGCATCTGTGGCGCTTCCGTTGCGAGTGGTTGCCGGTGCCGGTTCAGGAAGGCGACACGTGGCTTTCGAAGGGCGAGCGCGAACGCGCGCGGCTGCATCCCAACGCCGCGTTGCGCAAACGCTTCGTGAGTGCTCGTGTGGTGGCGCGCTGGATCGTCGCTAACCTGTTCGGGTGCCAGCCGTCCGATGTCGATCTGCACGACGACGGCAACGAAAAGCTACGCGCGCGTCATCCACGCGACGGCCGCGGCCTCGCGCTCGACATCGCCTATGGCGGCATCTGGATCGTGATCGGCGTATCGGCGACAACGCTCGGACTGGGCGTCACCGTGCCTGCGCCGGGGATCGCCGCCGACCTGCCGGCACTCGACGGCGAACGCCGCCGCGCCCGCTATATGAGCCTGTGCAACGCGCTGCGTTACGCACCAAACGACATCGACCCCGATCTGTTTAACAACGACAGCGCATGGTGTGGCTACGATCTGGCCCAGCATGGCCGCTGGCATCTGCTCGACGTGCCGATGGCGGGCAAGGTGCGTGCCGCCGTCGCGCTCGCCCAGCCGGTGACGCGCGTCTACGCTATCGGCTGGCCGAAGGCGCTATCGCAACACGCCTGGCGCGGTGCGCTGGCAGACCAGGCAAGTCCGGCGGCGTAAGTTTGCGGCGCGGGCAGCCAGCAGCCCTGCAGGTCGCGCATCCCTTCGGGCACGTGAGCGCGCAACCAGAACGCCGTGCTCTCGCGCGGCAGCACGCTCAGATGCTGCAACCCTCGCGCGATACCCACGCCCGTGGTTTTCACGAGCGCTTCTTTCGCCACCCATGCGTCGTAAAACGCGGCCGCACGCGATGGCATGGCAAGGCATTCGATCCACGCGGCTTCGTCGGCGGCGAGCGTCAGCGTCGTGATCGAGCGCCAGTCGAATCGGTCGCTGCATGCTTCGATATCGACACCCACGCGCCTCAGCGCCGACATCGCCACGACGCCGTGCGCGCCCGCATGCGAGACGTTGAAATCGAGCGACGTGGAATCGGCAAGGTGCGGCCGTCGATTGGCGTCGAGTGCAAAACGCACGGCGTGCGGTTCGATATCGAGTCGCGCGGCAAGGCGCTCGCGCAGCGCGGCGCGGACCGTGGCGAAACGCAGCGCGTCTTCATGGCGACGGAATGCCTGCGCGCGTGCGCGCTCGTCGCTGCTGAGCGATGAGAATGCCGTGTCCGTCAGCGACGCCGCAAGTGGAATATCGACCCGCCACACGGAAATGTCGGGCGGGCCGTCATGCGAGATCAGAACAGGGTCGACAATGGGCATGACGAGCTTCGGGCGGACACGCTAGGGCGCGGAATAGTTAAACGCGACTCTACCCGATCTGCTGCCCGACACGTTTCAAGCGTCAGCGGCGCGCGGATGACTCATGCGTCTTTCGGCACGCCGCGCAGCAGCGCCACGCCGCTGACGAACAGCAAAGCCGTCAGCAGATACAGCGCGTTATCCATGCTGCCCGTGTGCGTCTTGATGAGCCCGATCACCCACGGACTCACGATCCCACTGGTAATGCCGATACTGCTGATGAGCGCGATGCCGGCCGCCGCCACGGTGCCCGACAGATAGCTCGACGGCACGGTCCAGAAGATCGGCAACGCGGCGAAAATCAGCACCGCGGCCAGCGAGAGAATCGCGAGCATCACCGGGAAGCTGCTCAGATGCAACGTAAGCAGCGACAACGCAACGCCGCCGCCGATCGTGCACACGGCGAAATGCCGGCGCCGCTCGCCGCGACGATCCGAATTGCGCGCGATCAGAATCAGCCCCACCGCGCCAACAGCGTTCGGAATCACCGTGTACAGACTGATCGCCAGCACGTCGTGAATGCCGAAGTCGCGAATCATCAAGGGCATCCAGAAGTTCAGCGTCAACGAGGCGCACGTGAGCGAGAAATAGATGAAGGCGAACAGATAGACACGCGGATTGCGCAACGCCTGCTTCAATGCATGCGAGGAATGGGCATTCGACGAAGCGCGGCGCGCCTCGTCGCGCTGCGCGATCAAATGCGCTTTCTCCGCCGGGTTCAACCAGTTGGCGTGCTGCGGACCGTCCACGAGATAGAACGATGCCAGCAGGCCGAGCACGATGGCCGGCGCGCCTTCGATCACGAACATCCATTGCCAGCCGAACATGCCCATCACGCCGCCCATGTCGCGCATGATCCAGCCGGAGACGAGACCGCCGAGCACGCCCGCCACCGCCACCCCCGCGAAGAAGATCGACAGCACCGCCGCGCGACGCCGCGCCGGATACCAGTAGGTGAGATACAGCACGATGCCGGGGAAAAAGCCCGCTTCGAATACGCCGAGCAGGAAGCGCAAAATATAAAAGTGCGTGGGTTTCGCCACCAGCATCATGCCGACCGAGGCAATGCCCCACAGCAGCATGATCCGCGTAAAAGTGCGGCGCGCACCGAAGCGCGCGAGCAGCATGTTGCTCGGCACTTCGCACAGCACATAGCCCACGTAGAACACCGCGGCGCCCAAACCGTACATGGCGTCGCTGAAGCCGAGATCGTGCTTCATCTGCAATTGCGCGAAGCCGATATTGATGCGGTCGAGAAACGACACCACGTAACAGAGAAACAGAAACGGAATGATCCGCAAAGAGACTTTGCGATACAGCAGATCGTCGTACGCAGCAGCGGATGCGCCCGGCTCGAGCGCAGAGGCGAGGGATTGGCTCATCGGTTATCTCCAAACGTGAGGGTCCAGCGGACCCGCCGGGGTCCGGCGTCTTGATGCGCCGCGTTGTCGATTGCTACTGGAACGGCACGCCGCGCACGAAATGCGCCGCATGCCGCGGTGTGTGCGCGAGGCTCGAATGGCCCCGCGCGTGAGGCGTTTTATTCGACCCGCACGTTTCAGGCTGCGAGCGGATGTAAATCGGCGCCGCCGGCAACGTCTTGTCCCACCGCGCTCGTCACGCCTTCGCGCGCGAAGCGCATGGCGTCGAGTAAAACGGCGTGGTCGCCGATATGATTGGCGAGCAGCAGAATCAGTTGCGCATTCGCCGACTGACTCTGCGCGTCGTCCAGATCGCGATGCATGTCGATCAGCGCCTCGTAGAAATCGTCGGGACGCGCGAGATTAGGTTGGGTGTTCAAGGCCATGTCTGTCTCCTGCTATTTTTTCTGCTGCAATCAGGCGTGCCGGGTTCGAAACGCGGCCGGCATTCAGGCCGTTCCTTCGACACACAATGCGCGTTTCAGCGCGCGCTCCACGGCGTTTGCGTCCACGCTCCGCCAGCGCGCGCAGACATGCTGGTCCGGACGCAGCAAATAGAACGTGCCGGGGCGGCCGTCGTAGCGCGCAGCGGCAAGACCTTCGGTGTCGTGCGCCATGACGGCGCCTGGCACGTCCACCTGCTGCGTGGCGTCGTTCGTCACCAGTACCAGCTTCAACGGAATCGGACCCTTGCCGATGTCGCGCAAGGCCGCTTGCGTGGCGGCGTCCGGCGTTTGATCGCCGCAGAACAGGACGCCGGTGAACTGCTGCCCGAGTTGCGGCAACAACCACGCCGCCTCGCCCGCCACCCGCACCGGCGCATCGACACACGAAGCGCCCGGCACCATCGCCCCTTCGAATCGATCGGCGTCCGAAGTATTCAGCGGCGAATCGCGCAATACCGCCGGCACGGAGAGACGCCCGCTGTTCGTGAGTTGCCGCGCAAACGGATGATGACGCGCGAGCTTCAGCACGGCGTCGCGAAACACGCGGCTCACCGGGCTCTTCGGCGTGATGAAATCGGTGGAGCGAGTGGAGTTGCGGATGTTCTCGTCCGCGGCGAACTCGCGTTCGCTCGCATACGTGTCGAGCAGCGCGTCCGATGCCCGGCCTTCGAGCACCATCGCGAGTTTCCACGCGAGATTTTCCGCATCCTGCACGCCGCTATTGGCACCACGCGCGCCGAAAGGCGACACGCCATGCGCCGAATCGCCCGCGAACAGCACGTTGCCGTGCCGGAAGCGATCCATGCGCAAACACGAAAACGTATAGACGCTGACCCATTCGAGTTCGAATTTCGCGTCCGGACCCAGCAAGGCACGCACACGCGGAATCACGCGCTCAGGTGTTTTTTCGAGCACGGGATCGGCGTCCCAGCCTAACTGGAAGTCGATACGCCAGACGTTGTCCGGCTGACGATGCAACAGCACCGACTGATTCGGATGAAACGGCGGGTCGAACCAGAACCAGCGTTCGGTCGGAAACTCCGCTTCCATCTTCACGTCGGCGATCAGGAAACGATCCTTGAAGGTGACGCCTTTGCTGTCGAGTCCCATCAAATTGCGCATCGGACTGCGCGAACCGTCGGCCGCCACTACGTAGCGTCCGCGCAAAGCGTACTGACCGTCCGGCGTGTCGACGCTCAACGTGACGCTCGCCTCGCTCGTGCCCGGCGTGCCGTTCTGCTGCACGCCGACCACTTTGCTTTTCCAGCGGATCTCCAGGTTCGGCATGGCCTGCGCGCGTTCGAGCAGAAAGCCTTCCACATAGTACTGCTGGAGATTGATGAAAGCAGGCCGATGGTGGCCCGCTTCCGGCTGCAGATTGAACGTGTAGACGAGTTCGTCTTTCAGGAACACCTTGCCGACATTCCAGCTGATGCCCTTATCCACCATGCGCTGCCCGCAGCCCAGCCGGTCGAAAATATCGAGCGAGCGCTTGGAAAAGCAGATCGCCCGCGAACCGGTGGAGAGCGAACAGTCGTCGTCGACCAGCACGACCGGTACGCCCTGCTGCGCGATATCGATTGCAGTGGCGAGGCCCACCGGCCCCGCGCCCACCACGATCACGGGATAAGCCGCCTGGTCCGCCGTACCTTGCGCGCTCTGCTTGCGGCAAGGCTGGTACTCGAACGACAGCGTCTGGTAGTTGATGCTCATCTTGTGTCTCCGTCCGTCTCTGCCTGGCTATCCGTACTTTTCTATCAGGCTTGCAGCGCGTCCCACATTTCCTTGTCACGCTGCGCCGTCCAGATGCGCGGATGCGTGATGCCACTGGCTTCGTCGAACGCGCGGGACACGTCGAACGGCAAGCAGTGTTCGTAGATGAACACCTGACCGAATTTCGGATCCATCGCCTTGCGCGTGTGCGCCATCGCGGCTTTCAGATCGAGCTTCTGTTCGACGGCTTCGCGGCCCTGCTGCAGGAGCGTGGTGACGAAGTCTTTCGTGTAGTCGAGACCCTTGTTGACGTCTTCCGGCGTCGTCAGCGCGGGGCCGCGGCCCGGCACCAGTTTTTCAGCGTTCAGCGCGCGCAATGCTTCGAGCGTGGTGGGCCATTGCGCGAGTTGCGCGTCGCCGCAATAACAGGCTGCGTCGTATTCGACCAGGTCGCCCGAGAACAGCACTTTCTGCGACGGCAGCCACACCACCGTATCGCCCTTCGTATGACCCGCGCCGAGATGCGCGATGCGCACTTCGAGCTTGCCGAGGAACAACGTCATTTCCTTCTCGAACACCAGGGTCGGCCACGTCAGACCGGGCACCGTCTCGACGCCGGCGAACAGACGCGGAAAGCGCTCGATTTCCGACTTCATGTCCGCTTCGCCGCGCTCCACGATCATCTCGTAGGTGCCGCGGCTCGCGATCACTTCCTGCGCGCCTTCCTCGAAATACGCCGACGCGCCGAGCACGCGGACCGCGTGATAGTGCGACAGCACCACGTATTTGATCGGCTTGTCGGTGACGCTGCGAATCTTCGCGATGAGGTCTTGCGCCATGGCAGGCGTGGCCGTGGTGTCGACGATCAGCACGCCGTCGTCGCCGATGATCACGCCCGAGTTCGGATCGCCTTCGGCCGTGTACGCGTAGGCGTTCTCGGACAGCTGGGTCCACGTGACCTTTTTGACTTCCAGATCGGCCTGGGATGCGAATGCCTTTGCCATGCTTGTCTCCCTCAAAAATGTGGACGTGAGGCGAGACGGCCGGCTGCGCGTGGCGCGGACTGGCGGTATTGGAGGATGTCTCGCCCCGTTTTTTACTCTGTGACTGCACCGGTATGTCGGGGTGAATGCATCTTATGACTTGGCCAGTTTATTTGTCAATAGCGAAATGTATCGCTATACGCAAATTTCAAAGCTTCTAAGATGACACCATGAAGCGCACAGTCGCGAGCGGCGCTTCGGCTAACATGGACCCTTTTAACGGGACGAGCGCGGGCGTGAAGAAAGCAGCTAAACCGGGCAGCGGCGTGGAAGCGGCCGGCGGCGAGATCGCCGAGGGCGGCAAGACCCAGCGCGGCATCCAGAGTGTCGAAGTGGGCGGCCGCGTGCTGCTGGCGCTCGCTCAGGCGCGCAGTCCGCTGGCGCTCTCCGACCTCGCCGCGGCCGCGCAGATTGCGCCGGGGCAAGCGCATGCCTATCTGGTGAGCCTGAGCCGCCTCGGTCTCATCAAGCGCGACGAGTTGTCCGGACGCTACGAGCCGGGGCCGCTCTCGTTGCGACTCGGCCTCATGCATCTGGAGGGCCAGCCCGCGTTTCGCGCCGCCGTGCCGCGCGTCGTCGCGCTCGCCGAGGCGATCGGCTTCAGCGTCGCGATCTGTATTGCCGGCTCGCAAGGCCCGACCATCGTGCGCTATGAGCACGCGGGTTTTCCGCTGCACGTGAATCTGCACGTCGGCACGGTGATGTCGCTGCCGGCCACCTCGACCGGACGCGTGTTCTGCGCCTATTCGTCCGATGAGGCCGTGGCGCGCATGTGGGCAAACCAGTCCGGCGGCGCGGACGAAGCCATGACGCCACCGGACGAACGCGCCGCCTTCGCGCGGGTGTTGGGCGAGATCCGCGCGCGCGGCCTGGAAAGCAGCGTCGACGCGCCGAGTCCCGGCATCAGCAGCCTGAGCGCGCCCGTGCTCGATCCGGATGGACGCCTCTGCCTCGCGCTCACGGTGATCGGCTCGACGGGCTCGATCGACGTGAGCGCCGACGGCCCGACGGCCCGCGCGCTGCTCGCGGCAACGCACGACATCGGCGCCGCGCTGGCCGCCGCCCCTTCCCTGCTGGCGTCTTCCGCATCATGACTTCCACGCCCGAACCATCCACGACCGACACGAAACCGCAGCGCGGCATCCAGTCGCTCGACAGCACGGGCGAATTGCTCACGGCGCTGGCGGCGGCCGCGCGTCCTTTGAGCCTGCGCGACCTCGCGGCCGCAGCGGGCATGCCGCCGGCCAAGGCATTTCCGCATCTGGTGAGTCTGCTGAAAACCGGCTTGTTGAATCGCGACGCCGCCGGCTGTTTCGAAGCCGGGCCGCTCGCGCTAGAACTCGGCCTGATCGGTTTGCAGCGCTTGTCGCCGGCGCGCGAAGCGGAACCGGAAGTGGTGGAGCTGGCGGCGTCGACCGGCATGAGCGTGGCGATGGCGGTGCTCGGTCCGCTCGGACCGACCGTCGTCCGGCTCGAAGAAGCGGCGCGGCCGCTGCACGTGAGCCTGCGGGTCGGCACGGTGATGTCGCTGGTGAATACGGCCATCGGCCGCGTATTCGCCGCCTATGTCGCCGACGACGTCCGCAACGGTCTGCTCGAACAGGACCATCTGCGCCTTGCCGGCGCCGCCAGCCACGCGAACGGCGCGAGCGACGCCTACGCGCAGCGCCTCGTGCAGATCCGCACGGCCGGCATCGACACCGCATTGAGCCGGCCCGTGCCCGGCATCAGCACGCTCGCCGCGCCGGTGCTCGACCATACCGGCAGCATCTGTCTCGTGCTCGCGCTGATGGGCCCGAGCGGCAGCTTCGACAGCGAACTCGCGGGCGGCCCGGCGCAAACCTTGAGCGCGGCGGCCTCGCGCCTGTCGCACCGTTTCGGCTGGATGGCGACGGCGAGTTGAGGGCGTCGCACGTCGCACAGCGACCCGGCGTTTCCATCGAGGCGCGGCGGCTTGATGAACTACGCCGTCAATCCCGCGCCGCTTCCGGTTCGTGCGATGCCAGGCGCGCTTTCGCGTGCCGCATCTTTTCGAGCGTCTGCGGACCGGCCTTCAAGGCCACGCCGATCGCCAGCGCATCCATGATGCACAGATGCACGAGGCGGGACACGCCCGGCGTATTGGGATCGACCGGGCTCGGCACGCGCAGCAGCAGGGGAATATCGACCAGCCACGCGAGCCGCGAGCCGACATTGGTCAGCGCGATGGTGGTGGCGCCGCGCTCCTTGGCGATCTGAATGCTTTCGTTGACTTCCACGCTGCGGCCCGAATGCGAGATCGCGAACGCGACGTCGCCCGGTTCCATCAGGCCCGCGTAGAGGCGTTGCAGATGACCGTCCGTGAAAGCGGTGGCCGCGATGTCGAGACGCAGGAAGCGCAAGGCTGCATCCTGCGCGACGAGCCCCGATCCCGAGCCGACGCCGAAGAAGAACACCCGGCCCGCGCTGGACAGCGCCGCAATCGCGCTCTCCACCACGGCCGGGTCCAGCGCGCCGCGCGCGTGCGTGATGCCGTCGATGGCCGCTTCGCCGACCTTGTCCATCAGCGTCTGCACGTCGTCGTCGCGCGCGACCGCCGTGGAGGCGTAAGGCATCCCGCCCGCCACACTCTGCGCGAGTTGCATCTTGAAGTCGCGCAGACCGTGCGCGCCGATCGCGCGACAGAACCGCGTCACGGAAGGCTCGGACACCTCGGCGCGCTGCGCAAGCTCGGTGATGCTCGCGCGCATCGCGAAGTCGACGTCGCTCAGCACCATGTCGGCGACCTTGCGCTCGGCAGGCCGCAGACTGGTGAGAGCGCCGCGGATGTGGGGGATCAGGTTCGGTGCGGACACCCAGTGTTCCTTAAGGGTTAAACGAATCCGCGTCGCGTTGCTGCCTGGCAACACGCGGTTCAGACCAGCCTGCGTCCACTCTCCGTATCGAATAGATGAATATGCTCGGCCGGCAGACGCAGCGTAACCTGCTGACCGGGTTCGACTTTCGAGCGCTGGCGAGTCGTCACGCACCACGTACTGCCGCCGATCTTTCCGTACAGATGCGTCTCGGCGCCGGTCGGCTCGACGACTTCGACCGCGAGCGTGGCGTCCGGCGTGGCGGCCATCGTTTCGATGTGTTCGGGACGCACGCCCAGCGTCACCTTCGCGCCCACGCTGGCAGACGCTGGCACGCTTTCGAGCACGATCTCGCCGCCGTCGTTCAGCTTCAGCGTATGGCCGGTTCCCGTCGCGCGATTCGCCAGAACGCCTTCGGCGAAGTTCATCGACGGCGAGCCGAGGAAGCTCGCCACGAAGAGATTCGCGGGACGGTCGTACAGATCGAGCGGCCGGCCCACCTGTTCGATACGCCCGGCGTTCATCACCACGATGCGGTCGGCCATGGTCATGGCTTCGATCTGATCGTGCGTGACGTAGATCACCGTGTTCTTCAGCCGTTGATGCAGCGCCTTGATCTCGGTGCGCATCTGCACGCGCAGTTTGGCGTCGAGATTGGAGAGCGGTTCGTCGAACAGAAACAGCGACGGCTCGCGCACCACCGCCCGGCCCATCGCCACGCGTTGACGCTGGCCGCCGGACAGCGCGCGCGGCAACCGGTCCAGATAGCTGCCGAGATTCAGCATCTTCGCGGCGGCTTCGATACGCGGCTTGAAACTCGCCGACGATTCCTTGCGAATGCGCGGCCCGAACGCAATGTTTTCGTAGACGGACAGATGCGGGTAGAGCGCGTAACTCTGGAACACCATCGAGATATTGCGCTGCTGCGGCGCGAGCGTATTGGCGCGCGTGCCGCCGATCATCAGATCGCCGCCGCTGATTTCTTCCAGCCCGGCCACCATGCGCATCAGCGTGCTCTTGCCGCAACCGGACGGCCCGACCAGCACGACGAACTCGCCGTCGTCGATATCGAGGTCGATGCCGTGCACCACTTGCGTGTCGCCATAGCGTTTGAAGATGCCGCTCAGTTGCACTGCTGCCATGCTGTCCTCATCGTCGTGCTTCGTTGACCCGCTCGCTCACCTACTCTGCTGCCTGTTTTGCTACGTTCGTTAGCGCCCGCGACGCTCACAGCGATTCGAGCGTCAGTTCTTCCGCCATCAGACGGTTGCCCGCCATCAATCCGCCGTCCACCGGCAAGACCACGCCGGTGATCACGCGCGCCATCGGCGAGGCCAGAAACTGCACGGCGTCGGCGATGTCGTCGGGCGTGGCGAAATCGCGCAGCGGATACCATTTCTTCAGGTCGTCGAAAACCTGCGGATTCTTGTCGACGCGTGCCTGCCAGGCTTTCGTCTTCACGGTACCCGGACACACGATGTTCGCGCGAATGCCGTAGCGTCCGAGTTCGATGGCGAGCGCCTTCGTGTAGCTGATCAGCCCCGCCTTCGCCGCGCTATACGCCGGATGACCGAGCGCGGCCAGACCGTTGACGGAACCGATCAGCACCAGCGCGCCCTTCTGCCGCTCGATCATCGAGGCGCGCACGGCTTCCACCGTGTGATACGTGCCGTTCAGGTTCAGATGAATGTCGCGTTGCCACGCGGCGGCGTCGGTGGTGGCGAGCGTCAGCCCCTCGGCCGCGCCCGCGTTGGCGACCAGCACATCCACTGGACCGCGCCGGTCGACGGCTTCGGCCACGGCGCGCTTCACCGCTTCGGCGTCGCCGAGATCGACGGCAACCGGCGTGACCTGCGCTTCACCTAATTGCGAAGTCAACGCGCCGAGCGCGCCGGCGTCGATATCGAGCGCGAGCACGGTGTCGCCCTGATCCACGAAACGCTTGCACAGGACGCTGCCGATACCGCCGCACGCGCCTGTCACCAACACCACACGATTCATCTGCGTCCTCGTTCCTGAAAGCGCCAGCTAGCGTGTAAGTTTCTTACAAATGCAGTTTCGGGTTCTTGTCAGTCATCCCGAAGATTGGGTATCCGTTGCTTCTCGCCGCGCAGAATATCCCTGCTTTACAGCATCTTATGCACAAAACCGCCCGAGAAAAAATATGGCAGACCCTACGTGACAACCTATTTTGCGTCATGTAGGATTTTTACAAACAATTCAACCCAAGCGGCCGGCGACGGCAGCAGACCACCCCACCATCGTCAGGATGGGACCGGAGTAAGCGCTCAAACGCAAATTCCGTTCGACACAGGAGAGAGAGAATGTCGTTGCATGCCCGTGCTTCCCTCGCGCTAGGCAAAGTTGCCGTGGCGCTCGCGTTTGCAGGTATCGCCGTCGCGGCTCATGCCGACACGGTCCGCGTCACCGTCGCCCACTACAGCGACGCAACCGCGCCGTACTTCGAGAAGATGGCTCGCAACTTCGAGAAGGCCAATCCCGGCACGACGATCAAGATCGAAGACGTGAACTGGGACACGCTGCAACAGAAGCTGCAAACGGACATCTCCGGCGGCGCCAACGCCGACCTCGCGATCGTCGGCACGCGCTGGCTGCTCGACTTCGTGAAGGACGACGTGGCCGAGCCGCTCGACGGCTACATGGACGCGAGCTTCAAGGGCCGCTTCATCGGTCCGTTCCTCGCGCCGGGTGAAATCAACGGCAAGGTGTATGGTCTGCCGATCGCCGCTTCGGCTCGCGGCCTGTACTACAACAAGGATCTGCTCGCGAAGGTCGGCTATCCCGACGGCCCGAAAACGTGGAACGACGTGATCGACGCGTCGAAGAAACTGAAGGCGCAAGGCGTGGCCGGCTTCGGTCTGCAAGGCAAGGAAATCGAAACCGACGTCTACTATTACTACGCGCTGTGGACCAACGGCGGCGACGTGGTCGGCAAGGACGGCAAGGCCGCCTTCAATTCGCCGGCCGGCATCAAGGCCGCGACGCTGTACAAGACGCTGATCGACGACGGTCTGACGCAACCGGGTGTGACCGGCTATAGCCGTGAAGACGTGCAGAACCTGTTCAAGCAGGGCCGCGTCGCCATGATGATCTCGGCACCGTTCCTCGCCAAGCAGATCAAGAAAGAAGCGCCGAACCTGAAGTACGGCATCGATCCGATTCCGATGGGCACGACGCACGCCACCTACGCGGTGACGGACTCGATCGTGATGTTCAAGAACTCCAAGGTGAAGAAGTCGGCCTGGAAGTTCCTCGACTATCTGTTCACGAAGGAACCGCGCGTCGAGTTCACGACGACCGAAGGTTTCCTGCCGACCACCAAGGCCGAAGCGAGCGACCCGGCGTTCAACGATCCTGACACCAAGGCTTTCGTCGCACTGCTGCCGACGGCTCACTTCGCACCGACCGTCACGGGCTGGGAAGACACCGCGAAGGCCGTGACCGATGCAATGCAATCTATCTACCTCGGCAAGGCGAAACCGGCGGACGCACTGAACGCGGCCGCTAGCCAGGCGAACAAGTCGCTCGGCAAGTAATCGCGTCACACCTGCGTCATTGCCGGGAGCCGGAGCGCGCGCCGCCGTCGTACAGGCGTCGCGCGTTCCGGCCTTCGCACAGCAGCATCCCGTTGCACGTTGCCGTGTCCGCTGTAACCGCCGTACGTAGTGCACTATCCGGCCCATCCCGTCGCGCCCGCTTTTTGCCGTGGACGCGTCTTACGATCGAGCACGCATGAGCCGTTCCGCTTCTTCGCGCCTGCAGGCGCCCTGGTTGCTGATTGCGCCGAGTCTGGTGTTGGCGCTTTTCATCATCAGCTATCCGATTTTCAACATCGTGTGGCAATCGCTGCACGACGTCTCGCGCTTCGGCGCGATCCGCGATTTCACCGGCTTCGATAATTTCGCGACCATTTTCAGCGACCCCGCCTTCCTCGCCGCCGCGCGCCGCACGATCATCTGGACCGTGTTCGTGGTGGGCGGCACGGTGCTGATTTCGGTGCCGGTCGCACTGATCCTGAATCAGGACTTCTATGGACGCGGCGTGGCGCGCACCATCGTCATGCTGCCGTGGTCGGTCTCGCTGACCATGACCGCCGTGGTCTGGCGCTGGGCCTTCAACGACGACTACGGCATGGTCAACGTGACCCTGCAGCGACTGGGCTTGATCGGTGGTCCGATCCACTGGCTGGCAACGCCGGAACTCGCGTTCCCGGTGGAGATCGCCGTGGGCATTCTGGTGTCGATTCCTTTCACCGTGACGATTCTGCTGGGCGGTTTGTCCTCGGTGCCGGGCGATATCTACGAAGCGGCACGCATGGACGGCGCGAGCGCGTGGCAGCAGTTTCGCCAGCTGACCTTGCCGCTGCTGCGTCCGTTCATCAACATGACGATCCTGCTGAACGTGATCTACGTGTTCAACTCGTTTCCGATTATCTGGGTCATGACGCAAGGCGGCCCGGATAACAGCACCCATATTCTGGTCACGTATCTCTACGAACTCGGTTTCCGCCTCGGACGTCCCGGTCAGGCAGCCGCCGTCTCGCTCATCATGCTCGTCATGCTGTTCGTTTTCTCGATCGCCTATCTGCGCATGCAGCCCGCGAAAGAAGGAGATCCGTCATGAGTCTCAGCATCAAGATGAAGCGCACGCTGTGGTGCTGGCTCGCGCTTTCGCCGCTCGTGGTGGTCGTGCTGTTTCCGTTCGCGGTGATGTTGTTCACCGCCTTGAAGCCGGCTTCGGAAATCTTCGTGTATCCGGCGCGCTGGTTGCCGGTGCATTGGCAGTGGAGCAATTTCTCCGACATGTGGGTCGCGGCCAACTTCGGCGTGGCATTGCGCAACAGCACGGTGATCAGTCTGCTTTCCACGGCGCTGGCGCTGGCGGTGAGCTTGCCGGCCGCTTATGCATTGGCGCGCTTTCCGTTTCGCGGCAAGAGCCTGTACCGGCAGTTCCTGCTGGTCACGCAGATGTTGTCGCCGATCCTGCTGGTGGTCGGCCTGTTCCGTCTCGCCGCCATGATTCCTTACGGCGACGGCAATCTGGTCGACTCGAAGATCGGCGTGATCGTCTCGTACGCGGCGTTCAATATCGCGTTCGCCGTGTGGATGCTGTCCTCGTATTTTCAGACCGTGCCGCGCGATCTGGAAGAATCCGCGTGGCTGGAAGGCTGTGGCAGAACGCGCGCGGTTTTCAAGGTGTTTCTGCCGCTCGCCGTGCCTGCCATCGTCGTGACGGCGATCTTCACCTTCATCAACGCGTGGAACGAATTCGCGGTGGTGTACACGCTGATCCGCTCGCCGGAAAACAAGACGCTCACCGTGCAGGTCACGGACATGGTGGCGGGCAAGTATGTCGTGGAATGGCACCTGGTGATGGCTGCCACGCTGTGCGCGACGTTGCCGGTGTCGATCGTGTTCGCGTGGTTGCAGCGTTTCCTCGTGAAGGGACTCGCGCTCGGCGCGGTGAAGTAAGTGGACTGCAAAACCGGCCTTCTTTAACCGATTCCGCGCGCCGCAAACATCGTTGCGGCGACGCGTTTCATTCCGAAAACGACACCGCAAAAACGCCCGGAAAATATTTTCGGCTTTCTGCCGATAAGCGCTCAAGCAAACCGGATATTCGCCGACAACCCTCGTAGTTCGACATCGCGCAGGGGTTATTGGTGAAGCTCACACGTTCCATTGCATTCAAGTTCAGCGTCGCGTCCGCCGCGGCGCTGATTTTTGCAGTTCTCCTCCTCACCACCGTCGGCGCGTTGAATGTGCGCCGCCAGGCCGTCGACGCCTTCGAGCAGTCGAGTCACGCGCGCATCGTTCAGGCCGACGAATCGCTCGACGTCAATTTCAGGGACGTCGAACAGAATCTGACGTACCTGACGCAAACCACGCAACTGAAAGCCGCCGACAACAGCATCACCGATTATCTGAACCACGGCGGACAGATGACGCCCGATGCCAACGGCGAGATCGAGAAGAAGATTTTCTCGCTGCTCAAGCAGTTCGGCGACACGCATCCGAACATGCGTTATCTGGACATCGGCACGCGTTGGGGCGGCTACGTGCAATGGCCGATCGAAAGCCTGAACGGCGCGCATTACGATCCGCGCGTGCGGCCCTGGTACCAGCTCGCGATGACGGCGCCGGATCGCGTCGTGCGGCCCGCACCGTATCTCAGCGCGGCCGGTTCCGGCGGCGCCATCATTTCGTTCGCGCGCGTCGTGAAGGACGATAAAGGCGAGATCATCGGCGCGCTGGAAGGCGATCTCTCACTCGACGACTTCGCGCGGCTCACGAGCGGCATCCAGTTCGGCCAGACCGGCTATCTTGTCGTGACCGACAGCAGCGGCAAGATCCTGATCGACCCGCGCGACAAGAAACACGAATTCAAGGAACTCAAAAGCCTCGGCGGTGGTTATGAGCAACTGGCCAATGCCGCCGACGGACTCGCCGGTATCCAGATGGACGGCGCGCGCTATCGATCGTTCGTCTACACGTCGCCGAAAAACGGCTGGAAGTACTACGCGCTCGTGCCCGAAGCGGAAATGATGGCCGCTGCCAACCGGCTCACGCTGACGTTCATCGTGGCGGGCTTTCTCGTGCTCGTCGTCGCGCTCGTGGCGATGGTGGCGCTGGGCCGCCGCATGACCGACCCGATCCGCAATCTCGCGCACTCGATGCATGAGATCGCGGCCGGCGACGGCGACATGACACGGCGTCTGCCGATCGTCAGCAACGACGAAGTGGGCCTGCTCGCGAACCAGTTCAACGCATTCGTCGAGAAACTGCGCGGCGTGCTGCAAACGGTGATGAGCAGTACGCGTCACCTGGAACTGGCGGCCAAGGAAGTGTCGGCCGGCAACATCGATCTGTCCTCGCGCACCGAACAGCAGGCGGCGTCGATCCAGCAGACGGCGGCGAGCATGGAAGAACTGGCCGGCACGGTGCGCGGCACCGCCGATCAGGCGACCAACGCCAACGCCGTCGCGGCGGGCGCGGTGGAAGTAGCGCGCCGCGGCAACGACGCGGTCACGACGGCCGCGCGAACCATGAACATCGCGGTCGAGCAGTCGGGGCGCATCGTCGGCATTGTCGGGATGATCGAAGGCATTGCGTTTCAGACCAACATTCTCGCCTTGAATGCCGCAGTGGAATCCGCGCGCGCCGGCGAAAGCGGACGCGGCTTTGCCGTGGTCGCGGCCGAAGTGCGCAATCTCGCGCAGCGCTCCACCAACGCGGCCAAGGAGATCAAGTCCCTGCTCGAAGTGTCGGTTGAGAACGTGCAGGCCGGCGCGCAACAGGTCAATCTCGCCGGCAAAACGATTGCCGAACTGACCGAAGCCATTTCGAACGTCGCCACCATCACCAGCGAAATCGCGCAGTCGGCGCGCGATCAGAGCCGCGCGATCGGCGAGGTGAATCAGGCGGTCTCGCTGATGGATCAATCGACCCAGCAGAACGCCGCGCTGGTCGAAGAGATCGCCGCCGCGTCCGAATCGCTCAGCGCACAGGGCCGGGATCTGAACGCGACGGTCGGCTTCTTCAAGCTCGAAGCACGCTGATCAGGCGTGCAGAACCAGCTTCTGGATGCGCCAGTTCAGCAGTTCCGCGACGAATAGCGTGTTCTCGGACGGACACGCCATTTCGTGAATCCAGCCGAACTGTTTGGGCTGCTTGCCGGCCTTGCCGAGCACGCCGAGTACCTTGCCGTCGAGCGTCAGTTTGTAGATGCGGCCGGGAAACGCGTCGGCGCTGTAGAGCACCTGGTTCGGCCCCGGCGAAATGCAGATGGCCCACGGCGAGCCCGGCGCGAAGGTGCCGGCGGCAATCGCCGCTTCGTCCGGCATGTTGCCGATCGCCGGACGCGCATCGGGCGGCACGGGAACGTCGATCGTGAATTGCCGCAGAAACGTGCCTTCCGTGTCGAACACCTGAATGCGCCGGTTGCTGCGATCCGCCACGTAGACGTTGTCGTGCGCGTCCACGGCAATGCTATGCGGCGTATGGAACTGGCCGGGACCGGTGCCGCGCTCGCCCCACGACTTGACCCAGTTGCCGTCGCGATCCACCTTGGCCACGCGCGAGTTGATATAGCCGTCGCTGATGTAGGTATTGCCCGCGGCGTCCCAGGCGACGTCGGTCACCTGACGGAAGCGTCCCGGCTCGGCGGGCAGCGGCGGATTCGGATGCTTGAGCGGACCGGTGTCTTCGTCGGCGGCTTCCTGCTTGCGGCCGAACACCATCAGCACGCGGCCGTCCGGTGAAAACTTGATCACCATGTCGGAGCCCTTGTCCGTCACCCAGATATTGTCCTGACGGTCCACCTTCACCGCATGCGCGAACGACCACGCGTACAGGTTATGACCGATCTCGCGGATGAAGCGGCCGTCGGGGGCGAACTCCAGCAATTGCGCCGCGGCGGCGGCGTACGCCGGGCCCGTGCTGTTACCGCGTGACAGCACGAAAATGTGTCCCTTCGAGTTCAGCGCCACGCCCGAGCATTCGCCGAGATACAGGTCTTTCGGCAAGCGCACGGGGTCTGAAATCGAGTCGTAAGCGATGGACGGCACCGACGGTGAGTCCGCGAAAGCCGGTGGAAGGGCAAGGCCGGCAGCGGTGCCGGCAAGCAGATTCAGAAAGGTACGGCGACTGATTGCCCGATGTTCCGCGCTGCCGCAGCACGGGCAAAACGATCCATAGCGTTCGCTCATTCGATGTCTCCTCTGTCGTGACTTACGCGCACCTTGCATCCGGCGCCGGAAGGTACTGAGGGCATCCTAGTGCATAAAACGCTTAATGGCGTAGGTCGCGGGCGCAGCAGCGCCGACAGTGGCCGTGCTAACTCGCGCCGCCCGTGGCCGTGGCGTTGACGGCTAGCGACACGCCGCCCACCACGATCAGACTGACGGCCCACACGGCGTCGAGATTGAACCAGCTACGCGACACGAACCGGAGCCCGAGGTAGCGATAGACCAGCCAGGCCAGCGTGCCGCCGGCCGCCAGCATCGCGGCGGCATGCACGCAGGCGACCAGCAGCGCCATCCCCAGATTGGCGCCGATTAGGGTCTGCGCGGCCTGATGACCGCGATCCATCGCGTAAGCGCGGCATAGTCCGAGGTAGATCGGCACCAGCATCAGACCCGCGCCGTGCGCAATCGCCACGGCAAACGACCAGAGCGCGAGACGCGCGGGCGGAATGCGCGCGAGCAGGCGCGGATGACGCTTGCGGATCAGCAGAAAAATGCCGAAGCCGATCACGAGCAGAGCCGCGCCGATCTGAATCTGGCGCTGCCAGGTGAGCACGACGGCCAGCACGGCGAACGGCAAGATCACCGCGAACATGGCGAGCACATGGCCCGCCGCGAGAAAAGCCAGCGCGCCGAGCAGCGCCCGCGCGCGCTTCTGCATCAGGCCGTTGGAGACGGCGAGCGGCCACCCCATCGCCGGATTGATGCCGTGATAGAGCCCGCTCGCCAGCACGGCGAGCCACAAGCCGGTCTGCGACCAGCCGCTGCCGATCAAACGCCCACCGACGGATAGCAGAACGAATCGGTCGAGCAGTCGCCGCCTTCCAGCCGGATCTGGTGAGCGCGATAACCGTCCGGAAAATTCACCCAGTAGTCCTTCGCCAGTTCGAGTCCGCCGCCCGGCTGCGCGTGCGCCATGACCTGGGCGCCCGGCACGCCGCCGGGATAGAACTGATCGTCCCACGTGGAATAGAGCGAGTTGGTCCAATAGACGCGTTTGCCGTCGCGGCTGATCTCGACCATCTGCGGACCGCCCGCGAATTCGCGGCCATTCGGGTGCGGCGTGCGCCGCGCAATCCCGCCGACGTGAACCGATCCCGTGAGTCTCGGCTTGCGTGGCTCCGTCACGTCGTATTGACGCAGTTCGCCGGTGCCCCAGCACGCGACGTAGAGGAATTTGTCGTCGATCGACAGGTCGATGTCGGTGACGAGCGGCGGCACCGCTCCGAAGCCCTGAAGCAACGGCGGCAGCAATTCGGTGGCGGCGGGTTCGGCTGGAATGGTCGCGGTCTTCTCGATATGAAACTCGCCGTTTTCGCGCCACCACGTCCAGATCGAGCCTTCCAGATTCGTCGTATCGACCACCACGCCGATAAAGCCGTATTCGCGGCTCGGATCGTGCGCGGGGCGCACTTCGAGCGCCATCTGATGATTCGCGCCGAGGTCGAGCGTCTGCACGTTGCGTCGGCCGCGCAAATCCCAGAAGTGAATCCGATGACCGTATTTGTTCGAGAGCAGGTCTTCCGCGACGATGCCGTTTTCGAACTGCGGCGGCAATCCCCATTCGCTCGACACCATGTAATCGCGCGGCAGATTCCACCAGAAGTCGTAGTGCTTCTCCTGGATGCCGCGATCGATCTCCCAGCGCCCGAGCACCTCGAACGTTTCGCAGTCCATGATGAAGATTCCCGGCGGGCCATCGGTGCCGTCTTTGCCCGCGCCGCCGAGCGTGCTCACGTAAATGCCTTCCGGACCGCAATGCACCGTATGCGGACGCGAATAGCCCGTCTTGCGGAAGATTTCCTCGGGCTCGATGATCTTGTGAATCTTCGCCTGCGTGGGATGCGGCTGAGTATCCACGATGTAGATGCGCGACGACCGCATGCCCGGGATGATCAGGTAGCGCCGTTCGAGAAACGCATGTCCCGTCAGCGGCGATAACGACGACGAGCAAGCGTTCCATCCGAAGTGGTGAAACTCGTCGCCCTTGAACGGCACCGGAACCGTGTGGACCACCTGGCTGTATGTCGGCGAGCCGGGTTTGACGTCGATCACCGCGAGCATGTCCGGTTGCGAAAAATCGGGGCTCAGCAGCACGGTGTACGCGTACTCCTCCGGCGGCGCGTCCATGGCAAGCTTCGGCGATGCATGGAACGTGGGATCTGGGCGCATACCCATGGCTGGCGTCTCCTTGTCGATATGTCTCGCATTGGCGGGCGGACGCCCGGCGAGGCCGGACGCGTCCAACTCTAGATGTAGTCCACCGCCAGTCGGAGGGCAACCGATAATTTTCGCTAAGCTTTCGCGCGGCGCTGTTTTGTCGGAATTAAGCACTGCATGGGAAAAGGTAACAGTCATCCGCGAGTCCCCCGCACGTGAAATGATGACATTACAATGAGCTTTCCAATGCTTCGACACGGACGCCATTCGGCCATTCGTCCTCTCACGCGAAGCAGTGCACATTGAACGGAGGGACCCGATGGCAAGACCTGTCTTGAGCCGCTTTCAATACACGCGCACGAACGGCAAGCGCCGCACTTACGACGTCACGTTGAATGTCGTGCAGAAAGATTCCGGCGTGTGCAGTTACGCCGCGTGGGTGCAGTACGGTGCGCAGTTCAAGGGATCGGGGCTGATGCTGCCGCTGGTGGCCAGCACGCCCGAGCGGGCCGTGCAGGAAGCACGCATCCGCATTCAGAAAGACATCGAAAATCTGGTCGGCGTGGAGGAGTAAGCCGCGCTCCACGCCGGTTCGACGGCCCGCGGCAATGCCGCGCGGCCGCAGTTCTTATTCCGGCAGCACCGCGACGGATGCTTCGCTCGTCAGCATCAGGAAGGTCAGCGTTTCCTGCAGATACAGACGCACCACCTGATCGGTGTGGCTGAGGTAGCCGATCGAGAGATCCTGACCGATGTGCAGATCGAAGTCGCCGCCACGGGTGGACAGCACGCAGCCGCCCTGGATGGCCGGCGCCCAGATGATCTCGTTGTTCGTCAGACGCTTGATGTGCGCGAGCACCGGATAACCCTGGTCGCTGGCTTCGCTCACGGCCGTGTACGCGTCCGCGCCCAGCAGCACCGAATATGGACCGTCCACGCCCGCGAGGCGCAATTGCGTCAACGCCTTGGCAATCACCGCCGGATATTCGCTGAAGTCGGCCGGCAAGCTCAGCGTAGGATTCGACGACCCTTCGCGAATACCCACGATACCCGCCGCCTTGTAGCCGTCGAAAATCGCGCGGTCTTCGGCATAGGCGAGTTGCTGCGCGGCGTCTTTGGCCGGCTGCCAGTCGGAGTCTTCCGCGCCGCGCTCCACGTCGTCGATCGCCTGGCGTGTCAATTCGAACGGCACGCGCAACTCCACCAGCGCCTTGACTTCACGCTGACGCGCGCTCACGCCGTCCTGCGGCGCGGCGATGCTCGACAGATGCCCCGTACCCACGGCGCTCAGGCTGAAACCCTTGGGGCCTTCCACATCCACCACGCGGCGACCCGCCACGGAACGCTTGAACGTGCGCGCCACTTCTTCCTCGATCTCCGCCCAGGCAGCGGCGGAAATGGGCGCCAGCTCGCGATGCAGGTTATTCATACTGAGGTACTCCTTTGAGCGAGCCGATGTTCAGCGAACCATCGCTGGCCGGCTCGGCAATGGTTGGGGATTCGGACGGCGCTACGGGCGCCGCGTCCGGTGCCGCGACGGCTTCCGGGCTGCGGTCGGCCAGCGCTTCGAGCAAGGATTCGGACGGCACGAAGAACAGACCGCCCGTGACCGCGCGGCTGAAGTCGAGCAGCCGGTCGTAGTTGCCCGGCGGACGGCCGACGAACATGTTCTCCAGCATCTGTTCGATCGGCGCCGGCGAGCGCGCGTAGCCGATGAAATACGTGCCGAACTCGCCGACACCCGGCCGCCCGAACGGCATGTTGTCGCGCAGGATCTTGATCTCCTCGCCGTTCTCGTCGAGCGTGGTCAGCGAACTGTGCGACGAACTCGGCTTGACCGCCGGGTCGAGTTCGATGTCCGTCATTTTCGTGCGGCCGATGATGCGTTCCTGCGTCTCGACCGGCAGCGCGTTCCAGCCCGTCATGTCGTGCAGATACTTTTGCGCGAGCACGTAGCTGCCGCCGCAAAACTCCGGATCTTCGTCGCCGACCACCGTGAACAGCACCGCCTCGTTGCCGGTCGGGTTCTCCGTGCCGTCCACGAAACCCACCATGCTGCGCTGGTCGAAGTAACGGAAACCGTGCACTTCGTCGACCGTGGTAACGGCGGAACCGAGCCGGCCCATCAGGTGAGTGGCAAGCTCGAAACACAGGTCCATCTGATCGGCGCGAATGTGCAGCAGGATGTCGCCGGGCGTGGCGATCGCGACGCGCTCGCCCGTGCCGAATTCGCGGAACGGATGCAGATTGGCCGGACGCGGCGCGCCGAACAGCATGTCCCACGCGTCCGAGCCGAAACCGCAGACGCACGACAATCCGCCGTCCGGTATCCGTTTGGCGACGGCGCGCACGAGCGCGGCAATATCGCCGCACCAGGCGCGCACGGTGTTCAGGCTGGCTGCGTCCTGGTTGACCGTGGCGACGATGAAGATCGCGCTTCGCTTGACCTGCGCGGACACGGCCTGCGGTTCGGGAGTGACGGCTGCGGGAATGGGCGTATCGGACATTACGTGAGCACTTTGATGGACGTGGCGGGACAGCAGCATATATAACCCGAAGCGCTCGGGAACGCCAAACG
Source organism: Paraburkholderia sp. GAS199 (assembly GCF_050436585.1). Taxonomy (NCBI): domain Bacteria; kingdom Pseudomonadati; phylum Pseudomonadota; class Betaproteobacteria; order Burkholderiales; family Burkholderiaceae; genus Paraburkholderia; species Paraburkholderia sp. GAS199. Next base: position 327,080 of record NZ_JBNDMM010000009.1, on the reverse strand, counting down.
CATGCTAAACGAAATTGGGTGGGGATGCAGACAGGGTGGCATTGCACGCGGACCGACGCCGCGGTGCGAATCTGAAAAGGACGAGGTGAACTGAAAAAGCCGGCCGGCCGCGTTGCCGGACCATGGTTCACATGCGGCGCCCCTTGCGGGCCGCCGTCTCCGGCAGCGTCCTTTTCGAGTCAGGTGAATGAAATGTCTACGTCGATCACACTTCTTGCGAACGCCTACATGGAAATCGTGTGCGTCAATCCGTGGATGCCGGCGCTGCAGCGCCGCTACGTCGTGCGGCGTATGGTGGACTACGGCGCAGTCTGCCTGCAGTGAGAATCGGCGGTCTCGCGCGGCGCGCGGATGACAAAGAGGCGGCGCCAAGCCCCGCCTCTTTGCCTTACCTCATCAGCGCTCGACCTTCGACATCACCGCGGTCGCCGGGTCATAGCGATAGCCTTTCTGCGCAAGCCGTTCGGACATGGTCGCGCCGATCAGCTTCTGTTGCGCGTCACGCGAAATCAGTTCGCTGTCGGGCTTGAGCCGTTCGAGTTCCGACGAAAGCTTGCGGATGAGCGCCACCTCGCCCGTGCTGCGCGAGTCGACGAACAGCAGCTTTTCGTTGGCCGACCCGAGCCGCTGCTTCAGATCCTTGGCGTGCTCGACCCACTGCTCGGCGATCGTGCGCAACTCGCCGAAGGCTTTCTCGTGCGCCTTGGCCTGAGCGGTAATCTGACGTTGCAACTCGGCGATCTCTTCCGTGCGATCGGAGTCGGCGGCCTGCGCGGCCAGCTTCTGGCTGCGTTGCATGGCTTCGGCGCGCGCTTTGTCCGCCTCGGCCAGACGACGCTCGGCGTCGGCCCGCGCCTTCTCGCTTTCGGCGAGACGCTGCTGCGCGTCGACACGCGCCTTCTCGGTCTCGGCGAGACGTTGGCCTGATTCCGTGTGGGCCTTTTCCGCGTCGGCGAGGCGTTGCTCCAGTGCGGCGCGCGCGCGCTCCGCATCGGCGACACGCTGCTCCGATTCCGCGCGCGTTTGCTCGACCTCGGCGAGATGTTGTCCCGATTGCGCACCGGCCTGCTGCTCGAGGGCGGCAAGACGTTGTTCCGCCTGCGCGCGCGCCTCGTCGGCTTGCGCCAGACGCTGTTCGGCGTCCGCCCGCGCGTGGTCGGCTTCGGCGAGACGCTGTTCCGTCGCCGTCCGCGTGTCGCCGGCTTCCGCGAGACGTTGTTCGGCTTCCGTACGCGCCTGTTCCGCTTCGGCCAGGCGCTGTTCCGCCACGGTACGCGTCTCGCCGGCTTCCGCCAGACGTTGTTCGGCTTCCGCGAGACGCTGCTCCAGTTGCGCCGCGTGCTGTTCGGCGGCATCCGCCCGCGCCTTCACCGCCGACGCTTCCTGCGACGCCCGGCCAAGCTCGCCACTGGCGGTTTCCCTGGCCTCGTGAAGCGCGTTCACCTGCGCCTTCGCCTCGTCGAGTTCCTGCGTCACGCGCTGCAACTCGTCGCGATGCGTGGACGCGGCCTCGCCGTGCGCCGCGCTCGCCTGACGCTCGGCGGCCAGCGCCGTGCGTGCCTCGGCGAGTTCCGCTTCGAGCGTCGCGAGTTGCGCCAACGTTTCTTCCGTTCTTGCCGCAGCGGCTTCCGCGCGTGACTCGGCCGCGCTGGCTTCACGCGACCAGCGCTCCTCGGCCTCGGCGACTCGCGCGGCACTGGCCTGGCCGGCATCGACGAGACGCTGTTCCAGCTGCGCCGCGTGCTGCTCGGCGGCCTCGGCTCGCTGACGCGCGGCCTGCGCATCCGCCGACACCTGCGCCAGCTCGGCGCCGGCGAGCGTATGCGACTCGGTCGCGGCGCGCGTCTGCTCGCGGGCCTGCTCCAACTGCGCTTCCAGCTCGACCACGCGTGCCAGGCTCTCGCTCGCCTGCACCGCCGCGGCCTGCGCGCGCGACTCGGCCGCGCCGGCTTCCTGCGACCAGCGTTCGGCGTCGGCTGCTTTGGCCTGTTCGGCAGCTTGCAACCGCTGCTCCAGCTTCGCCGCTTTCTGTTCGGCGAGTTCGGCTTGCTCCTTCGCCGCCGATGCTTCGTGCGAAAGCTGACTCAATTCCGTAGTTGCCGCCGTGTTGGCTTCGGTCATGGCGCGTGTCTGCTCGCGCGCCGCGGCCAGCGCCGCCTCCAGTTCGAGCAGCTTCGCCTGGCTCTCGCTCGCCTGCGCGGCGGCGGCTTCGGCGCGCGCGGAGGCCGCGCCCGCTTCCTGCGACCAGCGCTCGGCGTCGGCTGCCTTGGCCTGCTCGGCTTCGGCGAGTTGCTGCGTCAGCGCACCCGCGTGTTGCTCCGCTGCGTCGGCACGTGCTTGCGAGGCGGACGCTTCCTGCGACATCCCGGCGAGTTCGGCGAGCGTCGCCGTCTGAGCCGCCGACGCGGAGGCGATGTCCTGACGCGCGGCTTCGAGTTCGCGTGAGACGCGCTGCAATTCGTCGAACTGGATCGCGGCTTCTTCGCTGCGCGCGGCGCTCGTCTGCCGTTCGGCGGCGAGTTCGCGATGCGCTTCGTCCCGCTCGGCTTCGATCGCGGCAAGCTGCCCCAGCGCGTCGCGCGCCTGCGTGGTGGCGGCTTCGGCGCGGGCGGCGGCGTCGCTCGCCTGTTGCAACGCAAGATCGGCTTCGGCGGATTTCGCCTGGCAGTCGTAGCTGAGCGAGGCGATCTCCTGACGCGCCTCCTCCTGCTCGCGCGTCATCCGCGCGATGTCGTCGTTCTGGCTGGTGACGGCTTCGGCCAGGCTTTCGCGCGCCTTGCGCTCGTCGTCGAGTTCGGCTTTGGTGTGTTCCAGCGCGGCCTGTTCCACCGAAACCTGTTGCGCCAGTTCCCCGGCTTGCGCCTCGGCGCTGTCGGCGCGGGTGGTGGCGGCGGCGAGTTCGGTGGCGAGACGGGCGGCGGTGTCCTCGGCGGCGGTCAGGGAATGGGTCAGAACAAGCTGCTGCTCGCGACGCGTTTCGACTTCACGCGCGGACTTTTCGTATTCGCCCAGCGCTTCGTCGCGCTCAGCGCGGGCCGCCTCCAGATGCCGCGTGACGGCCCCCAGATGCTCGCTGACCGCCCGCTCGGCTTCGCCCTGAGCGGCCAGCCAGAGCCGCTCGGCGGCGTTGGCCAGCGTGTCGGCGAGGTCGGCCGGCACTGCGGCGCGGGCCGGCACGTGCGGCGCGTACGGCTGACGGGCGTCGCGCCAGCGCTCCAGGGCCGCGGCGATGGCCACGGTCGATGCGCCCGGCATCTCTGCGCCCACCGTCACTGGGGAAATCGTCCGGCCGTCTTCGGCCATGCGATCCGCAATTTCCGCGACCTGTTCATCCGTGATTGCGTCGGTATCCGTGTACATAAGCGCCTCAAAACTCCGTGTAACCAGGCAAAAGATGGGGTGCCCAATACGTTACTCTATCTGGACGGCTCTGAAAGCCATTCGATCGTGCCGGCCGAAGAAACGCCGCCCTTTCCTCAGGCAGACGCATTCCGGCGACGCCGTCGTCGTGACGGACGCAATTGTCGCAAAGGTTTGGAGCCGATGGATACCGCCGCGCCCGAACAGGCGCCGCGTTCTGACGATAAACCGGCGCGGAGCGCCGCGCCGCCTCGCCAAACGGCGGCGCCGCCCGGCTATTTGCGGATGAAGCGCCGTGCGAGACGCGCGAGGCGCGGCACAGTGGTGGGACGCAGCAGCCGGGCGTCGTAGCCACCCATGCGGCGGTCGTTTTCAGTCAGACACAGGTCGATGAGCGCCGCCGCCGACACGCCGCCGCCCACCGAATCGCCCACGTTGGCGGGGAAATTCATGTCCTGCGCCGCGCCGTTCGTATCGAAGCCGCGCGCCAGCGAAATGCGGTCGACGATCAGCGACACCCACACGCTCGCCACCTTGAAGAGGAACGCGGGCCGTCGATACCACGGCAGATTGCGCCGATACCACGCCACCCAGTTCGAGAAAAACAGGATATGGCGGGCTTCTTCCTGAATCACGGGCTCGAAGGTTTCCACCAGTTCTTCGGGGAAGAAGCCGGACTGACGCGCGGCCTCGAACAATCCAAAGGCGAAGAAGCTGTCGATGCACTCGCTGTAGCCGGTCAGCATCCACGCGCGCAGCGGGTCGTCCGGTGCGGGATAAGGCGGCTCGGGCGCGAGCGCGATGCCGTATGCCTCGACCAGCTTCGAGAGCACCACCTTGTGGCGCGCTTCCTCGCTGCCGTTCATGGTCAGGGCTTCGCGCAGCAGCGGATCCGGCACGCTGGCGGCGTAGGTCGCCACGCGGATCGAGGCGCGCCCTTCCGTTTGTACCGCGATGTCCCAGATAGGCAGCGACGTGACGCGTTTGAGCGCGGCGGGCGGCAAGGCCGGCCACTCGATCACGGCGGGTTTGTAGGGGTTGTGCGTGGTGAGCAGCATCTCGCAGAACATCCGCTTGTGAAGCGCGGAACCGATCTGGATCTTGCCGGCGGATTCGTGCGTCCAGTGACGCATGGCGTGATCCGCTTTCGTAACCTCGAGCGTGTCAGACATTTGTTTTTGACGGTGAAGTGGCACGTTAAGCCGATTCTGGCATAAGGTGCGCAGCGCTGCAGGCTCGACGGCGAGGCAGCGCCCACTTCACGCGATCAACGCGTCCGACGCGTTTCAGCCCGGCTGAGTCTGCCAGCCGAGCCCGAGGCTTTTCTGCAGCGAGACGAAGTCTTTGAGCAACTCGGCCTGCCCTGCCACCACGTTCTGCTGCGCGGTGAACTCCTGGCGTTGCGTGTCGAGCAGGTCGATCAACGTGGCGACACCCGCCGAATAACGCTGACGCGTGAGCGTGGCCGAATGGGTGGCCGACGCCTCCACCTTCTGCAACGTCACGACATGCTCACGCTGATGCCCGTAACGCGAGAGCGACGAGTTCGCGTCCTGCAACGCGCCGAGCACGGCCTTGGTGTAACGGGCTTCGGATTCGTCGCGCGAGGCTTCCGCAGCGTGGACCTTGCCCTGCGTGCGGCCGAAATCGAGCGCGTTCCATTGCAGATACGGCGCCGCGATCCAGCTGAAGTTGTTCTTGCGCACGAGATGTCCAGGATCGCCGGCGCTGAAGCCGATATCGCCGAGCAGCGTGATCTTCGGGAAAAAGTCCGCGATGTTTTCGCCGATCTGCGCGTTGCTCGACGCGAGACGCCGCTCGGCTGCGCGAATGTCCGGGCGCTGTTGCAGCATCGCCGACGGGTCGCCGATCGACACGGCTTGCGGCAACACGGGCAGCGGCTGCGTGGCGGCAAGCTGCTGATCGAGCGCGCCGGGCTCGCGGCCCGTCAGGACGGCGAGGCGATCGAGCGAGTCGGTCACCTGCGCGTCGAGCGGAATCAAGGTCGAACGCGTGTTCTCGACCTGCGTGGTGAGGCGCTCCACGTCGACGTCTGCTGCCGTGCCGCGCTCGCGGCGCTGCTGCGTGAGCGTCAGCATCTTCTGCTCGACTTCCGCCTGACGTTGCGCGAGTTCGAGCCGCGTCTGCTGGTCGCGCAGATCCACATAGGTTTGCGCCACTTCGGCGGCGAGCGACACCTGCGTGTCGGCGAGATCGGCGTCCACGGCTTCCGCATCCGCCGAGGCCGCTTCGATCGCGCGACGCGTGCCGCCGAACAGATCGATTTCCCACGAGGCGTCGAAACCCGCCGTGTAGAGCTGCAACGGTCCGCGACCGGACGACGCCGAGCTGCCGCCGTCCGACGAGCTGAGCGCGCTCAGGTCCGGCGAGCGCATGCGCAAGGCGGCGGCGTCGCCGGAAACTTTGGGCAAGGCGTTGGCACGTTGCGTCTGCAACTGCGAGCGCGATTCCCGCAAGCGCGCCTGCGCGATATGCACGTCGGGACTATGCGCGAGCGCGGTGGCGATCAGGTCGTTCAGTTGCGCGTCGTTCAGTGCGAGCCACCACTGGTTCGGCGCGGGCGTCGTGATCGTGCCGGCGGGCGGCGTGCGCACGAAGCTCGTGCTATTGCGGGCGTCCTGCCCGGCCGGCGGCGCCCCGTGATAATCCGGGCCGACCGTGCAGCCCGCGAGGAGAGACACGAGCGCCGCGGCGGCGAGTGCAAGACACGAAGGACGATTGAACATCATAGTGAGCTGAGAAGGCATTAGTGTGCGGCGGACGAAGGCGGTGGCGCATCGCGGCGCGGCGTTTTCAGAAGCAGCGCCAGCGGGATGCAGGCAAACAGCGCGATGCCGAGCAGATAGAAGGTTTCCGAATACGTCATGACCACGGCCTGCTGCTGGATCTGCACGCCGAGCTGGCCGAGCGCGCGCATCTGCGAATAGGCCATGTCGCCCGTATGCGCGAACCAGTTCGCCGCGTTCGCCGCGAGACTGTCCTGGCCGACCAGCGAATTGGCGCTCACCGACTCGCGGATCATCGCGGTATGGAAGGTGGTGCGCCGGTCGATGATCGTGCCGATGATCGCAAGCCCAATCGAGCCGCCGAGGTTGCGCGCCATGTTGTAGAGGCCGGCGGCGTCGCCGGAATCTTCACGCGAGACCGCCGCCATCGACGCCTGATTGAGCGGCATCATCGCAAGCATTTGCGCGGTGCCGCGTATCAGTTGCGACCAGACGAAATCGTGGCCGACGCTTTGCGCAGTCAGATCGATGTCGATCATGCAGCTGATCGCGTACAGCACGAGCCCGGTGATCACCAGCACGCGAAAATCGACCTTGCCGAGCAGACGCGGCAGGAAAGGCATGATGAGAAACGCGGGCAGACCGGAGAGCAGCATGATCGCGCCCGACTGCTCTGCGTTGTAGCCCGCCACCACGCCGAGAAATTGCGGCAGCAGATACGACACGCCATAGAGCGCCGCGCCCACGGCGGACACGATCACGATCACGCTGGCGTAGTTCGGATTGCGCATCAGACCGAGACGCACGATCGGCTTCTTCGCGGTCATCTGCGACGCGGCGATCAACAGCATGCCGAACAGCGAGACGCAGGTGAGCGTGACGATCATCGACGACTCGAACCAGCGCTCGCGCTGTCCTTCTTCCAGCACCACCGTGAGCGAACTCAGGCCGATCGCGAGTCCGACGATGCCGAGCCAGTCCGCCTTGAAAAACGCTTCCCAATGCGGCCGGTCGGACGGCAGACCGACGATCAGCAGGGTCATCAGCGCGAGACAGATGGGCAGGTTCATGAAGAAGCACCAGCTCCAGCTGATGTTCTCCGCGAGCCAGCCGCCCACCACGGGCCCGAGCAGCGGCCCGAGCAACACGATCAGCCCGAACATGGTCATGCCGACCGGCATCTGCGAAAGCGGCAGTCTCGTGCGGATGATGGTCTGCGCCGTGGGGATCAGCGCGCCGCCCGTGAAGCCCTGGCCGATGCGCCCGGCGATCATCATGGGCAAGGTGTGCGACCAGCCGCACATCATCGAAAACGCGATGAAAAGCGCGGAGTTGGTGAGCAGGAAATTGCGCAGCCCGAACACGCGCGTGAGCCACGCCGCGAGCGGAATCATCACGATTTCCGACATCAGATAGCCGGTCGAAATCCACGTGCCTTCCGTGCCGGTGGCGCCGATTTCGCCTTGAATCTGCGGCAGCGCGGAGTTGGTGATCGAGATGTCGAGAGTCGCCATCAAGGCGCCGAGCGCGCCTGCGGCCACGGCGATCCAGTCGCCGACGCTCGCCCGCTCTTCGCCGCGCGGTGCGGGCGGCGCCGCCACGGTCGACTCAGCCACGATGGTTCTCGCTGTCGATGCGTGCGTCGCGGTCGCGCGCCGAACGCGTGTCGACATCCACGGTGACCGACAGGCCCGGCAGCAGCACGCTGCGCGTTTCCGCTCCGGTGTCGATGCGAATCCGCACCGGCACGCGCTGGACGATCTTGGTGAAGTTGCCGGTCGCGTTCTCCGGCGGCAACAGCGCGAACTGCGAGCCCGTGCCCGGCGAGAAACTGTCGACCACGCCATGCAGCGTATGACCGGGCAACGCGTCCACATGCATCTCCACCGGCTGCCCGACACGCATGCGGCCAACCTGCGTTTCCTTGAAGTTGGCGAGCAGATAGGTGTTCTGCACCGGCACGACCGTCAGCATGCGCGTGCCGGGTTGCGCGTATTGACCGACCCGCACCGTGCGGTCGCCGACCTTGCCGCCGAGCACGCTGCGCACCACCGTATTGTCGAGATCGAGTTGCGATTGCTGGGCGCTGGCCTGCGCCGCTTCGAGCTGGGCACGCGCCTGCGCGAGTTGTGCCGTGGCCGATCCGATCTGCGAGCGGGCCGCGTCGACCGCTGCCGCGTTGGCGGCCAGCGTGGCGTTGGCCTGGTCGCGCGTGCTGGTCAATTCGGCGAGCCGTTCGCTGCTCTCGGCGCCGGTCGCGACGAGGGGCGCGTAGCGCCGCACTTCGTCGCTCGCATGCTGGGCATTGACGCGCGCCACCTGCTGCTGCGCCTGAGCCTGCGCGATGTTGGACTGCTGCTGTTTGATATCGGCCTGCGCGCGTTCGATGTCGGCCTTGCGCGCGTCGATGGTGGCGAGCGCCTGGTCGAGCGCGACCTGGTACTGGCGCGTGTCGAGACGCACCAGTGGGTCGCCGGCCTTCACCACCTGGTTATCGGCAACGTAAACTTCCGTCACATAGCCCGCGATCTTGGGCGCCACGGTGACGCTGTCGGCCTGCAGGTAAGCGTCGTCGGTGCTTTCGATGAAACGGCCGACGGTCCACCAGCGCGCCAGCCAGACCGCGCCGACGATCAGCGCGACAATGCCGAACACGATCAGCACCGTGCGCCGCGAGGGACGACGGGAAGCCGACGCGGGTGCGTCGCCGGCGGCGTCGGAAGGAACAGGGCGGGAGGGTGAGCCTGCGGTCGTTGACATCGTAAGGTCCAATTAATTCCAGTTGGCACAATTATTCCAGTCGATAAAATTGTGTCAAGTGATATATTTCTGCGGACGTAATGGAGAGAAAGGCATGAACAGCGCAAAGAAGCTGCGGCGCTCGCCGGAAGGCGGCTATGCGCGCGGCGACGAAACGCGCCACCGCATCATCGAAGCGGCGGTCGAAATGTTTGGCGAACACGGCTTCGAAGGCGCGTCGACACGCGACATCGCGGCCCGCGCCGGCGTCAACGCGCCCGCATTGCAGTACTACTTCGAGAACAAGGAAGGGGTCTATCGCGCCTGCGTCGAAGCGCTCGCGGACGAGGCGTGGAAAACCTTCGGACCCGCCATCGAAAAAGCCCAGGAAGCGCTGGACGGCAACGCCGACACGCCGGCGCTGATCGACGCGTTCATCCGCATTCAGGAAGCGATCGCCGACGGCGCCTTCGCCAAAGCCAGCAAGCCCGGCCGCCGCATGTTCTTCGCGCGCGAACAGGCCGGCTACGAACCCGAAAGCGCGACGCAAATTCTCAGTTGCCGCATTCGCGACCCGCTGAACAGCGCGAGCACGGCGATCGTGGGTCGCATCTGCGGACTCCCCGCCACCGACGCGATCATCCTGATCCGCACGTTCAGCCTGCACGGCCAGGTGGTGATTTTTCACGTCGCGCATCGCAAGACGCTGTCGCTGCTCGGCTGGACCAGCATCGACACGGAGAAGGCCGAACTGCTGAAATCGGTGATCCGCGAACAGACGCGCACGCTGCTCGAACACTGGAGCCGCGAACGCGATGCCGCGCTCGCGCAAACTGCGCCGGCCACTGCAGCCGGCACCCGAACGAAGACACGTACGCGCGCTTCGTGAATGCCGCGCCGATCCGGCGCGGCGAATCTCAATGACCCAGACCGCTCCGTGCGATCTGCTGCTCCACGAACTGCGCGAACAGCGCGTGGACATGTGTCGTCGGATGAAGATCGTCGGCGAACATGTACGTCTGATCGGCGTTCGCGGTGGTGTAGGTCGACGGCGAGCAAAGCAATGACGTCGCATCCGGCGTCTTCTTCGGGTCGCACGCCACGCCGGTATTCGACACGGTGAAGCCGTTTGCCTGGAAGTTCGAAATGATGCCGTTCAGCCACGTAAAGGCGTCGATCTGAATCACCTTCGATTGCAGTCCGGCGGTCTGCAACGCGCTGTTGAGCGTGTCGTTGAAGAGCTGCGACGATTGCGTCAGATTCGCGCCACCGTCGGCCGACGCGAGGCCGTCGGGCGACAGCCCGATGTTCGGCAGATTGACCACCACCACGTGCGTCGCGCCGTTCTGCACGATTTGCCCGATTGTCTGAACGAGCGTGGTGGCGGCCGTTTCCACGGTCTGCGACGCGGCCGGCAATTGCCCCGCGCGCAGCACGTCGTTCGCGCCCGCCCACACCAGCACCAGTTGATTGCTATTGAAGCTGCCATGCGCGGAGAGGTAGCTCGACACCTGCTGCGTGACCGGCATTTCGATGTTGCCGATCACGTTGGTCAGAAAGTCGGACTGATTGGCGGGCGTCGCCACCGTCGAGCCGCCTTCGGCGTAGCCGAGACCGCTCTGCGCCTTGAGTTCGTGCGTGACGTCGATCGTAAAGGCGGCGGTCAGGGTGTCGCCGTAGTACTGCGCTACGTTCTGTGTCCACACCTGCCCGGGATTGGTCGTGAAGCGGCCGCCGCCCACCGCGCTCGCGATCGGCGCGTACGTCCCGACGTCGGAAAGGCTGTCGCCGAACGACACGATCTTCAGATTCACGCCGCCCGCCGGCGTGGTCGTGCTGGTGCCGGTGCTGGGCGAACTGTCGCCGTGGCCGCCGCATGCGGAAAGCATGGCGACCGCCGCCGCAAAAATTGCAACGCGTACCCGGTGATTTGTTCCTCGCATGACGATGTCTCCTGGCCAGTGCGGGCGCTGCGGCGACACGTCGGATGTGTTGCTCGTCATGCTCCCGGCAAGCGTCCGATCAAGCAATAAGCATGCGCTGTGACGAGGCTATGCGGCGCGGCGGCATCGCGCCGGTCGCTTCGCGTGGTGCTTGGCAAATTCATCAGGACAATTTACCTAACGCGAGCGCGCAAATTATCTGGTTTGTGAGCGGGTCTCAAGGTAGATATCCTGTTCGAACCGAAGCGTCCGTTTGACGCTGAAAACCAACACTTCCATCGCCATCCGCATGCTCAGTTATTCCGGCGGACTCGTGCTCGTCGCCGCCCTGCTCCACGCGAGCTGGAATGCGATGCTGCACGGCAATCGCGACCGCTTTCTTTCCATGACATGGATGAGCATCGCCATGGCCGCGGTGTCGACGCTGGCGATCGTGTTCGTGCCTTTGCCGCCGCACGCCGCGTGGCCGTACATCGTCGCGTCGGGGCTGATGCATATCGTCTACAACGTGAGTCTCGTGCGTTCGTACCGGCGCGGCGACCTTGCCCAGGCGTATCCGGTTGCCCGCGGTTCGTCGCCGCTGCTCGTGACGCTCGGTGCGGCGATTTTCGCGCGCGAAGCGATTGGACCCCTGCATGGGCTCGGCATCGTGATGATTTCCGGCGGGATCGTCGCGATTGCGCTGGAAGGCGGCCGCGTGTCGCGCGCGGGCGTCCTCGCCGCGCTGACCACCGGCGCGACCATCGCGCTCTACACGGTCACGGACGGCATCGGCGTGCGCCTGTCCGACGGACAGGCATTCACCTACATCGCGTGGATGTTCATGTTTTACTGGCTCATGCCGTTGCTGTTCGTCGCGATGCGCGGCTTCGACGCGTTATGGAAGCCGGTGCGGCAAATGCCCATGGCCGTCGGCTCGTCGCTCGCGGGCGGTCTGGTATCGGTCGGCGCGTACGGCATCGTGATCTGGGCGATGCAGACGGGCGCGATGGGCGCGGTATCGGCGCTGCGCGAGACCAGCGTGGTCTTCGCGGTGATGATCGGGCGGGTATTTCTCGGCGAAGCGGTCAGCGGCAAACGCTGGATTGCGTGCCTGATCGTCGCGGCGGGGGCGGTGCTGCTCGGCACCTGAGCGGCACCTGAGGCTGGCCGCCTTAAACGGCGCTTCTACGACGACGCTCGCCGTGGTCGGCCGACGCCAGTTCGAGCCGGTTGCCGCCGAGCGACTTCGCGCGATACAGCGCGCGATCGGCGGCGGCAAGCAGATCGGCCAGCGTGGATGTCGCGCCCTGGCTGTGCGCGAGACCCGCGCTCACCGTCGCCTGAATCGCGACGCCGTTGGTGCGATGAGCGACCGTCGCGGCGAAATGCCGAACCATGGCCTCGCCCGCTTCCTTGCCGCGCGTGCCGTCGAGGCCCGGCAGCAGCGCGGCGAACTCTTCGCCGCCGATGCGCGCGAGCAGCGCATCCGGTCCCAGCACGGCGCGCGCAACACTCGCGAACGACTTCAGCACTTCGTCGCCGGCTTCGTGGCCGTAGCGGTCGTTGATGGTCTTGAACTGGTCGAGGTCGAATGCGAGCAGCGATACCGGGCGAAACACGCCGGCTTCGCGCATGAGCCGCGCGCCCTGCTCGAAAAACCATCTGCGGTTGCCGAGGCCGGTGAGGTAGTCCGTTTGCGAATCCTGCAGAAGCTGGCCGTGCGCTTCCTCGCGGAACATCCGCAGCAAGGTCATTGGCAGAACGACGGAATACAGCACGCCTTCGTACATGGTGATCTGGCTGGAAATCGACAGTGCCGGCATGCCGTACAGCGAGGCCAGCCACGGCAGCACGAACGCCCTGCCGGCATAAAAGAGCGCGTGCACGCCCGACACCCACGCGGCGATATAGCGCGAATGCAGACCTTTGATGCCGTCGCCGAGCAACAACTCGCGGCATGTCATGCCGCAGGCGAGCGCGATCGGCACCGCGCTGACGTAGCCCCAGATGACGCCGATCCACGGCACGCCGCCCACCGCCCAGATCATCGCCTGCACGATCACGAGTAGCGCCGACGCAACACGATATTGCCGTCCGTTCAGCGAAGCGGCGCCGTGGAGAATGCCGAGATAACCGGTAAGAATGACGAGATTGCTGAGCGCGGGCCCCGTGACGCCCGGCAGGTAGCGGCGAAACGCCGCCACTGCGCAACCGACGGCGATCGTGGCATAGGCCGTGGCCAGTATCCGCAACGCCTGACTGCGCTTGGGATGGCTGCGGCACTCCCACAGCGTCATGCCGGAACTGGCGAGCAGTGTCCCGATGGCGAGGAGATAAAGGGTAATGAGATCGACATGCATCGCTGACTTGAAAAAACTTTCGCCGGTACATCGCGGCGGCAGCCGCATTCTACGCGGAAAAAATCGTCAGCATGACGATAGTCCGGCGTCGCCGACCAGCGCGGCCGACGACGCTCGCATCAGCGCGTCTTCAGTGGCTCGACCCACGCATGCGGTCGAGGTGATCGTCGAGCCGCGCAACCGACCTGGCAAGAAATGCCACCCGCGCATCGAGACGCGACAGCAGCAGTGTCACGATGAGAATGCCGAACGCAAACGAAATGACAGCCGCGCCGAGCCATTGCGGCTTGACGCCGTTCGCCGCCGCGCCGCAAATCGAACCCAGCGGGAAATTGGCGGCAGCCATGCCGGTGTAGTGCATGCCCACGATGGCGATACCCATCACGCAAGCCGCGCCCATGCGCTTGAGCATGACGTGCGTCTGATCCGTGCCGCGCAGCGCGCGCGCAAGCCACAACGCCGCCGTGGACGCCGCGATCGCGATGACCACCGACGCCGCGACCAGATTCCAGTCGTACTGGATGGCGGGGTTCATCAGCATCGCGGCCATGCCCATGTAGTGCATGCCGGCAATGCCGAGGCCCATCAGCACGCCGCCCGCGAGCAGATGCACGAGCTTGAGCCGGCCACCCGTCACGACGTGCAGTGCAAACCACGACACCAGCACGGCAATGACGAGCGAATAACAGGTAATGGCGAGGTCGTACCCAATTGGAATACTCAGGGAGAACGACAGCATGCCGATGAAGTGCATCGACCAGATACCCACACCCATGGCCAACGCGCCAGCAGCGAGCCACGCATGTCGCAGGCGGGCGTACGCGAGGATGGACAGACGGTCGGCGAGGTCGATTGCCGTGAACGACGCAAGTGTTGCGACGATCAGGGACACCGCGACTAACTCAAAGTTGTAGCTACTTTGCATAGGAGGGGCGGCTTTTTCACAAAAGCTCGATTAGTGGTTATCAACAGTTCCCGCCGGTCTCTCAGCCGATCAAGAACCGCTCTCTCAGTTCGCACTGGCCTGTGCGTTGTTCAACCATTGTATGTCTGTTCTGCCGCCGGAAGACATCGGTGACGACGCTGATTCTAGAGCAAGTTATCGGGCGGCGGACGATTTTGAAGCGCGCGGAAACGTTTGCGCGTGATTAATGCTGAATGCATTAATCACGGAAAGTCGCACTGATGCGTGGAGTGGGATCGTGCCGCAGTTTCGACGACGAAACTGCGGCACGCGGGCAAGGCGCCCTTTGACGGATTGCGTCGGGTTCGGCTTATTGGCCGTAGACGTCGAAGTCGAAATATTTTTTGGCGATTCTGTCGTACGTGCCGTCGGCGCGCGTGTCGGCAATCGCCTTGTCGATCTTCTCTTTCAGATCGGTGTCTTCCTTGCGCAAGCCGATGGCGGTACCGCTGCCAAGCGTCTTCGCGTCGTAGAGCGGCGCGCCGACGAAGGCGAAGTCTTTACCGCGCGGCGTGCGCAGAAAGCCGACGTCGGCCTGCACCGCGTTTTGCAGCGAAGCGTCGATGCGCCCGCCGAGCAGATCCGAATAGACGAGGTCCTGATCCTGATACGACACGATCGTCGCGCCCGCCGGCTCCCAATACGTCTTCGCATAGGTTTCCTGGATGGTGCCCTGCTCGACGCCGATCCGCTTGCCCTTCAGCGATTCGGGTGTCGGCGTGATGGTGGCGCCTTTCTTCGCCACGAGGCGTGTCGGAATGCGGAAGACCTTCGACGAAAACGCGATCTGTGCCTGACGCGCCGGCGTCATGGACATGGTGGACAGCACGCCGTCGAACTTGCGCCCCTTGAGCGCGGGAATCATGCCGTCGAACGCGTTTTCGACCCACACGCAGCGCGCATTCAGGCGGCGGCAGATTTCGTTGCCCAGATCGATATCGAAGCCGACCAGTTGACCATTGGCCGCTTTCGATTCGAACGGCGGATAGCTCGCGTCGACGCCGAACCGCACGGTCGACCAGTCCTTCGCCATCGCGCTGCCGGACGACACGGCAAGCAACGCGAGCGTCAAGGTGGCAAGCAGGGGTTTCATGTATTTCCTTTCATCGTTAGTCGAACTGGGGCGCGCAGAAGCGGCGTGCTGCCGTTCCGGGCGCAAAGCGCCCGACATTCGACCTGAATAACCCCCGACTGACAAATGCTTTAAAAAAATCAGTTCATGCGGGTAGCGCATGCGCGATCGTGGCTTCGAAGCCGAACAGGCTGCATGGCGTGGACCAGAGAACTTGCCGGCGAGCCTGTTCATCCGGAATCAGACGCTCGATCAGTTTCAGCAGCGGCGCGTAGTCCATGCGTTCCGGTGCGCGCAGGAACGGCCAGTCCGAGCCCCACACACAACGCTCCGGTCCGAACGCGCGCAACAGGGCTCGCGCGAAGAACTGTGCGTCTTCGTAAGGATAGGGAAGCTGCGAAAATTTTTGCAGTCCGGAGATCTTCACGTACACGCGTGAGGTGTCGGCAAGACGCAAAAGTGCCTGAAAAGCAGGCTGATTCACGCCTGCCGCCACGTCGGGCCGGCCGCAATGGTCGATCAGCAGGCGTGTCGTGGTCTGTTCGATCAGCGGCAGCAGCGCAAGCAACTGCTCGTGGGTCACCTGAATCTGCGCAAACAGGTCGAGGTCCGCGAGAAGCCGGAAAAGCGGCGCGGCGCGCTGGGTCGCTTCCACGCCTTCCATGGCCGGATTGAACGCCACGCCGACCACACCGGCCCGTTTCATGTCGAGCAGCATGTCGCGGCTCACGTCGCTGTCCACCACGGCGATGCCCTTGAAGCGGTTGCCATGCCGCTCGATCGCGTCGAGCATGCAGCGGTTGTCGGTGCGATAACCGCTCGTGGGGCCGACCAGCAACGCGTGACGCACACCGTAGGCTTCCATCACGTTGACGAGTTGCGACGCCGTGCCGATCTCCTGCGCCGACGGCCGGTACACGGAGTCGTCGCGGTAAGGAAAACGCGCGGGATCGAAAACGTGCGTGTGGCAGTCGATCTTGGCTTCGTCGAATATTGTCATTGGCGCGACTCTCCCGCGGCTTCACGGCGACGGCGTGCCGCCTCGAGTACGGCGCGCGTGCTGCAGCACGCCAGCGCGAGCCGCTCCGGCGCAGCCAGTGAGGGCAAAGGCATTTCCACGCTCAGTGCGGTGCCGGCGGGCAAGGCATCGAGCAGATCGAGCAGCGGCAGCACGCCCTCGCCCGGCGGCAAACGGCCCGTGCGCGCTTCGAGGATGGTCGCTTCGTCGCCGACCGGATCGTTCGCCGACGCGTCGCAAAGCTGCACCGCGCGCAGCATGCCGGCGGGCAAGGCGCGCAGGTCCGAAGGCTTGCCGCCCGAGCGAGCGAGATGCAACGCGTCCACCAGCACCGCGAGATTCGCGTGACCCGCGCGTTCGACCACTGCGCGCGCTTCGCTCAGGGTTCCAACATGCCGCCAGCGCATGAATTCCAGATCGACACGCAGTCCATAGCAAGCCGCGAGATCGGCGAGCGCCGCGACGTTCGCCGTGAGTCGCGACGTGTCGGGGTCGTCGCCCGACACGGTCACGCAACGGGCGCCCAGGTCCGCTGCCGCGTCGAACATCGGCGCGTAAGACGCCACGTCGATATCGGGCAGCACCGGAATGAACTCGACGTCGTGGACCGTCAGGCCTTCATCGGCGAGCGCGCGACGCAGCGCGCGATGCGCTTCGGTGCCGGCTCGGGTCGGATACGCGATCGCGCCCGGCGCGGTCGGATTGAGCCGCAACCCAACGGCGTTGAAACCGGCACGCGCCGCCTGCACGACGAAGTCGAGCGAGTCCAGCTCCAGTGCCGTGAGATGCGCCGCCGCGAGTGTCGGCGTGTCTGCTGGCGCGTTCAATACGTGGCCCTCCCGCCGGTCAGATCGAAGGTGAAGCCGCTCGTGAAACTGCATTCGGGGCTCGCGATCCAGCTGACCATCGCGCCCACTTCCTCGATTTGCAGGAAGCGGCCCATCGGAATCTTGGCCTTGCTCGCCTCGATATGCGCGTCGGACATCTCCTTGAACAGTTCGGTCTCGACCATGGCCGGCGCGACGCAGTTGATCAGCACATTGTCTTTCGCCAGTTCTTTCGCGGCAGATTTGGTGAAGGCGATGACGCCCGCCTTCGCCGCCGAATAACCCGAGATGAACTGCACGCCTTCCTTGCCCGCGATCGACGCCACGTTGACGATGCGGCCGCCGCCGCGCGCGCGCATGTGCGGAATCGCTACGCGGCAGCAATAGAACACGCTGTTCAGGTCCACGGCGATCACGCGCTCCCACGCATCGAGCGGATATTCCCAGCATGGCGCCACCGGACCGTTGATGCCCGCGTTGTTCACCAGAATGTCCACCTGGCGCAGCGCGTCGAGCGTCGCCGCGAAAGCCTGTTCCACCGAGCCGATCGACGCCACGTCCACCTGTTGCACGTGATCGGGCGTAAAGCCCAGACGCTGCGCGTCGCAATCGCCGATATCGAGATCCCAGACGGCTACGCGCGCGCCGTCGGCCTTGAGCTTTCTCGCGATACCCAAACCGATGCCGCGTGCGGCGCCCGTGACGATGGCCACTTTCCCGTCGAGAGAGCGAGTCATATGCGTGATGTCCTTTGCTGAGTGCGTGATTTAGTGAAACGTGTCCGGCAATTCGATCCGCCTGATATCGCCGACCACGAAGATGTACGAGAGCGCGCCGACCAGCGTGACGGTCGAGATGAAGGCGAGCGCATAGACGAAGGAACCCGTCGCGTTCACGATCAGACCGATCACCAGCGGCGTGACGATACCCGCCGCGTTGGCGAACAGATTGAAGATGCCGCCGCTCAATCCGAGCAATCCTTTGGGCGCGATATCCGACACGATCATCCAGGCGAGCGCCGACATGCCTTGCGCAAAGTAGGCGACGCAGAGAATCGCGATCACGGTCGCGGTGGACTCCACGTAATTCGCCAGCACGATGCTCGACGCCGCGAGCAGCCCCGCGATCACCGGCAATTTGCGCGACCAGTTCAACGATGTACCCCGCCGCAGCATGGCGTCGGAAATCCAGCCGCCCGCCAGCGTGCCCACCGACGCCGCGATGAACGGCAACACGGCGATCAGCCCGACCTTGAGCCACGGCATATGACGCTCGGTGACGAGATAAGTCGGAAACCAGGTCAGAAAAAACACGTTGGTCGAATTACACGCGAACTGGCCGATACAGATGCCGAGCATGCTGCGGCGTTTGAGCAGCGCGCCGATATCCGACCAGCGAAAGCGCGTGGCTTTCTGGCTGCCGTCCACTACGCCGCCGCCCTGCGCGATGTAATCCAGTTCGGCCCGGTTGGCGTTCTTCGACTGATGCGGCTCGTGAAAGCGCATCAGCCACACGCCGCCGAACACCACGCCCACCGTCCCGACAATGCCGAACAGCGCGCGCCAGCCGTAGCGATGCTCCAGCCAGAACAGCAAGGGACTCAGAAACGCCAGGCCCACGTATTCCGCGAAAGTGTAGATGCCGGTGGCGCGCGCACGCTCGCTCTGCGGAAACCAGATCGCGACGACCCGGCTGTTGGTCGGGAAGCACGGCGCTTCGGCAATGCCGATCAGCAGACGCATGACGAGCAGCGACGCAAAGCCGGTGGCGAGACCCTGCAAACCCGTGAACAGCGACCACAACGTGAGCGCGAAAAAATAGGTCCAACGTGTGCCGATGCGATCGAGCATCACGCCGCCGGGAATCTGCGCCGCGGTATAGGTCCACGAGAAAGCGGAAAAGATCACGCCCATTAGCGCGGGATTCAGGCCGAGTTCGTGGCTCATGCTCGGCGCGGCGATACCGGCGACGCTGCGATCGAGGTAATTGATCATCGTGCCGATAGCGAGCAACGCAAGGATGCCGAAACGCGCGCGCGTTCGCCGTGCGGTGGTGGCGACGTCGATTGACGCGACGCCGGGCTGGGTGGCGTGATTCATGGTGTCTCCGTCCTGTTTGCTCTCTGGCAGCGGCATCGTGCGGAAGTCGGGCTCCCGTCGAGCAGATACTAGATAGTTGCCGCGAGCTTGTCGTATGCCGAGTTTCAGCTACCCTATAACTTTTGGTTAATATCCCGCCCACGTGCTCGGGAGACTCTATGCGGTTCAAGCTGAGGCAAATGGAAGTGTTTCGCGCGGTCATGCTGACCGGCTCGATCAATGCGGCGGCCAGGATGCTTTACGTGTCGCAGCCGGCGGTCAGCAAGCTCGTCTCGCATACGGAGACCACTTTGGGGCTGCGCCTGTTCGAGCGCACCAAGGGACGGCTCATTCCCACGGCGGAAGCGCAGGCCTTATTCAGGGAAGTGGAGCAGGTTTATCAGGCAGCGCTGAGTGTCGACGAATTCGCGCGCGCGCTCGCGCTCGGTCCGGCGAGTCTCTTGCGCGTGTCGTGCAGTCCTTCGCTGGCGACCTCGATCGTCGCGCCGGCGATCGTCGACCTGAAACGTCAGTTGCCGGGTTTGAGCGTGGACTGGCACACCACGTTGATGGCCGACATGCCGCTCGAAGTGTTGAGCAAGGCCGTCGATGTGGCCGTCACGTCCATGCCGATCGAACACGAGCATCTCGACGTGGTGCCGTTCATGCGCGGCCGGATGGTCTGCGTGATGCCGCCGGATCATCGGCTGGCCGGCGTCGAACCGGTTTCGCTGGCGGAACTCGTGGGTGAACCGATGGTGCTGTTCCGGCGGGATATTCCCTTCGGCACGATGGTCGCGCGCGCGTGCCAGCAGGCCAACGTGGAATTGCAATCCGTGGTGGACGTGACGCGCGCCGACCAGGCCCTCGCGCTCGTCAAGGGCGGACTCGGCCTCGCTATCGTGGATGAATTCGCGGCGGAAGATCAGGGCTTGATCGTGCGTCCACTGGTCGAGGAACTCGAACTCGTCTCGACCTTCGTCTATTCGAAATTTTCGCCGCCGTCGCGCAATACCGCGTTACTGATGCACGCGATTTACCGACAGGCGCAGCGGATCAAGCGGCATATCGCGGGCGCGTCGTTGCCGGCCTGAGCCTGGCCCGACGCACCTGCCTGGGTTCGTTACGTTCAGGACGCAGCCACCTTCAGCAACACCGGATCGGTGCGATACACCTCGGGGAAAATCCGCTTCAAACCGTTCACCTTCGGAATATCGTTGATGGCGATGTACGGATAGTCGGGATGCAGCGCGAGGAAGTTCTGGTGATAAGCCTCCGCCGGATAGAAGCCCTTGAATTCCTCCACGCGCGTGACGATCGGCGACGGGAACACGTGCGCCTTATCCAGCTGCGCGATGTACGACTGCGCCACGCCGCGCTGTTCGGCATTGGCCGGGAAAATCGCCGACCGGTATTGCGTGCCGTGATCGGGGCCCTGATAGTTCAGCTCGGTCGGGTCGTGCGCGACCGAGAAAAATATCTGCAGCAGCCGGCCGTAGGTGATCTGCGTGGGGTCGTACGTGATCTGCACCGATTCCGCGTGTCCGGTGTCGCCGCCGCTCACGGTTTCGTATTGCGCGGTGCCGGCCGCGCCGCCCGAGTAACCCGAGGCGACCTGCTTCACGCCGCGCACGTGTTCGAATACGCCCTGCACGCCCCAGAAGCAGCCGCCCGCGAAGACGGCGGTTTCGGTGTGCGTGGCGCCGACCTTTTCGTCCTGCACCGGCGGCGGCACCTTGACCATCGATTCCGCGGAATTGGCGAAGCGCTGCGCGGCGAACACGGTAGCCGCGATGGCAGCACAACCGGCGATACGGGCAAAAGTCGAGCGGGAAGTCTTGCGCATGATGTCAGTCCTTCAAAAAATGAGTCGCTACGTCGCGCGGCTTCGATTAGCCGAACGTGAATGCATAGGCTTGCACGCCCGGATCCAGAAACTCGATCGAGAACGTGTGGTCCGCTACATCGCCCGTCTGCCGGACGAGTTGATAAAGACGCTGTTCGGTCACCGTGCCGCTACCGTCGGCGGCCACGTCGGTGCCGTGGGCCGCGCCCGGCGCCGCGCCGTCCACGCTGACGCGAAAGCGCACCGGTTTGCCGTCCGCGCCGGGGCCCAGCACGAGATGCAGGTCACGCGCATGGAAGCGGTAGACGATGCGCCCCGCCGGTTTGGCGAGCGTGGCCGACTCCGCGCCGACCTTCCATGCACCCGCCAGACCCCAGGCATTGACCACCGGCTTCGACGGCGCCGCGTACGTGTGCACTTCATCCTGCGCCTCGCCGCCCGGCGACGCAAAGTTTTCCGCGCGCTGATAGCCGATGTAGGTTTCCGGCGACTGCATGTCGGCGTTGTCCGCCGCGGCCTGCACGCCTTGCGCGCTGCCGCCCGCAATGCCGAGCGCCACCTTCGACACGCCCGTGTGACCGGCTTCGGCCAGCAACTGCTGGATCACCTTCTCGGATTCAGCGTAGTCGCCTTCGCCGAAGTGGTGGTAACGGATCTGCCCTTTCGCGTCGACGAAATAATGCGCCGGCCAGTACTGGTTGTTCAGCGCACGCCAGATCGCGTAGTTGTTGTCGATGGCGACCGGATAGTCGACGCCGAGATCGTGGGTCGCCTTCTTCACGTTGTCGATATTGCGCTCGAAAGCGAATTCCGGTGCGTGCACGCCGATCACCACGAGGCCCTGATCCTTGTACTTCTGCGCCCAGGCCTTGACGTACGGCAGCGAACGCAGACAGTTGATGCACGAGTAAGTCCAGAAATCGACCAGCACGACCTTGCCGCGCAAATCCTGCACCGTGAGCGGCGGCGAATTGAGCCACTGGACCGCGCCGTTCAGCGTCGGCAGCACGCCTTCCACCGGCAGCGGCGCGGGCGCGCCCGGCACAGCTTGCACGGCACGCATCATCGCGCCGGAGCCTGCCGGCGCATTCCCGTTCGCGCCGGCCGTCATCACGGCGTCGGTGGACAGCGTGGTCTGGGCCGCCTGAGCGGGTGCGACACCCGGCGTCGCGCCCGGCGACAGCTTGTCGACCAGCTTCTGTTCGATGCCGCCCGTGGCCACGGTGGAAATGCGCGTCAGCACGCCCGTGTCGAGACCCAGCGCAATCGCAACCACGCCGCACAACATCGCCGCGCCGATGCCGCGGCGAATCCATTCGCCGGCGCCGAGCGAGCGCTTCATCGCCGTGAAGACGCGTCCGCCGATCAGCAGCGCCACCGCCAGCGACGTCGCCGCGCCGGCCGCGTAGGCCACCAGCAGCAAGGTCGTGCCGACGCTCGCGCCGCGCAGCGCGGCGCCGGTCAGCACGAGGCCGAGAATCGGGCCGGCGCACGGCGCCCACAGCAAACCGGTGGCGATGCCCAGCAAGAAGGACGAGCCCGCGCGCACCTGCTGACCATCGCTCTGCGCGAAGTTCGACAGACGATTGCCCGCGCTGACGAGCGGCCGCATCAGGTGATCGGCGAAACGCGGGAACAGCAACGTCAGGCCGAATACCGCGAGCAGCGCGATCGCCACCCAGCGGCCGTACTGATTGGCCTGAGTGACCCAGCCGCCGCCCACCGCGGCGAGCGTGGCGACGATCGCGAACGTCAGCGCCATGCCCGCCAGCAGCGGCAGCCCGCTGCGCACGAACGGCTGATCGGCGCGCGCGAACACGAACGGCAGCACCGGCAGAATGCACGGGCTGAGGATCGTGAGCGCGCCGCCCAGATAGGCGAGAACGATGAGTAACATGACGTGTCCGTGAAATTGTTTTGGGTTGGATCGGGTCGGGAATGCCGGCTCAGGCCGCGCCGGGCGCGAAGTTCATCGCCAGGCCGTTCATGCAGTAGCGCAGACCGGTTGGCTTCGGACCGTCGTCGAATACGTGGCCGAGGTGGCCGCCGCAGCGCCGGCAATGCACTTCCGTGCGCACCACGCCGAACGAGCGGTCTTCACGCGTGCCGATTGCATGATCGAGCGGCGCCCAGAAACTCGGCCAGCCCGTGTGGCTGTCGAACTTGGTGCGGGACGCGAACACCGCCAGTTGGCAGCCGGCGCACGTGAACGTGCCGGCGCGATGCTCGTCGTTAAGCGGGCTGGTGTAGGGCCGCTCCGTGCCCTCCTGGCGCAACACCGCATACTGCGACGGCGTGAGCAGCTTGCGCCACTCGTCGTCCGTGTGAGTGACTTCGAACGTGCCGGCCGGTTCGGCGGCCTGCGCCGACGCAGCGGCCAGCGGGTGCCAGCGGCTCGCCACGCCGAGCGCGGCGACGGCTGCCGCGCCGGAAAACAGGAAGCGTCTTCTGCTTTGCATCATGAGCTCCTTGAAACGATTCTGCGGAAAGTGCAGCCATCCTAGAGCCGGCGGGGTGTCGAAGTCCTCACGAAAAGTTAAATTAAATGTGATAACTCGCCGCCCGAAAATTTTGCACAATGACGCAACGGGGCAGATTTGCCGAAGCCCCGTGTTTTCAACACCTTAGCCACCTGCGAGCACGCCGCCAACGCCCTTATGGATCAACCCAAGCGCATCCTGATCGTCGAAGACGACGTCGATATCGCCAACGTGCTGAGTCTGCATCTGCGCGACGAACGCTACGAAGTCGTGCATAGCGCCGACGGCAACGAAGGGCTGCGGCTACTCGAGCAAGGCGGCTGGGACGCGCTGATCCTCGACCTGATGCTGCCGGGCGTCGACGGTCTGGAAATCTGCCGCCGCGCGCGAGCCATGACGCGCTACACGCCGATCATCATCACCAGCGCGCGCTCCAGCGAAGTGCACCGCATTCTCGGCCTCGAACTCGGCGCCGACGACTACCTCGCCAAGCCGTTTTCCGTGCTGGAACTGGTGGCGCGCGTCAAGGCGTTGCTGCGCCGCGTCGAAGCCATGGCGAAGAATTCGCGTATCGACGCGGGCAGCCTGCATACCGCGGGGCTCACCATCGATCCGCTCACGCGCGAAGCCAGCGTGGACGGCAAACCGATCGAACTGACGCCGCGCGAATTCGATCTGCTGTTCTACTTCGCGCAGCATCCCAACAAGGTGTTTTCGCGCATGGATCTGCTCAATGCCGTGTGGGGCTACCAGCACGAGGGCTACGAACACACGGTCAATACCCACATCAACCGCCTGCGCGCCAAGATCGAGGCCGACCCGGCCCAGCCGGAACGAATCCTGACGGTCTGGGGACGCGGCTACAAACTGGCGGTGCCAGGCGACGCGCCGTCGGGCGCGGACACCCGCAAGGACGCATCGTGAATCTCACGCTGACTCAACGGCTTTCGATCGTCTTTTCCGCGCTGCTGCTCGCCTGTTGCGGCGCCTCGGCGTGGCTGCAGATCCGCTCGAACGATCTGCACGAAAAAGAGGTCGTGCAAAGTCTGTCGAAAAACCTCGCCGACCATATCGCGCATCGCACCACGCTGATGGACGCCAATGGCCTGCGGCCCGACGCGGTGCGCCAGCTGTTCGGTCAGTTGATGATGGTGAACCCGAGCGTGGAGGTGTATCTGCTCGACAACCAGGGGCGCATCGAAGGCGACGACGCGCCCGTGGGACATGTGAAACGCGATCGCGTGGACCTCACGCCGATCCGCCGCTTCATCGCGGGCGACACACTGCCGATTCTCGGCGACGACCCGCGCAGCGCCGACGGCCGCAAGGTGTTCAGCGCGGCGCCGCTGCAATTGAGCGGGCAGCAGCCGTCCGGTTATATCTACGTGGTGCTGCTCGGCGAAGAACACGACGCGCTCGCGGCACGCGTGGCCGCGAGTTCGGTGCTGCGCACCACCTTGTGGTCGATGGCGCTGGTCGCGCTGCTCGGGCTGCTTGCTGGTCTGACGGCGTTCGGCCTCATCACGCGGCCGCTGCGCCGCCTGACCACGGCGATGCGCCAGTTCGACGCCAATGGCGAGCCCGGCACGCAACCGCCCGTGCCGCGCTCCTCGACCGCGGGCCGCGGCGACGAAATCGCCGTGCTCGAAACGACCTTCGCGCAGATGGCGGATCGCATCGGCGAACAATGGCGCGCGCTCACGCGCAAAGACCAGCAACGCCGCGAACTGATCGCGAATATTTCGCACGACCTGCGCACGCCGCTGACTTCGCTGCACGGCTATCTGGAAACGCTCTCGCTGAAAGCAGACACGCTCGGCGAGACCGAACGCAAGCGTTATCTCGCCATCGCGCTCGCGCAAAGCGTCAAGGTCGGACGGCTTGCTCAGGCGCTTTTCGAACTGGCCAGGCTTGAACATGGCAACGTGCAGCCGGCGCTCGAAAACTTCTCGCTGGTCGATCTCGTGCAGGACGTCTTCCAGAAATTCGAACTGCCTGCCGAAGCGCGGCATATCCACCTGCGCGCCGATATTCCGCCGCGTTTGCCGAACGTCAGCGCCGACCTCGGCATGATCGAACGAGTCCTGACGAACCTGCTGGACAACGCGATTCGCCACACGCCCAACGAAGGCACGATCGCCGTCGATCTCGTTCATCGGGAAGGCAAGGTGACGGTCACGGTGAGCGACACGGGGCCGGGCATTCCCGCGGAACAGCGCGAGGGCTTATTCGAACGCCCCCTGAATTCGGGCGGCGCGCAACGCGGCGGATTGGGTCTGCTGATCGTGCAGCGCATGCTGCAATTGCATCACAGCCAGATACGCCTGCTCGACACCGAAGCGCCCGGCACGACCTTCAGCTTCGATCTGCCGACCAGCGAGAAAACCGCCGTGGCCGGCGCGCTGCTTTGAGCCCGCGCGCATGACACGCAGGCGCCGTCAGACCAGCAGGTCTTCGTAGAACGCGCCGAACGGCCGGGTCGGGTGCGCCAGCTGGATTTCCAGAATCCAGAGGCCCGCGTCCGGGCAATCAGCGAAGTCGCCGAGATCGCCGGCCTTGTAGATGGCGTGCGGAAAATCGCTCACGCGATGGCCCTTGATGTGCAGATTCAGGCGCCAGCCAAGCGCTTCGGCGCGCGCTGCGGCGAAGTCGTAGAGCGCCTTGCCGCCGGCGCGGGTCGAGCGCCAGTGCTGCTCCACTTCGTCGAATACGGTTTTGGCGGCGTCCGCGCAGGCCTTCATTTGCGCGTCGTTGCCGACCACGAAAGTCGCGCCGGCGTCGCCTTCATGCTGATCCCACACCACGCCCAGGTCGACGAAGAAAATGTCGTCCGGCTTCAGTTGCGGGTCGCCGTCCGAACGCTCCTTGAAGGTCTTCAATGTGTTTTCGCCGAAGCGCACCAGCACCGGATGCCAGATCCGGTCCATGCCCATCTCGCCCAGCACGCTTTTGCACAGCGCCGTGGCTTCCGATTCCAGCATGCCGGGCTGGATTCGCCGCGCCAGTTCGTGCACCACGTCCCAGGTTTTGCGCTGCGCGTATTTCATCGATTCGAGCGCGTATTTGCTACCGACCGCCTGCTTTGCCGCTGCTTCCATCCTACTTCTCCGGTTATATCCGCATGAATATAGCGAGCCGATGACGAGTCGGCAACTTCGCACCCGTTATATTCCATGTGATATAACGAAGCAGGTCGATGCAACGGCATGTGCCGCTATCCGGGGAGCGCGATGTTCATCCGTCAACTGCATTATCTGGTTACGCTCGCGAAGGAGCAGCACTTCGCCAAGGCCGCGGAACTGAGCCACGTCTCGCAACCGGCGCTGTCGTCGGCAATCCGCAGTCTGGAGGCGGAACTGGGGCTCGTGATCGTCCAGCGTGGACGGCGTTTCATCGGTTTTACCGAAGAAGGCGAACGCGTGCTCGGCTGGGCCCGTCAGACGCTCGCGACGCTCGAACACATGCGGCAGGATGCATCGGCGGCGCAGGTGCGTCTGACCGGCACGATCCGCATCGGCGTGATTCCCACCACCATGCCGATGGTCGGTCTGCTGCTGGGCGCATGCCGCGCGGAGCATGCCGCGATTCGCTACTCCGCGCGTTCGCTGAGCGCCGACACCATCCTGCGTCAACTCGACGACTACGAACTCGACATCGGCTTCACCTATCTGGACGATCGAGTACAGGCCGGATTCGCCGTGCTGCCGCTGTATCGCGAACGCTATTTCCTGCTCTCGCCGCCGGACGTACCCGCGAGTCCGGAACTGAACCGCTGGGACGCGCTCGGCGACTTGCCGTTCTGTTTGCTGGGCACGTCGATGCAAAACCGTCAGGTCATCAACGCCGCGTTCCGTCGCGCTGGCGTTCAACCGACTGTCGTGCTCGAAACCGATTCGCTGCTCGCGCTCTATTCCAACGTACAGCACGCCGGCCTCTACAGCATCCTGCCGCATAGTCTGCTGAGCGTGCTCGACGCGCGCACACGCGTCAACGCAACGCCGCTGCTGCCCGAACTGACGCGCGAGATCGGGCTCATCACGCGTAACTCGCCCTCCATGCCGCCGCTCGTCGCCGCCATGTGGAGCGCGGCCGAACGGCTCGATCTGCAACAGTCGTTCGACGCGCTGCTTCACGACGTGGGCGTCGCCGCGTTGTCTTCGTAACGGCTCGAAGAGCCGGCCGTCGAACGACTGTCGCCGCCTTGATAAGCGGCGCTTATCAGCCGATCCGTCCAAACGATTGGACCGTGCCTGCCTCGCTCAAAGACACTGTGCCTGTCGATGTCATGCATCGATTCCGCCGGCAGACAACGCGCCGGATCACACACGAACTGAGTGGAGCGAGACAAATGGCCAAGGTGCTTTGTGTACTGTATGACGATCCCGTCGGCGGCATGCCGAAGAAATATGCACGCGACGACGTGCCGGCAATCACCCGCTATCACGATGGTCAAACCGCGCCGACACCCGAGGCCATCGACTTCACGCCAGGACAGTTGCTCGGCAGCGTGTCGGGCGAACTGGGACTGCGCCGCTTTCTCGAATCGCAAGGCCACACGCTGGTCGTCACCTCCGACAAGGACGGCCCCAACTCCGTCTTCGAGCGCGAATTGCACGATGCCGAGGTGGTCATCTCGCAGCCGTTCTGGCCGGCCTATCTGACCGCCGAGCGCATTGCCAGGGCGCCGAAGCTCAAGCTCGCCCTGACCGCCGGCATTGGTTCGGATCACGTCGATCTGGCCGCGGCCATCGAGCGCGGCATCACGGTGGCCGAGGTCACGTACTGCAACAGCATCAGCGTGGCGGAACACGTGGTCATGATGATTCTCTCGCAGGTGCGCAACTATCTGCCCTCGCACGAATGGGTGAAAAGCGGCGGCTGGAATATCGCCGACTGCGTCGAGCGCGCGTACGACCTGGAAGGCATGCATGTCGGCACCGTCGCGGCGGGCCGCATCGGCGCCGCTGTCTTGCGCCGGCTTAAAGCCTTCGACGTGAAACTGCATTACACGGACCGTCATCGCCTGCCCGCCGATGTCGAGCGCGAATTGGGCGCGACCTGGCATCCGGACGTCGAGTCGATGGTGAAGGTGTGCGACGTCGTGACGATCAACTGCCCGCTGCATCCCGAAACCGAGCATCTGTTCGACGAAAAGATGATCGCGAAGATGAAGCGCGGCGCGTACATCATCAACACGGCGCGCGGCAAGATTTGCGACCGCGACGCAATCGTCCGTGCGCTGGAAAGCGGACAACTGGCCGGCTATGCGGGCGACGTGTGGTTCCCGCAACCCGCGCCGCGCGATCATCCGTGGCGCAGCATGCCGCATCAGGGCATGACGCCGCATACCTCGGGCACGACCCTCTCGGCGCAGGCGAGATATGCGGCCGGCACGCGTGAAATTCTCGAGTGCTGGTTCGGCAAGAAGCCGATTCGCGACGAGTATCTGATCGTCGATGGCGGTCAACTGGCCGGTGTGGGCGCGCATTCCTACTCCGCGGGCAACGCAACGAAAGGCTCCGAGGAAGCGACGCGCTACAAGGCCGCCTGAGCGTTCATCCCAGCTCGCGTTCGATGCTCGCGCGGTGTGCCGTCGTACGTGGCTCCGGCCACGTCGGCGGCATGCCGCGCGAAGCCCACGCCGGAGGTTTCATGCAGAGTTCTTCTTCGCCGGCCATCGCCGGTTCCCGCGGCGTGTTTCGCAGTCACGCGTTACCTGCGTTGCTCGGTTTCATCGGCGGCACGCTTGCGATCGGCGTGCTGGGCGCGCTGGCCAAACTGACCGGCCTGCCGCTCCTGATCGCACCGTTCGGCGCATCGAGTGTCCTGCTTTTCGCCGCGCCCGATAGCGCGTTTGCGCAGCCGCGCAACCTGGTGTTCGGTCATCTGATCGCCGCGGCGATCGGTCTGGCGGTGTTCTGGATCGCGGGCGCCGGTGTCTGGCAGGCGGCAGTTGCCGTGGGCGCGGCCATTGCCGCGATGCAACTGACCCGCACGGTGCATCCGCCCGCAGGCGCCGATCCGCTCGTCATCATGCTGGCAGGCGGCGTAGCGCCGAGCTTCCTGGTTTTGCCGATTCTGGCCGGCGTGCTGCTGTTGCAGATCATGGCGTTGCTGTTCAACGGCGCTATCCGCAAGCGCGTCATGTAGTAATTTTCAGACGCGAACGGCTCCACGCCGAGCACTAAAACTAATACGGATTACATAGCAATTTTCCGAGCCATTCGCTTGCGTGATGGAGTACCGAAATCGCTTCTGCCCGATCTGTACGGAGCGAGCCAACCGGATGCCTCCCGGCACGTCGCCACGAAGCAATCCTCATGCGGAAATCGAAGTTTCTGAATGGGACGACGACCGCAACGGCTGTCGCGGCGCCACCACGTTTGGCACGGTACGCGCAGCATTTTGCAGGCTTCCGTACAATCGGATGTCCAATCAGCAAACCCGCATGCGTTCATGTCCACCACTGCGCCCGTCTACTCCGAACAGCTTTTTTCTTACGGCACGCTTCAGCTCGAAGCGGTTCAGCTGTCCACCTTCGGCCGCAAGCTCGAGGGACAGGCCGACGAGATGCCCGGCTATTCGATGACCCTGCTCAAGATCGATAACCCGGACGTCGTGGCCACGAGCGGCAAGACGCATCATCCGGTGGTTACCTATAGCGGCAATCCCGCCGACAAGGTCGGCGGCGCCGTCTTCGCCATCAGCGAGGAAGAACTCGCGCATGCCGACGCCTACGAAGTGGCCGACTATCGGCGCGATCGTGTCCGGCTTGCCTCCGGCGTGCTGGCATGGGTCTACGTCGCCGTCGATTCGGCCACGCCGCCGCCCGTCTGATGCTGCAGCACGGCAATCACGCAAAGCGCGTGCAAACCACGTTTTCGGACGCGGCTTGCAACGGGCTGACGCCCGCGCCGGCTTGCGTAGATAGAGCAACGGCCATAGCGACGCGCTATCAATTGGATAGCCGCAAAGTCATTCAATTGACCTGCACTCTCACCTATATTTCGAGGTGCGGTAGCTTTACCGGCGTGCGCCTTGCCGCGCGCCGGCCGATCGCAGCGATACAGCCACAAGAGCCCATCTGTCGCTCACCGGCAATGTTCCCGGCGGCCTTGCCCGCACGGGATCAGCGAGTCAATTGGTAAGCCGAAGCAGAACAATAGTGGGTACGTCCTCTCAAGGAGATTGCGCATGTCAAGCGAAGCAAAGTGTCCGTTCAACCATACCGCTGGCGGCGGCACGACCAACCGTGACTGGTGGCCCAAACAGTTGCGTCTCGACCTGCTCAGCCAGCATTCCAGCAAGTCGAATCCGCTGGACCCGAACTTCAATTACGCCGAGGCTTTCAAGACGCTCGATCTGGCGGCCGTCAAGAAAGATCTCGCCGCGCTCATGACCGATTCGCAGGACTGGTGGCCGGCGGACTTCGGCCACTACGGCCCGCTTTTCATCCGCATGGCGTGGCATAGCGCCGGCACGTACCGTATCGGCGACGGCCGCGGCGGCGCAGGGCGCGGCCAGCAGCGTTTCGCGCCGCTCAACAGCTGGCCGGACAACGTCAGCCTCGACAAGGCGCGCCGCCTGCTGTGGCCGATCAAGCAGAAATACGGTCAGAAGATTTCGTGGGCCGACCTGCTCATTCTTACCGGCAACGTCGCGCTCGAAACGATGGGTTTCAAGACCTTCGGTTTCGCCGGCGGTCGTGAAGACACGTGGGAACCGGATCAGGACGTCTACTGGGGCAATGAAAAAACCTGGCTGGGCGGCGACGTGCGCTACGGCAAGGGCGCGGCAGGGAACGACAACGACGGCGGCGTAATCGTGGCCGACGAAGAAAAGCACGGCGAGGAAGTGAGTCGCGACGACAACGGCCGGATTCTGGAAAATCCGCTCGGCGCCGTGCAGATGGGCCTGATCTACGTGAATCCGGAAGGTCCGGACGGCAATCCCGATCCGGTCGCCGCCGCGCACGACATCCGCGAAACGTTCGCGCGCATGGCGATGAACGACGAGGAAACCGTCGCGCTGATCGCCGGCGGTCACACGTTCGGCAAAACCCACGGCGCCGGTCCGGCCGACAACGTCGGCCCCGAACCCGAAGCGTCCGATCTGGAAAACCTGGGCCTCGGCTGGAAAAACAGCTTCGGCAGCGGCAAGGGCGCCGACACCATCACGAGCGGCCTGGAAGTCACGTGGACCACCACGCCGACGAAATGGGGCAACGGCTTCTTCGAAAACCTGTTCAAGTACGAATGGGAACTGACGAAGAGCCCGGCCGGCGCGAATCAGTGGGTTGCCAAAGGTGCCAGCGAAACGATTCCGCACGCGCACGACGCGTCGAAGAAGCTGCTGCCCACCATGCTCACCACGGACCTTTCGCTGCGCTTCGACCCGGCGTACGAAAAGATTTCGCGGCGCTTCT
Organism: Paraburkholderia sp. GAS199; assembly: GCF_050436585.1. Lineage (NCBI taxonomy): Bacteria > Pseudomonadati > Pseudomonadota > Betaproteobacteria > Burkholderiales > Burkholderiaceae > Paraburkholderia > Paraburkholderia sp. GAS199. The sequence goes on along the minus strand of NZ_JBNDMM010000009.1, from coordinate 295,239 downwards.
ACGAAAATCCCGATCAACTCGCGGACGCCTTCGCCCGCGCCTGGTTCAAGCTGACGCACCGCGACATGGGTCCGCGCGCCCGCTACCTCGGCGCCGAAGTGCCTGCAGAAGAACTGATCTGGCAAGACCCGATTCCCGCACCCGATCACGCGCTGGTCGGCGAACCGGATATCGCTGCGCTGAAGCAGAAAATCGCCGCATCGGGCCTGTCGGTCTCGCAACTGGTCGGCACCGCATGGGCGTCGGCGTCGACCTTCCGTGGCTCGGACAAACGCGGCGGCGCCAATGGCGCGCGCATCCGTCTTGCACCGCAAAAAGACTGGGCGGTCAATCAGCCGGAACAGCTGGCCAAAGTGCTGAAAACGCTCGAAGGCATTCAGAGCGAATTCAGCAGCGGCGGCAAGAAGGTGTCGCTGGCCGATCTGATCGTGCTGGCGGGCGGTGTGGGCATCGAGCAGGCGGCAAAGAACGCCGGACATCAGCTGAGCGTGCCGTTTACGCCGGGCCGCATGGACGCTTCGCAGGAACAGACCGACGTGGAGTCCGTCAACGCGCTCGAGCCGCTCGCCGACGGCTTCCGCAATTACCTCAAGCGTCCGTTCGCCGTATCCGCCGAAGCGTTGCTGATCGACAAGGCGCAATTGCTGACCTTGACCGCGCCGGAAATGACCGCGCTGATCGGCGGTTTGCGCGTGTTGAACGTGAAGGCGGGTCAGGATTCGCGCGGCGTGTTCACCAGCCGCCCGGAAACGCTCACCAACGACTTCTTCCGCAACCTGCTCGACATGGGCACGGAGTGGAAGCCGTCGTCGGCCGCGCGCGACACCTTCGAAGGACGCGACCGCAAGAGCGGCGAAGTGAAGTGGACGGGTAGCCGTGTCGATCTGATCTTCGGCGCGCACGCGCAGTTGCGCGCGCTCTCCGAGGTCTACGCCAGCGAGGACGGTCAGAAGAAGTTCCTCGGCGACTTCGTGGCCGCTTGGGTCAAGGTGATGAACCTCGACCGTTTCGATCTCGCCTGATCGGGCGTTGAATTCCGTCGGGTGGTGGCTTCGTCGCCGTCGCCCGACGGACAATCTTTTCCCAACTTCAAGACCGCTTAACCGGCGCCGCCTTCTTTGGCGCTTTTCACGTCGGCAAACGCAAGCATCGCGTCGCCGATCGGCGTCTCGCCCTGCGCGTTCAGCGCGTCTCCCGCACCGCGTATATCCCGCACTTCCTTATTCTGGCTCAGCTTGAATTTGCCGACCAGGCGCGTAATTTCGATCTCGACGCCTACGATGGCTTTCAGCAACGTATCGATGAACTCGCTCTCGCTGTCCGTCATTTTCCATGGACGCGGCTGGGCGGCTTCGTGCGTGCGCGTGAGCCGCGCCACCAGTCCGCGCACATAGCGTTCGTCGTCACGGATCGTCACGCGGCCGTAGGCGTGCACCACGCGGTAATTCCACGTCGGCACCTGCCTGTGAAGCTCGTGCTTGCTCGGATACCAGTTGGGCGAGATGTAGGCGTCGCCGGCGCGAAACACCACCATCACTTCGTCCGAGTTGGCCACGTCCTGCCACACCGGATTGGCGCGCGCCACGTGCGCGTGCAGCACACCCTGTGCGCCTTCGCCCGCGTGCAACTCGAAGGGAATGTGATTGGCGTCGAGGCCGCTTTTGCCGTTCGTGACCAGCATGCCGAGCGGATTGTCCGCGATCAGTGCGTGCAGGACCTCAGTGCGCGGCTCGTCGAAATGCGGGGGGATGTACATGTCGGCTCCATGATGCGTGTGGGTGCGGCAGTCCTGTGAATTGTAGAGCGCCGTCGTGCGGAAGAATTGTGGCGCCAAACTGGTTTATGTTGTAGAACCAGTTTGACTCATTTTCTCTGGACCAGAAAGCATGGCGCGCAAACCCAAAGCGGTCGAGGTGCCGGCCATCGGCGCACTCGACCGCCAGGCGGGACAACTCGGACGTCAACTGGCGCAAGCGCTGCGCGACGCGGTTCGACGCGGCGATCTCAAGCCCGGCGAAGTGCTGCCCTCCACGCGCACGCTGGCTGCGTCGTTGCAGATCGCGCGCGGGACCGTGGTCGAGGCCTTCGAGCAACTGATCGCCGAAGGCTTTCTGCAGTCGCAGCCGGGCGCGGATACGCGCGTCGCGCCCGCGCTCACGCCGCCGCCCACCGGCAACCGCACACTCCGCACGACCCGCGCGAGCCGTGCGGCCGCGGCCGAACCGGCGCCGCTGCCGGCACGCGCCCGTATGTTCGCGGAAGTGGCGCGCCAGTTCGTTGCCATACCGCAGGCGCCGTTCGCGGTCTCCGTTCCGGTCGGCCCGGCCGCGCCGGATGACATCTGGCGCAGGCTCGGCAACCGCGTGCGCGCCCGCGGCCCCGGCGCGCCGGCGGGTTACGGCGATCCGCAAGGCGCGCAGGTGCTGCGCGAAGCGATCGCCGATTACGTCCGCAAATCGCGCTCGGTCCGCTGCGAAGCCGATCAGGTCATCATCACGAGCGGCACCCAGCAAGGTCTCTATCTCGCGTGTCAGGTGTTGCTGGACGACGACGCCTGCGCATGGGTCGAAGACCCGGCGTATCGCGGCATCACCGCGATTCTCGAAAGCAGCGGCCGTCCCGAGCGCATGATTCGCGTGCCCGTCGACGCGGAAGGTCTCGACGTCGATGCGGGCGTGGCGCTGTGTCCGCATGCGCGGGCGGCGTTCGTCACGTCGTCGCATCAGTATCCGCTCGGCATGCCGTTGAGCATGGCGCGGCGCAATGCGTTGCTCGGTTGGGCGAGCGCGAACAACGCCTGGGTCGTGGAAGACGACTACGACAGCGAGTTGCGTTACGCGGGTCACCCGTTTCCTTCGCTGCAAGGTCTCGATGCGGATCGCGTGGTCTACCTCGGCACGTTCAGCAAGATTCTGTTTCCGTCGTTGCGTCTCGGTTATGCCGTGGTGCCGCGCAATCTCGTGGAAGCGTTCTGCGGCGCGCGCGTGCTGATGGACCGCAATCCGCCCAACGCGGATCAACACGTACTGGCCGCGTTCATCGCGGAAGGTCATCTCGACCGTCATATCCGGCGCATTCGCGGCGTCTATGCGGATCGCCGCGCGTGCATTATCGACACGATCGAACGCATCCTGCCGAAGGAAACCGCGTGGCTTCAGCCGAGCGATCAGGGCATGCATCTGGTGCTCTGGCTGGGCGGCGGTGTCGACGATAAAGCGGTGGCGTCGCTGGCGTCGTCGAATGGCGTGGCGGTGCGGGCCGTGTCGCCGATGTATGCCGGCGGACGCGGTCCGATGGGTTTGATACTCGGTCTCGGCGGCTTCACCGACGAGCAGATCGAGACCGCTACACAGTGTCTCGCCACTTGCATCGCGACCGTGGCGCAAACCGGCCGCGAAACGAAAACGCGCGCGAAGCCGCAAACCAAACCCCAATCGAAGCCGAAGAAAAATACCGGCTCGCGCAGCGCGTAAGAAACGAGAAGGCAATGGCGTCGCCCGAGCGCGACGCATTCCTTGCGCACGGGATTCACGCTACGGTTAAATAGCGCCGCGTCCGATCACATGCAGTCTCGTGCATGGGCTCGGCGTGTGCAATTCCAATCCAGAAAAGGCAACCGGCGGCCCACTCTCACGAGTGGGCTTCTGGCTTTCATTCACTCGCTTTCGTCGAATGTTCATGCGCGATGTGCAGCGTGCCAATCCTTACCGGATTACAGAGATATCACTCGATGGATCGACCGCTCATTCCATCGATCGCCCGCATAGAATCGCCGCTGACTCATCACCATAACAGTCGAAACGAGGAGACCAACAGATGCACAAACGGGTAATCGGTGCGGCCGCCGCATTGTTCCTGAGCAGCGCGGTTCATGCACAGAGCGCGGGCGATTTCGTCGCGAACTTTGGCTGGTTCCATCTCGCGCCGCAAGACTCGAGCAAACCGCTCACGGTCGACGCGTTGGGCACGCGTACGACCGAAACCGGCACGGGTGCTTCGGTAGATAACGCCGACACCTTCGGTCTGACGGCCACGTATTTCTTCACCGACCACATCGCCACGACCGCGGTGCTCGGCATTCCGCCGAAATTCAGGCTGACCGGCACGGGTTCGCTCGCGGCACTCGGCGAAATCGGTTCGGCGTACGAATGGAGTCCGACGCTGCTGCTCAAGTACTACTTCAATGACGCACAGAGCCGCTTTCGCCCGTATATGGGTGCGGGAGGATCGTATGTCTGGTATAGCGGCGTGAAGTTGAATCCGGCGGTATCGAGCGGCAGCTTTCTGTACTCGTCCACGTATGGCACCGCGCTTGAAGGCACGACGACCGCGAAGCTCAGCAGTTCGTTCGCGCCGGTCATCAATGCGGGCTTTGCCTATAACATCGACAAACACTGGTCGATCGATGTTTCGCTATCCTATATGTGGCTCTCCACGCGCGCCACGCTGACCACGCAATCGAAGCTCGGCACCGTGACGAGCACCACGAAGATCAAACTCGATCCGCTCGTGTCGTTCGTCTCGGTCGGCTACCGGTTCTAGGCAACGGCCGTCGCGCCAGCGCGCGCGGCCATCCAGCAGCAATCCATGCGGTGATGGTGGCCTAGTCGGTCACGATCACCGCCACCGCTCGCGAGTCGGTCAACTCGAATGCACTGACGCGCCCCGCGCGCACGTCGAGTATCAGACGCTCGATCGAATCCACTTCCCGCGTTTCCTGCTCGACGTCGCCACTCGGTTTGGCCGCGATCTTGCCGAGCCACGTGCGGCGCCGTTCGACCAGGAAAGTGACGGCGCTGGTACGCCGCATGAAGAATTGCTCCATCCTCGTATCCATCGGCCTGTTCGGCGTTGTTCTTGTTGGAAGCCAAAGATAGCACGCGTTTGCGGTGTATTCACACGGCGCAAGACCGTGGAAGGAACGGCGAATCTCATGCCGAAACACCACGCGCACCCCTCCTATTGACAACGATTCTCATTTAGCTTTAAAGTTCACCTTTCATAAAGCTAACTCTTTTATTTATAGCGCTTTACTTATCAACCACGCCCAGTCCAGCTCAGATTGGACTGCCAGCCAGGTGCCGTGAAACCACCCAGCCAGCTCATCGGGTCTCTTCATCGGGGATTTTCACGTGCACTCATCTCGTCTGGCGCGACGTCCGCTGTCCGTCATGCTCGCTGGCGTCTATGGCGTCGTCGGTTTCTGGTCTCACGCTTACGCCGCAACCGATTCGTCCACTGCAGTCGTTGCCGAAGGTGGTACTCAATATGCCGAGTTACGCAACATGCCGGATGCCCTCGACCCCGTAACGGTCACGGCCACGCGCACCGCCACGAAGTCGAGCCGCACCGCGGCCAGCGTCTCCGTCATCACGTCGGAAGACCTGGAAGAGCAGCAGGCGGAGAACATCAAGGACGCGCTGCGCTACGAGCCGGGCGTGACCGTGCGACGCGCGCCATACCGGCCGACCTCGGCCGCCACGGCAGGCGGGCGCGACGGCGATTCGAGCATCAACATTCGCGGCCTCGAAGGCAACCGCATCCTGCTGATGGAAGACGGCATCCGCTTGCCGGAATCGTTCAGCTTCGGCCCGCTGGAAGCCGGCCGCGGCGACTACGCCGACATCGGCACGTTGAAGCGCATCGAGATTCTGCGCGGCCCGGCGTCGGCCCTCTATGGCAGCGACGGCCTGACCGGCGCGGTCAATTTCATCACCAAAGACCCGCAGGATCTGCTCGACGTCTACGGCAAGAAAACCTATTTCTCGGTGCGGCCGAACTATGAATCGGCGGACCGCAGCTTCGGCGCGACGGTGCAGGCGGCCGGCGGCAACGAGATGATCCAGGGCATGGTGATCGCCGACGGCCGGCGCGGTCACGAACTGGACGGCACGGGCACAAACAACTCGTCGGGGCCGTCGCGCACCACGGCGAATCCGCAAAACACGTACTCGGAATCCGTGCTAGCGAAACTGGTGGTCAAGCCGACCGCGCACGACAGCTTCAAGTTCACCGCGGAAACCGTCCGGCAGCACATCGACACCAACGTGCTGTCCGCCGTCAATCCGCCCACCACGCTCGCGCTGACGGCCAACGACCGGCTCGAACGCAACCGCTACAGCCTCGACTACGACTTCAGCAACGAAGCGGCGCGCTTCTTCCAGACCGCGCACATGCAGTTCTACTACCAGGACGCGTCGCAGGATCAGAAGTCGTACGAGACGCGCGGATCGGCGGCTTCGCGCAGCCGCATCAACAGTTACGGTGAGCGTATCGTCGGCGGTTCGGCGTTTGCGGAGAGTTCGTTCCAGACCGGCATTCTCACGCACAAGCTGCTGTATGGCGGCGACGGCAGCGTGGACCGCTTCACCAACGAACGCAACGGCACGGTGCCGGGCGCGGGCGAAGCGGCCTTCCCCAACAAGGCCTTCCCCGATACCGACTACACGCTGCTCGGCGCGTTCCTGCAAGACCAGATCAGCCTCGGCGCTTTGACGGTCACGCCGGGACTTCGCTTCGACAGCTATCGCCTCAGCACGAAAACCGGCGATCCGCAGTACACCGGTACGCCGGTTTCGTCGAGCGACAACGCGCTCTCGCCGCGCCTCGCGGTGCTGTACGTGGTGTCGCCAGCCCTGATTCCATACGCGCAGTACGCGCACGGCTTCCGCGCGCCGTCGCCCGATCAGGTGAACAACAGTTTCGCGAATCCGCTTTACGGCTATACGTCGATCGGCAATCCGAATCTCAAGCCCGAAACCAGCGACACCATCGAAGCCGGTCTGCGCGGCAAACTCGGCACCGGCCTCGGACCGCTCAGCTATAGCGCCGCCGTATTCGCCGGCCGCTATCGCGACTTCATTTCGCAGCAGACCGTCGGCGGCACGGGCCGCGCCACCGATCCGCTGATCTTCCAGTACGTGAACTTCGGCAAGGCGCGCATTCACGGTCTCGAAGGACGCGCCGAATGGTTCTTGCCGAAGGGCTTCTCCGTGAAAACGGCGATGGCCTTCACCAAGGGCAGCGTGGAAAACACCGGCGCCGCGAATCAGCCGCTCGACACGATCAACCCGTTTTCCGCCGTGTTCGGCGTGCGCTACGAACCCAGCGAGCGCTGGTTCGCCCAAGCCGATCTGCTGTTCCAGGCCGCCAAGAAATCGAGCGATATCACGGCGAAAAGCTGCAGTTCGTCCACCTGCTTCGCGCCGCCTTCGTCGTTCGTGGTGGATCTGCGCGGCGGCTACCGCTTCAGCAAACACGTCACCGCTTACGTGGGCGTGTTCAACCTGTTCGATCGCAAATACTGGAACTGGTCGGACGTGCGCGGCATTGCCGACACCTCGTCGATCAAGGACGCCTACACCGCGCCGGGGCGCAACGTCTCCGTCAGCATGAAGATCGACATGTGATGAAGACACTCGCCACATCGCCCATTTTTCATTGCGTCATCCTCAACCCAAGGAATCTGCCATGCTGACACCCGCCCGTCCCGACGCGGCTTCGCTGCAACAACTGCGCCACGACTTCGTCGCGCTCAAAACGGAGAAGAAACTGCGTAACCGCGAAGCCGCGCTCGCGCTCGGCATCAGCGAAGGCGAGGCGCTTGCCGCGTTCGTCGGCGAACGCATCGTGCGTCTGACGTCGCGCTTCATCGAACTCTTCGAAGAAGTGCCGCAACTCGGTTCGGTGATGGCGCTCACGCGCAACGAAGCCGCCGTGCACGAGAAAGACGGGCAGTACCAGGACATGAGCCACAACGGTGAAGTCGGCCTCGTGCTGGGCAGCGCGATCGATCTGCGCGTGTTCTACCAGCAGTGGGCGTCCGGCTTCGCGGTGCGCGAGACCACGGCACAAGGCGAACAGAAAAGCCTGCAATTCTTCGACGCGCAAGGTCACGCGGTCCACAAGGTCTTTCTGCGCGAGCATAGCAATCACGAAGCCTTCGACGCATTCGTGGAACGCTGGCGCGACGCCGACCAGACGCCGGGTCTCGAAGTCGCGGCGGCGAGCGCGCCGCCGGTCGTCAAGCCGGATAGCGACGTCGACGTGCCGGCCTTCCAGGCAGCGTGGGACGCGATGACCGACACGCACCAATTCTTCGGCGTGCTGCGCAAATTCGGTTTGGCCCGCACGCAGGCGCTTCGTCTCGCGGAGCGCCGCTATGCGCAGCCCGTCTCCGTCGATGCCTTGCAAAGTCTGCTGATTCGCGCTTCGGAGACGGCCGTGCCGATCATGGTGTTCGTCGGCAATCGCGGCATGATCCAGATTCACGGCGGCCCGGTGAAGACGATCCGCGTGATGGGTCCGTGGCTCAACGTGCTCGATCCCGGCTTCAACCTGCATCTGCGCGCCGATCTGCTCGCGAGCGCCTGGGTGGTCCGCAAGCCGACATCCGACGGCATCGTGACCTCGCTCGAACTGTTCGACGCGCAAGGCGAAAACATCGCCATGCTGTTCGGCACGCGCAAACCCGGCACGCCGGAACTGGAAGGCTGGCGCGAACTGATCGCGGAAATCGAACCCTTGCGCGACGAGGTTTCGGCATGAACACGACGCGCGTGAACCGGCCGCGCCGCGCGTTGCTGCTGGGCGGCGGCGCCCTGCTGCTCGCGGGCCTGCCGTGGGCGGCGAGCGCTCAGGCGCGGCAGCGTCGCGTGATCGTCGTGGGCGGCGCATTGGGCGAAATCGTCTACGCACTCGACGCGCAATCGAACGCGCGCGGCGTGCTGGTCGCCACCGACACCACCTGCACGTTTCCCGCTGCCGCGCGCGCGCTGCCGAAGGTCGGCTATCAGCGTTCGCTGTCGGCCGAAGGACTGCTCTCGCTGCGGCCCGACCTGATTCTCGCGTCTTCGGAAGCCGGACCGCCGAACGTATTGACTCAGGTGAAGCAGGCCGGCGTGGACGTGGTGACGTTCGCGGAGCGTCATGACGTGGACTCGGTGCGAGACAAGATTTCCGGCATCGCCCACACGCTGGATTCCGACGACGCCGGCAAGGCGCTTCAGGCGCGTTTCGACGAGCAGTGGAAAAGCGCCACGCAAACCGTCAAGGCTTCGGCGCTTGCGACACGCGCGCCGGCGCCGCGCGTGCTGTTCGTGCTCAACAATTCCGGCACGCAGGCCTTCGTTGCCGGTCAGAAAACGGCGGCCGATGCCATGCTGAGCTACGCCGGCGTGCGCAACGCCATGCAAGGCTTCAACGGCTACCGGCCGTTGTCCGCCGAGGCGCTCATCAGCGCCGCGCCTGACATCGTGCTCACCACCGACGAAGCGCTCGGCGCCATCGGCGGCGTCGACGCCTTGCTCGCCACACCGGGCTTCAGCGCGACACCCGCGGGCCGCGCGAAAAAAGTGGCGTCGCTCGACACGCTGTTCATGCTCGGCTTTGGCCCGCGTCTGCCGGCCGCCGTGGTCGCGCTCAACCAGCGTCTCGCGCAGGCCTGACGAACCCACGTTGACGGCGAATCCGATGAACACATCCAGCGCGGCGCAGCGCCGACTGCCAACGGACCCGGTCCCACACACGGCGTCCCCGTCTCTGTCCGAGCGGCGACGCCGTCGCGCGACACTGTTGCTGGGCGGACTCGCCATTGCCCTGTGCGCCGCGACGCTCGCCGCGATCTGCATCGGCGCGTACGCGATGACGCCCTCGACGGTCTGGTCCGCGTTGACTACGTCGTCGCATGCCGCGGTCGATCATCCGGCCATCGGTCAGGCTCAGGCCGTGCTGTTCAATATCCGCTTGCCACGCGTCGTGCTCGCGCTGCTGGTGGGCGCGGGCTTTGGCGCGGCGGGCAGCGCCTTGCAGGCACTGTTCCGCAATCCGCTCGCCGATCCGGGGTTGATCGGCATTTCGAGCGGCGCGGCGTTGGGCGCATCCACGTTGATCGTGCTCGGTCCGCTGGTGGGCGCATCCATCGTTGGGATGGGTGTGTATGTGCTGCCCGTGGCCGCGTTCGTCGGCGCATTGACGGTGGCGGCGCTGGTGTATCGCCTCGCCGCCGCGCGCGGACGCCTCGCCCTGCCGCTTCTGCTGCTGGCCGGCATCGCGATCAACGCCCTGGTGGGCGCCGCGATCGGCCTGCTCACCTATATCGCCGACGACACCCAGTTGCGCTCGCTCACCTTCTGGAGCCTGGGCAGCCTCGGCGGCGCACAGTGGTCGATGCTCGCCGCCGTGATCCCGTTCGTGGTGGTGGGCGTCGCGCTGATCGCGCGCAACGGCCACGCGCTCAACGCGCTGCAACTCGGCGAAACGGAAGCGCAGCATCTGGGCGTCGCCACGCAGCGCGTCAAGCGCACCGTGCTGGCCGCCTCGGCGCTGAGCGTCGGTGCGCTGGTGTCGTGCACCGGCGTGATCGGCTTCATCGGACTCGTGGCGCCGCATTGCGTGCGGCTCGCATGCGGACCGGATCAACGCGTCGTGATGCCGGGCGCGATGCTGCTCGGCGCCACGCTGACCGTGCTCGCCGATCTCGCCGCACGCACCGTGGCGGCGCCCGCCGAAGTGCCGCTCGGCATTCTCACGGCGCTGCTCGGCGCGCCGTTCTTCCTGGTGCTGCTGTGGCGCAGCCGCAGCCAGCTCGGCCTGTGATCGGGGCACAGCAGATGAATTCGATGGAGCGGACCTGACATGCTGGTCGCAAGTAATCTGAGCGTGACGCGCGGCGAGAGCGCGGTGTTGCGCAACCTGTCCTTGTCCGTCGAACCGGGCGCGTTGACCGCGCTATTGGGACGCAACGGCGTCGGCAAAAGCACCTTGTTGAAGGCACTGGCGGGCGAATTCGAAGGCGCAGGTGCGGGCGTTCGTTCATCGCGCGCGTTACGTCTGACCGGCGAGTTGACGCTCAACGGCGAGTCGCTGCACGACATCGCGCCGCAACGTCTTGCTCTGCTGCGCGCCGTGTTGCCGCAATCGTCCCAGCCGGTGTTTCCGTTCAGCGTCGACGAAATCGTGCTGTTCGGACGCTACCCGCATGCGCGCGGCGGCTCGCCTTCGCGACGCGACCGGGAGATCGTCGCAGAAGCGCTGACGCTCGCCGAAGCCGGCAATCTGGCCGGGCGCGACATCACCACGCTCTCGGGCGGCGAACTGGCGCGCGTGCAATTTGCGAGAGTGCTGGCCCAGCTGTGGCCGGCCACCGCGCAATCGTCGGAACACGACACGGCAACGCCCCGCTATCTTCTGCTGGACGAACCCACAGCCGCGCTCGATATCGCGCATCAGCACGGCCTGCTCGCTGCCGTGCGGGACGTGGCGCGTCGCTGGAACATCGGCGTACTTGCCATCGTCCACGATCCCAATCTGGCGGCACGTCACGCAGACACGATGGCGCTGCTGGCGGACGGCACGATCCTCGCGCAAGGTACACCGCGCGAGATGATGTGTCCGGAACTGATCGAGCGTTGTTACGGCTTTGCCGTGCGCATGCTCGATTCGGGCGGCGAGTCGGCGCCGGTCGCTGTGCCCGCCTGACCGGCTGACCGGCTGAAGCGCGCTGGCTCGTTTGGTTGGACGCGAATGTCGACTTCAAGCGCCGCTATTCTCAGACACCCTGCGGCACGAACACCGTGCGTTGCCTGCTGCTGAAAGTGTCCCAGTGCTCGCCGATTTGCGCCAGCGGCACAGCATGCGCCTCGATCCTGAAACCTGCACTCGCGGCCACGGCTAATACCCGTTGCATGGCTTCGAGAATCTGCGCTGCGGGAATGCTGCCGATGCCGCTGCCTAGCATGCTGATCGGCGCGGCGCGCAACACCGTGGCCGGCAACGACAACTCCGCGCCGCCAATAGCGCCGATCTGCACGAAACGCAGCGGCTGGTGTTCGTCGAGCGTACGCGCGGCGGCGATCAGCATGACGCGCGCACTTTCGCCCCACACGTAATCCAGCACCACGTCCACGGTTTCGCGGAACTGCGCTTCGAATGCGCGGCTCAATGCGTCGGCGTTCTGCGTCAGCGAAATGGTGACGTCCGCGCCGGCCTGCTGGAGCTCAGCGAGCACGGCCGCGTCACGCCCCGTCACGATGATTTTGCCCGCGCCGAGGTGACGCGCGATCTGCACGGCGAGGCGTCCCGATGTGCCGGTTGCGCCATTGATGAGCACGGTCTCACCGGCAACGAATTTCGCGCGCTCGACCAGCGCCGCCCACGACGACATGCCCGGAATCGCGATGGCCGCCGCGCTCACGTCGTCGATGGAATCCGGCAGGGCGACGCAGTTCGCGTCCGGCACGCGGCATTGTTCGGCCAACGCGCCGTAGGGCGATGGCGGCCAGAAAAAATAGACGCGTCGGCCGTTTTCGTCGCGCCCCACGCCGTCGAGTCCGGCAACAAAAGGAAACGCGCTCGCGGACGAATAATGCGAACCCGACGCCTTCGAACGCGCCACGTGACTCAAGGCCGACGCGGTGACGTCGACGATACGATGACCCGCCAGCGGCGCGGGACGCTCGAATTCGGTGTAGACGGGACGCTTCCCCGCCGCTTCGACAACAGCTGCTTTCATGACGATTCCTCGAATTGAATTTGAATACGGATCTGCGTGCTGAAAGGCGCGACGTTCAACGCGTCTCGATCCACTCGCGCAGACGCGCGTCGCGAATCTCCAGCACGTCGAACAGGCCCACGGCGCGCAACGCCGGCAGCGCCGCAACGATATCGGCGGCGGCTTCGGCGCGCGCCGCGGCAGAACTCGCGCGGTCGCTCCACACCCGCGCATTCGCAAGAAAAGCGGCGACCGTGCCTTTGCGGACCGTCGCGCCATTGAGGTCGACCTGATCGACGTGGTTGGGAAGAATGTGTTCGGCTCGCATCGTGCGTCGCTCCGGCGGGTGTCAGTGAAGCCAGTCTAGTGATGCGGTTTCGACCCGTCTCCGGTATAAAGGTCATTCGATACGGAAATGCCGCCATGACCACTCATCTGATCCGGCCCGACCTCGTGACCTCGCCCGACGGCCCGTTTCTCGCCGCCGCCGAATTGACGCAAAGCGAAGCGCGCACGACGTCCTCGCATAGTCATGCGCGCGGTCAACTCATGGGCGCGCTCAGCGGGCTCGTTTCAGTCGGCCTCGACAAGCAGCAATGGGTGGTTCCCGCCACGCACGCCATCTGGATTCCGCCGCACTGCGTTCATTCGGTGCGTTCGTATGGGCCGTTTTCGGGCTGGAGCGTGTTCATTGCCGAGCCGCGCTGCGATGCGCTGCCGCGCAAGGCGCGCGCCATCAAGACCACGCCGTTGTTACGGGAAGCGGTACGGCGCGCGGCGAGTTGGCCCGGCGCCGAACTCGATGCGACGCAGGCGCGCATCGCCGAGGTGATCGTCGATGAACTCGCGGCTTCGAGAGAGGAATCGTTGAATCTGCCGAGTCCGGACGATCCGCGACTCGCGCGCATCACCGATGCGCTGGCCGGCAATCTGTCGGACACGCGGCGGCTCGAAGAATGGGCAGCGTGGGCCGGGCTCGCGCCGCGCACACTGAGCCGCCGTTTCGTCACGGAGACGGGCATGACGTTCGCGCAATGGCGCCAGCAGGCGCGCCTGCTTCGCGCGCTCGAACTGATCGCGGACGGCGTGCCCGTCACGACGATCTCGCTCGAACTCGGCTATGAAAACGTGAGCGCATTCATCGACATGTTCCGCCGCACACTGGGCACGACGCCGGGGCGCTATCTGGCGGCGGAAGCGTCCGCGCAGAGTAGCCGCGCCGCAACCTGAGGCCGCCTTACCAGGGCCACGCGATACTGGAACCCACACCTTGCGCGACAGCGCGTTCGTAAAGCAGACGCGCGACGGTCAGGTCCTGCAGCGCCAGTCCCGTCATGTCGAACAACGTGATGTCCGACGCCTGCCGCTCGAACGTTTCCTTGCCGGTGATCAGGTCGCCGAGTTCCGTACATGGCGTGGACGCGGCCCACTGCGTTTCGCCGATCTGCCTCGCCTGCTCGCGGTCGTCCACCACGAGTTTGACGCGCGCCAGTGTGCCTTCGGGCAACTCGCGCTTGCCTTTCGTATCGGCGCCGACGCAGTTCAGATGCGTGCCGGGCTGCAACGCGTCAAGATCGAATAGCGCACCCGCGCCGGGCGTCGCCGTGATGACGAGGTCAGCGCGCGCCACGGCGTCGTTGGCATCGGTGGCATGCTCGATCCTGCAGCGCTGCGCGAAAGCCGCTTCGAACTGCGCATTGGGTTTGCCGCCGTGCGTGACGTAGCGAACTTCGTCGAGCGACGGCAACTGGTCCAGTGCAAAGCGCAACTGGACGGCCGCCTGCACGCCCGTGCCGAATACGCAAACGCGCGTGCTGTCGGCGCGCGCCAGCCATTTCACGCCCCACGCGCCGGCCGCGCCGGTCCGCATGGTGGTGATGGCATTGCCGTCGATCATGCACACAGGCCGGCCATTTGCCGGATCCATCAGCATGACGGTGGCCTGATGCGGTTCGCCGCCGACCTGACGGTTGGCCGGCCAGAAGCCCGCGGCCTTGAAACCGAGCAGTCCTTGCGATTGCACGTCGCCGGATTTGATGCCGAACACACCGCCCGTGGAGAGCCGTTCGCGCACCACCGGAAAGACACGTCCCTCGCGGTCGCTGTGCAGCGTGAAAGCCTGCTTCACTGCTTCCAGCACGTCGGCGGGTTGCATCAGACGTTCGACCTGATCCCGGTCGAGCAGGAGAAGGCGGGCGTTATCGGGCATCGCTGTACACCGTTGCGCGCGACACGCCGAGATAGTGTGCGGCGGTTTCCATCGCGCGTCGAATTTCCATGATGCCGGACTCCTTCAATTCGCGTAGCAAGGCGCGACGGTCTTCCGTTTTCAATGCACGCGGCGTGGTGGCCCGCCGCGCCGCGAACTCGTCGATGCGCTGACGGATCAGATCGGCGCCCGCGGGATCGAGCGACTCTTTCATCGCCGCGTCCGCGTCGATCTGGACGAATTGTCCGACGGCACTCTGCAAGCCGCGAAACAGCGTCAGGTCAATGTTCATGCAGAGCGCCGCAATGTATTGGCCGGACGAGTCCTTGATGCCGATCGACGTGCTTTTGGCGGGACGGCCGTCGGCGAACTGGTTGCCGTAGTTCGCGATCACTTGCGGATAGTCGGGGTCGGCGATGCGCGCGAGACCCAGTTCCGTGGCCGGATGCCCCGCTTCCCGTCCCGACAGATTGTTGTGGATGGCCAGCACCGCGTGCTTCGGGTCGAGCAGATCGTGAACCACGACCTCGCAGAATGGCGCAAACGTCTGGGCGAGACCTGCCGCGATCTGGCCGACCTGATCGAGCAGCGCCTGCTGCTCGGGATTGGGCTTGGGCTTGGCCGCGTGTCTCGCGGTGCGCGTCGTAACGGCTTTTGCGCGGGGTCGAGTGCTGCGTGTGGTCATGACAGACGGGTCCGATGAAGGTTCGAGGCAATACGTCTACGCAGTTTCTTCGCTTGCGAGGTCAGACCGCGTGATATCGACGAGCCGGCAATGAGACACGCGCACGTAATCCGCTGCGTCCATCACGATGGAACGATCGAGGCGTCCGGCGTTGAACGCGATCTCGCGATTGTTCTGAATCAGCGCGGGATCGACGATAAGCCGCACGTGCTCGCTGAACGAGAACGGCGGAATTGCGCCCACGACGCAGCCGGTGATACGCACGGCAAGTTCGGCGGGCGCGAGCGTCGCTTTCTTGCGGCCGGCGGCTGCGGCGATCTTCCGGAAATCGACTTTACGATCGCCCGGAATCACGGCCAGCACGAACTCGTCTTCGCTATCTTTGAACGCGCACAGCATGGCCTTCGCGCCCTGCCCGCGACTCGTGCCGCGAATGGCCGCAATATGGTCCGATTTGCCCTCGGCGACGTGCTCCATCAGACGGAATTTTGCGCCCGACGCGCTGAGCAGATCGCCCAGCCGCTCGAAAATGGAAGTGTCGTTCATGATGTTCAAGATGTTTGTGTGCCGGCAAGGAAGCCGCGTTAACCGCGCGTTGCATTGACATATAATACAACATTAGACATTTTGTACAGGCGCCATCATGCATGCCATTTCGCCGCCGTCCATCGAAGCCATCCTGTGGGACATGGACGGCACGCTCGCCGACAGCGAAGCCTTGCACTTCGGCACCTTGCGCGCGGTATTGCAGGAGCACGGCATCGAGGCGCACGACGATCTGCACGCCGCCACCGTCGGCAGATCAGGACGCGATGTCCATCGCTATTGTTGCGAATATTTCCACCGCGATTTCGATTACGAGGAATGGGCGCGCTTTCGCGCCGCGCACTACATGGCGTCGGTGGGTTCGTTGAAAGCGCGCAGCGGCGCGGTCGAGGTGTGTCGCGCGGCGGCGTCGGCGGGCATCGCGCAGGCGGTCGTGTCGAATGCGGGACGCACGATTCTCGACGCCGGACTGAACGCGCTCGGCCTGCTGGATTGCGTCCGCGTCACGGTCAGCGCAAACGACGTGCACCGCGCGAAACCCGATCCGGAACCTTACCTGCTCGCGGCTTCGCTGCTCGGCGTGGCGCCACGCCATGCGGTCGTCGTGGAAGACAGCCCGACCGGCGCGCAGGCCGGCATTGCGGCGGGCATGCGCGTGCTGGCCTGGCCTAACGGGGAGCTCGTCACCGGGCAGTTCCCGGCAACGGCGCGCATCGTCACGGATGTCGCCGGGCTTGCGGCCTTACTCGGCCTTCGGGTCTGACGCGGCAGCGTCCTGCGCGGCGTCGGTCTGCGGGGCAAAGCGGCCTTGCACGGCGGCGAGTTGATCGTCCGTGGTCGCGACCAGCCACAAGCGCGCGTGCTGCGCGATCAGCCGGTTGTGGTCCTTCAACGGGCCCATGGCCGCGGCGGCTTTCCATACCACCGGTGCCGCACGGCTTTTTCTGCCGGATGCCGCGCCGATCAGCAGGCAATACGGTCCGAGCGGAAGCGAGACAAAGGGCAGCGCGGGATTTGCCCGCACGCGCCAGTCAATAAACGGCGCATCGCTGATCAGCAAGGGCGCGGGCAAGCCGTACAGCACGCTGAAATCGTAGAGCGCCAGTTGTTCGCGCATGCCGACGTACACGCGGCGGATGTCCTCGATCACCGCCGCGCGAATCTCGTCGTCGAACATCGCCTCCTGGGCGTAACGCTCCAGGCCGGCGCGCGCCTCGGCCTGGTAGGCGCTGAAGAGGCCGAGTTCCAGGCAATCGTGCGCCGCGCGCTGAACCTCGGCGGCAGAACCCGCTTCTTCGGGCTTGCCCAGTTGAGCCGCGCGCAGAAAGCGCGCGAGTCCCGCTTCCTGGATCGACGGTGCGTCGGCGGAAGTGTCGTCGGGCATGTCTTTAGTGAGCGGCACGTAGAAATATTTCTCCGCCGCGAAGTGCGATTTCTTACCTTCGTCGAACTTGATCTGGCCGTCGGTGCAGTCCAGATAACGCGTGCCGACGCGGCCATGCTCCCACACCCAGTTCTTCAGGAAAGGACGCAGCGGATGCAGCTTGTCTTGATCGGCCATTGAATCCTCCAGGTGCCTCAGTATAGTCATGCAGCGATACGGGCAGCATCTGGCGATTCGAAAGCGGAACGCGCCGTGGCCAGGCCGCGGCCTAGCAGCAATCTTTCGAATCGGCGGCGACCGCGCCTTCCGTGCGCAAGTCGATGCAGTCGGCCTCTTCGATCTGCACCGTGACGTGTTCGATGCTGAAGCGTTCCGCGAGCCGGACCTGAACCGCGCACACCACGTCGCGCGGCACGGCGCCGCTCGTCGGATGAACGTGCAGCGTCAACAGATGCCGCTCGCCCGTGATGGACCACGCGTGAATATGATGAGCATCGCGCACGCCCACCACGTTCTGCTCCAGATCGGCCTTGATCTCCGCGAGGTTCATGCCCTCGGGCGTGCCCTCCAGCAGAATGTGCGCGGACGATTTGACGATGCCCCACGCGCTCTTGAGGATGATCACGGCGACGAATATCGACAGCAACGGGTCGATCGGCGTCCAGTTGGTGAGCAAAATGACGCCGGCCGCGACGATGGCCGCGACCGAGCCCAGCATGTCGCCGAGTACGTGCAACCAGGCGCCGCGCAGATTCAGGTTTTCGCGATTACCGCCGTGCAGCACGAGAAACGCCGCGATATTCGCGGCAAGGCCAATGAACGCGATGACGAGCATCGTGCGGCCCACCACGGGCACCGGCGCGGCGAAGCGCTGAATGGCTTCGAACACGATCCACGCGGCAATCACGAACAACGCGCAGCCGTTGACGAACGCGGCCAGCACCTCCAGCCGCTTGTAGCCGAACGACAATTGCGCGGTGGCGGGGCGCCGGCCGTAGTGAATGGCGAGCCAGCTGAAACCGAGCGCGGCGGCGTCGCTCACCATATGGCCGGCATCGGCGAGCAGCGCAAGCGAACCCGACACCACCCCGCCGACCACTTCTACGAACATGAACAGCGCGATGATGACGAAGGCCCAGCCGATGCGGCGCTGATCGGTCACGCCATGCAGATGGTTATGACCCGCGTGACTATGCCCCGCGTGACTATGTCCGGCGTGTCCGGCGTGATCGCCGTGCGCGTGGCCGGCATGAGCATGGGCGCCATGGTCATGCGCGCGGCTGGCGTGATCGTGCGCGGCGTGGCTGCCTTCGTGCTCGTGGTGATGCGCCATCAGGAACTCCGGTGAAGCCAGTTGGAAAGGCCATTGTAGACAACCTTCATGTCGCGCAAGGGCCGCCGGCCAACACTTTGCTCACCCCGTCTTTTTGTTACACGTCTTACAGACGCCCCGCCTTCGTTTTACAAACGCCTTTCGTCAGACAGCTATACTCAGCACCGTCTCAAAAACGAAAGACCTTTCCTATGTCGAAGAAAATCGTCCAGATGGTTGCCATTGCAGCGCTCGCCGCTGCGGTCTCGCTGCCGGCCGTGGCCGGCGATATGAACAACATGCTGGGCGGCGCGCTCGGCGGTGTCGCCGGCGCGGCGCTTGGCGGCGCGGTGGGCGGAAGCACCGGCGCCGTGATCGGCGGTGCGGTGGGCGGCGGCGCGGGCGGCGCGGTCACCTCGAACCGGCGCGAGCGCTCGGGCGCGATTATCGGCGGCGCACTCGGCGGCGGCGCGGGCACGGCCGCCGGCAACGCGATGGGCGGCCGCTCCGGCGGATTGATCGGCGCAGCGCTGGGCGGCGGTGCGGGTTCCGCGCTCGGCGGCAACGTGTCGCGCTCCAACTCCTATTCGGACGACTACGCCCGCGGCTATCGTTCGAACAAACGTCATCACAAGCATCGTCACTACGACTGATCGCGCGTTCAGCGCAAGGCGTGAAGCTCGGCCGGCTCGAAGCAGAACTGCGGATTGCCGGCCAGACGCGCCACCATGAAGTCGATGAACGTGCGCACGCGCAGCGGTTGCTCGGTGCGGTGGCGATAGTAGACGTAGATCGCCTCGCGTTGCGTGACATGCTGCGTGAGCAGCGGGACGAGCCGGCCGCTTCGCAGATGCGGCGTGGCCGAAAAGCTGCCGAGTTGACCGATGCCGAGCCCCGCGAGCACGGCGTCGGTTTCGGCATCGGTGTCGTTGGTGCATAAGCTCGCCGCAATGTCGCGATAGACGATTTCATCGCCGATCAGAAATTCCCACGGCGCCTGCTTGCCGGTATTGGCGCGGCGATACGCCGTGCAACGATGCCGGTCGAGTTCCTCGATGCTCCGTGGCGTGCCGTGCCGCTGCAGATAGGCGGGCGACGCGCACACGATCAGCTGGATCGGCAGCAGCTTGCGGGCAATCGTTCCGCCCGAGGGCGGCGAGCCGCCGCGAAAACCCACGTCCGCGCGATCGTTCACGAGATCGGTGAAGTGGTCGTCGAACTGCACGTCCAGCTGGACATTCGGATGCAGTTCCGCGAACTCCATGCAGGCCGGCCACAGCACCGTGCGTGAAAACGCTTTCGGTGCGTTCACCCTCAGCGGCCCCGCAATTTCCTCTTTTGAACGACGCGCATCGTCCAGCGCCGAGGCGAGAATCGCCAGCGCCGGCGTGACGCTATTCAACAGGCCCTGCCCCTCTTCGGTCAGCGTCAATTTGCGGGTGGTGCGGTGAAACAGCCGCACGCCTAATTCCTTTTCCAGCTGCATCACCGCATGGCTTGCGGCCTGAGGCGAGATGCCCTGATCGACAGCCGCCTTGCGCAAACTGCCGAGCGCGGCGGCCCGGACAAAAATGGTGATCGCGCGAACTTCGTTCATGGTCCGTTGGGCCGTTCGGGTTGGCAAAGACTGGCAGACACTGGCGGTAATTAGCAAATAAATATTGATTATCAGTCTAGCAATCCACGCCTAGTTTGTGCGAATCGCCACGCCTACTATTCGCTCATCCCAACCGAAACGTAGGAGCACATCATGAGCGACATCCAAAGCAACGGTTTCAAGCGCGTCTGGTTCATCACCGGCGCATCGCGCGGACTCGGCGCCTTGATCGCGCAGGCGGCGCTCGCGGACGGCAATGCGGTGGTCGCCGCGGGCCGCAACGCCGACGCGATCCGCGAACGTCTCGGCGATTCGCCGGCGCTGCTGCCGGTTGCGCTGGACGTGACCAATGAAAGTCAGGCGAAGGCCGCCGTGCAGGCCGCGGTCGACAAATTCGGCCGGATCGACGTGCTGATCAACAACGCGGGATTCGGTCTGCTCGGCGCAGTGGAAGAATCCACCGATGCCGACGTGCGCCGCATGTACGACACCAACGTGTTCGGCCTGCTCAACATCACGCGCGCCGTGTTGCCGGTCATGCGTGCGCAACGGGCCGGGCATGTCGTCAATATGTCGTCGGTGGGCGGTTATCGGTCGGCGGCGGGATTCGGCGCATATTGCTCGACGAAGTTCGCCGTGGAAGGTCTGACCGAAGCGCTGCACGCCGAACTCAAGCCGCTCGGCATTCATGCAACGGTGGTCGAACCCGGCTATTTCCGTACGGACTTTCTGGACGCGTCGTCGCTTGCGATTGCCAAAGACATCATTGCCGATTACGACGACACCTCAGGCAACGTTCGCCGTCGCGCGGTCGACATGAATCACAACCAGCCGGGCGATCCCGAGAAACTCGCCTCCGCCATGGTCCAGTTGATCGACGCCCCCACGCCGCCGTTGCGTCTGCCGCTGGGCAGCGACACGCTGAAGGCGATCGCGGAGAAAAACGCCTTCGTCACGCAGGAAACGCAAACGTGGCAGACGCTTTCGGCATCGACCGACTTCGCCGCATGACGTAATTTTTTGCACCAGTACTGCGCCGCACGATCACGCTGGTTCGTTGAAAAAACGCCCCAGAAAGGTGATCGCGCGGCGCTTTTCATTCGTCGCGCATCAATGAATTTTTTTACTTCGCAAAATGCGTTGAGACGCATTTCTTATCCGCTAGGATAAATGCACCAACGGGCAATTCGCGCGGAGAGCAACATTGATTGGCAAGAAACGAATCCACGCTGCATTGCTAGGCGCAGCCCTTGCGACGCTGACACCCGTTTGTCACGCGCAATACACGACGGACTGGCTCGCGAATACATTCGGCACGCTTGCCGCGCACGTCGGCAACGCGGCGCGCTCGATGTGGGTCGCGCCCGAAGGCGTGATTTATACGGCCTCCTTATGGGATGAAAACGAGGGCGGCGTCGCGATTTACCAGAACGGCAATAGCATTGGCTCGATCGGGATCAACAGCGAATTCCAGGGCGGCGCGATTACCGGCAATGCCACCTCGATCTTCACCGCGCTTCAATACGGCAATCCGGCCGGCACGGGCGCGGTGGGACGCTACAACCGCGCCACCCAAACGCGCGATCTCGTGATTCCCGTCAGCACATGGAACGCCGTGTCGCGCGGCGACGTCATCACCGGACTCGCCACCGCAGGCTCGCTGCTCTACGCCAGCGACTTCTTCGGCAACCGCGTCCGCGTCTTCACCACCGACGGCGTCTGGCAACGCGACATCGGCATAGCGAGTCCCGGCGCGCTCGCCGTGGATAGCGCGGGCAATCTGTGGGTCGCGCAGCAAAACAACGCGACCGTGACCGGCTTCAGCCCGGCCGGCGCGCCCTTGAGCACGATCCAGATGCCGGCGGCTTCGCGGCCGTCCGCGCTGTATTTCGACGCGGCGTCGGGACAGTTGATGGTCGGCGATCAGGGGCCTGACATGAACATCAAGCTCTACAACGTTTCGGGTACGCCGACGCAGGTCGGCACGTTCGGCATTCAGGGCGGCTATCTCGACACCACCACCGGCATCAAAGGTCAGGTCGGCGACAAACGCTTTACGCGCGTAGTGGGTATCGGCAAGGACAGCGCCGGCAATCTGTACGTGCTCAACAATCCGTGGGGCGGCGGCTGGGATCTGGGCCGCAACGGCGGCACCGACATTCACGCCTACGACAACGCCGGCAACTTGCGCTGGAAGCTCCAGTCGCTCAATTTCGAAGCCGTCGCCGCGCCGGACCCCGCCACCGACGCCGCGTACTTCTACAGCGGCACCAACATCTACACCGGCACGGCGGGCGGCAGCTTCGTCGCCAATACGGTGAATCCGTTCGACTACCCGAACGACCCGCGCCTGAACGTGAACGACACCCAGCGCGACGAACACTTCGGGCAACTCGTGAACGTGGGCGGCAATCGCATTCTCGTGGCATCGGGACAGAATCCCGCGATCTTCTACTTCTATCATTTCAATGCGGCCAACGGCTACATTGCCATTCCCGACGCGGCGCTGCCGGGTACGGCGTTCGGAACGACGCGCTCCGTCACCGGCGGATTCTGCATCGACAGCAAGGGCGACGTGTGGGCGGGTCTCGATCGAACCAACCACATCTACCACTATCCGCTCACCGGCTTCGACGGTTATGGCAAGCCGACGTGGGGTCCGGGTATCGCGATCTCCATTCCGCTGAGCATCCGGCCGTTGACGCGGATCGTGTATCTGCCGGAAAGCGACACCATGATCCTCGCGCAAGGCATCGCGGGCAGCGCCGACTGGACCGCCATGCAATCGCGCATCGAGGTTTATCACGGCTGGAGCGCGGGCAACACGACCAATCCCAATCCGGTGATCAACCTCACCAGCGCCAATCCGAAGTCGATCACCGCGGCGGGCAACTATCTGTTCGTCGGCTACGTGCATACCGTGCCCAACATCGACGCCTTCAATCTCACCACCGGTCAACTCGATACCACGCTGACCAACACGAGCCCCGCCACGGTGGATGTCGGCAACGACGTCGATTCGATGTACGGCTTGCGGGCGTATCAACGGTCCACGGGCGAATACGTGGTGACGAAAGACAACTACAACGGCTCCAGCGTCGTGGTGTATCGCTGGACGCCATAGAGCGCGGCATCGAGCGCGCCGGCCGCGGCTGTTTCAGGCGGCGGGCGCGACCGGTGAATCGGGCGTGTACTTGCGCAACCGCTGCGAGATCAGATGCGAAGGACGCTCCACCAGCCGGTAAAAGCCGTAGCTGATGACGAGCGCCAACGCCACTTGCACGAACCAGGCGAAGCGCGACGTGCTGTCGAAACTCGTCATCTCCAGGATCGACAGCGCCATCTTGTGACAGAGATAAAGGCTATACGACCACGCGCCGAGGGCCGCCAGTCTCGTCCACACACGCGAATGCGACGGCGTGGCCGTTTCCGTCGCGATCCAGAGGGCGGCGAGAAACTGGAACAGCGGCAAGGTGATGTCCGGCGTGATCTGCGGAACGAAAGCGGGCTTGAGACTCGAACCCGACAACAGAATCATGACGAGCGCGCCAGCCGACACCACGGCAATACGCAGCGCGACCAGATGCCGGGCCAGCACACGCGTGCTGTTGTCGAGGACACGCTTGAACAGCATGGTGAGCGGCGAATAGGCATCGCGCACCTGAAAGCGCGCCGCATTGCGCTGCCTCTCCGCAATCAGGCAGCCGAGAATCCAGCCGGCCGCGTACAGCAGCGCCGTGCCGGGAACGCGATAGGTTTCGATGACGCAGGCATGGCAGGCCGGATGTCCGAAGAGCCGTACCACGGCCACCATCACTGCCGCCGTCAACGCACAGCCGACGATCATCTCGCCGAGATAACGAAAACGCGCGCGCAGCAGCGGATAAACCGCGTAATAAACCATCTCGCAGTACAACGACCAGAGCACGGACTCCAGATAATTCTGTCCCGTGGGCAACGGTTGCACGACGCACAGCAGAACGAGCAGCGGCAGGCCGATACGGATGAATCGCGAGGCGTAATAGTTGACCGGCTTGAGCGTCACATCCTTTTGATATGCGTTGTGGATGCAATAACCGGAAATGACGAAGAACACGATGACAGCCGCGGGCCCCGCGAACAACGCGGTCGATCCAGACCACAATGCGCCACCCAGAAAGGCCAGTTTGTGAGGCAGCAGTTCCTTGAACGCGGGTGGCTTGAAGTGATACATCAGCACCCAGAACGCCGCGAGAAACCGGATGGCGTCTATCTTCAACGACTTATGCTGATTCGCAGACAGATTCATCGTAGCCGCCATTTTGTGCCCCTTTTTCTCATCGTCAGGCTGCGCCGATGGTACCTTTATGGCTCAAAACAAAAATCGAAAAAAATGACGAAATTAATGACGAGACTGAGAGCACCGGATAATGCAATGGCGACATGCCTATCGGCACCCACGCCCGTTCTCGTCGTCGTGGGTGCGCTGGCGATACTCGCCGCGCAAAGCCTGATTTCGATAAGCTTGGGCGGTCTGCTCGGCTATCCGCTTCCCGACGCAGATCCGTTCGCCGCACGGCCTTATTGGCTCAAAGTGCTGGGCGTGGCGGTCATCGCGCCGTTCTTCGAAACGCTGGTTTTCCAGTGGGCATTGATTGGCGTGTTGCGCGGCCCGCTGCGCCGCTCATGGTTCGTGGCAGGCTGCGTGTCGGCGCTGATCTTCGGATTGGCCCACGGCCATACGGACTGGCGCGCCGTGCGCATGGTCGCCACCGCTGCGATCCTTGCCGCCGTGTTTATTATCGAAGCGCGCCGCGCCGGTCCCGCTTTCAAAGCCACGTTCTTCACGCACGCATTGTTCAACAGCTTTACGCTGGTGCTCTACGCAACCCGATAAAACGGACACTACTTATGAAGTTCGACTGGCACGGCGGACACATGACGCGCGCAACGCTCGTGGATGGAAACTACAGGAATACGCAGAACGTGCGCCGGTTTCTGACCGCCGAATGCGGACCCGATTTCAGGTTCGACCGCGATTTCATGGCGTGGGTCAAAAACGGTGTATCGAAGAATATGGGCGACGTCGCCGACGAATGGTCGCGGCGACGTGCAGGCGCGGAGTCAACCACGCAGGTAGATTAGCTACCGACGCTTTACGCTTCTTTCAACCACGGCATCTCGACCGGCGACACCACCAGTTGCCGCCCTTCGCGTTTCAGTTCGAAGATAAAGCCG
This sequence comes from Paraburkholderia sp. GAS199, assembly GCF_050436585.1. Classification (NCBI taxonomy): domain Bacteria; kingdom Pseudomonadati; phylum Pseudomonadota; class Betaproteobacteria; order Burkholderiales; family Burkholderiaceae; genus Paraburkholderia; species Paraburkholderia sp. GAS199. The sequence continues at coordinate 269,799 of NZ_JBNDMM010000009.1, read as the reverse complement.
ACCAGGATCATCGAGTCGGCGTAAGGAATGGGAAACACATGAGGATTGTCGGCCGAGCGTAGCGGATGCGCCGGCTTGTCGGCCGTCGTGGCGGCGTTTTCGCGGACGCTTTCCAGCTCGTCCGCCATGGCTTGACCGCTGACTTTCACCACGCGGCTACGCAGGTCGCTGAACGGTTCGATGCGCGCCCCGTCTTCGTTGTATTCGGGCACTTCGTAAATGAACCAGGACATGTGCGTCTCCCAAGAAAAGGGAAACCATTCTAACAGCGCACGTGGCTTATCCCGCTGCGGCTTCCAGTTCCGTCAGACGCTTGCGCAAGGCGCGCTCTTCCTGGAAGCGACTGGTTTCGTCGCGAATCACGGCGACGATGCCGGTGAGTTCGTTCTGCGGCGAGTGCAGCAAAGCGACCGTAAATGCAATCGAGAGCGAGCGGCCGGCCTTGTCCACGGCGGGCACGCGCAGCACGTCATTGCCGTAGCGCGTTTCGCCGGTCGCCATGGTCTTGTGATAGCCGTCCCAATGACGGCCGCGCAAACGTTCTGGAATGATGAGATCGAGCGACTTGCCAAGGGCCTCGCTCTGCGTGAAGCCGAACATGCGTTCCGCCGCCGGATTCCAGAGCGTGATGCTGCCCTGCGCATCGGAAATGATGACCGCGTCGCCGATGGCGTTGACCAGTTGCTCGAAGTCGATTGCGGCACTCATTGCTTGCCCCCAAATATGTTTTGTCTGCTGCAACCGCTACGGCGTCCGGTGAAGGACGCCGTAGCGCAACGTCATACCGTCAGACTGCCTTGATCTCGTGCAGATTGAAGATGTCCTGCCGGCTGTAGCCGAGGCTCGCCAGCACTTCGTCCGTATGTTCGCCGAGCAACGGCGACGCCGTGACCTCCGGCTTCATATCCGAGAACTTGATCGGGCTGCCCACCGTGAGATACGAACCGCGCTTCTTGTGCGGCACTTCCACGATCGTGCCGCTGGCACGCAACGACGGATCGTTGGCCAGTTCTTTCATCGTCAACACCGGCGCGCACGGAATGTCGAACTTGCGCAGAATGTCCACGGCTTCGAACTTGGTCTTGTCGGCCAGCCACGCCTCGATCACGCCGAAAATCTCGAAGATATGCGGCTGCCGTGCTTCGGCGGTCTTGTAGGCCGGATCGTCGATCCACTCGGGACGACCGAGCGCCTTGCAGATCGGCTCCCATGCGTGGCCCTGGATCGTGAAATAGATGTACGCGTTCGGATCGGTTTCCCAGCCCTTGCACTTGAGCACCCAGCCCGGTTGACCGCCGCCGCCCGCATTGCCGCCGCGCGGCACGACGTCGCTGAATTCGCCATGCGGATATTGCGGATACTCTTCGAGGTAGCCGACACGGTCGAGGCGCTGCTGGTCGCGCAGTTTCACGCGGCACAGGTTCAGCACGCTGTCCTGCATCGAGACGGCCACTTTCTGACCTTTGCCCGTTTTATCGCGGCCGATCAGCGCCGTGAGAATGCCGATGGCCAGATGCATGCCCGTGTTGCTGTCGCCGAGCGCCGCTGCGCTGATGGTCGGCGGGCCGTCCCAGAAGCCGGTGGTGGACGCCGCGCCGCCCGCGCATTGCGCGACGTTCTCGTACACCTTGAGGTCGTCGTAATGGTGGCCGTCGCTAAAGCCTTTCACCGACGCAACGATCATCTTCGGATTCAGTTCGTTCAGACGCTCCCACGAAAAACCCATCCGATCCAGCGCGCCGGGGCCGAAGTTTTCGACCAGCACATCGGATTCGCGGATCAGCTTTTCCAGCACTTCCTTGCCTTCCGGCTTCTTGGTGTCCAGCGTCAGCGACTTCTTGTTGCTGTTGAGCATGGTGAAGTACAGCGCGTCGGCGTCGGGAATGTCGCGCAACTGGTTGCGCGTGACGTCGCCGGAACCCGGCCGTTCGACCTTGATCACATCGGCGCCGAACCAGGCGAGCAACTGGGTGCACGCCGGACCTGCCTGAACGTGGGTGAAGTCGATGATCTTGATGCCTTCGAGTGGTTTGGTCACTTTGGTATCTCCGTGGTTGCTCTGGATCACTTTTTCATCGCCGCGCTTTGCGGATTCAGATTGGTCAGGCGTCCGCTTTCGGTGCCCGCTGCTTCATCGATCACTGCGTTGATCAGGGTCGGCTTGCCCGATGCAATGGCGTCGAGCAGTCCCTGAGTCAACTCTTCGGGCGTGGTGGCATGGCAACCCACTCCGCCGAAGGCCTCGATCATCCGGTCGTAGCGCGCGCCCTTCACGAACACGGTCGGTGCGACGTCCTTGCCGCCGGTCGGGTTCACGTCGGTGCCGCGATACACGCCGTTGTTGTTGAACACGATCGTGCAGACGGGCAACTCGTAGCGGCAGATGGTTTCGAGTTCCATGCCGCTGAAGCCGAACGCGCTATCGCCTTCGATCGCCACGACCTGCTTGCCGCTCGTCACCGCTGCGCCGATGGCGAAGCCCATGCCGATGCCCATGATTCCCCACGTGCCCGAGTCGAAGCGCTTGCGCGGCTCGTACATGTCGATGATGCTGCGCGCGTAGTCGAGCGTATTCGCGCCTTCGTTGACCACGTTGATATCCGGCCGCGTTTTCAGCACGTCGCGAATGGCGCGCAGCGCGCTGTGGAAATTCATCGGCGACGGGTTCTTGTCGAGCGTGGCCGCCATCTTCGCGAGATTCTTGTTCTTGCGTTCGGCAATCGCGCCCAGCCATTCCGCGTTCGGCTTCGTGTAGCTCGCGTCGAGGCCGCCGCGCAGCGCCGCCACGCACGAACCGATATCGCCGATCACCGGCGCCGCGATCGCGACGTTGCTGTCGATTTCGGTCGGCGAGATATCTACCTGCACGAAGCGTTTGGGTTCCGCGCCCCACGTCTTGCCCTTGCCGTGCGAAAGCAGCCAGTTCAGACGCGCGCCGATCAGCACGACCACGTCCGCTTCCTGCAACACGAACGAGCGCGCCGCCGACGCCGACTGTTCGTGCGTGTCGGGCAGCAAACCCTTGGCCATCGACATCGGCAGATACGGAATACCGCTCTGCTCGACGAATGCGCGAATTTCTGCATCGGCCTGCGCGTAGGCCGCGCCTTTGCCGAGCAGGATCAGCGGACGCTTCGCGCCCTTGAGCACGTCGATGGCGCGCTTGACCGAGTCAGGCGCGGGCAGCTGGCGCGGCGCGGCGTCCACCACCTTGATGAGCGACTGCTGCGCTTTGACCGCGTCGAGCGTCTGTGCGAGCAGTTTGGCCGGCAGGTCGAGATACACGCCGCCCGGACGGCCCGACACCGCCGCGCGAATGGCACGCGCCACGCCGACGCCGATGTCTTCGGCGTGCAGCACGCGATACGCGGCCTTGGCGTACGGCTTCGCGGCGTTGAGCTGGTCCATTTCCTCGTAGTCGCCCTGCTGCAAATCGACGATCTCGCGCTCGCTCGATCCGCTGATGAGGATCATCGGGAAGCAGTTCGTGGTTGCGTTGGCGAGTGCCGTCAGCCCGTTCAGGAAGCCCGGCGCCGAGACGGTCAGGCAGATGCCCGGCTTCTTGGTCATGAAGCCGGCGATAGCCGCCGCGTTACCCGCGTGCTGCTCATGACGAAAACCGATGAAGCGCATGCCCTCGGCCTGCGCCAGCCGTGCGAGGTCGGTGATCGGAATGCCGACCAGCCCGAAGATCGTGTCGATCTCGTTCAGTTTCAGTGCGTCGATGACGAGATGGAATCCGTCGGTCGTTTCGCTCGCCTGCTGTTTCAGTGTCTCTTCTGCTGCGGTGCTGTCAGCTTCTGCCATGACGTCTCTCCTCCGTGGCGGGGCGTTGTGTGGATTCGTGATATACAATATTCCACACACAGTATTAGTCAAGCGAGTTTTTGAGGCCGGTTGCGTTTGCTGCATTGCACTTTCGCGCAGAGGGCTTCATGCCAAGCCGATGCATCGAAACACGTTTGCATCGCACAAGTTGCACTCGAGCTTCCATTGCGTGTCGGCCCGGTCTTTTTGGCGACGTTCCCGCGTCGACGCGATGACACGCCGCCTCGAATTCCCTGCGTTTTCTGCCGCCGAAGTTCGCGTTTTCCCTTTCGGGTTTCTGCTGACTACGCGATGCAATAGCCCAACACTGCGACGCGTGAATCGTCGCAATGCTTAGGCATTCTTACTAATTTATACGGCCCAATTTCCAGGCCACGTTTCATTCAGTCGAGAAAATCACAATTCGCTTCGACGAACGCGGCCAGTTCGAGCGAATGCTGACGCACGAGGCTTTCGACCACTTCGGTGTCGCGCCTTTCGAGCGCTTCGATAATGCGCATGTGATCCACGATGGAACGCGACGCACGATCGCTTTGCGAAATGGTCATCTTGCGTATCGCGCGGACGTGAACGAACAGATTCTTCATGGTGTCGAGCAGAATCCGCGATTGCGACAACTCGACGATCGACTGGTGAAAGGCAATGTTCGCCTCCGAATATTCGTCGATATGCTCGGCAGGCGTGGCGTCGCGGAAGTGATCGAACATCCGCCGCAGCGCTTCGATCTCGGAGTCGGCCGCGCGCTGCGTGGCGAGCCGCGCCGCCATGCTTTCGAGCGCCGCCCACATGTGGATCATGTCGACGATTTCTTTCTTCGTCTTGCGCTGGATGTAGATGCCACGACGCGGCACCGTGCGCAGAAAGCCTTCCTGTTCGAGCAGCGTCATGGCCTCGCGAACCGGCGTACGGCTCACACCCAACGCTTCGGTCAGCTCCTTTTCGTCCAGCCGGATCTCTTCTCTCGAGCGGTAGATGTCGGCCTCGGCAATCGCCTGTTTCAGCTTGGCGTAGGCCTGGTCGCGCAAGGAAGCCGTCGCACTGATGGGGACGAGCGTCAGCGGCGGCGCCACGGAAAAATCATCTGTTTGCGTATCAGCCATAGACAGTGTTTCCCGATGTGAAGGACACATGGACGGCTCCGCACGCGAGCCGAATATATATTTAATACCATATATCACATACACAACGGAGTCCAGTTAGTGTCTGCGAGCATGTCGCACGCGTCGTGATTCACTCGACGCGGGGCATCGCGATCTGTCAGGAGGGCGTGGCTGGAAGCACGGAAAGCGACCTTGCAGCCAGGCTGCAGGTCGCCGGAACGCACCGTCGAAAGCGGGCGGAAAGGGCAGCCGCAGCGTGAACGACGCCGCGGCACGCAAAGGAGTCAACGATCAGCGGTGGCGCGCGACGCTCATTCGAGCGGTCCATTCGACGCGGAGCTCAGCCGGACCTCGGCAACCGCGACAGTTGCCGGCGCACCCGACTGCTCGATCCAGCGCTTGCGCATGGGCGCGAGGACGAACTTCGCGCACACGGCAGCCGCAATCGACACCACGGCGGACGCGATGAACACCGTGCCCCATCCGCCGTTTGCGGAAAGCACCGAGGCGATCGGCACCAGCATCGACGCCGTGCCTTTGGCGGTGTAGAGCGTGCCCGCATTGGCCGCGGCGTACTTGCTGCCGAAGGTGTCCGCGCAAGTGGCCGGGAAGATCGAAAATATCTCGCCCCAGCACAGGAACACGGCGGCCGCGAAGAACATGAAGGCGTATGGGTTGTGACCGAACTGCATGAGCCCGAGCAGCGCGACGCCTTCGCCGAGGAAGATCATGAACATCGTATTTTCACGACCGATGCGATCGGACAGAAAGCCGCACAACGGACGCGTGAAGCCGTTGCATAGATTGTCGATCGAAAGAGTCATGGTGAGCAGCGGCAACGTGATGCCCATCAGGTTCACCGGCAACTTCGCGAATCCGAATTCCTTGGCGATCGGCCCGAGTTGCGCGGTCGCGATGATGCCGCCCGCCGCGACGAACACGAACATCAGATACAGCACCCAGAACAGCGGCGAACGGATCATCTCGCCAGGCGTGTAATCGATCTTGGAAGCGACAACCCGCCGTGCAGCCACGGCGCCGACCGGCGGCTTCGGGCGAATCAGCATCGTGGCGAGCAGCAGAATGCAGACGCCCTGGAAGATGCCGAAGAACATGAACGTGTGCTCGTAACCCGAACGCTGGATCATGTCGGCAATCGGAATGACCGTGACGGCGGCACCCGCGCCGAAGCCCGCTGCCGTCAGACCGGCCGCGAGACCGCGCTTGTCCGGAAACCACTTGAGCGCCGTGCCGACACAGGTGCCGTACACGCAACCCGCGCCGATACCGGCGATCACCGCCGCGACGTAGAGCTCGACGAGACTGCTGGCGTGCGCGTCGATGATCCAGCCGAGCGCTGCGCACACCGAGCCGCCGATCACCACCGGACGCGGCCCGAACTTGTCGACCAGCCAGCCTTCCACCGGCACGAGCCACGTTTCGGTCACGATGAAGACAGTGAACGCGGTTTGAATTGCCGCTTGCCCCCAATGGTGCGCGTTGTCCATCGGTACGACGAAGAGTGTCCAGGCGTATTGCAGATTCGCAACCAGTCCCATGCAGACGATGCCGATCGCCAGCTGCACCCATCGATTATGCGTGAACGGCTTACTGCCATCCTCAGCCGCGTTGGAATAGGCCATGTCTTCCGTCTCCTGTAGATTCCGTCGCGCTCGATCGGCACGTTGGACTTACTCATCGAATCGCCGTGCTGCCCGGCGTTGTGCCGGCAGTGAAGCGCCCATGGTCGGCCAGATGGAATGCACACACACCTTGCACTCACGAAAACCCTTACTTTTTGCGTCGCGAGGCACCTGAATAAAGTAGTTGCGCGAGCAGCAAGTCTGAGGGCATGCTGCGCGAGAACGGCAATCAGCGAAAGTTAAAACATTTTATGGTTTGTATTAGGCATCCCTAATATATGGTTTGCCCTGACAGGGTATTGGCTCATGAGAAACGCGACGCTGCGCCAGCTGAAGATCTTCGAGACAGTAGCTCGTCACCTGAGCTTTTCTCGCGCTGCCGAAGAGCTGTACCTCACGCAGCCCGCCGTTTCCACGCAGGTCAAGCAACTCGAGGAGCACGCGGGCATCGCGCTCTTCGAACAACTCGGCAAAAAGATTTATCTCACGCCTGCCGGTTCGGAAATGCTGCACTACGCGCGGACCATCATCGACCAGTTCCGTCAGATGGACGGTGCGATGGACCGCTTGCAGGGCATCGCGGGCGGTCAGCTGAATGTCGCCGTGATTAGCGCGGGTGACTATTTTTTCCCGCGTCTGCTTGGCGAATTCGCGCGCCGCAATGAAGGCGTGCGGCTCAATCTCGCAGTGCACAATCGCGAGGAACTGCTTCACCAGTTGGCGCACAACCTCACCGACCTCGCGATCATGGTGCGGCCGCCGCACGATCTCGACACGCTCAACGAATCGTTCGCGCCTCATCCTTATGTGATCGTGGCGCCGCCGGGTCACGCGCTGGTCGGCAAGAAGCGCATCACGCTTTCCGCGCTGGCGGAGGAACCGTTCATCGTGCGCGAGAAGGGTTCGGACACGTGGCATTCGATGCAGGACGGTTTCGCCGGCAACCTGGGCCGCCTGAACATCGCGATGGAAATTCGCAGCACGGAGACGATCAAGCAGGCGGTGATCGCGGGCATGGGTATCGCGTTTCTGTCGGCGCACACCATCAGCCTCGAATTGCAGGTTGGCAATCTTGCCGTGCTCGACGTGGTGGGTTTTCCGCTGATGCTCGACTGGTACGTGGTGCATCGCAAGAACAAGCGTCTGCCGCCGACTGCGCTGGCGTTCAAGCAGTTTCTGATCAACGAGGGCGCCGCCCAGATTGCGGCGATCACGCAGATCGACGCCGATCACCTGCACGAGCAGCACGGCCGGCACGAACGCGCGGCGAGAACGACAGCCTGAGCGCCACGCGCGGCGGCCGCCACGCAGTCGCGATGGCACGTATAACCAAAGCGCTATCGTTTTTCACAATAACTTTAACTGTTGCTAATCCATCGTCGCTTCTATTCTTGGTCCATGCCATCTGCCTCAAGGAGACGACCATGAACCTCGACCCAAGCGACGCCTTCGATCCTGCCCACCGCGCGGAAATCGAAGCGCAACTGTGCGCCTACAACGCCGCGTTCGACGAACTCGGCCTGCGTTTCCGCTGGGACGCCGGCACGCTCGTTTCGCTGGTGACGATCGATGGAGAACAGGCGCGGATCGCCGCTTACATCGAAACCCATCACGCCCATCTGTTGAACGCCTACAGCGCGGAATTTCTGAGCGCCGCGATTCTGGCGAAGAAAAACGCGCGCTATCCGGCGTGTCTGAATCTGCGCGTCGGGAGCGCGTCGCCAGTCAGCCGCACGGCGCGTCAAGCCTCGGTGGGCGGCCGCGAGTCGCACGCAGCATACGGCGTGGAATTGCCGGCGCTGGCCGGCGTCTGACACGCGCGCGGCATCAGGTACCGGGCGCGGGCGCCGGCGGCGGCGCCGGCATGAATCTGAACGAAGGGGTCGGCACGAACGACGCCGACACTTCGCCGGAATAAACCTGACCGCTGTCGATAGACAGCTTCATCACGGGCGCGCCCGGCTTCAGGTTCAGTTTGCCGAGCGCCACCCAGAAGGTGTCGGGTCGCGTGGACGAGTCGAAGTAGTAGATCAGGTTCTTCTGGTCGGAAACCGTCCGCCAGATGGTCGACGACAGATTCGGCTGGTCGGCCGAGCGAATGCCGAGCGGCACGCTCACCGAGCGCATCACGCTCATCACGCCGGCCACCGCCTGATAGGCGTACGACCGGTCCGGCACGCTGGCGATGTAGTTCGGATCGAGTTCCTTCGGAATCGCGTCCAGCAGGAAGGACGCCCGCACGAAACGATCCGCCGCGCGATTCGTGCCGGGCAGAAACGTGAGCCCGCCCACGCCTTTCCAGTAGGTGTCGAGCGCAAGCTGTTCGCTGTAGATCGGCGAATTGGTCATGACCTTGAACGCCGGGCTGTGATGAATCACGAGTTTGCCGTCGAGGTATTCGAGAATCGCCGAATCGCCGTGCGCGTCCGACAGCGACAGGTGGATGGTGAGCGGTTTGCCGTTGGGCAACGGCGGCGCGATGATCTGGAACGGTTCGCGCTGAAGCACCTCGACCGCTTCTTCGACGCTGGCGAAATTGTCGAGCGCGTATTGCGCCCACAGGCTGATGGAAAGTGGCGCGCGCCGCGCATCCGGCTTGCCGTAATCGGTTTCGGAGAGATAGAGCGCGTTGGCGACGAGACCGCGTTCGTTCATGCCGTCCACGCTGCCTATCTCGTAGCCCGAGACGATCACGCTGCCGTATTTCGACGTCCAGCGCGGCGAACGCGGACCGGCCGCGCCGTCGCGCTGGATGCCGGCCGGGAACACCCAGACATTCGAGCGCATGTCTTCGGACCAGTCCATCGACCGTCCGGTGATCACCTGACCGTCCGCGCCCGCGTACAGCACGCGCGTGCAGCTGAAGGCCATCGACGCGCCGAGCAGCGTCAGCGCGGCAAGCAGGCCGCCGAGCGCCCTGATCCCATGAATTGAACGAAGTCGAAACATGGCAGCTCCTCGCGGCGCACCGTGGCCAGCGTTTATCTGCGTGATGACGCGCCGCCCGGCGCGCCTTGCGTCATTCGAAGCCGCGTACGATGCGCAGATCGCGTTCGGCGCCGTCGCCCAGTGCGTTCAGCGCTTCCTTGTAGGCGTCGCTGTCGTAGGCGGCGAGCGCGGCTTCGTAAGACGGGAATTCGATCACGACGGTGCGTTGCTTCACGCCCTGCTCGCGCACTTCTTCGGCCGGACCGCGCACGATGAACTTGCCGCCGGCGGCCGCGATGGCGGGCGCCGCGAGCTGTGCGTAGGCTGCCAGCTTCGCCGCGTCTTTCGTCTCGCGGTACGCGGTCACCCAATATCCCTTGCTCATTCGAATCTCCTGGTTGTAAGCGGACACGGGCAATACGCCCTCGCCGCGTTGAAAGCACGTCGCGGGAATTATGTCACGCGCGCGCCGCTTCGCACGATGGCGGAATCGGACAGCCCCACCGCCCCGGCACTGTACGCCTCGCCACATTTGCGCCGCGGGTTGCGTTGCACAATCGTGACTGGAACGTCGCGTCGCGCCGCCGCTTACTTCACGCCAGTTCGGAGCATCAAACGATGGGTTGGAAAAGCCTGCTGATCGAATCGCCGGCCTGGCTGTTGGGCCGCTTCTACCCGCCGCGGTTCGACCCGCATCGCGGCACGCCGCGCGATATTCTCGTGCTGCGGCCCAACGATTTCGGCGAACTGCTCACCACCACGCCGCTCTTCGAAGCGCTGCGCAAGCGCTTCCCGACCACGCGCCTCGTCGCCGGCATCGGCAGCTGGGGCCGTCCGATTCTCGAGAACAATCCTTATGTCGACGAAGTGGTCGATATCGACGCGCCCTGGAACAACAAGCTGGTCGCGGACCGCTCGCATGGCAACGTGCTGCGCTTCCTGTCGGGTTCGCCGCAAGTGGCGGCGCTACGCGCGCGCGGCGGCTTCGATGTCGGCATCGACGTGCTCGGCAGTTACATGGGCGCGATGCTGCTGATGCGCGCGGGCGCGCGCTATCGCATCGGCGTGCGCGGCTATCGCGGCGGCTGGAGCGGCTGTCAGGAATACATCGAATTCGCGCGCCGGCAATCCGGTCGCGCTGCCCTGGCTCAAGGCGAATTGCTCGGCGTGACGGACCTGCCCGAAGCGCGTCCGCAACTCTTCCTGACCGACGAAGAACGCAGCCGCGCCGCCCAACTCTGGCGTTCAGCGGACGCGGGCCGCCGCATGGTGCGAATGGTGATCGGTGTCGGCGCGGGCGTGCCGACCAAGGCGTGGGATCCGCGCGAAGTGGGCGCGGCGCTCACGCAGGTCGCGCAAGCGGTCGCGGCCGACGGCGCCGCGTGCGATATGGTGATTGTCGGCAGCGAGGCGGACCGCGCGCGCGCCGCCGAGGCCGTGGCCGCCACCGGTGCGGCTGTGCCGGTGCGCTCGTTGGCAGGCGAATTGCCCATGCGCATCGTCTTTGCTCTCACCGAGGGCGCCGACGTCGTGCTGACCAACTCCACGATGCTGATGCACGTGGCCGCCGCGTTTCGTCGCCCAACGGTGGCCGTGCTCGGCGGCAGCATCACGCGTCCGCAGGTTCACGACGCTATCTGGGGTTATCCGCCGCCGTATCGCAGCATCGCGCCGGAGCAGTATGTAGAAGGTGACATGGCGCGCAACTGGCCGGCTCGCGACAAGGTCGTGCAGGCCATTCTGCAGGCGGTCGGCACGCAGCGGACGCACGCCGGCGCGGCTGGCTGAGCCCGGTTTGCCGGGGCATTGCGCCGCGTCGAGCCGGGGTTCAGGCCTGCGTGGACCCGACGTCCATCTCGTCGAACCGTTTCCACTTGTAAAGCGCCGCCGACACCAGCCAGCTCACCACGAACACGCCGACCACCACGTACCCGATCATCCCGAAGTTGTCGTTCAGACGGCCGATCAGGTCCCAGAAGCCGCCCGTGAGTTGCAAGCGGTCGGCGAGCAGGCCGAGCCCTTCGATACTGCCGACCAGCAACGCGACCACGACCGAAATCGTGGTGATCGTGATGTTGTAGTAGAGCTTGCGGATCGGCTTGACGAACGCCCAGCCGTAGGCGCCCAGCATCAGAATGCTGTCGGTGGTGTCGACCAGCGTCATGCCTGCCGTGAAGAGCGCGGGAAACACGAGAATCGACCAGATCGGCATACCCTGCGCCGCGCCCGCCGCGGAAATGCCGAGCAGGCCGACTTCGGTCGCGGTGTCGAAGCCGAGACCGAACAGGAAGCCCAGAAAGTACATGTGCCAGCTTTGCGTGACGAGGCGGAACAGCGGCCGGAAAATGCGCGCCAGCAGGCCACGGTCCGCGAGCAGCAGATCGAAATCTTCGTCGACGTAAGGCTCGCCGCGCCGCACGCGCCGGAATGCGCGAATCACCGAGCGCAGGATGACCAGGTTCATCAGCGCGATCGCGAACAGGAACAGCGTGGACACCAGCGTGCCGATCAGGCCGCCGATTTCCCGGAAGCCGGCCATGCGGGTTTGCAGCGCCATCGCCGTCGCGGCGATACCCACCGAGGCCAGCACCACGATGGTCGAATGCCCCAGCGAAAACGTGAGACCGACCGTGATCGGCCGCTTGCCGGCCTGCATCAGCTTGCGCGTGACGTTGTCGATCGCGGCGATGTGGTCTGCGTCTACGGCGTGCCGCAGACCGAGCGAATAAGCCAGCAGACTCGTGCCCATCAGCAGCGGATAATGATGGAAGGCCGCGAAGGCCCAGAGCCAGGCGCCGATATTGAATGCGATCAGAAGCAGATAGAGCCCGCCGATCTTGCGGCGCAGATCGCCCTGTTCGTCCCCAAACAATGCCCTGATCAGACCGGCCATCGAAACCCCTCGATAGATAAGGATGCGTCGCGGCGGCGGATCGCCTTCGACCTCGTACGGCCGACGATGATACCTTCCCCAAAAAAATCGCACCAATGCGGACGCCGCGGCGGGATCGTCATGCACCCGAACGCGCGCGCTGCGAGCCCGACGTTTACGGCATCATCATGGCCATACGAAAACCGGCTTGACCGTCCAGAGGATCGATTCATCGATGGAAACCCCCGACCACGTGCTGATCGTCGACGACGATCAGGGCATTCGTGAACTGATCGCCACCTACCTCGAAAAGAACGGCATGCGTGCCTCGCAGGCGGCCAACGGCCGGCAGATGCGCACGGTGCTGGAAAGCGGCGCGCCCGATCTGATCGTGCTGGATCTGATGATGCCCGGCGAAGACGGTCTGGTGCTCTGCCGCGAATTGCGCGCCGGCAAGTTCCGCGCGGTGCCGGTCGTGATGCTGACGGCGCGCGGCGAGGAAACCGACCGTATCGTCGGACTCGAAATGGGCGCCGACGACTACCTCTCCAAGCCCTTTGCCGTGCGCGAACTGCTGGCGCGCATCCGCTCCGTGCTGCGTCGCGCGCGCATGCTGCCACCCGGCATGCAGGTGACGGAAACCGCGCCGATGATCGCGTTCGGCGACTGGCGTCTCGACACCACGGCGCGGCATCTGCTCGACGCGCACGGCACGATGGTCGCGTTGAGCGGCGCGGAATACCGCCTGCTGCGCGTGTTCCTCGATCACCCGCAGCGCGTGCTGACGCGCGATCAACTGCTCAATCTCACCCAGGGACGTCAGGCCGACGCCTTCGACCGCTCCATCGACCTGCTGGTCAGCCGGCTGCGCCAACGTCTGCAGGACACCGCGCGCGAGCCGCGCTACATCAAGACGCTGCGTAACGAAGGCTATGTGTTCTCGTCCGCAGTCAGCATGATCGAAGGCACGCCATGAATCCGACGGCGCTGCTGCACGCGCCGCGCACGCTGTTTGCGCGGCTCGTTCTGATTCTGTTCGTCAGTCTTGCGCTGGTGCAATCGCTGTCGGTCTGGCTCACCCGGACCGAACGCGACCAGACCATGACCAACGTGATGATGGGCTACATCGAAAGCGAGGTCACCAGTTCCGTCGCGCTGCTCGATCACCTGCCGCCCGCCGAGCGCGCCGCGTGGCTGCCGCGACTCGCGCGGCGCACCTACACCTTCATTCTCGGACCCGGCGTAACCGGCGCGCCGCCCGACGTGGAACTCTCGGCGCGGGTCGCCCAGTCCATCGCGGACGGCATCGGCAAACGCTACGCGCTGACTGTGAATGCCGTGCCGGGCGATCCGGACCGACTGCAAGTGCATCTGCAACTGAGCGACGGCACGCCGCTCACCATCGACTATCACCCGGTGCCCAGCGCGCCGCTTTCGCCCTGGCTCTCGTGGGTGCTGGTATTGCAACTGGTGGTGCTGGTGGCGTGCTGCTGGCTGGCCGTGCGGCTCGCGACGCGGCCGCTCAGCCAGTTGGCGCGCGCCGCCGACACGCTCGGTCCCGATCTGCAGGCGGAGCGTCTGCCCGAAGACGGACCGGACGAAGTCGCGCGCGCGGCACGCGCATTCAATGCGATGCAGGACCGGATCAAGTCGTACATGACCGAGCGTCTGCAGATTCTCGCGTCGATCTCGCACGACCTGCAAACGCCGATCACCCGCATGCGGCTGCGTCTGGATGTACTCGACGACAGCGCGCAGGGCGCGAAGCTGCAACAGGATCTGCACGAAATGGAAACGATGGTGAAGGAAGGCGTCACCTATGCCCGCACCCTGCACGGCGCGAGCGAAGCGCCGTTGCGGATCGACCCCGACGCGCTGGTCGAAAGCCTCGTGTTCGATTACGTGGACGCGGGCAAAGACGTCTCGCTGAGCGGCCGTATCGGCGCGCAGATCGTCACGCGTCCACAGGCGTTGCGGCGCATCGTGGGCAATCTCGTCGACAACGCGCTGAAGTTCGGCGGCTCCGCCGAAATTGCCATCGCCGCCTCAGAGGCCGGTCAGATCACGCTCTCCGTGCTCGACCGGGGTCCGGGCATTCCCGCCGGATCGCTCGACGCGGTGTTCGAACCGTTCGTGCGGCTGGAAGAGTCGCGCAATCGCGGCACGGGCGGCACCGGACTCGGCCTCGCCATCGCACGGCAACTGGCGCTCGCCATCGACGCCACGCTGTCGCTGCACAACCGGCCCGACGGCGGTCTCGAAGCGCGGCTGGTGCTGAAACGCGCCGCCTAGCGCGAACTATTCAACGCAACGCTCACTTCGCGCCGGTCGGGTCCGGCGGCGGCAAGGCCGGATCGAGCCGCGCCGATTCCTTCACGAGCTGTTCCGTCATCGCGGAAGCGACAGGGTTGAAACGCGCACTGCTTCCCGGTCCCGACGGGTTCGACCCCGACCGCGCAGCCTGCAGAGACGTGTCGCTGTGCGCCGCGGGTTGATACGCGTCGACGTGGTTCATCGGCTCGGGCGGCGGCAAATCCGGATCGAGTTTCGCGGACTCCTTCACCAGTTCGTCCGTCAACGCGGCCGCCACCGGATTCGAGCCGTGACGCGTCAAGCCGTCACGATGCACTTCGCCACGCGACGCCCAGCGTGATCCGTGCGCGGCATAGCTTTTTCCGTCGACGGAAGGCGGCGTGACGGGCACTTGCGCAGCCAGGCTCGCCGACGTGTCCGCCTGCGCCGCAACCGGCGCCACTACGACCGGCCGCGCGGTCGTCACCGGAATTGGCGGGACCGGCGCCGCCGGCGCATTGACAGTTTGCGCAGCGACCGCCACGGTGCCCACCGTCACATGACTATTGCCGAAGCGTGGATCGGTGGCGGCCATGACTTCGGCTGCATGCGTGGCGCCGTCACTGTCGCCGTCGCTTCCTGTCGAACGGCTGCTTTTGTGCAGCAACAGAAAAGCGCCGAAAATCAGTTCCACGACGAACACGGCCACGATCAAAGATGTGCGTACATTCCTCATATCAGCCAACGATGTGTCAGGCAAAGCGCGTGAATGGATGATGGCCGTGACGCATAAAAAAGGCGTCGAACGGCGGGGTTCGCAGTCTGAGCCTGCGATGAGCGATGGGGGACGTTCTGCGCGACCCGCGCATGTGACATTCCAGCGGCAGGGTCCGGCGAAGCAAACGTGCCGGACGCACTGGACATCGTGCGTATGCTAATGCGAAAAAAAGGTCTGTGCCGCAGGTCGCGGAGTGCGAAGAGAGAGGTACGAAAACTGCGGGCTTACCCGAGGCCCGCGGCCATTAAGGATTGCAGCGTGACGTGCCCGAACAAGCCGGGCGAGATACAGAATATCTCGTCCGGTGTCGTCGATTTTTTGTCGGCAGCGAGCTAACTGTCGGCGTGTTTTCAATCAATCCATCAATCGGATCAATACGCGCCTTGCACCAGATTGGTCGGCGCGCCGTTCACATAATTCTCTATGTTGTCCATCAATTGATCGGCGAGACCTTGTTGCGCTTCGTCCGACGCCCACGCCACGTGCGGCGTGAGAATCACGTTCGGGCGACCGGCCGCGCGCAACAACGGACTATCCGACGGCGGCGGCTCACCGCCGGCGGTCACGTCGAAACCCGCGCCGCTGATCAGACCTTCGTCGAGCGCCTGCACCAGCGCCGTTTCGTCGACCAGACCGCCGCGCGCCGTGTTGATGATGAGCGGCTTCTTTTTCATCGCGCGGAATTCGGGCATTGCCAGCATATTGCGCGTGGCCGGCGTGAGCGGACTGTGCACGGTGATGATGTCGCTGGTTTCGAGCACTTCGCTCCACGGTGTGTAGAGCGGCCCGAGGCCGTCGCGCCCTTTGTGCGCGGCGAACACCGGTTGCATGCCGAACGCCTTGCCGATCTCCGCGACACGCTGCCCGAGCACGCCTTCGCCGATGATGCCAAGCCGCGCGCCGGCCAGATCGTGAATTGCATGCGTGAAGAAACAGAACTGTCCGGACTTCTGCCACTCGCCGGCGAGCACGTCGTCGCGATACGCGATCAGGTTGCGTCGTAGCGCGAGAATCAGCGCGAAGGTGTGTTCCGGCACCGTGTTGATGGCGTAGCCGCGAATATTGCACACGGCAATGCCGAGTTGCTGGCACGCCGCCTTGTCGACGCAATCGGTGCCGGTGGCCGCCACCGCCACCAGCTTCAGATCGGGCAAGCGCTCCAGCGTCTCGCGCGTGAGCGCGACCTTGTTGGTGATGACGATCGAAACGCCCGCGAGTCGCGTGCTCACCTGCTCCGGCGTGGTGTTCTCGTACTCGATCAACTGATGCTCGAAACGCGGTTCGCGCAGGACGATTTGCGGCGCGAGCGTGGCGCGGTCGAGAAAAGCAATCTTATGCATGGTCATGTCCCCGTGTTCGACAACAGCCGCTTCGCTTCGGCCACGATCTGCCGAGCGGTGATGCCGAAGTGTTCATATAAGGTTTCCGCCGACGCCGACGCGCCGAAGCCCGTCATCCCGACGAAGCCGCCGCGCTCGCCCAGATAGCGGTCCCAGCCGAAGCGCAACGCCGCTTCCACGCCGACGCGCACCGTGTTCGCGCCGAGCACGGCGGCGCGATAGGCGGCATCCTGCTCGTCGAAGATTTCCCAGCACGGCATCGACACCACCGCAGTCGGAATGCCGTCTTCCTGCAAACGGCGTCGCGCCTCGACCGCCAGCGCGACCTCGGAACCGGTCGCGAGCAAGGTCACGGCGCGCGCGCCGCCGTCGGCTTCGGCGAGCACGTACGCGCCGCGCTGCGACAGCGATTCCGTGGTGTGCTCGCGCCGCACCGGCGGCAACGCCTGGCGCGCGAACACGAGCGTGCTCGGCCCGCTGCGATGTGACAGCGCGAGCGCCCAGCATTCGGCGGCTTCCACGGCGTCGGCGGGACGCAGCACGAGCATGTTCGGCATGGCGCGCAGCGAAGCGAGAATTTCCACCGGCTGATGCGTCGGGCCGTTCTTGCCGACACCGATCGAGTCGTGACTGAACACGTAATGCACCGGCAGACCCATCAGGGCGGCCATCCGCATGGCGGGGCGCTGGTAATCGGAGAACGCCAGATACGTGACGCTGGTCGCGATCACGCCGCCGTGCGCGGCCATGCCGTTGGCCATCGCGCCCATTACGTGCTCGCGCACGCCGCAGTGGACGTAAGCGCCGCTGCGGTCGTCGGCGGTGAAAGCGTGCAGCTGACGCTTGTGCGCCGTGGGTGCTTCGAGATCGGCGCATCCGATCATGCGTTCCGGCAGCAACGGCGCGAACAGATCGCTGATCTCGCCCGACACGGCGATGCCGGGTTGCGGTTCGTCGCGCTCCACGGCGCGTTGCCGGTAAGCGTCGAGTATGTCGCGCCAGCCATCGGGCAGGCGGCCCGACATGACGCGGTCGAATTCGGCGCGCTGCGCCGGCGGCAAGGCGGCCAGCCGTGCGTGCCACGCGTTGTAGTCCGCGTTGCTGCGACGGCCCGCTTCGCGCCACGCGTCGAGTGTGGCGGCGGGAATCTCGAACGGCGCATGCGGCCAGCCGAGTTCCGCACGCGCGGCGTCGGCGTCCGTCTGAAACAGCTTGCCGCTGTGGCCGCCGCGTTGTCCCTGCAAGCGCGCGATGCCACGCCCGATCACCGTCTTGCACGCGATCATCGACGGACGCGGGTCCGAGCGTGCAATCGTCAAGGCCGCCGAGACCGCGTCGAGATCGTGACCGTCCACGTCGATCACATGCCAGCCGGCCACGCGGAATCGTTCGCTGACGTCTTCGCTGATGGAAAGCGAGGTGCTGCCGTCGTCGGTGATCTGATTGTCGTCCCAGCAGAGAATCAGTTTGCCGAGCCGCAGATGGCCGGCGAGCGAAATCATTTCCTGACCGATGCCTTCCTGAAGACAACCGTCGCCGACGAACGCATACGTGTAGTGGTCCACGAGTTCGCTGCCGAACTTCGCCGCCAGATACGCTTCGGCGATCGCCATGCCGAGCGCGTTGGCGATCCCCTGACCGAGCGGCCCTGTCGTCGCTTCGATGCCGTGCGCCGGCTCGTACTCGGGATGCCCCGCACAATGCGAACCGAGTTCGCGAAAACGCTTCAACTGATCGAGGCCGATCGCTTCGTAGCCGGTCAGATACAGCAGCGCATACAGCAGCAGCGAGCCGTGACCGTTGGACAGCACGAAGCGGTCGCGATCGGCCCAGGTCGGATCGGCGGGATTGAACTTCAGATGCCGCGTGAACAGCGCCGTCGCGATTTCGGCCATGCCGAGCGGCACGCCCTGATGACCTTCGCCCGCTTGCAGAATGGCGTCGATGGAAAGAAAGCGGATCGCGTCGGCGAGCGGCGGCTGCGCTGAATGCGCCGCCGCAGACGGTTCGTCCGCGCTGGACGATGCCGGTGAAACGGGCGAAACATTCGGCGCAACGGACTGCGCTTCGGTGGTGGACATGACAAAAGGCTCCTCTACGCCGCGCCGTTTTGCAGCGCAGCGGCAATCAGAACGAACAGGAATGCGGCGAACGAAACGTTCACGAGGCGGCAACCGGCAGAATCCACCACCTCGCGCACGACCGGCGAATCAATGCAGGAAACCGGTGGAAATCCACGGCACTGCGGCAACGATGATGAGACCGACCATCAGCGCGGCGATGTAGCCGAGAATCGGCTTCATGCCTTCGTCCGGATGGATGCGGCTCACGGCGCACGCCGAGTAGTAGCCCACGCCGAACGGCGGCGCGAACAGACCCACGCCCATCGAGAGGATCACCACCATCGCGTAATGCACGTCATGAATGTGCATGGCGCGCGCGATCGGGAACATCAGCGGGCCGAACAGCACGATGGCCGGAATGCCTTCGAGCACGCTGCCGAGAATCACGAATACGACGATGGACGCGGCCATGAACATCGCCGCGCCGCCGGGCAGACTGCCGAGCGTCTGCGCGAGTTGTCCCGAGAAGCCCGATTGCGTCAGCGCCCACGCCATGCTGGTCGCCGCGCCGATGATGAGCAGGATCGCGCCGGACAAGGTCGCGGTGTCGATCAGCATCGGCTTCAGGCGCGCCCATTCGAAGCGTCGATAGATCAGCAGACCCGCCACCACCGCGTAGGCGATGCCGATGGTCGACACTTCGGTGGCCGTCGCGATGCCTTCCACCACCGCCGCGCGAATCACGAACGGCAGCGCGATGGCGGGAAAGGCAATCACGAACTTGCGCAGAATCTCGCCGCGCGTCGCGCGCTTGACACCCGACATGTCTTCGCGGCGATAACGCCACTGCACGACGATGCACAACGTAAACGCCAGCACGATGCCCGGCAGCATGCCGCCGGTGAAGAGCGCGGAAATCGACACGCCCGTCACCGAACCGAGCGTGATCAGCACGAGGCTCGGCGGAATCGTTTCGGTCTGCGCGCCGGTGGCGGCCAGCAAGGCCACCAGATCGCCGGGTTTGGCGCCGCGCGCTTTCATTTCCGGGAACAGCACGGGCGCCACCGCTGCCATGTCGGCGGCCTTCGAACCCGAGATGCCCGACACCAGATACATCGCGCCGACCAGCACGTACGACAGCCCGCCGCGCACGTGACCCAGCAGGCTCGCGAGAAACGCGATCATCGCGGCGGCCATGCCGGTCATCTCGATCAGTTGTCCGAGAAACACGAAGAGCGGCACCGACAGCAGGATCAGATGCGACATGCCCTCGTCCATGCGTCCCACGACCACCGGCATCGGCGTATTGGTGGTGAGCGCGAGATAGCCGAACGTCGCGAGACCGAACGAAAACGCGATCGGCACGCCGCTCAGCACACCGAGCGCCACGAGGCCGACGAAGAAGATCAGCAGGTTGATGTTGCCGAGGTCGCGCAGCAACGGTCCCAGCGCGACAAAGATGCCGACCAGCGCGCCGACCGTGGCGAGCGCGCCGAGCGTGAGCCGCCAGTTGCCCATGCGCGCGAGCCGCACCACGGCGACCAGTAGCATCAGCGCCGAGCCGACCGGCAGCGCCGCCGCGCGCCACGAGTTCGACAACTCCAGCGCGGGCGTCGTGATGAACGCTTCATCCTGCGCGAAGCTGATGGCCGGTCCGATCACCATCGCCAGGAACGCGATCGGCGCGGCGATCGCGACCACGTCGAGAAAGGCGCGCACACCCGGCGACGCCATGCCGACCAGCGCCGTCATTCGCATATGCTCGCCGCGCCGCAGTGCGATCACGGCGCCCAGCATGGCAAGCCACAAAAACAGCATCGACGCGAGTTCGTCGGACCAGACGAGCGGCGAGTGCAGCAGATAGCGGCTCGTCACGCCGGCCAGCAGCACGACGATTTCCGCGAGCACCAGCAAGGCGGCGGGAATCTCCACCAGGTGGCCCAACGCGGAATCGAGCGCACAGGCGAAGCGATGCTGCCGCTCGTGCGAATAGGAGATCGAGATCATCGCATTACCCCAGTTTTCCGACTGACTTCTCCAGCAGCCCCCACGCCTCGTCGCCGTACTTGGCTTTCCAGTCGTGATAGAAGCTCGTCTTGGCCAGCGCGCCACGGAACGCTTCGCGATCGACATCCACGAAAGTGATGCCCTTCGACTTCAGGTCGTCGCGCAACGACAGGCTCAGTTTGGCGATGTCCGCGCGTTGCAGCATCGCGGCCTTTTCGAACTCGCGCGTGACGATGGCGCGAATATCGGCCGGCAGACGCTCCCACGCGGCGCGATTGCCGAGAATCCAGTAACCGTCCCACACGTGCGAGGTCAGGCTGATGTACTTCTGCACTTCGTAGAGCTTGGCGGTCGCGATGATCGGCAGCGGATTTTCCTGCCCTTCCACCACGCCGGTTTGCAGCGCCGAGTACAACTCGTTGAAATTGATCGGCGCGGGACCGGCGTCGAGCGCCTTGAACAGCGAGGTCAGCATGGGCGCCTGCGGCACGCGGATCTTGAAGCCCTTCAGGTCGGCCGGCGCGCGCAAGGCCTTGGTGGACGAACTGATCTGGCGGAACCCGTTGTCCCACACCTTGCTCACCGACACGATGCCCGACTTCGTGATCTGCGCGCGGATGTAGTTGCCGAGATCGCCGTCCATGGCTTTCCAGACCGCGTCGTAGTCCTTGAATGCGAAGCCTGTATTGACGATGCCCGCAGCGGGCGTGAGCGTTGCCAGAATCGACGAGGCCTGGTTGAAGAATTCGACGCCGCCGTTGCGCACCTGCGAGAGCAGATCGGTGTCGGAGCCGAGCTGATTCTGCGGAAACAGCTTGATGTCGAGGCGGCCCTTGGTGGCGTCGCGAATCTGGTTGATCGCCTCCTGAGCGCGGATATTGACCGGATGCGTCGGGTCCTGGCCGGTCGCGAGCTTGTACGAAAATTCGGGCGCGGCCGTGGCGCTGCGCGAGATGCTCCACAAAGGCGCGGCCGCGGACAAGGTCGCGCCGGCCTTCAGAAAAGTGCGTCGGCTGATGCCCTTCGGGGCGTTGGGACCGGTAGTCATGGTGTCTTCCTCCAATATGGCGTGTCGTTATATTTCTTTGAAGCTGAACCGCGGCGGCTGCACGTGTCGCTCACCGCGGTCGTCTGTGCTCTACGACAAAATCTCTCAGGTTCCGCCTGGGTTTCGCCTGAGTTTCGCCTCGATGCAGCCCGGCCTCCCGCCGGGCTTGCGGTCGACGCGCGGCGAGATCAGCCGTGAATCAGCATGCCGCCGTTCACGTCGATCACCGCACCGGTGATGTACGAAGACAGATTCGACGCGAGGAACAGGAACGCGCCGGCCACGTCGTCGGGAACGCCCAGGCGATTGAGCGGAATGCCGGACAGAATCTCGACGCGTTTTTCGTCGCTGATCTTGCCCGCGTTGATGTCGGTCTGGATCAGCCCCGGCGTCACGCAATTGACGCGAATGCCGTCGTTGCCGAGTTCACGCGCCATCGCCTTGGCAAGTCCGAGCACGCCCGCTTTCGCCGCCGAATAATGCGGGCCGCCGAGAATGCCGCCGCCACGCTGCGCCGACACCGAGGACATACAGCCGATCGAACCGCCCTTCTGCTTCTTCATTTGCGGCACCACGGCTTGCGAGAGATACAGCACGCCACGCAGATTGACGTCGAGAATGCGGTCCCAGCTTTCTGCGTCGATATCGAGCAGCTTGACGGCCTGTGTGATACCCGCGTTGTTGATCAGGATGTCGATCGAACCGAAATCGGCGACCGTGCGTTCCACGGCGGCCTGACAGGCGCCGCGATCGGTGACGTTGCAGACGTAACCGCGATGCTCCGGTCCGATCGACGCCGCCGCTTCGACCGCGGCGTTTTCGTCGAGATCGAAAATGGCGATGCGTGCGCCGTGCGCGGCGAACATGCGGGCGGTCGCCATCCCGATACCGCGCGGCGATGCGCCGCCGGAAATGACGGCGACCTTGCCGTCGAGCAAACGTGACTCTGACATGATGCGGATCTCCTGGGTATAGAGCTTATGGTGTACTGCGTTGCTGGCTATTGGTGACTACGTGAGTGACTGTGCGGCTGACCACGCCCGCTGCGATGTGCCTAGCGCAGCCAGCCTTTGATCGTGTCGCACATCGCCTCGGTGGAAATACCGTAGCGGTCGTGCAGGGTCGGCAAGGCGCCGGCGTCGAGGAAAGCATCCGGCAAGCCGATCTGGCGGAACGGCGGCGTCACGCCATGGGTCAGCAGCACGCCCGCCACGGCTTCGCCCAGACCGCCGATCACCGTATGGTTTTCCGCCACCACCATGAGACGGCCGGAACGGCGGGCCTCGCGCAGCAGCGTGACGGTGTCGAGCGGCTTGATGGTCGGCACGTGCAGCACGCCGACGTCCACGCGGTCGGCGGCGAGCGCCTTGGCGGTTTCGAGCGCGCGCATCGTCATGATCCCGGACGAGACGATCAGCACCTCGGCGCCGTCGCGCAGCAGCTTTGCCTTGCCAAGCTCGAACTTGTAGTCGTACTCGTCGAGCACCACCGGCACGTTGCCGCGCAGGAGCCGCGCGTAGACCGGGCCGCGATGGTCGGCCATGGCCGGCACCATCTGCTCGATGTCGATGGCGTCGCACGGGTCGATCACGGTGAGGTTCGGCATGGCGCGGAACAGCGCGATGTCTTCGGCGGCCTGATGGCTCGGTCCGTAGCCCGTGGTGAGACCCGGCAACGCGCACACCAGTTTGACGTCGAGGTTGTCTTCGGCAATGGCCTGGTGGATGAAGTCGTAGGCACGGCGCGCGGCGAACACGGCGTAGGTCGTGACGAAGGGCATGGCGCCCTCGTGCGCCATGCCGGCGGCGGCGCCCATCAGCAGTTGCTCGGCCATGCCCATCTGATAGAAGCGCTCGGGGTATTCCTTGGCGAACACGTGCAGGTCGGTGTATTTGCCGAGGTCGGCGGTCATGCCGACCACTTCGGGACGATGGCGCGCCAGTTCGACCAGCGCATGGCCGAAGGGCGCGGAGCGCGTGATCTGTCCTTCGCCTGCAATCGAGGCGATCATCGCCGAGGTCTTCAGGCGTGCTTTCGGTGCGGCGGCGCTCATACGGTTCTCCCGGCTTCGAGTGCTTGCAGCGCGAGTTGCCATTCGTGCGCGTCGACGCGAATAAAGTGGTTTTTCTCGCGTTCTTCGAGGAACGGCACGCCGCAGCCCATACGCGTATCGCAGACGATGATGCGCGGCTGCGCCTCGGGATGCGCCACGGCCGCGTCGAAGGCGGCAACCACGGCGGCAAGATCGTTGCCGTCCACGCGCTGCACGAACCAGCCGAACGCGAGCAGCTTGTCGACCAGCGGTTCGAACGCCATCACGCCCATCGACGGACCGTCGGCCTGCTGATTGTTCACGTCGACCATCGCGATCAGGTTGTCGAGCCGCCAGTGAGCCGCCGACATCAGACCTTCCCAGATCGCGCCTTCGTCGAGTTCGCCATCGGAGAAGAGCGTGAAGACGCGCGCTTTCGAGCCTTTGCGTTTGAGTCCGAGGCAGCGGCCCACGGCAATCGTGAGACCCTGGCCGAGCGAGCCGCCCGACATTTCCATGCCCGGCGTGTAGCTCGCCATGCCCGACATCGGCAAACGGCTGTCGTCGCTGCCGTAGGTTTCCAGTTCTTCGTCGGCGATCACGCCTGCTTCGATCAGCGCGGCGTAGAGCGCGATCGCGTAGTGGCCGTTGGAGAGGAGAAAGCGGTCGCGGTCTTCCCAGTCGGGATCGTCGGCGCGATAGCGCATGGCGCGGAAGTAGGCGACGGCGAGCACGTCGGCGATATCGAGTGCCTGGCCGATATATCCCTGGCCCTGCACTTCGCCCATTCGCAGCGCGTTGCGGCGAATCTGATAAGCGTGCTCCGCGAGTGCGGCGTACGGCGCGGTTTCGCTGCTGTTCACTGGCTGTCTCCTTGATGTCTTTTTCGGGGTCACGAACGTGTCGTTCCCAGTGACTCAAGCGTAATCTCGCCCTCAGGTGTGCTCAAACGAATTAACATAGCCCAATAGATGAATTCAGTTCACCTTGATGCTGCCATGCACAACCGCGTAACCCTCAAGTCGATACAGGCCTTCGAAGCCGCCGCGCGGCTTTCATCGTTCGCGCTTGCAGCAGAAGAACTGTTCGTGACGCCGTCCGCCGTCAGCCATCAGATCAAGCTGCTGGAAGAGCAGTTGAGCATTCGTCTGTTCCATCGGCTGCACCGCACTGTGATCCTCACGGACTACGGCCGCCAATACGCCGAGGAAATCACCGCGGCGTTCGCGCGGATCGACTCGGCCACGCGCGAGATCGGCCGGGCCGCGAAGAGCGACATCCTCACCATCCACTGCACGCCGAGCTTCGCGACCCAATGGCTAATGCCGCGCATCGCGCGTTTCAGCGCGGCGCATCCGGACATCGACGTGCGGCTGAATGCGTCGTCGGCGGCGGCCGACCTGATCTCCGAAGCGGTGGATATCGACATCCGCTACGGTCCGCGCAAACTTCAACCCGCCGGCACGCTGGTGCTCGAACTGCCGCCCGAGACGATCGTGCCGCTGTGTTCGCCCGCGTTGATGTCAGGCGAACACCCGCTGCGCAGCGTGGCCGATCTGCAGCACCATTCGCTGATTCATAGCGAGGGTTGCCTCGTGGGCTGGCGCGACTGGATGCGCCAGCATCGCAAGACGCCGCTCGACATCGGGCGCGGCCCGCGTTTCGACCGCTCGTTCATGGCGATCAGCGCGGCGGTGGATGGTCTGGGCGTGTGCCTCGAAAGTCTGCTGCTCGCGCAACGCGAACTGGAAACCGGCCGGCTCGTCGCGCCGTTCGGTTTCGACGGTCTGATCGTGCATGGGTATACCCTCAACCTGCTGAAGTCCCGCGCCGATCTGCCGAAGCTGCGCAGCTTTCAGGACTGGCTGTTTCCGGAGTTGGAGAAGTAATTCCGGCGCACGCTCAGAAGCGTTCGATCAACCCGAGTTGCACGCCTTTGACGGGCGCGCCGGGATACGCCACCGGCAACCCGGTCACGTTGACGCCGCGCAAGGTGAAGCTGGCGTCTTCGTGATTGGCGAGGTATGCCGCGCTGAAATAGAGCAGCAGGGTCGGCGACATGTCGTATTCGAGCGCCGCGCTGAACTGGTCGGCGTTCGCCCCGGCGCCCGTGAAGTCGCGCGCATGCGTGTATCCCAGCGAAGCGCGTGCGCGTGCCGAGAACGCGTATTGCGCGGAAAGCGATCCGCCCGCGCCGTGATAGAGCGGCGTGCCGCCGTCGCCGTTGAAGAACGCCAGCCAGACGCGCACTTTGTTCACGGCATACGTCGCGCCGCCGAGATTGGCGCGCAACGCGCCCGCACCGTGCGTTTGTTGCCGCGCATAGAGCAGCCGGAGCGACTCGAGCTGATAGCTCGCGGTAACGAAGTAGCCGTCGATCCCGTTACCGTCGTTTTCCGACGGATCGCGCGTCGACACCATCACGGTGGCGTCGAAACCGGCGATCAGCGGCGAAAGGTAGGCAATCGCGTTGCTGGCGTAAGGCGTGATCTTCGAAAGATTGTTGAGGCCGGAGGCGATCGTGCCGGCGCCGAACGCGTCGAGATTGCCTTTGAACGGAATGTAGATGGGCGAATATTGACGGCCGACCCGCAGTTCGCCCCAGTTGCCGCGCGCGCCGATCCACGCTTGCCGGTTAAAGATCACGCCGGGCGTCTGCAAGGTGCCGTCCGCGCTGCTGAAACCGTTTTCCAGCGTGAACACGAGAAACGTGTCGCCGCTCAGCTGTTCGCTGCCGCGCAGTCCGACGCGCGAGCCGCGATAGGCGCCGGAGTCCAGACGCGAGGTCCAGCCGGAACCGGGGTTGGTGACTTCGAGGCTCGTGTCGAACACGCCGTACAGGGTGACGGTGTTGGCGGTGTCGGCCGCATGAGCGGGCGGCCATTGCGCTGCGCAGCCGATCGCGGCACATAAGACGGCTCGACGAAGGTGGCAGGTTTTGCGCGTCAACTGGTTCGTGGTGTCGGCACAGGGATGGATCGAAGTGTACGCGCGGCCTGGTCAGTTCAAAAATACGCTTGGCCATGCAGATGCCATGCCGACCCCGCCGGCTGCAACGAGAATGTAGCCGGTCAGGCGCGCGACACGTTCGCGATCCGGCAGAATACGTTCCGCCGTGATCGCCGCCGTCATGAGTGCCATGAGCCCCAGATTCATGACACCGACGGCAAGAAGAATCGCCGTGAATCCCGCGCAGCAAATCAGGCAGTGAAGGCCGAAAACAGCACCGCTGCGTGCGGCGGCGAGCAGGCCGGCGTCGGCGGACAAGGCCGGAAAGTGCTTCAGGCAACGCATCTTTCGACCGCCGCCCTGAAACACCCCGGCCGCCACCACCACCAGCGCGCTAACGAGCGGCGCCAGCCGCGCCACGTCCGCCACACGCATTTCCACTGCCGCCACCGCCGTGCCGAGCGGAAACACCACTACGCCGAGCGCGAGCCACACCCCGAAATAGCCCGCAGCCGCGGCCAGGGTCAGCCGGACGGAACCGCCCGGCGCACTCCGGTACCGCACCAGCACGGGCAGCAAGGCGGGCAGCATCATCGTCACCATCATTACGATCCACATGCCGACGAACGACGCTGCCGCGCCCTGCCAGGTCTGTCCACACATTCGCAGCCACGCCATCGACATCGTCCAGCCGCCCGGCATCGGCACGCCGCCTTTCGCGGACATGGCCGTGCAGCACACCACCGTCGCCGCTGCACATGTAACGAAAACCAGACTCGCCACGCCAACGAGGCACCGCTCCTGAGTTTGCGTATCGCGAACTGCGCCCACGCCGCTCATGATGCGTCTCAGCGCGTCACGTACTCGTCATGCCGCTTCCACCACACGCCGGTTTCGTTGCGCCCTTTCGGCGCGCGATCGAGCCAGCGGTACATGCTCCAGATGCCGTCCACGCCGCGCGCGTAGGTGGAATACGCGTGATAGACCACGCCGTCTTCGAGCACGAAGGTACTCAGGCCCGGACGGTCGCGCGTATAAGTCGCCGCATCCGTGCCGCAAGTGGCCGCGAACTGGGCGACGGGCGGCGGCACGTCGGCTGCATCCATGGCGTGACCGCCGCGTTCGTAGTTGTATTCGATGCTGCCGTCACGTTGCTGCGCCTCGGTGAACGAAATGTTGAAGTCGAAGTTGAAGTCGCTGCCCGCCGACGACGCCCACGGAAAACGCCATCCCATCCGTTGCTTATAGGCCTGCAACTTGTCGAGCGGCGCGCGCGAAACCGCCATGAGCGTGACGTCGTGATTCGCCAGATGCACGGCAACGCCGTCGAAGCCGTCCGCCACCGACGAGCACGACGGGCAACCCGCCTTGTAGTCCGGTCCGAACATGAAGTGATACACGAGCAGTTGCGAGCGTCCCTTGAAAAGATCGGCGAGCGAAGCGCTGCCCTCGTCGGTGTCGAAGCGGTACGTTTTGTCGATCCGCACCCATGGCAGCGCCTGACGTTGCTGCGCGACTTCGTCGCTTTTTCGCGTCAGCGCTTTCTCCGCTTCGAGCAATTCGAGCCGCGCCGCGAGCCAGGCTTCACGCGATGCGGTGGTGTGTGTCGTCGTCATGATTCGCTCCTTGGTTGTCCGTACCGTCCGGATTCGTGTCGGGCGGCGTTCGGGTTGTCGGTCGTGATAGATTAGTTTCCCGACCTCGGACGATGGGAGTGACAAGTGTGGCGGGATTCGATTCGGCCATGGACGCGCTAGTCACGGCGGCCGCGCGCGCTCTCTCGGCGGGCGACCCGCTCGGCGCCCTGCAACATGTCGCCCTGCGCGACGACGCGGCGTCGCTTGCGTTGCGCGGCATCGCAATGGCGCAGCTCGGCGATTTCGTCCGCGCCAAAGCGCTGATGCGCGACGCCGCGCGCGCTTTCGGTCCTGCGCATGCCGTCGCCCGGGCGCGTTGCGTGGTTGCCGAGGCGGAAATCGCGCTCGCCTCGCGCGAGTTGAACTGGCCCGTGACGACGCTCGACGCGGCGCAAGCCACGCTCGACGCGCACGGCGACCGCGTGAATGCGGCGCATGCGCGCTATCTGACGATTCGCCGTCTGCTATTGCTCGGGCGTCTCGACGAGGCCGAGCGCACACTCGGCTCGCTCGACACCGGGCCATTGCCGCCCGCGTCGCGTGCCATTCACGAACTGATCGCAGCAGGCGTCGCGTTGCGGCGGCTGCAAACCGGCGTCGCACGCACCGCGCTGGCACGCGCCGCCCGTGCCGCGCGTCATGCGGGCATCCCCGCATTGATGGCGGAAATTCAAAGTGCAGCGTCGCTGCTGACCACACCTGCCGCGCGCCTGATCCGCCAGGGCGACGAACGCCCGCTCCTGCTCGACGAAGTGGAAAGCCTGCTGCGCTCGCCGGCTTTTATCGTCGATGCGTGCCGCTACGTGATTCGCCAGGCCGACACCGTCGTGCCGCTCGCAAGCCGTCCCGTGCTGTTCACGCTCGCGCGCATGCTGGCGCAGGCGTGGCCTGCCGACGTGTCGCGCGACGCGCTGGTCGCGCAGGCGTTCCGCGCGAAGCGTGCCGACGAATCTCACCGCGCGCGTCTGCGTGTCGAAATCGGCAGGCTGCGCGCGGCGCTCGGTCCGCTCGCCGATATCACGGCGACCCGCCACGGCTTCGTGCTGGCTCCACGCGACGCGCGGGACGTCGTGGTGCTGGCGCGCCCCGTCGAAGACCGGCACGCGGCACTGCTCGCGTTTCTATCGGACGGCGAAGCGTGGTCGAGTTCCGCGCTCGCGCTCGTGCTCGGCGCGAGTCAGCGCACGGTGCAGCGCGCCCTCGACACGCTCGCGGCGCAAGACAAGGTGCAATCGTTCGGACAAGGACGCGCGCGCCGCTGGACCACGCCGCCCATGCCGGGTTTCGCGACGACTTTGTTACTCCCCGCCGTTTTGTCCAGCGATTAGGATGGAATCATGAAACGATCAGCCGCCAGAATCCTTCGTGAATATGGGCCTTTTCCGGGCGTGAGCAGTGTGCACGGCGTCACCTTCGACGGCACGCAGGTGTGGTTCGCGAGCGGCGACAGGCTGAGTGCGCTCGATCCTGCCAGCGGCGAAACGCTGCGCACGCTCGACACCGCTTCGCGGGCGGGCACCGCCTTCGACGGCCGGCATCTTTATCAGATTGCCGGCGACACGATCAACAGAATCGACCCGGCCACCGGCGACGTGCTCGCCACCATTCCCGCACCGGGCGGCGCGGGCGACGACTCGGGCATGGCGTGGGCGGAAGGCACGCTCTGGGTCGGGCAATACCGCGAGCACAAGATTCATCAGATCGACCCGCAGACCGGCGCGATTCTGCGCACGATCGAATCGAATCGTTTCGTTACCGGCGTGACGTGGGTGGACGGCGAGTTGTGGCACGGCACCTGGGACGACGACACGAGCGAACTGCTGCACATCGACCCGCAAACCGGCGATGTGCTGGAGTGCGTGGAGATGCCGGCCGGTGTCGGCGTGTCGGGACTGGAGTCCGACGGCGGCGAACTGTTCTTTTGCGGCGGCGGCAACAGCGGCAAACTGCGCGCCGTCCGGCGGCCGTCGAAAGAGGCGGCTGACGTCACGGATTCCGACATGCGCGATAACTCTGAAGCCGATAAATGAAAGGCCCGCTACGTAGCGCGTAGCGGGCCTTTCATACTTTAACGCCGGATTGCGACGAACCCGTAATTAGCCTGACGTGTGCGCGGACTCCGGTGCCGACACGTCGTCAAGCGGTGCATCCGGCGGGCGCGGTTGATCGCCCGCATGCGCGATCCAGCCGCCGCCGAGATACTGGTACAGATCGACGAGGTTGGTCAGGCGCGACAACGACGCCGTGATCAACGACTGCTGCGCCGAATACAGATCGGTTTGTGCGGTCAGCACGGTGAGATAGCTGTCCACGCCATTGCGATAGCGCAGGTCCGACAGATCGTAGCGCCGCTGCTGCGACTGCGTATAAGCCTGCAAAGCCGAAATCTGGCGGTCGTAGGTGCCGC
Source organism: Paraburkholderia sp. GAS199 (assembly GCF_050436585.1). NCBI lineage: Bacteria > Pseudomonadati > Pseudomonadota > Betaproteobacteria > Burkholderiales > Burkholderiaceae > Paraburkholderia > Paraburkholderia sp. GAS199. The sequence goes on along the minus strand of NZ_JBNDMM010000009.1, from coordinate 238,875 downwards.
GCGCGGCAAGACCGTCGGCAACCTCGCGGAACGCGGTCTGGATCGCCTTCTCGTACTGCGCGATCGCGACGTTTTTCTCCAGGTGCGCGAGGTCGAGATTGGCCTTGTTCGTGCCGCCTTCGAAAATCGGCACGGAAATCGTCGGACCGAAACTCCACGCCAGTTGCCCCGGTTTGAACAGACTGCCGAGACTCGCGCTCGCGTAGCCCATGCTGCCCGTCAGCGAAATGCTCGGGAAGAACGCCGCGCGGGCCGCGCCGATGTTCGCGTTGTAGCCCTTGAGCGTGGCTTCGGCTTCGATGATGTCGGGACGGCGTGCCAGCAGATCCGACGGCAAGCCGGCGGGAATATCCGCGAGCAGGCTCTGATCGTTCAGCGGCAGACCGGCCGGCAGGTCGGCGGGCAACGGCTCGCCCACCAGCACGACCAGCGCGTTTTCCGCCTGCGCGCGCGAGCGCTGCTGGCTTTCGTAGTTCGCCTGCGCCTGCTGCATCGTGCCGGCCGCTTCACGCAAATCGAGCTCAGAGCCCGTGCCGGTGTCGAATTGCAGCTTGGTGAGTTTGTACGAATTCGTGGCCACGTCCAGCGTATTCTTCGTGACCTTGAGCATTTCGTCGTACGCGACCATGGTCAGGTACTGATCGGCCACACTCGACACGAGCGCGATTTCCGCCGCTTTGCGAGCCTGCGCAGTCGACAGATAGGTTTGCAATGCCTGCTCGGAGAGGCTGCGCACCTTGCCGAAGAAGTCCACTTCCCACGACGCGCCCGCGGCAACCTGATAGTCGCTGCTCACGGTCGCGCGGCCGCCGTACGAAAGATCGGCAGGCGTGCGCGAGCGCGTACCGGTGCCGGTCACGGAGACGGTGGGCAGCAGATTGGCGCGCTCGATGCGATATTGCGCCCGCGCCTCTTCCACCTGCAGCACGGAGACGCGCAGATCGCGGTTGTTGTGCAGCGCCAGTTCGATCAGGCGCTTCAGACGCGGGTCGGCGAAAAACTCCTGCCAGCCGATGTCCGTCGCGGCGCGGCCCTGCGCGCTGCGCGTGCTATCGGAGGAAGCCGGCTGGGTCTCGTACGCGCCGCCTTGCGGAAAACTCGCCGCAACCGGCGCGTCGGGCCGATGGTAAGTGGGCGCCAGGGTACAGCCGCTCGCCAGAGCGGCCACCGCCAGCACGATCAATGCGTGTCGTTTCATCTCAATGTCCTTCGTGCTGTGCGTGGTCGGGTTGCGGCGCGTCGCCGCTGAATTTGGAGCGGATCACGACGTAGAACATCGGAATCAGGAAGATCGCGAAGAAGGTCGCCGTCAGCATCCCGCCGATCACGCCGGTGCCGATCGCGTGCTGGCTCGCCGAGCCCGCGCCGTTGCTGATCGCGAGCGGCAGCACGCCGAGAATGAAGGCGAGCGAGGTCATCAGGATCGGACGCAGACGCAGGCGCGCCGCTTCGACCGCGGCCGCCATCGCCGTCATGCCCTGCTCGATCTGCAACTCACGCGCAAACTCGACGATCAGAATCGCGTTCTTCGCCGACAGCCCCACCGTGGTCAACAAGCCCACCTGGAAGAACACGTCGTTTTCGAGCCCGCGCAATGTCACCGCGAGCAAGGCGCCGATCACGCCGAGCGGCACGACCATGATTACGGCGAACGGGATCGACCAGCTTTCGTACAGCGCGGCCAGACACAGGAACACCACGAGAATCGAGATGCCGTACAGAATCGGCGCCTGCGAACCCGACTGACGCTCCTGGAACGACAGACCGGTCCATTCGTACCCGACGCCCGCCGGCAGCTTCTCCACGAGCTTCTGCATCTCGTCCATGGCCTGACCGGTACTCTTGCCCGCGCCCGCCTGGCCCTGAATTTCCACCGCCGACACACCGTTGTAGCGCTCGAGCTTCGGCGAACCGTAGGTCCATTCGGTCGAGGCGACCGCGGAGAACGGCACCATCGTTCCGCTGCTGCCGCGCACGAACCACTTGCCGACGTCGTCCGGATTCATGCGGAACGGCGCGTCGCCTTGCAGATACACCTTCTTGATACGGCCGTCGGTGTCGAGGAAGTTGTTCACGTACGCCGACGCCCACGCAATCGAGAACGTCTGGTCGACGTCCGACACGGTGACGCCGAGCGCTTCGGCCTTCTCGCGGTCCACGTTCACCTTGAACTGCGGCGTGTCGCTGAGGCCGTTCGGTCGCACCAGCGCGAGCGAGCTATCTTTCGCGGCCATGCCGAGCAGCTGGTTGCGCGCGTTCATCAGCGCGTCGTGGCCGAGGCCGGCGTTGTCGGTCAGTTCGAAGTCGAAGCCCGACGCCGTGCCGAGTTCGGGAATCGACGGCGGATTCACCGGAATCACGGTGGTCTCTTTATACGAGCCGTAACGGGCGAACATGCGGCCCACCAGCGCCTGCACTTTCTGATTCACACGCTGACGCTGCGAGTAGTCCTTCATGCGCACGAACGCGAGACCCGAGTTCTGTCCACGGCCGGCAAAACTGAAGCCGTTGACGGTGAACACCGAATCCACCACGTCTTTCTCGTCGTGAAGCAGGTAGTCCGAAATATTCTTCAGCGTGCGCGCGGTGGTTTCCTGCGTGGAGCCGGGCGGCGTCTGCACGATCACGAACATGGTTCCCTGATCTTCGTCGGGCAGGAACGACTTCGGCAGCTTCACGAACAGCACGCCCACCGCCAGCACGACCGCGAGATAGATGATCAGCCAGCGGCCCGAGCGCTTGATGACGTGTTGCACGCCGCCGTGATACTTGTCGCGGCTTTTGTCGAAGGTACGGTTGAACCAGCCGAAGAAGCCCTTCTTCTCTTCGTGGTGACCCTGCGGAATCGGCTTGAGAATGGTCGCGCACAGCGCCGGCGTGAGCACCAGTGCAACCAGCACGGAGAGCACCATCGCGGCGACGATCGTGAGCGAAAACTGCCGGTAGATCGCGCCCACCGAGCCGCCCGAAAATGCCACCGGCACGAACACCGCCGAGAGCACCAGCGCCACGCCCACCAGCGCGCCGGTAATCTGGCCCATGGCCTTTCTGGTCGCGTCGCGAGGCGATAAACCTTCTTCCGCCATCACGCGCTCGACGTTTTCCACCACCACGATCGCGTCGTCCACGAGCAGGCCGATCGCCAGCACGAGCCCGAACATGGAAAGCGTGTTGATCGAGAAACCCGCCGCGTTCATGATCGCGAAGGTGCCGAGCAGCACCACCGGCACCGCGATCGTCGGGATCAGCGTGGCGCGCAGGTTCTGCAGGAACAGATACATCACGAGAAACACCAGCACGATGCCTTCGATCAGCGTCTTGACCACTTCTTCGATCGACTGCTTCACGAACGGCGTGGTGTCGTACGGGTAATTCACCTTCAGGCCGTGCGGGAAATTCTTCGACAACTCCGCCAGCTTGGCGCGCACCGCATTCGCGGTTTGCAGGGCGTTCGCCCCGGTGGCGAGCTGAATGCCGAAACCGGCCGTGGGCTGACCGTTGAACTTGGTGTCGAAGTTATAGTTTTCGCCGCCCAGTTCGACACGCGCCACGTCCTTGATACGCACGTGCGAACCGTCCTGATTCACTTTCAGCAAAACGTTGCCGAACTGCTCCGGCGTCTGCAGCAGGGTCGCCTGCGTGATGGTGGCCTGCAACGCCTGGCCCGGCACGGAAGGCGTGCCGCCGAGCGAGCCGCCCGCAATTTGCACGTTCTGGTTGGTCAACGCGGTTTGCACGTCGACGGGTGTCAGGCTGTACTTGTTCAGCTTGTCGGCGTCGAGCCAGATGCGCATGGCGAACTGCGTGCCGAACAGCGTGACCGTGCCGACGCCGTCCACGCGGCTCACCGGATCTTCGATGTGCGAGGCCACGTAATTCGCGAGGTCGTAGCGGTCCATGCTGCCGTCATCGGACACGAAGGCCATCACCATCAGGAAGCTGCTGCTCGACTTGGTGACCTTGGTGCCCTGCTGTTGCACCGCTTCCGGCAGCAACGGCGTGGCCAGTTGCAGCTTGTTCTGCACCTGCACCTGCGCGATGTCGGGATTGGTGCCCGCTGCGAAGGTCAGCGTGATGGTCGCGCTGCCCGAGTCGTCGGAAGTCGAGGAGAGATACAGCAGGTGATCGAGACCGCTCATCTGCTGTTCGATCACCTGCGTGACGGTGTTTTCCACCGTCTTCGCCGATGCGCCCGGATACGTGGCGCTGATCTGCACCGAAGGCGGCGCGATGGTCGGGTACTGCGCAACGGGAAGATTGAAGATAGAGGCGATACCCGCGAGCATCAGAATAATCGCGATCACCCACGCAAAAATGGGGCGGTCGATAAAGAATCGTGCCATCGAACGCTCCGCTTATTGCGCGGCGGATGCGGGCGTCGCCGGCATCTGCGCTTCGACTGTCTTGACGGCCATGCCGGGGTTCACCTTCGAGGTGCCCTGCACGATCACGCGGTCGCCTTCGTTCAGGCCGCTCTCGACGATCCAGTTCGATCCTTCGGTGCCCGACGTCACGAGTTGACGCAACGCGACCTTGCCGTCGGCGTCGACCACCATCGCCGTGGGGTTGCCCTTCTGGTCGTGCGTCACGCCCACTTGCGGCACCACGATCGCCTTCTCGTTCACGCCCTCTTCGATCTGCGCGCGCACGAACATGCCGGGCAGCAGAATGCGCTGCGGATTCGGGAACGTTGCGCGCACCGTCACGGAACCGGTGGTCTGATCGACGGTGATATCCGAGAATTCGAGCTTGCCGGGCAGGTCGTAAGCGCGGCCGTCTTCGAGAATCAGCTTCACTTTGGCGGCATTGGGGCCGCCCACCGAGAGGCGCCCTTCCTGAATGTCGCGGCGCAGCTTCAGCCCCGCGAGACTCGATTGCGTGAGATCGACGTAGACCGGATCGAGTTGCTGCACGGTCGAGAGCACGGTCGCGGCGCTCGCCTGCACATAGGCGCCGGGTGTCACCGCGGACTTGCCGATGCGCCCTGTGATCGGCGCGACGATGCTGGTGTAGCCGAGGTTGATCTGCGCAGTGTCGACAGCGGCTTTGCCCGAGGCGACATCGGCGGCGTCCGAGCCTTCGGTGGCCACGGCGTTGTCGTAGTCCTGCTTGCTGATCGCGTTGGCCGCGACGAGCACCTTGTAACGCTCGGCTTCGGCGTGCGCGGATACCAGCGTGGCTTGCGCTTTCGCGAGCGTCGCTTTGGCGCTGTTCAAGGTGGCGATATAAGGCGCGGGATCGATCTGATAGAGCCGTTGACCCGCCTTCACTTCGCTGCCTTCCACGAAATCGCGTTTGAGCACGATGCCGTCCACGCGCGAAATGATCTGCGCCACGAGGAATGCGCTCACACGGCCGGGCAATTCCACGACGACCGGCACCGACGTCGGCTTGACAGTGACCACGCCGACTTCGGGCGTTTGCTGCGGCGGCGCGGCCGGCTTGTCGCCGCACGCGGCGACGAACGAGATCGCGGCGAGCGCCGAAATCAGACGAAGAGATAGCGGATTGAATGGCTTGGGCATGGACGACCTGAGATGAGTTGGACAGGAGCCGCCGCGCACGCGAAATCAACAACAGGTACGCACCGACGCGTCAGGGGGCTGACGATAGGGGAGATCGCTCGGGCGTTGGTTACTGCGCCGAAGAGTCCGTAAGATTCATTAATCAAACGGGCGCAGCGCCGCTTTAAGATGAAGCGGTGATCAAATCGGCGAGATCGCACACGCGCATGGCGCGCGCTGCGTGCCGGCAGGGCGAACGAAAAGCATGAGAAGGACGAGGCTGCAGGCGCTCGACACGCGAGCGAAAATCATCGAGGCGGCGGAGCGCGCATTTTTTCTGCGGGGCGCGACGCGTACGTCGCTAGACGACATCGCGAGAGAAGCCGGCGTGACGCGCGGCGCGGTGTACGGTCACTTCAAGAACAAGGAGGCCGTGTTCCATGCGATGTTCGAATGTTCCGACCTGCCGCTCGATCCTTTCGCGATCGCGGCGTGCAGCAGCGACGGCGATCCGTTGAGTCAGTTGCGCGCGGACCTTCACCGGCGTCTGCGCGACGCCTTGCAGATCGCGCGCACGCGCCGCCTGTACAGCATTGCGTTCATCAAATGTGAAAGCGCGCCCGAGACGGCGCATTTCTGTGAGCTGATCCAGATGGCGGGTCTGCGCGCGGAAGCGCAGATCGAAGCGGCGTTGCGCTGCGCGGTCGAGCACGGGCAGTTGTCCGCCGCGCTCGACACGCGGCAGGCCGCGAACTTCATTCACGCCGCGTTGAGCGGCTTTTTTCGCAAGCGCCTGATGATGCCGTCGCAGGCGCGAAGCGACGCCGAAGTCGAACAGGTGGTCGCCACGGCGTTTCGCTGTATCGACTGCGCGTCACACGTGACGCTGCAGTCGTCATCCACGGTAAAGAAGCGCGCGCCCGTTTGAGCCGCGTTCAGGCGATGTTCAGCCCCGGCGCTTCTTTTTCAACTCGATGGTTTCGAATAGTTCGTAGGTCTGCGTCGGCGTCTGATCGGCGCCGGGCGCGTGGTAGTAGTTCATCGTGATGGTGGTGTCGCCGCCCGGATGACCCGGATCGTGATCGAACACGGCGATGCCGTAGCCCGTTCCCGTGTCGCGCTGCGCCGACCAGATCGCATCTTCGACCGCGTCCGCATTGGCGCGCACGAAAGTGCCAGCCGTGCTGCCGGGAGCGGGCCGGTTCGGCCGCGTGAAAAGGCGCGCCTGCGGCAGACCCGTGCCGGCGTCCACGCCATACACGTCGAGCGGCGCGCTGGTTCCGCCGCCGCCGAGTATCAGGTGAATGGTGCCGTGGCTCGTGTCGAAGGTCGATGCGCCGCTCGATACCGCCGACATCACCGGACGCGGTTGCAGCGTGTCCACCATCCGCCCGCTCGCGATGTCCGTGCCCTTGTTGTGATTGCAGCCGCGCACCGGATAGCTGCGCTCGTAATCGTGATCGTGACCGCACAGCACGAGATCGACGCCGTAGCGGTCGAACAGCGGCAGCCACGCCTCGCGAATGCCCTTGTCGGAACCATTGCCGGTCTTCGACGAACTCAGCGCGTCCTGATGCATCTGCACGACGATCCAGTCGATCTCGTCGTCTTCGGACGCGCGACGCAGCGTGGTTTCAAGCCAGCGCGTCTGCTCGCCGCCGCTGTATCCGCGCACGTAGAACGAAGTGCCCGGCGGAATCGGCGGATTGCCGGTGCTGGCCGCCGGCACGAGCGGCGCGGGACCGGCCACGAACGCGGCGGCGTCCTGATAGACCACGTCGTCGGCGTCGAGCGATACGAACAGCACCGAACTCACGCGAAAGCTGTACCAGCGTCCCTGAAAACGCGTGTGATTGTCCGGCAGCGTGTAACGCGACAGATAAGAAGCGAGGCCCTGTTCGCCGTTGTTGAACTCGATCTCGTGATTGCCGGGACACGGCATCCACGGACGGTTCGACGCCGAGGTCTGACAGTTGTTGCCGAAGTCGCGCCACACGTCCGGCTGATGCGCCGGATTCAGATTGGCGTAGCAGAGGTCGCCGTTGAGCAGGTGGAACAGCGGCTGGAACCGCTCGACCGCCTGCACCGCGAACCGGCTTTGCGGCGACGACAGCACCCAGCCGGTATTGGGCGTCGCGAGGTCGCCGTAGCTGGTCCAGCGGAACGGCGTGCGTCCGCGCGGCGCGGTGCGAAAGCTCGCGGTGAAGGGTTGCGCGAGGTTGCTGTCGTTGTCCGCGCTGACTTCGTATTCGTACGTCGCGTCGGCTTTGAGACCATGCAGCCGCGCGTGATACGTGAACACGACTTCGCCGTTGAGGCCGTCGGTGTAGGTGCTCTGCACACCGTGCACGGTGGTCTTCGCCTCACCCGGATGACCGAAACGCACGCGCGGACTCGCCGCCTGCGCAAGCGACGACCATGACACCGTGACTTCGCGCGTCGGGTCGTTGCCCCATGTCAGATGGACCTGCTCGGGCGTGCCGTCGGGCGCGCTGTCCGCGCCGCGCGCCGAGGCGGCGAAGCTGCCTGCGGCCGTCGCGAAACCCGAGGCGCCGGCCAGCTTGAGAAAGCCGCGGCGCGAAACGTTGGCGGCCGCTTCGGCCGGCGCGGTGTTGGCGTTTTTCCTGTTCGACATGGCAGATTTTTGTGCTGTGGAAGTAGGACGGCGAGACGCATCAGGACGGCGCACGTTAGCGCACAACAGCGCGCCGGCGCAGCGGACGAGGCTCGGCGAAGGGGCGACCGCCGGTCATACTGCGTGACGCGCGTGACTGAATCATGACGTCGAAACGCGCCATCGACCGCGCTCATGCCGCTTGCATGGCATGTCTGCCAGGCTCGAATTTGGCCTTCCGACGTCACGCGGATCGCGACTCTGACGGTCCCCGCCTCGCCGACGTGTAAACTGCTGACTTTTTCGTATCTGGTGGTATCGTGCAAGCCCCCCAGCGCACTGCTCTCAGCGGCCCGGCGCTCATTCGCCTGCTGGCGCGTCTCACGCAAGCCGACGCGCCCGAATCCAGCCAATCGCTCTCGGACCGGCTCAGCCAATGGCTCGGCTGGACCGACGCCATTGCGCTATCCACCGTGCTGAGCGGCAAACCGCCGGCTGTCGGCGGCAGCGCGCGGGCGTTCGGCGCGGCGGAAGAAAACGAATGCGCCCGCGTGCGCACCACGCTGGTGAACGCGATTGCCGGCGACAGCGTGTTCGGCTCGTCGAAACGGCGCGCGCCGGCGAGGCCCGGTTCGGCTGCGGCACCGCATACGGGGCCACTTCAGGGCGCGGCAGAGGGTCCGGTCGATTACGCAGTCTTCCGGCAGCGCTACACGGCCATCCAGCAGTCGATGGAAACCGCCATCGGCAATCTGCGCGGCCGGCTGCGCGGCATGCTCGCTACGAAGACGCCGGCCATGGCCCGGCTCGCGGTGGTGGATGCCGTCATGGAGCGCGCGTTGAGTCCGCGTGAGCAGACTCTGCTGGCCGCTTTGCCGGGCATGCTCGCGCAGCACTTCGAGCGCTTGCGCGCCGCCGAAGCAAGCGCGCTGGACGACGCCGAAGCGTCGGAGGAACCGGCGCCGCACGCGCGCGGCGCGTTTCTCGACGCCTTCCGCAAAGATGCGCAGAGCGTGTTGCTCGCCGAACTGGATGTTCGCTTACAACCGGTGGAAGGATTGCTTGCCGCCCTTCGCACCAGCTAATTGAGACGCTATGTCCAAGCATTTGACTCATTGGGTTGTTTTTGTCGTTGGTCTGGCCGCGGTGGTCTGGATCGCTATTGCCTATGTCGGCTCCAATTCGCTGGCGCTCGCCGTGACGCTGCTGATCGGCGCCTGTTACGTCGCCGGTGCGTTCGAACTGAAACGCTACAGCGAAGCCACGGCGACGCTCGCCGGCGCGGTCGCGGACCTGTCCGGGCCGCCGCCGGGTCTCGGCGCATGGCTCGACCGGCTGCATCCGAGCCTGCGCAATGCGGTGCGTCTGCGGGTCGAAGGGGAACGGGTTGCTTTGCCGGGACCGGCGTTGACGCCGTATCTCGTCGGTCTGCTGGTGCTGCTGGGCATGCTCGGCACGCTGCTCGGCATGGTGGCGACGCTGCGCGGCACCGGTATCGCGCTCGAAAGCGCCACCGACCTGCAGGCGATCCGCGCCTCGCTCGCCGCGCCGGTCAAGGGACTCGGCTTTGCGTTCGGCACCTCGATCGCGGGCGTGGCCACCTCGGCGATGCTCGGCCTGCTTTCGGCGCTGTGCCGCCGCGAACGGATCGACGTCGCGCAATCGCTCGACGTGAAAATCGCCACCACCTTGCGCGTCTATTCGCAGTCGCACCAGCGCGACGAGAGCTTCCGGCTTCTTCAGAAGCAGGCCGACACGATGCCGGCGCTGGTCGACCGTCTGCAAGGCATGATGGCGATGGTCGAGCAGCACAGCCTGGCCTTGCATGAACGGCAACTCGCGAGCCAGGAGATTTTTTACAGCAAGACGGAAGCGGCCTATACGCGGCTTGCGTCGTCGGTGGCGCAGTCGCTGAAGGACAGCGTGGCCGACAGCGCGCGCACTGCCGCCGAAGGCGCGCGCGCCGCCAGCGCGACCTTGCAGCCGGTCATGGAAGCCACCATGGCCGGTCTTGCACGTGAGAGCGCCGCGTTGCACGAGTCGGTGACGCAAGCGGTGCAGCGCCAACTCGACGGTCTCTCCAGCGGTTTCGCGGCCACCACCACGAACGTCGCGGAAATCTGGAATCAGGCGTTGGCAGGACAGCAGCGCGCGAGCGAAGCGCAAGCCGACCATCTGCGCGGCGCATTGCAACACTTCACGGAAACGTTCGAGCAACGCTCGGCGAGTCTGCTCGACGGCGTCGCCAAGCGCCTCGACGCGACGGCGGCGCGCGTGTCCGAAGCATGGGGCGAGGCGTTGTCGCGCCAGGAGAGCGCCGGCGAGTCACTCGCGGCACGTCACGAACAGGCTTTGTCCGCCGCTGCCGCGACCTTCGAGCAGCACGCGGCCGCCCTGACGACCACGCTAGGTCAGTCGCACCAGACGTTGCAGACGGAACTCGCCGCGCACGACCAGCAACGGCTCGCGGCCTGGACCGAACAACTCGGCACGATGGCGGCCACGCTCGGCAAGGAATGGGAACAGGCCGGCGCGAGCAGCGCGAGCCGTCAGCAGGAAATCGCCGATGTGTTGGCGCAAACCGCGCGCGACATCTCCACGCAAACGCAGGCGCACGCCAGCAACACCATCGCCGAAATCGACCGGCTCGTGCAGGCCGCGGCGGAAGCGCCGAAGGCCGCCGCGAACCTGCAGGCCGAACTCGCGGAACGCGACCAGCAGCGTCTGATGGCGTGGACGGACGCGCTTGCGTCGATGGCGGCTTCGCTGAGCAGCGAGTGGGAGCAGACGAGTACGCGCACCGCCGTCCGTCAGCAGGAAATCGCCGACGTGCTGGCGCAAACCGCGCGCGACATCGCCACGCAAACGCAGACGCACGCCAGCAATACCATCGCCGAAATCGACCGGCTCGTGCAGGCCGCGGCGGAAGCGCCGAAGGCCGCCGCGAACCTGCAGGCCGAGCTCGCGGAACGCGACCAGCAACGTCTGGCGGCGTGGACCGAAACGCTCGGTTCGATGGCAAGCACCTTGAGCCAGGAATGGGAACAGGTCGGCACGCGCACCGCGAACCGTCAGCAGGAAATCTGCGACACGCTGGCGCAAACGGCACGCGACATCTCGGCTCAAACGCAGTCGCACGCGAGCCATACCATCGACGAAATCTCCCGGCTCCTGCAGGCCGCGTCCGAGGCGCCGAAAGCCGCGGCCGAAGTGGTCGCGGAATTGCGTCAGAAGCTCTCCGACAGCATGGTCCGCGATACGGCGATGCTGGAAGAACGCAGCCGTCTGCTCGCCACGCTGGAAACGCTGCTCGACGCCGTCAACCATGCCTCGACCGAGCAGCGCACCGCCGTCGACGCGCTCGTCTCGACTTCGGCCGATCTGCTGGAACGCGTGGGCAGCGAATTCATCGGCAAGGTCGAACACGAAACCGGCAAGCTCGGCACCGTCGCGGCGCAGGTGACGGGCAGCGCGGTCGAAGTGGCGAGCCTCGGCGAAGCATTCGGCGTGGCCGTGCAACTGTTCGGCGAGTCGAACGACAAACTCGCGGCGCATCTGCAACGAATCGAAGGCGCGCTCGACCGCTCGCTCACGCGCAGCGACGAACAGATGGCCTACTACGTCGCGCAGGCGCGTGAAGTGATCGATCTGAGCATGATGTCGCAGAAGCAGATTGTCGAAGACCTGCAACAGCTCGCCGGACGGCGCGCATCCGCTGGAGTCGATGCGGTATGAGCGAGGAAATCGACGGCGGCGTGGAAACAGCCGCACCGATCTGGCCGGTATTCGGCGATCTGATGTCGGTGCTGCTGGGCGCGTTCGTGCTGATCCTCGTGAGTGTGATCGGCGTACAGATGGAACTCTCGAACCGGCTCGATCAGGAAGTCAAACAGCGGCAGCTCGAAGCGCAGCGCCGCAAGACGCTGGAGCAGGCGCTGGCGGGACCGCTCGCGGCGGGCCGCGTGACGCTGGTGAACGGTCGCATCGGCATCAGCGGCAATGTGCTGTTCGCGCTGAATTCCGATCAGCTTCAGCCGCAGGGACGCGACCTGCTGAAGAGTCTCGCCGGACCGCTCGCGGCCTATCTTCAGGCGCGCGACGAAATTCTGATGGTGAGCGGTTTCACCGACGACCGTCAGGTGCGCGAAGCCAATCGGCGTTTTGCGGATAACTGGGAACTGTCGGCGCAACGCGCGCTGACCGTGACGCGCAGCCTGATCGACGACGGCGTGCCGGCCGGTTCGGTTTTCGCGGCGGCATTCGGTTCGCAACAGCCGGTCGGTTCGAACACCGACGAGCAGGGCCGGGCGAAAAACCGTCGCGTGGAAATCGCACCGATCCCGAGGCCGTCCAACGCCGCGGTGAAGGCTCATGACTGACGCGACGGCCGACGCCCGCGCGACGCTCGACGCATGGCGCGCGAGCGGCGCCGATCGCCTGAATCCGGTGCGTTTTCATTTCATGGACGCGCTGGAGCGGCGCGCCGCCGCGCATAGCGGCGAAGCGCGCCGCCTGCTCGATGAGAAACTCGCCGAGTTGCTGGCCGCGTATGCGCTCGACGTGGCCAATACCGTGCCAACGAGCGTGCCAACCAGCGTGCCGGAAACCGCGCCGACGGATTCAGACCTTGCCCGTCTGATCGGCTATCTGTCGGGCCAGACGGCGGCCGCCTCGTCGTATCCCGAGATGCCGGTGCTCGACTACTTCCGTGAAGTCTCGTCGAAGGTGAGAACCGAAAGGCAGTTCCGGCAGTCGCTGGAGCAGGTGCCCGGCAACGCCGGTCCGTTGAATTCGAACAGCCTCGTGCATCGCGCGCTGACGCTGATGCGCGAGTCATCGCCGGGTTATCTGCAGCAGTTCCTGTCCTACGTCGACACCTTGTCGTGGCTCGAGCAGATGAACGGCGGCAGCACTGGCGGCGTGTCCGGCAAGGACGCGCCGCGCGCGACGGGCGGGCGCAAATCCGGCCGCACCAAAGGCCGCTGAAGCGCGGCTTCCCACCGGGCAATCCGGTTCCGGATCAGGGCGGCAGAACGGCCGCGCGCTTCGCCCACCCCACCGTCTTCCGGCTCTTTTTACCGATTTGCTCGTCAGCGCACAGACTCTGCGATTCCGCCGTAGGATGGTGGTATCCAGAACCTGCCCGTACCAGCGAACTCCGGATCGCTTTCGCGTGGCAGGACCCTCGCGCCTGGCCCTTCTGCGCTACTACGATGAAACAGCCCGTTCTGAACACGCTGATTGTCTTCGCATCGCTGGGCCTCGGCTTCGCTCCGGGCGTCGGCCATGCGGGACCGCTCGACACGCAGCTCGACTGCCAGTCGAGCCCGCATGACTTCATCAGCCCGCTTCTCGACAGCCAGTCGATCGACGCCAAACCCATGCGCATCGAACCCGACTCGGTCAACGCGTTCCGTCCCACGCGCGGCAGCAATCTCACGGCGTTCGGCTTTCACGTCTACGCCGTATTCGGCTACCAGCAGGACGATCCCATGTTCAAACCGGGCAGCGGCACGCCGATCAAGTGGACCACTTACGGCGTGGTCGTGTCGGGGCCGTCGTCGACGGTGGAAACGCGGGTTCGCCAGGCGGGCAGCGCGGCCGGCATCCGCGACGTGGTGCCGCTCATCCTCACCGCGATCTACTGCAACGGCCATTGAACGCGCGCTAACGTTGCGGCGGCTGCGGATTATTGGCGGGATTGGTGTCGAAGCGCGAAACGCTAAGAATGCCGGTTTCGTCGACGAGCGCGCGCAACCCGGCTTCGAGCGCGTCGGCAACTGCCCGGTCGTAGACCTCGCGGCCGTTCACGTAGACCGTGAAAGCCAGCAGATAGCGAACCTTTTTCTGGGGATTTTCAATCGTGTCTTTGGTCCACTGGTAGAGCGGATAGTGGGCCACGCCGAGTTGCTCGGCTTCGCTCACGTAGCCGGCGAAGGCGTCGAACTGGCATTTGAGGGTGGCGTCGTAGCGGTGCAGGAGCGCCTGGATTGCCGGAAGAAGCGCGGGCTGCGCTGCGAATGCCGTGTCATGGCGCAGCGCCTCCGCCAGTTCGGGCGACGCGGTGATTCGTAGCTGGAATTGCAGCGTGGTATCCATGTTTGGCCTCGTTCCGTGACTGCCTGACTTGTCCGTCAGATGGGCGTTCAGTATAGATAGAGCCGCCATTCTGCCGATCATTTGCGCATCGCGCGTGAACGCCGGACACATCGTTGCCAGCGGTATCCGCCCCACCCTGTCGATTCGCATTAGCAAATAACGAATGTAGCTTTGTGCCGTGAAGGTGTCGGGCGGTAGGATCACGCCTTTTGCGGGTAGTTTTTGCATGTCCACCACCTTTGCGCCTCCACCGGCCGCCGTTTCCACGACCGGGCCTGCAAAGCCCGTGATCCGCAGCGCGTCTGACGTTTCCAACCTCGTCAACCAGGGCGCGGCCGCCGGCAGCGACGCCCGCATCGTCGTGGCGATCGCTCTCGGCGGCGTCTTTCTCGACGCCTACGACCTCGGCGCGCTCGCCTTCGGCCTGAAAGACGTCAGCCGAGAGTTCTCGCTCACGCCGACGGGCACCGGCCTCGTCGCGTCCGCGATCACGTTCGGCGCGATTTTCGGCGCATTCTTCGGCGGCTTCCTGACCGACAAGATCGGCCGTTATCGCGTCTTCATGGCCGACATGTTCTTCTTCGTCGTGGCGGCGTTGGCCTGCGCATTCGCCCCGAACGCCTGGGTGCTGGGCGGCGCGCGTTTCGTCATGGGTCTGGGCGTCGGCATCGATCTTCCCGTTGCGATGGCGTTTCTGGCCGAGTTCTCCCGCCTGTCGGGACGCGGCAACAAGGCCTCGCGCATCGCCATGTGGTGTCCGGTCTGGTACGCCGCCATCAGCATCTCGTACCTGCTCGTGCTGGCGTTCTATTCGACGCTGCCGGCAAGTCACGCGGGCTTGCTGTGGCGCCTGATTCTGGGCTTCGGCGCGGTGCCGGCCATCGTCATCATTGCGGTGCGCAGCCGCTACATCAGCGAATCGCCGGTGTGGGCCGCGAACCAGGGCGATCTGGAGAGCGCCGCGCGCATTCTGAAACGCTCATACGGTATCGACGCGGAAGTCGCGCGCGACGCAAAGGTGTCGGCCTCCACCAAACCGGTTCGCGGCGGCGCGTGGAAAAACTACGGCGCGCTGCTGCGTGGCGTCTATCTGAAGCGCACCGTGCTGGCAACGGTGATCGGCATTGCGTCTGGGTTTGCGTATAACGCGGTGGCGTTCGGTTTGCCGGTGATCATTTCCAGCTTCCTCGCGCAATCCATGCTGACGACCATTCTCGCCTCGCTGGCGCTGAATCTCGGCTTCGCTTTTGTCGGCGGCGTGATTGCCGTGCGTATCGTGCCGAAGGTCGGGGCATGGAAACTGACCGTGCTCGGCTACGTGCTGCAGTTCGCCGCGCTGATCGGCCTCGCGATCGTCGGCCGTCCGGCCTCCACGCCGGAAGTGGTGTCGGCTATTTCCCTGCTCGCGCTGTTCCTGCTGGGACAAGGTGTCGGCGCCGGTTCGCACAGCATGACCTTTGCGTCGCTGAGCTATCCCACGTCGCTGCGCGGCGTCGGCGTCGGCTTCAATCAAACGCTGATGCGCGCGAGTTCCGCCGCGTCACTGTTCCTCTTCCCGGTGCTGGCCGCGGCGTTGAGCACACGCGTGTTCTGGGTCATCGCGTTCGCACCGTTGTGCGGTCTGATCGCGCTGCTGGCGGTTCGCTGGGAACCGTCGGGTTATGACGTGGACGCCGAAGATTTCGAACCGACTGCCGCCAGCGCCACGCGCTGACCGACGATGCGCGCGGCCCGTGCAAGACGGGCGCGCGCGTTCACTTCGCTTTCGCCCGGCCTGACCGGCTGGGCTGTCTCACGGCCACTGCGCCAATCTCACTGCTTCGGCGCTTCGTGTGCTTCGTGCGGTGCTTCCTGCGCCTGTTGCGCTTCGGCGAGAATCTGCTGCACGACCTGCTCGAATGCTTCGACGGGTTGTCCGCCCGTGACCAGATAGCGGTCGTTGAAAATGATCGACGGCACCGACTGAATGCCCATGTGCTGATACTTGCGCTCTTCCGCGCGAACTTCACGCGCGTAGTCGCCGTTTTGCAGCACGGCGGCAGCCTGAGTCGCGTCGAGTCCCACCGAGCGCGCCGCTTCGACAAGCACCGCATGATCGCTCGGGTCTTTGCCCTCGCCGTGATACGCGCGCAGCAGCGCGAGTTTCAATTCCAGCTGTTTGCCTTCGATCCCCGCCCAATGCATCAGCCGATGCGCGTCGAACGTGTTGTAGACCGACGTGCGCGGACCGAACTCGAAACCCACCTGCGCGCCGCGTTCGCGAATCATGGCCTGCGTCTCGGCGATCTGCTCGGGCGTACGTCCGTATTTCTTGCCCAGATAGTCGACGATCTTCTCGCCGCCCGGCTCCATGTCCGGATTCAATTCGAAGGGATGCACGGCAACCTGCGCGTCGACGGTATTGCCGAGGCGCTCCAGTGCGAGTTGCAGCGAGGAAAGGCCGATTGCACACCAGGGGCAGGCAATATCGGAGACGAAATCGATTTTGAGCGTTTGAGTCATGGCTTTCCTGACGGAAGAGTTCTGTGTGCGACGGCGTAATCCGCCGCAATGGCTTTCAACAGGTTAGCGCGAATCACCGCGCTTTGCAGAGCCTGACTCAGACGGATCGCCGGACCGTATCAGGCCGGCATTCTTTATCGCACCACTGGCCGGACGAACTGGAATCGCCTTCGCAAAAACCGACTGCTTTATTCCAGTCGCATAGCGGAGAAAGTCTTCTCTGCATTCAATGTCCAATCTATTCATAGAGCTTTAATTCTCTTCCCGATTCCAACACTGTCTTTCCTAAAGTTTCTTCATACGTTTGCCGATATGCCATTGTCGGAAATGACAAGGGACAGGTTCATCTTGACTAGAATTAAGGCTCTCGGAATATCGGCGCTGACTGTGCTGCTTCTTTCTGCATGCGCGCCCGCAGTACCGGTTCAAAGTACTCAATTGACGCCATTCGACACGACCCGGCAACACGAACGCGTACGAGTCGCCAAGTCCGTATCGATCTGGCTCAGCACCGGCTTCTCGCGGAAGGTCAACGCCGGCACGGTGTGGAGACCTATTGGCGACTTGCCTCAGGGCCTCGTTCTGAGACCCGTCAATGGCGTATTCACCATCGAAGGACGACAAGTTCACGAGGCCGATCTGGTCGTCAAGGAAAACCAGTTGGTGGGTTTCTATTTACCGGGCGAATCCCACTTTTCCGCACTGCAGCCGTCTCAACCCATAACAATCGAGAAAATAAATGACTAAGCTTTTCAAAACCTTGGCCGCCAGCGCATTGGTGGCGTTCGTCGCATCGGGGTGCGCGAGCGGGCCGCAATATAAAGACGTGGCGGCATCCATTCCGACATTGAAAGAAGCGCAGGGCCGTATTTATTTTTATCGCGCTAATTCGATGTTCGGCGCAGCGCTTCAGCCGCATGTTTATGTAAATGACCAGCCGGTCGGAAAATCGCAACCGGGCGGCTTTTTCTATGTCGACGAACCCGCTGGCGACTACGTCGTGTCGACTCGCACCGAAACCAAAAAGACTGTGTCGTTCCATCTCGACGCAGGCGAAACCAAGTACGTGAAGACCAGCGTCGGCTTCGGCCTGCTGGTGGGACGCATCATCCCGACACTGGAATCGACCGACGACGCCACGCGCGACATCGTCGATCTGCATTACATCGGCGAGCCGACCACGGCAGCGTCCAACTAAAACGCTGACAGCGTGACCGGGCCCTGAGCGGCGGCCGTCGCTCAGGGCAGTTTGTCTGCCTCCGCTTCTCCGCTTCTCCACGAATAAGCCGCAAAATAGGCCATCAATACGCCACGACAGCCGGCGTATCATCGAATCCGCCAACGCGCATTTCCATCCTGGCAACACCCTCGGCTTGCACGGAGAAATTCGTGAACGACGATCCGCAAAGACTCGCGCAGCGCGAGCAGCACTCTCTTCGACTGTCCGCTTTCCAGCGATCCATCGGCACGGCAGCCGATTGGCTCGACCGGGTCGATCCCGGCACGCATCGCCGCATCAAAGGTCTGCGACTCGTGACGGCATACGGCATCGCGGCTGCACTCGGCACATTGCAGGACGTGGTCCGCGATGTGCCGGGCAACGTCTCGCTGGGCTATCTCGCGGGAAGCTTCGCGCTGTGGGCCAGCGTGTCCGAAGCCCGCACGACGCGTCCCGAATCCGCGCGCGACCTCGTGCTGCTCAGCTTTGCCGCCGCATTCGGCGCCATTCTGTGCGCGCTGCTCGCACGGCCCTTGCAACTCACCGGACGCGCGGGACCGGAACTGGTGCTCGTCAGCGGCGCGTTTCTGGTCGGCTATCTCAAGCGGTTCGGCATTCTGGGCGCGGGACTCGGCTCGCAGATCTACATCGGCGAATTGCTTGCGTATGGCACGCATCTGGCCGTCGCCGACGTGCGCGCCATCCTGATCGCGGCGGTGATTGCCGCCATGGCCTCGGTCGTGCCGCGCATGCTGAGCGGCCCTGCCGAGCGCCCCGCGGTGACGGCCGCGCTGACTCCAGGTCCGTTACCGCAGGCAGGCCAATACTCGCCCGAGTTTTTCATGGGACTGCAGGCGAGCGTCGGCGCGCTGGTGATCGTCGCGTTGAACGGTCTGATCGGACTCGAAGAATCGGCGTGGGCCATTACCGCCTGTACCTACGTCGTGGCCGGTTCGGCAACCGGCACGATACAGCGCGTGCGACGCCGGATTCTCGGTACGCTGGTGGGTGTGCCGCTCGGCATCGCCTGTCTGCCGCTCGCCGAACACGCGCCGTTGCTGATCTGGATCGTTGCCGCGTTGGCGATGGTGATCTACGCAATGGCATTGCCGGAGCGCTACGACATCGCCTGCGCGGCATTCGCCTTCACGTTGATCGTGACGCTCGCGGCGAGCGGTGTGCATGCCATCCCGCTGCTCGCGGCTCGCGCCTGGGAGACGCTGCTCGGCGGAGCGCTCGGCCTGGCCGCGGCGGTGTGCCTGTTTCCGTTGCGGCCGTCCACTTCCGGCGAATAAACGGCGAATAGACCGCGCACGTCAACGCGCGTCGTGAGGTCGATTTGCTTGGCCCGCACGAGGAGTGCTATGCACCGTCTGTGCCATCATCGCGTACACCGCCAACTCCCGGAGTACAGGATGAATCGCAGCTGGTTTTCGACGTTCTCGAGTTACCTGTCCACCATGACCGGCAGACCGGCCACCTTCGTGCTGGCCGCCGTGCTGGTGGTGGTGTGGGCTATCACCGGGCCGTTTTTCCACTACAGCGACACCTGGCAACTCGTCATCAACACGTCGACCACCATCGTTACGTTTCTGATGGTGTTCCTGATCCAGAACACCCAGAACCGCGATACCGCTGCCATGCAGATCAAACTCGACGAACTGATCCGCGCGGTATCGGGCGCGCATAACGCGCTGCTGGATCTGGAAGAACTGGAGGAGAAGGACCTGACGCGTTTTCGCAAGCATTACGAAAAACTGGCGGAAGAAGCGCGCGCGGCGTTGCGTGCCGGCGGCAGCGATACAGACTCGCCGTTTATCGACAGCCGCGCCGACGAAGACGACGGCGACAAACGCAGCGATGCAGGATCACGCACCGCGCGGCGCGACTGAATGCAAGCTGCGACTGAATTCAAGCTGGATAAGGCGCGCGGGTCGCAAAAACTTCGGAAGCGCCAGAAAGCGCATTTTGTGCAACGCGGCAAACGCGTCCATTAACGAGCTACGCGCCGCTCGGCCGTCTTTCGCTCATGCATAAGGAATCGGCACACTGGCCGCGCGACCTCGAAGCACGACCACAGCCCACTAGCCTCCTATAGTGAGCCGCTTTGGTCAATAGAGAGGTGTGCTCAGTTGAACATTGCAAACACCGGCCGGATACTCGAAGCGTCGCACTTTCGCAGCCAGGCTCAACCCAGCTACCGGAAGGAGCAGACCAATACGCCGCGGCCCCGGTTTCGCTGATTGCCGGAAGGCCCCGGATGGGAGACGAAGTACACGCAAAGGGGGCCTGAAATGGCGCATGCCGATCTGGCTGTACTTGGAGGTGCGGGCATTCTCTCGCTAGCCTGCCTGTTCGTATGCGGAATGTACGTGTACTGGAGCAGCGACAGGTATCGCGACCGGCAGCGGCGGCTCACGTCGCAGGAAACCGGCGCACAGCCGGCCGGTCGGGACGACGAACCGTTTTCTGCAACGGAGGCCACCATGGGCACGCAACTGAGCGATCGCTGCAAAACCTCCCTTTATCGGGCCGTGTTCAGCAGCGCCCACGAAGCGAGCACAGTGTTCCTGTTCGCCACTAACCGCGACGACGCCCGCAAACGCGCGACCAGCGCACTCGCGGCCATCCACAACGTCGCGGCGCAAAACGTCCAGTTGAGCAATCTTGCGTCGTTCCGCGAACTGGTGGATATCGGCGTGAGCGAAGACGAGGACCTGCGTATCTTCGAAATGGCGTGGAAGGGCGCGGATGTCAGCGCCTGGGCTGAACATCCGCTATTTCTGACCGACGATCCCGGCTTGCTCGGAAAATGGGCCGAGCTTTACGCGGATCTGGCGCGCGAACTGGCCGTCACCGCAATCGAAAAAGCGCGCGACTGACGCGCGGCGCTCAGAACTGCTCGATCCACGTCGCGAGGCGATCGGCAGGAAACTCCGTCTTGCCCGGCACGGCGCGCAAGGTGATGGCGTCGCCTTCACGCGCCGCTTCGAGCGTCAGGCCGTTGTCGTCCAGCCAGAGCAGGCTGGCCAGCCAGGCGGCGTGCTGTGTGGAGACGGCGTTGTTGGCCGGTTCGCCCAGAAACTCGGCCAGCAGTGCAGGCTCGTCCCACACCAACGCGTCGCCGTTGCGGCGAAGCTTGATGCCCGCCGTTTCCAGCGTGTCCGCCAGAGCCGGCACGGCCTGAGCGGCGCCGGAATCGATCCGGCGGCTGCGCAGTTCCGCGAATTTCGTCGCGACCGCGTGACCGAAGTTGCCGCCGCGATGGCTTTCCGCCGCCACCAGATCCGAATAGTCGAGCAGCAGCCAGTCCGGCTCCGAAGTCTGCACGTCGGCAAGCACGGCAGCGGCCAGATAGGCTTCGACCGGCCCGAAACGCTCGGGGCCGAGCAACGTGGCGGCCAGCGTGCGGACCAGTCCGATACGCGTGCCGAGCGTCTGCTTCTGCAACACGCCGAGCTTTTCGCGTACCAGATGGTCGCGCTCCTTGCGAAGTTCGGCCAGTTCCAGCGCCTGCTTCAACTCCATGCGCAACGCGGTGATATCCCACGGCTTCTTGATGTAGCGGTGGATATGACCGAGGTTGACGGCCGCAACCGTCTGGTCGATCTCCGAATACGCCGTGGTCAGAATGCGCACGACGTGCGGATAGCGCTCGCTCGCGTAGCGCAGCAATTCGTTGCCGAATTCGCCCGGCATGCGCTGGTCGGACACAAGGACCCCCACCCTGTCGCCGTGCTCGTCGAGCAGCGCCTTGCCCTCTTCTACCGAGCCGCCAGTCAGGACCGGCGCCAGGCTTCCGATAGCCCGCTGGAAGTACTTTACGGCCGTGGCCTCGTCATCGACGAAGATGATCGCCGGTGCCGACTCCTGTGTGGCTTTCGCTTCGTTCATCAACAACTCCTGTGCGTTTGACCTTTGATATGGGGGAAATCCAGCATGACGGTGGTGCCAACCCCCGACGTGGACTCGATCCGCAGCGCGCCGTCGCAGGACTGCATGACACGGTTGCATAGGATCAGGCCCAAGCCGTTCCCACCGGATTTCGCGTGCGTTGTAATCGGGTCGGTCAGGAGACGCGCCTTGATTTCGGGCGGAATGCCCGGTCCATTGTCGCTGATGCGGATGCAGGGATCGGGTTGCGCCGTGACCACGAAGCGCACCGACGGCGACGGCACGTCGGCAAGCGCCCGCAGCGCGTTGGACAGCAACGACGACAGCACCAGCGCCACGCAATTGGGTTGCGTGACCACGGCAAAATCGCTTTCGACCTCCACCTGCACCCACGAACGTTGTCCGTTCGAAAACGGATAGGTATCGAGCAGGGCCGACACGAGCCCATGCGCGGTGATCTCGCTGCGCGCATCGGTGCCCGCGAGTCTGCGGTGCCCGTTGTGGACCGAGCGCCAGAACGACGAGACCATGGCGATGCAGTACTGTGCGCTTTCGCGCATCGCCCGCGCCGCATCGGCGATATCTTTCTGCGAGTCCGGCTGGGTGTGCTCCGGCGCATCCACGCGATGTTCGATGCTGCTCGCGTTCAGCGTAATGGCGGCGAGCGGCGTATTCAGTTCGTGCGCCAGAAACGCGAGCGTTTCGTCGATGGCCATCAGCCGCTGGTTCTGGATCGCGCGCTCGTGATAGCGCTCGATCGCGAGAGCCAGCGTCTCGCGCACCGAAGCGGGCTTGAGCGGCTTTTCGAGGATGCGGAACACTTCGCCGGTGTTCACCGTTTGCAGCAACACGTCTACGTCCGCGTAAGCCGTGACCAGAATGCGGACGATGTGCGGGTATTCCAGCGCGACCTGCCGCAGCAGGTCGCCGCCATCGCGGCCCGGCATACGGAAATCCGTGACCAGCACGGCAATGCGCGCGCTCTCCTGCTGGAGCAAGGCGATGGCTTCATCGCTGCTGCCGGCCACGAGGACTTCGTAGTCCCCGCCGACCGCGCGAGCAAAATATTTGCGCGCCAACTCTTCGTCGTCGACGTAGAGAAGAGTGGGCTGCGTCTGCCTGATGTCATTCATTGTGTTCTCATGGAGCGCGCGACAGATCGAAGCTGAACGCTGCCCAGCTTCCCAGCTCGCTCTCGGCGTACAGCAGACCACCATGGCGTTCGACGACGGCATAGCTGATCGACAGGCCGAGGCCCAAGCCCTGTCCTACTTCTCGGGTGGTAAAGAACGGCTCGAACACGCGCGCGAGATGCTCGTCCGCGATGCCCGGCCCGTTGTCCTTCACCGTTACATGCAGGCGCTGTTCCTCCCACTTCACGGCGATATGGATCGCCGGCTTGGGCGTCCCCGCCTTGCGCATAGCCAGTACTGCATTGGAAAGCAGGTTGATCAGCACGCCGATGATGGCGGCTTCGTCACCCTGCACCAGGGTATCCGCCGGAAGATCGCGCGTGACCGCGACGCCGCGCAGTTCGTGCGCGACGAGACGGATCGACGAATCGAGCGCCTTTTCGAACAGGAACGGCGTGCCCGCTTCCGCCTCGGCGCCCGGCTTGCGGTACGCGAAGGTTTTGAGGTCCGACACGATGTGCTGGATGCGTTGCATACCCTGCCTTGCATCGACCAGACACTCCTGCAGCGTTTCCTCCGTTTTGGCGATGGGTTCTTCCAGCGCGACTTCGATCGCCATCAGGCAGAAATTCACCGGATTGTTGACCTCGTGCAGCAGGCCGGCCGCCAGTGTACCGATGGCGGCCATTTTTTCCTGCTGCAACAGCTGACCTTTGATGTCGAGCAGCTTGCGATTGATGACTTCGAGTTCGGCGTTTTTCTCGGAGACTTCCGCTTTCAGGCGGAACAGCATGAAGCGCACGCGTTCGTTAAAGAACGTGTACACCGCGCTGGCCGCCGCGGCGAACAGCAGCAGCAGCACGTTGACCGTCACCGTGCCGAGCGGCACCAGACCGTGCGGCGGCAGCACGCACGCCAGCAGGTACATGATGCAGGACAGCACGCCGAACACCAGGTTCTGCCAGAGGCCGAACGGCAACGCAATGCCGGACGCAAAGATGGCGAGATTCAGGCCCATGTAATAGGGCGACTGAACACCGTCGGTTTGCCAGATCATCCACGAAATCATGGCTTGCGGGAGCAGCAGCCACGACAGCGTCAGCCACGGCGAAAAGCGCCGCCCGACCGTGCTGCCCAGCACGATGACAATCCCGCCGATCAGCAGCGAAACGAGCAGGCGCGCGAGCGCGAACGACGTCTGCAATTGCGGATACTGCGCGTAGTCCAGCCCCACGCCGAGCAGGACGAGCACAATGGCTGTATAGGCACCGCCGCGGCTGAACGTGACGCGAAATTCCGCCAGTTCAGTTTGATAGCCAGTGTGCAGTTGACTGATACTCATGGATGGGGTGTCTGCTGACGTTTCAGAGAATCGTGGCTTCTGCGAACACATTCACGCCTGTCTCGTCGACATAGAGTTTGTGTTCGGTGGACTGCGCGGGCAGCAGTGACTCCATGCCGGCTTCGTTCCGGTAGATCAGATACCATTCGAGCAAATGCTCCATGCCGAACTTTTCCGGGTTCGCCGAGTGGACGTTGGTGACCAGCAAGCGGCCGCCGGGTCGCGTACGCGCAGCAAAATAACTCAGCAGACGCGCGCAAACCTTGTCCGAGAGATAGTCGAACAAACCAGCACAGTACACTGCGTCGAACTCCTGGGACGAAGCATCCGGCGTAATCTTGCGCTTGAGCAGATCGTGCACCGACTGATGCACCGTTTCCACCACCACTTTGTGGCCCGCCTCGCCCGCCGAGCGTTCGATCGCGGCCTTGGTGAACGCCAGCGTTTCCTCGCTGAAATCCACCAGCTGGAACGACAGCAGATCGGGCCGCGCATATTCGCGCACGAAGCGCTGGATCTCGAACGCCGGCCCGCAGCCGACGTTGAGAATGCGGAACGGACGGCCCGCCACGCGCGCGGCTTCGGCCTGACGCGTGAGGAAATCGATCAGCAGCGTGATCCGGTTGCGGTGCGCCGTAGCAACGGCCGCCTTCAGGAACGCGGTGTTGACGATCTGGAAATACGTGGTGGGTCCTTGCTGCGGATCGCTCAGAATCTGGTTGACCATCTCGTAGTCGCCGGCGTAGCCGAGCGGCTTCGTGAAGGTTCGGTAGACAAACGGGGCGCGCAGCAGCAACGGATGCAACGCCGATTGCGCGTAGGTGCGATGCACCGGTGCAATCTCCGCATCGACCCGTTCGGCTTCTTCTTCCAGACGCACGAGGTAAGACTTCACCTTATGCATAATGGGTGTGGCGAGTTCGTAGAACAGATCTTCGCGCAGCCTGCCGTCGGTCTTGGGCAGGCTTTCGGTCAGATCGACCTGCTCGACCCAGCGCGACACTTCCGAAAGGAAGGCGCGCATTTCGTTCACCACGATCTGATAATCGCGCCGGATATTGAAGCGCGCATCCCAGTCGCTGATGAAGAGTTCGGCTTCCCGTCCGACCGATTTCGGCTCGTTGGACAGAACGCTCAACTCCCGCCATTCGTCGATCAGCGCCAGCGAAACAACCGCAGTAAGACCGGTATTCACCAGACTGACCACGACCGCCTTGCCGAGATAGGCATTCCGGCTTCCCATACGCACGCTCAGGTCGCTTAATACCTCGCTGACCTGCACGATGGAATAGGGGTTATAGACCTCCATTACCAAAGACTTTCTCTGGAGGTTGATGATCGTTCCACGGACCTGCTCGCGCTGCGAGTTGCGGAAGCTGACAACCGGATCGATTTGCGTTTGAGAGTACACGGTATAGGAACCTGGGAATCCGGGAAACGCAGAAAGATATTCAATGAACTCCAGTGGAATGGCTGCCTCACGCGCGGCGCCAGATAACGAGCCGTAACGTGTTTCAAACCCAGTATTGCACTGGAAACACCAAAACCCCGTGCCAGAATGGCTCTGGCGAGTGGCAGTGTAACACCAACATGGTCAATCCTGAACAACGCCTAATTCGGGTTGAAGCATGTCGGCAAAATTGCCTTACGAGCATTTACACACTACGGAAACGGCATTTTGTTAGCAACCATTTTTATTGACGATTACGTCGGGTTGGCCTCGATACGTCGGCAGTTTGCGCTGCAAATTTGAACTTATCAATTGCAAAATTACGTATCAACCCCAATTGAAACGCGGCGTAGAATTATTTCGAAACCGAGGCCGCGTCTGCTGCGTTGAGAAATGCGGCGTCATTACGGAATTCCACACGGAGTAAAACAAGGCGATTTGTTAAGGATCACTGACCATGAAACAGATATCCTCGCCGCAGGAGCGAGTTGAAATCATGCTGTCCCTGCACCCGGCGGACTATGCGCGCCTGAAGGCCGGTGCCATTAAAACGAAAATGTCCGAGGCTGAGTTTTACGCGGTCTCGCTGCATATTGGGTCGCTGGCCGTACTGCGCGATTACGGTCATCGGATCGAATAGCGCGGCTTGCGGCTTGCCGGTCGTGCGCGCGGTCCTGCTGCGAATTCACCGCGCTTGCCCGGATTTGCCGGCCTGCCCGCCACGCCACGAGCGCAGCAGCAACGCGTTCGTGACCACGCTCACGCTGGAGAACGCCATCGCCGCGCCGGCCAGCATCGGATTGAGCAGCCCGAACGCGGCCAGCGGAATGCCGACCAGGTTGTAGACGAATGCCCAGAACAGGTTCTGCCGGATCTTGCGCCAGGTGCGCCGCGAGATGTCGATGGCGTCGGCCACCAGCGCCGGGTCGCCGCGCATCAGCGTGATGCCCGCCGCATGCATGGCGACGTCCGTGCCGGTGGCCATCGCCATGCCGATGTCCGCGGCGGCGAGCGCGGGTGCGTCGTTGATGCCGTCGCCGGCCATCGCGACGATGCCCGCGCTGCGGATCTTGAGATCGTGGATCACGCGCGCCTTGTCTTCGGGCAGCACGTTGGCATGAACTTCGTCGATGCCGACTGCTCTGGCGACGCTGGCCGCGCTGCCTTCGTTGTCGCCCGTCACGAGTACGCTGCGCACGCCCATCTGCGCAAGCCGCGCGACCGCCGCCCGCGCGGTCGGCTTGACGGTGTCGCCGAACGCGATCAGCGCGAGCGCGGACGCGACATGCGTGGCCGGATCGCGGCGCATGAGCCAGGACACGGTGTTGCCCGCTGCT
The DNA here is from genome assembly GCF_050436585.1 of Paraburkholderia sp. GAS199. NCBI lineage: Bacteria > Pseudomonadati > Pseudomonadota > Betaproteobacteria > Burkholderiales > Burkholderiaceae > Paraburkholderia > Paraburkholderia sp. GAS199. Next base: position 211,781 of record NZ_JBNDMM010000009.1, on the reverse strand, counting down.
TCGAGTTGCGCGGCGCGGTCACGCAGATGCGGCTCCAGCTGGATGCCGAGTTCGGTCAGCCAGTGCGTGCTGCCGAGCGCGAAAGTCTCGTCGCCGATCTGCGCCTCGACGCCGCGTCCGGGTACGGCACGCGCGTGGCTGGCGGATGGGTCAGCCCCCACCCCCGCATCCCGCGCCGCGCTCACCACCGCCCGCGCCAGCGGATGATCGCTGTGCCGCTGCACGGCGGCGGCGAGCGCGAGGGCGTCGTCGCGGTCCATGCCGCCGGTCGGCTCGAACGCCGTCACCGAAGGTTGACCGAGCGTGAGCGTGCCGGTCTTGTCGAACGCGACGATCGTCACGCCGTGCGCGGTTTCCAGCGCCTCGGCGTCCTTGATCAGCACGCCGTGACGGGCTGCGACGCCGGTGCCCGCCATGATCGCCGCAGGCGTCGCCAGACCGAGCGCGCACGGACACGCGATCACCAGCACGGCCACCGCGTTCAGGATCGCGGTCTCCACCCCCGCGCCCGCCAGCAGCCAGCCCGTGAGCGTGAGCACGGCGAGCGCCAGAATGGTCGGCACGAACACCTCGCTCACGCGGTCGACCAGCCGCTGGATCGGCGCCTTGCCGGCCTGCGCGCTCTCCACCAGCCGGATGATGCGCGCGAGCGTGGTTTCGGCACCGGTCGCGCGCGTGGTGATGGCGATCGCGCCTTCGCCGTTGATCGACCCGGCGGTGAGCGCGTCGCCGGGCTGCTTCGGCACCGGCAGGCTCTCGCCGGTAATCAGCGATTCATCGACATGCGTGCGGCCTTCGAGCATCACGCCGTCCACCGGCACGCGCTCGCCCGGACGCACGATCACGACCGCGCCGACGCTCACCTGCGCGAGCGGCACCTCGCGCTCGTGGATGCCGACGCGGATGCGCGCGCGGTCCGGGCGCAGCGCGTTCAGTGCGCGGATCGCGTCGCTGGTCTGGCGGCGGGCGCGCGCCTCGAGCCACTTGCCGAAGCGCACCAGCGTGATGACGACGGCGGACGCCTCGAAATACAGGTGCGCGACGTCGCCGGGATGGAACGCCATCTGGTAGACGCTGATGCCGTAAGCGGCCGAGGTGCCGAGCGCCACCAGCAGGTCCATGTTGCCGGCGTGGGCGCGCAGCGCACGGAACGCCGCGCGATAGAAGCGCGCGCCGAACCCGAACTGAACGATCGACGCAAGCGTGAGTTGCAGCCAGGGCGGCAGCATCTCGTGAGCGCCGAACCACGTCCCGATCATCGGCACGACGAGCGGTATGGACAATGCCGCCGACGCCAGCACGGCGTAGTAATCGCGGCGAGCCTGGTCGCGCTGTCGCTGCGCGAGGCTATCCGCCGCGCTTTCCGATGTTGCGGCGTCGGCGGGCGCTGCGTCCGGTGGCACGATGAGCGCGGCCTCGTAGCCGGCCTGAGTGACGGCCGCGATCAGTGCGTCCGCGCTTGGCGGCGTCGCGCCGAGATCGACCGTGGCAGTATCGGTGGCGAGGTTGACCGACACGCCCGCCACGCCCGGCACCTTCATCAAGGCTTTCTCGACGCGCATGACGCAGGACGCGCAGGTCATCCCGCCAATGGTCAACTCGGTGATCGTGTGCGGTCCGTCATCGGCGGGAGTCAAAACCGGCGCCGACGCCGACGCCGCGAAACCCGCAGCCGCTCCATCCACGACGACCGCCGGCGTGGCCTCGTAGCCGGCCTTGTGAACAGCCGCGATCAGCGTGTGGACTTCGACGCCCGGGTCGCTGTCGATGTGCGCCCGTTCCGTCATCAGGTTGACGGAGACGTGCGACACGCCGGGCACTCTGGCCAGCGCTTTTTCGACCCGCGCCGCACAGGCGGCGCAGGTCATGCCGCCGATCTGCAGTGAGGCGGTCCGGTCGGGCGCGGCGCCCGAGGGATAAGACGGCGTGGCGAGGTCGGTCATGGTGGTCGAGCCTTGGACGGCAATGAATCGCGCAAGCGCGGTACTTCTGCGCGGCCGCAAAGGCGTCAGGGAAACTTATGTGGCGGGCGACTGGTTGAGACAAACATGGAGCCAAACCGGAAGCCAAACCCGCGCCCAAACCGATAGGTTGCCACCAGTGCGCCAAAATTGCAGTCAGCCCACGGTCAGCCCATTCTGGCCGCCATCGGCCGCAGACGTCAGGATTTGGCGCCTCCAGAAGACACGCCGACCAGGCCGCGACGCCCGCCCGGCGTGCCTCTGACGGCTTTGATGCGACCATTTATATGAGAGCCGATCGGGGCCTGTTCGAATTCCGAACAAACGCCGCGCAACACCCGACGCACGCGGTGGGCGACGCTTAGACCCAGCTTGTGCGATCATTGCGCCCAAAGTCGAGAATCCGACGCCCCGATACGTTCTTGGCTCCCGATCGAACCCCAGATCGAATGCCCGGCTTCTGCCGGCCCCGAGCGCCGGTTCGTGCGCCAAGTAACTGGATACAAAGGAGTATTTGCAGCATGGCAGTCCCAATTTCGCAGGCCTGGACGGTCGCCACCTATGTCCTGAAACAGAAGCTGATGCGCCGCAAGCGTTATCCGCTGGTCCTCATGCTCGAACCGCTCATGCGCTGCAATCTGGCCTGCGCGGGATGCGGGAAGATTCAATATCCGGCGCACGTGCTGAAATCGCAACTGACGCCCGAGCAGTGTTTCAAGGCGGTCGAGGAATGCGGGACGCCGATGGTCGCGATTCCGGGCGGTGAACCGCTGCTGCATCCGCAGATGCCCGAGATCGTCGCGGGTCTGGTCGCGCGCAAGAAATACGTCTACATGTGCACGAACGCGCTGCTGCTCGCGAAGAACCTGCATCTGTTCAAGCCGAGCAAGTATCTGTCGTTCTCGGTTCACGTCGACGGCCAGCGCGAGCACCACGATTTCGCCGTGTGCCGTGAAGGCGGCTACGACATCGCCATGGAAGGCGTGCGCGCAGCGGTGGCGGCCGGTTTCCGCGTCACCACCAACACCACCCTGTTCGACGGCGCCGATCCGAACAGCGTGCGTCTGCATTTCGACGAAATGATGGAAGCCGGCGTCGAAAGCATGATGGTGTCGCCGGGCTACACGTACGACAAGGCACCGGACCAGAAGCACTTCCTCGGCCGCGCGCGTTCCAAGCGCCTGTTCCGCTCGATCCTGTCGAACCGGAAGAAGAGCTGGCGCTTCAACGCGTCGCCGATCTTCATGGAATTCCTGATGGGCAAGAAGGAGCTGACCTGCACGCCGTGGGGCATGCCGACGTACAGCATCTTCGGCTGGCAGAAGCCCTGCTACCTGCTTCAGGACGGTTATGCCGACAGCTTCGACGAGCTGATGAAGAGCGTGGAATGGTCGAACTACGGCACCGAAAGCGGCAACCCGAAGTGCGCGAACTGCATGGTGCACTCGGGCTATGAAGCCAGCGGCGTGAACTACACGTTCGGCTCGTTCAAGGGTCTGTTCCAGACCGTCAAGGCGATGCTGTTCGATCGCTATCAGGACAACGAGGCCAACGAGATCCTCGCCGGCTGGAAGAAGACGTCGCACGAAGTGCCGATGGTGTTCGTGCCGTCGAAGGCCAAGCAGGAAACCGCCGTGGCGGTGCAGCCCGTCGCGGCCGTGGTCGATCCGGATCTGATGGAAACGGCTGCCGGTACCGAGCACGAAAAGCTCGAAGGCTGGGTGGCGGAACTGACGAACGAAGCAGAAGTGCGCGAGGCAATGGAAAAAGCCTTCGACTATCGCGGCGACGTCACCATCACGCTCAAGGACGGCTCCTCGGTGGTGGGCTATCTGTACGACCGTCAATACGGCGCGGCCTTCAAGGATTGCTTCGTGCGCATCATCCCGACCGGCAAGCAGACCAAGGAAGTGCTGCCGTACCCGCAGATCGTGTCCATCGCCTTCACGGGCAAGGATACGGCCGCAGGCAAGACCTTCGAAAACTGGGTCAAGCGCTATTGGGAAAAGAAGGCGGCGGGCGAGCAGAACATCCAGATCGAGCCGGAAACGCTGGACGAATGATGTAGCCGGGGCGGACGGCGGCGCACCGTTGGTGCATCCGTCCGAAGCCATTTCCGGTGAATCGCTTCAGTTGTCGAAGCCTGAAAACAAAAAGACGCGCAGAGCAATCTGCGCGTCTTTTTGCATTATTGCCTCGGGCGAATCAGGCGCCGCCGAAGAACACGGGCTTCATGCCGTCGTTCGGGTCGGGGCGCACCGAGCCTTGAATCTTGTGTCCCAGATGCGAGACGGCGGTACCGAACGAACGCAGTTCGTGACGGCCGCCCGAAGCGGACACGCCGTCGGCGACACCGCCATGGTCGGCTGCGACCTGTGCGTCGGCGGGAGCAGCGGCGACATTCGATTGAGCGAACGACGAGACAGCCGGGATAGCAAGAGCAGCTGCAACGATGAGCGATTGAACGAGTTTCATGATGTTGACCTCCAGACTTCGTTTGTTCCGCAAACACCCGTTTGCGTTTCAGTGATTGCAGTCTAGGCCGGAGCTCGTTCGCAATTAAGTACCTGCAAAACAAAACAATGTTGTAGAAATACGTACAAACCCTAATGCCTTGCATCGCCCATCTGCCGGGGATTTGCCCGGCTGCCGCCACATCCGTACATCCGTTATTGCCTCAGCAGATCCGCGCCCTTCTCGCCGATCATGATCGAGCCGGCGTTCGTGTTCGACGACGGCATGGTCGGCATGATCGACGAATCGATCACGCGCAGTCCCTGCACACCGCGCACGCGCAACTGCGGATCGACCACCGACGTCGCATCGCTGCCCATGCGACAGGTGCCGATCGGATGCCACGAGGTCTGTCCGCATTGCTTGATGTAGTCCAGCAGACCTTCGTCGTCGCGGATGTCCGTGCCGGGCCGCGTTTCGCGCTTGACGTACTCGCGCATGGCCGGCTGGTCGATCACCTTGCGCGACAGATGTAGCGCGTCCAGCATGGCGCGCGTGTCTTCCTCGTGCGTCAGGTAGTTGGGCTCGATAGTCGGATCGACCAGCGGGTCCGGACAGCTCGCGTGCAACCAGCCTTTGGATTGCGGACGCAACTGGAAGAAGCCGACCTGAAAACCGGGGAACGGATCGACGCTGTAGCGATCGGGACCGCTGATCAGGTGAATCTGGATCTTCACTTCGGGCCGGGTCTGTTCATGCCGCGTCCGCGCCTGCGCGTGCGCCGTGGCCGACGGCGTCGCCATGAAGCCGTCGCGCGTCATCAGATAATTGGCGCCCATCAGCAACGTGCGCCATTTGCTGCCCAGCACTTCGTTGATCGTGATGGATTGCGAGCACTCGAAGGTGATGCGAGCCTGCAAGTGGTCGCGCAGGTTTTCGCCCACCTCCGGCGCGTCGTGAATAACCGGCACGTTCAGGCTCTGCAGACGGTTCGCCTGACCGATACCGGACAACTCCAGAATATGCGGCGTCTTGATGGGACCGCTGGAGAGCACCACTTCGCGTCGTGCGCGCGCCGTCCTGATCTGGCCGCCTTGCAGATACTCGACACCCACGGCCTTCTTCCCTTCGAACAGCACGCGGGTCACATGCGCTTCGACCTGAAAGTCGAGGTTGGCGCGCTGCCGCGACGTGGTCAGATAGCCGAGCGCCGTACTGCAACGCCGGCCATTACGCGTCGACAGTTGAAGAAAGTTGACGCCTTCGTACTTCTCTCCGTTGTAGTCTTCGGCCAGCGGAATACCGGCTTGCTGGCATGCCGAAACAAACGCTTCCGACAGAACGTGACGTCGGCTATCGCGCAGATCGGTGACCGAGATCGGGCCGCTGCGGCCGCGGTACGCGTCGTTGCCGCGCTTGCTCGACTCCATCCGCTTGAAATACGGCAGGCAATCCTGATACGACCAACCCGTGCAACCGGCGGCCGCCCAGCCGTCGTACTCGCGCGGGTCGCCACGTACATAGATCATGCCGTTGACCGAGCTCGACCCGCCCGGCAGTTTGCCGTGCGGCCAGTAGATTTCCTGACCCTTCAAACTCTTCTGAGGCACGGTCTTCGACTGCCACACATAGTTGGCATCGCCGAGAATCCTGGCCACGCCAACCGGCGTCCTGACCCAGAAGTCTTTATCGCGCGGCTGACCGGCTTCCAACAGCAGCACGCGCGTGGTCGCGTCTTCAGTCAGGCGGGTGGCAAGCGTGGCGCCGGACGAACCCGCTCCCACGACGATGTAATCATATTCGGCATTGCTCATGCGACGGCTCCCTGCGGCGTTGCGGCAACATCATGTGTAATGGACTCCTGCGCGTCGTCGAACAACGCGAAGAAGCGAATCAGATCGTCACGCCGATCGCAGGTCGCGCTGCCGCTATCCAGCAGCGCCGCGATCGACTGGCGGCCGACGTAGTACTCGGCCCACGCCTGCTGCGTGACCCGCAAGCTGAGATCGCCGATCACGGTCTCACCCGGATCGCGATGGAATTCGCAGACGCCGCGGCGCACCTGCAACGCATGGCGCGCGTTCCGGTCGGATATCTCGATCACCAGACGTTGCTGCACGCCGGCCGAGCGCTGCGGGTCAAGACGGACCCGCAGGAAGTCGATGAAGCGCGCCGGCTCCGCAGCTTTGACCGTCTGCACATCCGGCAGCACGCTGCGCACGGGCGCGATCTTGCGCTCCAGTTCCAGCGCCTGCGTCAGGTTGAAGTGGCGCGGAATCGTGCCCGGCGCGCGATACGCGATCTGGCGCAACGCCTCGGCCTGAGCCTGACGATAGGTGTCGTTTTCGGGGTCGGTGGCGAGCAACCAGCCCGCGAGGCGGCTTGCCCACACGAGGTCGCGTTGTGCCATCGCCTCGCGGTACTGCGCGAGCACCTTCGACGCTCCACCGAAACCCGCCACGATGCGACGCGCTTCTTCATCGTGTGCGAGCCGATGAATGCTCGCGGCGTCACCGTCGAACCAGCCGAAGATGTGGTGATAGAGGTGCAGCGGGAAATAGAAAAACTCGCTGTAGGTTTCCGCGTTGTTGGCGAACTCGCGCAGATGCGGCGGCAGTTTGACGAACTCCTTCAACTCATCGGGCAACAAACCTTTGTTGATGCCACGCAAGGTCTGATCGATCATGTAACTGATCGCGTCCATGTAGAGTTCCAGCGCCTGCCGCACGTTGGCCTTGCCGACATACGGCAAGGCGTGAGTGTTGACGAGCAGTTCCGGTTCGAGGTCGCGGATCAGCTTCAGACCATTGCGCCACGACGACGGGTCGCGAAACACATCGCCGCGCAGCGTATAAAAGTTGAAGAGGCTCGGCCAGAGGAAGTTGTTGTAGACCAGCTTCATCTCCGGCACCCAAGCGGTGAGCGTGTCTTCCGAATCGGAGAAGTGTCCGGTAAAGAACTGCATGCGCAGCCCCGCCACCGTCAGCTCGTCGCCGTCATGCACGAGATGCGTGGCCGGCACCGTGCCTTTGGCGCGGCCGGGCGGAATGATCGCGGCGAGACCGGTGTCCGGGCCCGTCGGCGGCAGATGCAGCGCGAACTGACGCTCGTAGCGGGCAGTCAGCGCGGGTACGGCCTCGGGAAATTCACCGCCCGATGCAAAGCCGGTGGATATCTCGGCCAGATGCCGGTTCACCTCATGATGACCGATGATCATCGCGTCCGGCGCTTCGCGTACGAAGGCTTGCGTGCCATGCGCGTAGTGATTGTGGCTATAGACGATAGCCTTGATCGGACGGTCGCTGACCTTGCGGAACTCGGCCAGCGCGTGCTCGCCGTCCTCCAGATCGTCGCCGGTGTCGAAAATCACCAGACCTTCGGGCGCATCGATCATCATGCGGCTGGAAATGCCGATGCCCACGAGATTCCAGACTTTCGGCGCGACTTCGATGAGTCGCGGCGCCACGGCAAAGGTGGCCGCCACCGCTTTCAACGTCGATGCGGCGACTCGCGCACCGCGCGGTCCGTCGACCAGACCGATGTCTTGTCCACGATAGCGATCTAGCGTGCTGCTCATGTTTCGGTATCCTTACATTTAATCAATCGTTTTTTTGACGCGCAAAATTATCGGCTAACGCCATGCATCGAGCAGCGCCCGGCCCAGTGTTTCGTCGCCACCGAAGCGCGCTTCCGATGCCGGCGCATTGGCCTGAGCAGCGTCACCGGATACGAGAGCGGCCCACTGATCCATCGTCAATCCAACAGTGGCGTCGGCTTCGTCGACGCATCCGGGCAAGACCTGCACGACGCCATGACGCAACAGCAGCGTGAAGTGGTGCTGGTCGATCGCGAGATGCACGCACCGCGGCCGTTCTGCGCTCAGCGAGGGATCGAGCTTGAAGCGCATCGCGTTGACATAGGTGCCGGGTGGCATCTGACGAACCGTCGATGCGTTCACGAAGGTGAATGGCAACTGGTGGGTATCGACTTTCTCTTCGAGTTCGCGAGCCTGCGCGAGATACCAGGAGCGCGTATTCGCGGCCGTGGTCACCTGTGCCATTGCGCGCAAGGCATCGGCCTTGATTTGCCGCGCGGCCGCGACGTCGGCGCCCGCGCGCAACGCGGTGGTCGAGAGCTCGGCGGCCCACTGAAACTCGCGCTTCTCCAGCGCCTCGCGCGCCTGCTGCAACACGCGCCCGGCGCCGCCCGCCAGATCGACCCAGCGACGCGCCGCATCGTTTTCCGGCAGACGGTGCAGTTCCACGGTGTCGCTGCCAAACCAGCCGACGAGACCGCAATAGATTTGCCGCACGTAAAACGGCAACTCGCCGTAGAACTGCCCCGTCAGGCGACCGTTGGCGAGCGCCGCAGGCAGTTGCACGAAGCGCACCAGTTCATCCGGCGTCAGCCCCTGATTGATGCCGCGCACGGTCTGGTCGTAGGTGTACTGGATGCAATCGCGGTACTCCGTCACAGCCTGACGAATCGCCTCTTTGCCGCTGATCGGCACGCCGTGCACGCCCACCAGATGTTCGGGATCGAGCGCCAGAATTCTGTCCAGACCGGGCAACAGCCTCGTCGGATTGCGGAACGCTTCGCCGCGCAGCGTGTAGATGTTGAACATCGCCGGCCACGCGATGTTGTTGACCACCACGCCCTCGTCGGGCATCCAGATCAACACCGTGTCGTCGGAGTCGGCCGGCGTATGCCAGAACTGGAAGCGCAGACCGTCGATGGTTTCGCACTGTCCGTCGTCCAGCAGACGATTCGGTCGCACGAAGCCGGGCGTCGGCGTGTATCGGTCGAGCGGGAAAAACTCGGCGCCTAGCCCCTGGTTCGGCATCGCGTCCGGCCCTGATGGCGGCAGGAACATGCCGAATTGCATCGCCACTCGCCGCGTCAGAAAAGGCGCAAGATCGCCGAGCGTGCGCGACATGACTTGCAGCAGGTCCCGGTGCGCGTAGATCGGCAGACGTTCTTCGTCGCCGGGCGCCACGTAGGTGCGGGAGCCGAGCGCGTAGTGGCCGTGCGTGTAGATCAGCGCGCTGACGGCGCGATCCGTCACGCTGCGAAAGTCTTCGCGCTGTTCGACCGACTGCTGCACACAGTCGCCGGTATCGATGACGATCATGCCGTCCTGCCCCAACACCATCGTGGAGTTGCCGAGGCTGCTGCCCAACTGGCAATAGACGCGATCCGTCACCCGGTGCAGCTTGCGCCCGAGCGCCTCGCCGTGAGCGATCAATCGCGCGTTGGCAACTTCACCTTTGCGTCCGGTCGTGACGCTCACGGGTCCGCCCATGTAGGGCGACAAGGACGGCAAACCTTCAGGCATCGTGTACTCCTTCAGATAGCAATTGGGATCAAACAGATCGCGTCGTGGATGGCGCCTGATCCGGTCGCGATCCGGCCAGACGGCGCACCGATTTCGCCGGGTCCAGACAGAACATTCCGATCAAGCCGCCCACGATCAGCATGCAGCCGCAAATCGCAAAACCCTGTTCGTAGCCCGCGGCGCCGGAGCCTGTCGTGACTTCGACGAGCTTGCCGGTGACGACCGGCGCCATGACGCCCGCGATGGACGCGATCGAGTTGTCGATTGCCAGAATGCCGCCGCGTTGCGCGCCCGGCGTGACCTCGCCGAGCATCGCCGGGCCGAGCGAGTAGATGATCGGCGTCAGGCCGAAAGCGACGGCGGCGAGCAGGACCTTCTGCATGTTGCTGAGATCGAGCGCCATCTGCAGACAGAACAGCACGCCCGCCACGACCAGCCCGATGCTCGCGAAGACGCCGCGCGCCATCCGCGACGAAGCGCCGTTGGACAGCATCCGTTGCGACCACCACGAGAGACCGACGTTGATCGGCGTGCCGATCAGGACCACCAGCGCAAACAGACGGCCCGAAGTGACGGCGTCGTAGCCGAGGCCTTTCTGCAGATAGCTCGGCAACCACGTGAGTATCAGCGCTAGGCTCCAGTAGGCCACGAAGTGCAGCAGAAAATTGCCGAGCACCATCCGGTCGGCCAGCAACTTCCGGTACGGCACGCGCGCCTCGGCCGCGTGACCCGACGCCTTCACGGCGTCATGACCGCCGATTGCCCCTTCCCCGCCGAATGCCAGCCACAGCACGGCCCAGATCACGCCGACCAGACCCAGCGCGATGAAATTCGCGCGCCAGCCCCAGTGCGCCGTGATGAGCGGAATCGAGAAGCCGGCGAGCAGCAGGCCCACGGTCGCGCCCTGCGCGATCATCGAAACCGGCAGATTGCGCCGGTCGTCGGGAAACCATTTGAAGCAGGCGTGAATGGTGACCGGCCACGCAGGTCCTTCGCTGATACCGAGCAGCACGCGCGCGGCGATGAGTACCGTCATCGAAGTCGAGAACGCCACCGGCAATTGCGACGCGGACCACAGCAGCGCCATCACCAGTAACAGCGTGCTCGCCTTGATGCGATTCGCCATGAAGCCGCCGGTGATACCGGAGATGGCGAACAGCCAGAAGAAACTGCCGCCGACGACGCCGAACTGCACCGGCGTCAGACCGAGATCTTTCATCATCGGCACCGCCACCAGACCGATCACGATCTTGTCGACGAAGTTGACCAGCATGAACAGAGCGAGCAATACCGCGATGCTCCAGGCCCTCGCTGGTTGATAGCGCGCGTTCATATTTGCTCCTTGCGCCGGTCGCTGCCGGTCAGCCGTGTTGAATGAAAAAACGCTTCTCTCAGAACCTGTGACGCAAACCGACCATGACGCCTAGCTGCGTCGATTGCGCCGCCGCGCTCACGCCGTTGAACCCCTGCGCCTGCGCGCCGATCAGACCGCCCCGATACAGCGAGTAGTCGCCTTCGATATAAGTATCCGTCCGCTTCGACAGGCTGTAATCCGCGAGCAACTGGAATTGCGTCGCGTTGCCGTCGCCGCTCGCGGCCTTGCCGGTCTGCAAGGTGCGCCACACGTTGGCCGAGACGAGCGTCGCCGCACCGAAGCGCTGGCTCACGCCGCCAAAGAACATTTCCCGCGACGAGAACGTGTTGAACTTGAGCGCGGTCAACTGCGGCGCGGTGAACGGCCCGTTCGGAAAGTTGCCGGTAAAGCCCTGATCCTGGCGATTCACGACCCAGCCGGCGTTGAAGGTCGTGCTCGCGAACGTGTACGCGGCGCCTGCCGTCCACGCCTTGAAGTGCGCCGACGAGTTCATTGCGTCGCGCGAATCCAGATAGGCGGCGCCGAGGCGCAACGGTCCTTTCGGCACATAGGCAATCGACGCGCCGATCTGGCTGCCCGCGCCGAATGCGCCCGCCGTCCCACCGAACGCGTACGACAACTCCACCGTGACGTCGTGCCACGCGGCCGCGTACTTCGCCATGCTGCTGGTGAAGTTGCCCTGCGCCATGCCGACTTCAGGACGGAACTGATAGAAGTTCTGGCTCATGTACGTGCGTCCTACCGCATCGGCCATCGGGTTGAGCTGGCGGCCGAGTGTCAGCCTGCCGAACGTCGAAGACTGCAAACCGACGAACGCCGTATTGAAGAACGGATAGCTGGGATCGCTCATGCCGGAGTTCAGAAAGAAGCGGTTCTCCAACTGGAATACAACGCGCGTTCCTCCGCCAATATCCTCCGAGCCGAGCATCCCGAACAGGCTTTCGCTGGCGCCGCCGTTGCCGAGTTGCGTCTTCGAATCGCCCTTGGCGTCGGCGTGCGTGGTGTAGCGAACCGCCGTGTCGGCGATACCATAAAGCGTCACCGACGACTGCGCATGCGCCGCCAGTCCATGACAGGCGATCGCCGCAACGGCGCTCGCCTGAATGGCGATTCCGAGTCCCCGATGTGTTTTCAGTTTTTTCAGCAAGGCTTGTCTCCGATCTTGTTTTATAAAAAACCTGCATCGCTAGCTGCGGCCGGCACGCGAACTGTCGTGCGGTGCCGGCCCGACGAATCGTGAAACGGATACGAAAAGCAGGTCTTGCGAAGTCGCGTGGTCAAACCGGACCACGCGACTTCGCCTGCGCCGGGCGTGAGACACACCGCAGCGGGAGGACATGCGACGAGGACCAACGAGGGTCAGCGCACCGCGTATGAGGGCACGTAAGCGCCCGACGGCAGAGGCGACCCTAACCAGCGGGTCGGAGATGCGATGCGCCCGTGTCCGGGCAGGTGATGAACTGCTTTCATTCCGTCTCCAGCTTTTCTTTTATGTTTCCCCGCCACGGATGCATCGATCCGCACGACCCTGACGAGGAGTGACTGCTGTCCGGACCCGACCGGCTCCGGACTTACTACGCGGTCGAGCCGGCTATCCTGCCGGATCACGACCCACGTCTTCGACACACCGCTGCGGCCCGCACGTCAATGACGCGCGCCGCTCTCCGACGCGTACCACACGCCCAGTTGCTCCGCTTCCATACCCATGCGTTGAAACTGACGGTCGGGCATTTCCGGCTGCGGCTGATCCGGGCCGAAACGCGGCGGTTCCGGCTCGACCTTGAGCGCCACGAAAACCGGTCCGGGTGCGGCGAGGAGCGTCGGCAACGCGTCGGCAAGCGCGGCACGATCGTCGAATACGTGGGCGCTTGCGTAGCCCGCAGCCAGCGCCATCGCGCAGAAATCGACGGCCTCGCCGCCGGGCACCGGCAGGTTGGACGTACCGGCAAACTGCGCACCGTTCTGGATAACGAAATGAACGATGTTGGTCGCGCCGCTATCGGTTACGGTGACGAGACCGCCCAGTTGCATCAACAGGCTCGCGTCGCCGTCCACGACGATCACGCCGACTTGCGGTTTCGCCAGCGCCAGTCCCAGCGCGAGCCCTGCCGCGCCACCCATCAACGGCACCGAACTCAAACGGCGTTCGGTCACGCCGAGTGCGTCGAATGCAAACATGGCGCCCATCGTCGCGACGATCACGCGCTCCTTGCGCGCAAGCGCGATCTGTTGGCAAGCTTCTCCGATTCGCATGGTATTTTCTCCTTCCTTTTTTAGTGCCACGCCACAGGGCGGCCGACAATCAATGCCGCCGGGCCGCGTCGGTTGTGAGCGGCATCGAATGCCGCGGGCACGGCCTCGGCAACGTCGCGATTGCTTTCGAGACACCAGAAGGGAACGCCCAGCGCATTGAGCAGCGGTTCGAGCAGATTCACCACGCGCCGGCGCGACGACGTGTGAGGTTGACCGAAGTTGTCGTGCTCGCGGCCGAACTGTCCGATCATCAAAACAGTGGGGATTTGCGCGTCGAGCGCCACGGCGCGAATCGTGTTGATGCACGCGTAGAAACCCTGGTTCTGCACCACCACCACGGGACGCTGGCCGGCGATTGTCAGACCCGCGGCAACGCAAACCGCCTGGTCTTCGTTGCAGGTCCGCACGAGCCGCAGGTCGCTGTCGCCACGCTCCATGGCCTGATGCAGCGCGACCTGGATCAGGTCGGGCACCGTGACGAAATGGGTCACGCTGGCCTCCTGCAACGCCGTAAGATACGCGCTCGCGCCGATGCTATGATCGTCGGACATTCTCGTCTCCTCACTTCTGATTGAATGAAACGAGTCTAGGGAGACGAGGTCCGCAAATCTGTAAAAAACATGACAGAAACAGTCCGTCCGTCCCAGCGCGCGCTGGCCAGCGCAGCGCTGCACCGCTCAGCATGGTTCGCCACGTGCCGGCCCGAGACGATCGACCGTCTGCTGAGGGAAGGTACAGTCCGTTTGCTTCAGCGCGGCGAAGCGCTTTGCCGCCAGGGGCAGCCGGTCGAGCATCTGTGTCTGATCGTCGACGGCACACTCGAAATCAGCGTGACCACCGAAGCCGGCAAGCGTTTTCTGTTGCGCCATCTCGAGCCGGGGCAACTGATGAACCTGATTCCCGTGCTCGACGAACAGGGTGCGATTCACGACAGCGTGGCGCACGCCGACACACTCGTGTTGCTGTTCGATAAAGCGCTGATTCAGGACGTACTCGACACGGAACCCGGCTTCGCGCGAGCCGTCATGCGTCTGCTCTGTTTGCGCTCGCGCACGCTGTATCTCGATCTTTCCGACAACAGCCTGCTCACGCTGCGCCAACGGTGCGCGCGCATCCTGCTCTATCTCGTCGGACCGTGGGGCATGCCGCGTCCCGAGGGCGTGGCGATCTCGCTCAAACTGTCGCAGGACGAATTCGCCGACATGGTCGGCCGGTCGCGCCCCGTGGTGAACCGCGAACTCAAGAATCTCGAGCGCGAAGGCATCATCCGCACCACCTACTCCCATTTCGTGATTCTCGATCTGCCGGGTCTGGAGCGTCTGGTCGCACAGGCCTGACCGCACAACGGCTGTTCCCCGCATACCGCGTTCAATCCGTTGACGTGAGGCGCTCGCCGTATCGGGGTTAGCCCTAAATTGATAAAAACAGAACAGTCCGCGCGCGCAAGATCGAGCACTATGGCGCGATGCTTCATCAGCAGACGGTGCCGCTAAAAGCCCATGCGGGATAGCGGCTGTCGCTGGATTCGCCGCCACTTCACCTACAGGAAAACCGATGACTTCCCGCCACTGGCTTGATTCGTATGGCGACATGCCCGCCGACATCGACACTCACGCGCACGTTTCCGTGCTCGCGATGCTGGAAGACGCCATGATCCGTTACGCGGACAAGACGGCCTTCGTTTGCGCGGGCCAGACACTCAGTTACGCCGAGATCGATGCGCTGTCGCGCGATTTCTGCGCGTATCTGCAAAATGCCGGCGTGAAGAAAGGCGATCGGGTGGCGGTGATGCTGCCGAACATCGCCGCGTTCCCCATCGCGTTTCTGGGGATCGTCAGGGCCGGTGCGATTCAGGTCAACGTCAATCCGCTTTATACGTCGCGCGAACTCGAACATCAGTTGAAGGATTCGGGCAGCCAGTGCATCGTGATCTACGGCGACGCGCTGCCGACGCTCGCCGCCGTGGTGAGCAACACGGCTATCCGGCAAGTACTCGTTGCCGGCCGCCCCACTGCGGGCGACGCATTGGGAGAAGAAACGGCCGTCACCGGATTCGAGCATGCCGTCTCCCTGCGCCAGGCGCTTGCTCAAGGCAGCACGCTGCAGCGCCACGCGGTCGCCCTGACGAGCGACGACCTTCTGTTCCTTCAATACACCGGCGGCACGACGGGACTCTCCAAAGGCGCCGCGCTTTCGCATGGCAACCTGGTGGCCAACACCGAGCAGTTCAGAGCCTTCGTCTCCGACGCGCTGCGCCCCGGCGAAGAAACCATCGTCACGGCCATTCCGCTGTATCACATCTTCGCGCTGATGGTGAACTTCATCACCTACTTCTCGATCGGCGCGGAGAACTGGCTGGTGCCCAATCCGCGCGAAATGGGCGCCTTCATGGCGGTGCTCAAACAGTCGCGTCCAACGGTCTTTATCGGCGTCAACACTTTGTACGCAGGCATGATCCAGCACCCGCAACTGCCCGAGGTCGACTGGTCGCGTTTGCGTATGTCGGGCGGCGGCGGTGCCGCCGTGGTGCGCAGCGTTTCCGAGCGGTGGAAAGCCATCACCGGCGGTTTCATCCGCGAAGGCTACGGGCTCTCGGAAACCTCGCCGGTGCTCTCCTTCAACCCGGACTTCGTCGACGAATTCAACGGCACCACCGGCCTGCCCGTTCCTTCGACGGATATCAAACTGCTCGACGACAACGGCCGCGAAGTGGCCGTCGGCGAATCGGGCGAGATCTGCGCCAAAGGACCGCAAGTGATGCGCGGCTACTGGGAGAAGCCCGAGGCCAATGCCGACGCATTCACCGCCGACGGTTATTTCCGCACGGGCGATATCGGCGTATTCGACGAAAAGGGCTTTCTCAAGATCGTGGATCGCAAGAAAGACATGATCATCGTCTCCGGCTTCAACGTCTATCCGAACGAGGTCGAGGAAGTGGCGACCGCCTGCCCCGGCGTCGCCGAGTGCGCCTGCATCGGCATTCCAGACGAAAGAACGGGTGAAGCCGTCGAGCTTTTCGTGGTCAGGAGCGCGCAGAGCGCTTTGACGGAGCAGGAGATCATCGCGCATTGCCGCTCGCTCATCGCGGCTTATAAAGTGCCGAAGCTGGTGCGCTTCGTGGAAACGCTGCCCAAATCGACCGTGGGCAAAATCCTTCGGCGCGAGTTGCGCAAGCCCGATGCACACGACACGCCCAAGGTGTAATTTCGTCTGACGGTTAAGCGCGCGGCGGGGGCCGGTCAGGACCCGCCGCCCGTTCGCGGCCGCGACGCATCGCGCACAATTGCTTGACATCTAAACTATCTAAACCTAAATTATCCCCAACGGCAGTTCACATTGGGGAACAAGCATGCGCATCGTCTGTATCGGCGGCGGTCCGGCCGGGCTGTATTTCGGTCTCTTGATGAAGGGCCGGAATCCGGCATACGACGTCACGGTGGTCGAGCGCAACCGGCCTTACGACACGTTCGGCTGGGGCGTGGTGTTCTCCGATCAGACGCTCGGCAATCTGCGCGCCGCCGACGCCCCCAGCGCCAACGCCATTCTCGACGCGTTCAATCACTGGGACGACATCGAAATCAATTTCCGCGGCAGCAAGATCCGTTCGTCGGGACACGGCTTCTGCGGTATTGGGCGCAAGCGCCTGTTGAACATTCTTCAGGAACGCTGCGAAGCGCTCGGCGTGAAACTGGTGTTCGAAACCCAGGTCACGGACGACACGCAATACGAAGCCGATCTCATCGTTGCCTGCGACGGCGCGAACAGCGCGATCCGGCAAAAATACGCGGACACCTACAAGCCGGCCATCGACATGCGCGACTGCCGCTTCGTCTGGCTCGGCACGAAAAAGCGCTTCGATGCCTTCACGTTCGCGTTCGAGGAAACCGAGTTCGGCTGGTTTCAGGCGCACGCGTATCGTTTCGACGACGACACGTCCACCTTCATCGTCGAAACACCGGAGCGTGTCTGGCGCGCCGCCGGTCTCGACGAAATGAGCAAGGAAGAGAGCATCGCCTTCTGCGAAAAATTGTTCGCGAAGTATCTGGACGGCAATCCGTTGCTCTCCAACGCGGCGCATTTGCGTGGGTCATCGCAATGGATCCGCTTTCCGCGCGTCGTCAACGAAGAATGGGTACATTGGCGCCGCCATGCCGACGGCTCGCAAACGCCGATCGTGCTGATGGGCGACGCCGCGCACACGGCACACTTTTCGATCGGCTCGGGCACCAAACTCGCGCTCGAAGATTCCATCGAACTCGCGAACAGCATGGCGGCGCATCCTCGCGATCTGCCCGCCGCGTTACAACACTACACCGACGTGCGCAGCATCGACGTTCTGCGCATCCAGAACGCGGCGCGCAATTCAACCGAGTGGTTCGAACACGTGGACCGCTACACGTCGTTCGAGCCGGAACAGTTCGCGTATTCGCTGCTCACGCGTTCGCAGCGTATTTCGCACGAGAATCTGCGCGAGCGCGATTCGACCTATCTTTCCGGCTTTGAAGACTGGCTCGCGCAACGCGCGGGAATTCAACGCCAGGCCGAAAAGCACTCTGTTCCGCCGATGTTCACGCCATTTACGTTGCGCGGCGTCACGCTGAAAAATCGCGTGGTGGTTTCGCCGATGGCGCAATACAGCGCGGAAAACGGCGTTGCCGGCGACTACCATCTGATGCATCTCGGCGCGCGCGCGATGGGCGGCGCCGCGCTCGTCATGACCGAGATGACCTGTGTGTCGCCGCAAGCGCGTATCACGCCCGGCTGTCCCGGCATGTATGCACCGGAACATCTCGCAGCGTGGCAGCGCATCGTCGATCTGGTACATGCTCAATCGGACGCGAAAATCGGTATCCAGCTCGGACATTCCGGCGCCAAGGGCTCGACGCGGGTTGCGTGGGAAGGCATCGACCAACCGCTCGCCGAAGGCAACTGGCCGCTCGTTTCCGCGTCGCCGCAACAATATTTACACGGCGTGAGCCAGCATTCGCGCGAAGCCACCGCCGACGATCTACGCGAAATCGAAGCGCAATTCGTGCGCGCCACGCAGATGTCCGCGCAAGCCGGTTTCGACTGGCTCGAATTGCACTGCGCACACGGCTATTTTCTGTCGAGCTTTCTGTCGCCGCTCACGAATCATCGCACCGACGAATACGGCGGCTCGCTGGAAAATCGCCTGCGTTACCCGCTACAGGTGTTTCGTGCGATGCGCGCCGTCTGGCCGCAAGACAAGCCGATGTCCGTGCGTATTTCCGCTAACGACTGGGTCGAAGGCGGCACCACGCCCGACGACGCCGTGGAGATCGCGCGCGCATTCAAGGCCGCCGGCGCCGACATGATCGACGTTTCGTCGGGACAGGTCAGCAAGGAAGAAAAGCCGGTGTATGGCCGCATGTTCCAGACACCGTTCGCCGACCGCGTGCGCAACGAAGCGGGCATCGCCACGATCGCCGTGGGCGCGATTTCCGAAGCGGACCACGTCAACAGCATCATCGCGGCCGGTCGCGCCGACCTGTGCGCGATCGCCCGTCCGCATCTCGCCAATCCTTCGTGGACGCTGAACGAAGCCGCGAAAATCGGCTATTTCGATGTGGCGTGGCCCAAGCCCTATATCGCGGCCAAGTCGCAACTCGAACGCAATCTCGAACGCGAACGCGCGCAGGCCGCGGCCAATGCCGGTCTTTCGCCGCAAGAACGCGCGCAACGCGCCGAAGGAACGACGTGAACACTTCCGTCAACACACTCGACACTCAGCACGCCGTGGTCACGGGCGGCGGCAGCGGCATCGGTGCGGCAGTCGCCGAAGCGTTGTTGCGGGCCGGCGCCCGCGTCACCCTGATGGGCCGCGATCCGCAACGTCTCGCAGCGCAACGCGAAAAGTGCCTCGCACTCGGCGAAGTGGCGTGCATCAGCGTGGACGTCACCAACGAGGCATCGGTGCAACGGGCGTTCGCCGAAGCGGGCGCCGTCGATATCCTCGTCAACAATGCGGGGCAGGCGCAGGCTGCGCCCTTCACGCACACCGACATCGCCCTCTGGCAACGCATGCTCGACGTGAATCTCACCGGCGTCTTTCTCGGCACGCGCGCCGTGCTGCCCGGCATGCTCGAGCGCGGCTACGGGCGCATCGTCAACGTGGCGAGCACGGCCGGACAGATCGGGTACGCGTACGTCGCGGCATATTGCGCCGCGAAACACGGCGTGATCGGCCTCACGCGTTCGCTCGCACTGGAGGTGGCCACCCGAGGCATCACGGTCAATGCCGTGTGTCCCGGCTACACCGAGACTGAACTGCTGCAGGCGTCGCTCGAACAGATCACCAGTAAAACGTCGCGCACCGAACAGCAGGCGCGCGACACCCTGCTTCGCGCGAATCCGCAACGGCGCTTCGTGAGTCCCGAACAGGTTGCGAACTCTGTCCTGTGGTTGTGCCAGTCCGGCTCGGACGCCATCACGGGACAGGCTATTTCCATCTCCGGCGGAGAAGTCATGTGACCCGGTCATCGAACATCAAGAAACCCGCTGCGCCCGCCGCCGACACGCGGTCGCCACGCAAGGGCGTCGCCCAACCCGCGGAGAACGTCGTGGACCTCGAAATGAGCACCGGCGCGGATAGCCACATGGGCCTGCGCCTGTGGCTGCGCATGCTGACCACCACCAATCTCGTGCAGGCCGAATTGCGAAAGCGTCTGCGCAACGAATTCGACACCACGCTGCCGCGTTTCGATCTGATGGCGCAACTCGAACGCCATCCCGAAGGACTGAAGATGACCGAATTGTCGCGCCGTTTGATGGTGACGGGCGGCAACGTCACCGGCATTACGGATCAGCTCGAAAAAGAAGGGCTGGTGATGCGCGACAACGATCCGAACGACCGCCGCTCGATCAGCGTGTGCCTTACGCCGGCAGGCCGCAAGGCGTTCGACAAGATGGCGGCGGCTCACGAGCAATGGGTGGTCGAACTGTTCGGCGGCCTGAGTCTCGACGAAAAGTCGCGCACACATCAGCGCCTCGGCAAACTCAAGAAACATCTGCTCGACAGTCTGAAAGACTGAATCGCATCAATCGGGCAACGCTCATGCACGGGAGACATTCATGACACGATCCAACGCCGACGCGCTGCTCGCCGGCAATCAGGTCACGCTCGCCGATTACGAGGCGCGCCACTTCGGCTGGTCGGTCGCCGGCAAGGTCGGGACCATCACCCTGAACCGCCCCGAACGCAAGAATCCGCTGACTTTCGAGTCGTACGCGGAACTGCGCGATCTGTTCCGTCAACTCGCCTATGCCACGGACGTGAAAGCCGTCGTGCTGCACGGCGCGGGCGAAAACTTCTGTTCCGGCGGCGATGTGCACGACATCATCGCGCCGCTGATCGATCTGCCGATGCCCGAGCTGCTGCTGTTCACCCGCATGACGGGCGACCTGGTGAAGGCCATGCGCCACTGTCCGCAGCCGGTGATTGCCGCTATCGACGGCGTCTGCGCCGGCGCGGGCGCGATTCTCGCGATGGCCTCCGACCTGCGCCTGGGCACCGCGCGCAGCAAGCTCGCCTTTCTGTTCTCGCGCGTCGGTCTGGCCGGTTGCGACATGGGCGCGTGCTCGATCCTGCCACGCATCATCGGCCAGGGACGCGCCGCCGAACTGCTCTTCACCGGACGCTCGGCGAGCGGCGACGAAGGCCACGCGTGGGGCTTCTACAACCGTCTGTGCGAACCCTCGGCCCTGCTCGACGAGGCACATAAGCTCGCCGCCGATCTCGTCGCCGGTCCCACGTTCGCGCACGGCATCACGAAGAAAATGCTGCATCAGGAATGGAGCATGAGTATCGACGAAGCCATCGAATCCGAAGCGCAGGCGCAGGCAATCTGCATGAGCACGCGCGATTTCGAACGCGCCTACCAGGCGTTCGCCGCGAAATCGCGCCCAACATTCGAGGGCAACTGAATGAGCGCCCATCGCGACATCGACCTGCATAGCCCGCTGGCGTGGCCGTTCTTCGAGCCGCGTCATCGCGAACTGGCCGCCGGCATCGAGGCATGGGCGAGCGAGCATCTCGGCCATGTCGATCATCACGACGCAGACGCCGCGTGCCGCCGTCTCGTGCGCGAACTCGGCGCGGCCGGCTGGCTGAAATACGGCGTAGGCGGCGTGGCCTACGGCGGTCACGGCGACACCATCGACACGCGCGCCGTCTGCCTGCTGCGCGAAACGCTGGCGAAGCACGACGGCCTCGCCGACTTCGCGCTCGCCATGCAAGGCCTGGGGTCCGGCGCCATCTCGCTCGGCGGCACCCACGAGCAGAAGAGCCGCTATTTGCCGCGCGTCGCGAACGGCACGGCCATTGCCGCGTTTGCCTTGTCGGAGCCGCAAGCGGGTTCGGACGTGGCCGCCATGGCGCTCAGCGCGCGCGAAGACGGCGACGCCTATGTACTCGACGGCGAGAAGACCTGGATTTCCAACGGCGGCATCGCCGACTTCTACGTAGTGTTCGCCCGCACCGGCGAAGCGCCGGGCGCGCGCGGCATCAGCGCGTTTATCGTAGACGCCGAGACGCCGGGCCTGGACATCGCCGAGCGTATCGACGTGATTGCGCCGCATCCGCTTGCGCGTTTGCGCTTTGCCGGCGCGCGCGTGCCGCGCAGCCAGATGCTCGGCGTCGCCGGCGAAGGTTTCAAGCTCGCCATGCGCACGCTGGATATTTTCCGCACCTCGGTCGCGGCGGCGTCGCTCGGTTTTGCGCGTCATGCCATGGCGGAAGGTCTCGACCGCGCCGCCTCGCGCAAGATGTTCGGCCAGACGCTCGGCGATTTTCAGTTGACGCAGGCGAAGCTCGCGCAGATGGCGCTGACTATCGACAGCAGCGCCTTGCTGGTCTATCGCGCCGCCTGGCTGCGCGATCAGGGCGAGAACGTCACGCGTGAAGCCGCGATGGCGAAGTGGCATGCCAGCGAAGGCGCGCAGCAGGTGATCGACGCCGCCGTGCAGCTTTACGGCGGCATGGGCGTGCAAAGCGGCACGGCCGTGGAGATGCTGTATCGCGAGATTCGCGCGCTGCGTATTTACGAAGGCGCGACCGAAGTGCAGCAGTTGATCGTCGGGCGCGATCTGTTGAAAGCGCATGCCGCCGCGTCTGCTGCAACGGCGCAAGGCGGCACGTCATGAGCGCCACGTTCGAGCGGCCCGTGCGCATCCGGTTTTCGCATTGCGATCCCGCGGGCATCGTGTTCTTTCCGCAGTATCTGGTGATGACCAACGCGCTGGTCGAAGACTGGTTCAACGAAGCTCTGCGGATCGACTACGCGCACATGATTGCCCGGCGCCGCATCGGCTTGCCGATCGTCAAGCTCGATTGCGAATTCTCGCGGCCGAGCGCAATGGGCGAGACGATTATCCTGTCGCTCACAGTCGCGAAAATCGGCCGTCGTTCGATCGGCCTCGATATCGTCGGGCGCTGCAACGAGGAAACGCGCTTCAGCGCGAAACAGGTGCTGGTCACCACTTCGCTTGAAAGCGGCCAGTCCATCGAGATTCCAGCGGACATCGCGAGCGCGCTCGCCCAGTTCGATCCCCAACCCGCGTCCAGTCATACCAGCGACACCATCGACGCTACCGAGGCCCAACGCTCATGAAAAAAGCTCTCCTTCCCGCCGGTTGGGTCAAGCCGCGCGGTTACGCGAACGGTGTCGCGGCGAGCGGCACGCAGGTGTTCATTGCCGGTCAGATCGGCTGGGACGAGGAAGCGCGCTTCCAGACCACCGACTTCGCCGGTCAGGCCGCGCAGGCGCTGCGCAACGTCCTGGCCGTGCTGCGCGAAGCCGGCGGCGAGCCGCGCGATCTGGTGCGCCTCACGTGGTACGTCACCGACAAGCGCGAATATCTCGCCTCGCTCAAAGACATCGGCGCCGCGTTCCGCGCATTGGTCGGCGACTACGACATCGCCATGACCGCGGTCCAGGTGGTCGCGCTGATCGAAGACGAAGCCAAGGTGGAGATCGAAGCCACCGCCGTCATTCCGCAATAAGCAGGTAACCGCAAGCAACCGAAACCGACCCAACACGCCAACCGTAGCGCTTCAGCCGGCTCAACGCCCGGGAGACCACGATGGAACCGTCAGCACACGTCGACACCTTTGCGCGCGACAATCTTCCGCCGCAAGATCAATGGCCTGTCTTTCTGCTCGACAACCCCGACGTGGCCTATCCGGCGCGCTTCAATTGCGCCACTGAACTGCTCGACCGCAGTATCGAAGCGGGTCACGGCGAGCGGCCCGCGGTGTGGTCGGAGGTGGACGGCAAGGCGCACGCCACGAGCTACCGCGAACTGCTCGCGCTGGTGAATCGCAGCGCGCACGTGCTGGTGGACGAAATGGGTCTGCAGCCCGGCAATCGCGTGTTGCTGCGCGGACCGAACTCGCTGCACATGGCTGTGACCACGCTCGCCGCGTTGAAAGTCGGGCTCGTGGTCGTGCCCACCATGCCGCTGTTGCGCGCCAAGGAACTCAAGCAGATCGTCGACAAGGCGCGGATCGGCGCGGCCTTGTGCGACGCGCGTCTGACTGACGAACTCGCACGCTGCACCGATCCGGCCGACGAGTTCTATTGCGCGGGCCTCACGCAAACGCTGCTGTTCCACGACGACGCCCCGGATTCCCTCGACACGCTCGCGGTCAACAAACCCGATCGCTTCGACGCCTGCGACACCGCTTCCGACGACGTCTGCCTGATCGCCTTTACGAGCGGCACGACGGGCGCGCCCAAAGGCTGCATGCATTTTCATCGCGACGTGCTGGCGATGTGCGACCTGTTTCCCCGCCACGTGCTCAAGCCGTCGCCGGACGACATTTTTTGCGGCACGCCGCCGCTCGCCTTCACGTTCGGACTCGGCGGCATGCTCTGCTTTCCCTTGCGCGCCGGCGCCTCGACCGTGCTGATCGAGCGGCTGACGCCCGAGACCCTGCTGCAAACGGTCGAACGCTTTCACGCCACCATCATGTTCACCGCGCCCACGTTCTACCGGCAGATGGCGCCGCTGGCGGCGCGCCACGACGTATCCAGCCTGAAGAAGACCGTGTCCGCGGGCGAAGCGCTGCCGGACTCGACGCGCCGTCTCTGGCAGGACGCCACCGGTATCCGGATGATCGACGGGATCGGCGGCACCGAACTGATCCATATTTTCATTTCGGCGCAGGGCGAGCAGATTCGCCCGCATGCCATCGGACGCGCCGTGCCGGGCTATGTCGTGCAGGCGGTAGACGACGACATGCAACCGGTGCCGCCCGGCACGATCGGCAAGCTCGCCGTGCGCGGACCGACCGGCTGCCGTTATCTCGCCGACGAGCGCCAGACGAAGTTCGTTCGCGACGGCTGGAATCTGCCGGGCGACTCGGTTTATCTCGACGAAGACGGCTACGTGTTCTACCAGGCGCGCGCCGACGACATGATCGTCTCCGCCGGCTACAACATCTCCGGCCCGGAGGTGGAAAGCGTGCTGATGCAACACGACGCGGTGTCCGAATGCGGCGTGGTCGGCGTGCCCGACGAAACGCGCGGACAGATCGTGCGGGCCTTCGTGGTGCTCAACCCAGGCTTTGGGCCGGACGACAAACTGGTCGCGCAACTGCAGGATTTCGTGAAAAATAGCGTGGCGCCGTATAAATATCCCCGCGTGGTGACCTTCGTCGACGCCCTGCCGCGTACCGAAACCGGCAAGCTCAAACGCTTCGAGTTGCGTACGATGAAGTAGCCCTCTTCCAGCAGGAGACACACCGTATGTCCGCATCTTTCATCGAAGTCGTCGCCCAGGACGGCGGCCGTTTCAACGCTTACGTGGCGCGTCCCGCGCAAGGCTCGGGTCCCGGCCTCGTGCTGTTGCAGGAAATCTTCGGCATCAACGAAACGATGAAAGCCACCGCCGAGCGCTTCGCGGAAGAAGGCTACGTGGTGCTGGTGCCGGATCTGTTCTGGCGCATCCAGCCCGGCATCGATCTCGGTTACGGCGAAGCCGACATGAAGCAGGCACTCGATTATCTCGGCCGCTTCGACGTCGATCTCGCCATTGGCGACATTGCCGCCACGATCGCCACCTTGCGTGCCATGCCGGAGCAGGCGGGCAAAGTCGGCGCGGTGGGTTATTGCCTGGGCGGCAAGCTCGCCTTCCTGAGCGCGGTGCGTACCGACGTGGACTGCGCGGTCAGCTACTACGGCGTCGGACTCGAAGCCTATCTCGACGAAGTGAAGTTGGTGCGCTGCCCGATGGTGTTTCACTTCCCGGAAAACGACGCGCACTGCCCGCCCGCCACACGCGAAAAAATCAGCGCCGCACTACGCTTGCGTCCGCAGATCGAGCAATACGTGTACCCCGGCTGCGATCATGCGTTCGCCGCGCCGGCGCGTCCGCAATACGACAAACCGGCGGCCATGATGGCTTACTCGCGCACGCTCGCGTTGCTGCGCAAAGTGCTCGGTCCCGTCTACGATCTGAACGCGCTGTGGGAAGCGCATTGCTACCACGAGTTCGCCACCCGCGACGTGGAAGCCGTGATGCCCACCATGGTCGCGCAGCCCTACGTCAACCACGTGCCGACAATGACCGGCGGTGTCGGTCACGACAATCTCAAGCGCTTCTATACGCATCACTTCGTCAACTCGAATCCGCCGGATACGAAGCTGATTCCGATTTCACGCACGATCGGCTCGGACCGCGTGGTCGACGAATTCGTGTTCAGCTGCACGCACTCGTGCGAGATCGACTGGCTGCTGCCTGGCGTCGCGCCCACCGGTAAATATTTCGAAGTGCCGATGCTGGCCGTGGTGTGCTTCCGCGGCGACAAGCTCTACAACGAGCATATCTACTGGGACCAGGCCTCGGTGCTGGTGCAGGTCGGCTTGCTGAATCCCGAAGGCTTGCCGGTAGCGGGCATCGAAAGCGCGCGCAAGCTGCTGGACGAAACGCTGCCTTCCAACACGCTGATGGGCGCGAAGTCGAAGGTGTAGGCCGGAGTCCGCACGAGGCGCGGGCATGGCGAAACTGAAGTCGCAGCGAAGCAGTGGCGACGACTAGAGCCCCGCCTCTGCACAACATCCTTATGATGTGACGTTCCATAGTCCACCTCGACCACGCCATGCTGACTGTCCATCACCTGAACAACTCCCGTTCGCAGCGCGTCCTGTGGCTGCTGGAAGAACTGGGTGTGCCGTACGACATCAAACGCTACCAGCGCGACCCGAAAACCATGCTCGCGCCGCCCGAACTGCGCGCGGTTCATCCGCTCGGCAAATCGCCCGTCATCACCGACAACGGCCAGACCATCGCCGAGTCGGGTGCGATCATCGAGTATCTGATCGACACCTATGGCGAGGGCCGTTTCGCGCCCGCCATCGGCACGCCCGACCGCCTGCGCTACACCTACTGGCTGCACTACGCGGAAGGCTCGGCAATGCCGCCTTTGCTGCTCAAGCTGGTGGCGTCGCGCATTGCCAGCGCGCCCATGCCGTTCTTCGCCAAGCCGATTGCGCGCAAGATCGCTGCCACGCTGCAATCGAGTTTCATCGACCCGCAACTGAAGCTGCACCTCGGCTACATCAACAAGGAGTTGAGCACGACGGGCTGGTTCGTCGGCACCGACTTCACCGCCGCCGACGTGCAGATGAGCTTCCCGCTCGAAGCCGCCAGCGCGCGCGGCGGCATGCAAAACCAGACGCCCGCCATCGCGGACTTCCTCAAACGCATTCACGCGCGGCCGGCGTATCAACGTGCACTCGAACGCGGCGGCAAGTACGAAATGGTCGGCGGCGACTGAGCGTTCGCGCAATCGCGCTCGAACCTGGATTTCGTAGTTGTGGGCCAAAAGTCGCGGGTGCTAGACTGAAAAACCCCCGTCAAGGAGCCGCCCGTATGACCCACTCCATCCACGGCAAGACGCGCTGGCTGGCCCTGATCGTGCTCTGTCTCGGCGTACTCATGATCGTGCTCGACACGACCATCGTGAACGTCGCATTGCCGTCGATCGCGGCCGATCTCGGCTTCACCGAGACCTCGCTGGTGTGGGTGGTCAACGCGTACATGCTCACGTTCGGTGGCTGCCTGCTGCTGGGCGGGCGGCTCGGCGATCTGTACGGCCATCGCAAGCTGTTCCTCACCGGCATCACGCTGTTCACGCTGGCGTCGCTCGCGTGCGGCATCTCGAACTCGCAGGTGTTGCTGGTGTGCGCGCGTGCCGTGCAGGGCGTGGCCGGCGCGATCGTCTCGGCCGTCTCCCTGTCGCTCATCATGAATCTGTTCACCGAGCCGGGCGAACGCGCGAAAGCGATGGGCGTGTACGGTTTCGTGTGCGCGGGCGGCGGCAGTATCGGCGTCTTGCTCGGCGGCGTGCTCACCAACCTGCTGAGCTGGCACTGGATCTTTCTCGTCAACCTGCCTATCGGCATTGCGGTGTACGCACTCTGTGTCGCGTTGCTGCCCGCGGCACGCGGCACCGCTCATGGCGAGAAACTCGACGTGGCCGGCGCCATCACGATCACCGCCTCGCTGATGCTCGCCGTCTACGCGATCGTGAACGGCAACGAGGCCGGCTGGACTTCCGCGCAAACGCTCGGCCTGCTGTTCGTCGCGCTGGCCCTGCTCGGCGCGTTCCTCGTCATCGAAGCGCGCGTGCAGCATCCGCTGATGCCGCTCGGGCTGTTCCGTCTGCGCAATGTGGCCGTGGCCAACGTGGTCGGGGTTTTGTGGGCGGCGGCCATGTTCGCGTGGTTCTTCATTTCCGCGCTCTATCTGCAGCGCGTGCTCGGCTACCGTCCGCTGCAGGTCGGGCTGGCGTTCCTGCCGGCCAACCTCATAATGGGCTTCTTTTCGCTCGGGCTGTCGGCGCGCGTGGTGATGCGCTTCGGTCTGCGCGCGCCGCTTGCCACCGGTTTGCTGGTCGCCGCGTGCGGGCTGGCGTGGTTCGCCCGCGCGCCCGTGGACGGCAGCTTCGTGCCCGACGTGTTGCCCGGCATGGTGCTGCTCGGCATCGGCGCGGGCATCGCCTTCAATCCGATGCTGCTGGCCGCGATGAGCGATGTCGCTCCGAGCGATTCGGGCCTGGCATCGGGCATCGTCAATACGTCGTTCATGATGGGCGGCGCACTCGGCCTCGCCGTGCTGGCGAGTCTCGCGGCCGCCCGCAGCGAGGCGATGCAGGCACTCGGCAATGCGGTGGCCGCGCTCAATAGCGGCTATCACGTCGCGTTTCTGTTCGGCGCGATTTTCGCGGCGGCGGCAGGCATTCTCGGCGGCGTGCTGTTGCGGCCGGGGCAACCCGGCGCGGCCGCAGCTTCCGGCGACTCGCACGGTCAACCGGCATCCGCCGATCCGCACGGCGCGGGCAACAAGGCCGCCACGGAGAACTACTGACCAGACGACGCGGCTATAGAGCGCGTGCGGTAATCAGAGATACTCGACGTTGCCGTCGATACTGATCGCCTGACCCGAGATATTGCGGCCCGCCGGCGACGCGAGAAAAAGCGTCATGGCGGCCACGTCCTGAACCGTCACCATGCGCCGCAGCGAAATCTTTTCCAGATATTCGCCCTTCATCTGCTCGAAGCCGATGCCGAGCGCTTCGGCCCGCGCGGAGATCACGCGGTCCATGCGCTCGCCTTCCACCACGCCGGGCAGAATGGCATTCACACGTACGTTGCTCGGTCCGAGTTCGATTGCCAGCGACTTCACCAGCCCCACGATCGCCCATTTGGTCGCGGCATAAGGCGTGCGAAACGGATAGCCCAACCGTCCCGCCACCGACGCCATCGCCACGATGCACGGATTGCTCGACGTCTCCTTCAGAAGCGGCACGGCCTTCCTCAGAAAATAGAACTGGCTGTTCAGATTGGTGGACACGGTGCGCTCCCACTGATCGGCGTCGATATCTTCGACCGCGCCGGTCGGGCCCGCAATCCCCGCGTTGTTGATGAGAATATCGAGGCCACCGAGTTTCGCGCGCGCGTCTTTGATGATGCGGTCCACCTGATCGCGATCCGACACATCGGCCACGCCGGCATGGAGCCGCGGGTCGGCGGTGGTCGCTTTATCGACTGCCGCCGGATCGACGTCGCAAATATAGACTGCCGCGTCGACGTCGAGAAACGCCTGCGCGATCGCGGCGCCGATGCCGGCTGCCGCGCCCGAGATCAGAACGCGCAGCCCCGGTGCGGGCTTGAGGAGATCGACGGTCTTCATACCATTCCTTTGAAAATTACAGCGTCATGCCGCCGGATACCTCGATCACGGCGCCGTTGATATAGCTTGCTTCGTCGCTCGCGAGAAACGCGTAGACGTTCGCGACTTCCTCGGGCTGACCGAGGCGGCGCAATGGCACCTGCTCGCGCATTTTCGCCAGCACGTCCTGCGGCACGGTCGAGAGAATCGGCGTGTCGATGAAGCCGGGCGCGACCGCATTCACGCGGATTCCCTTCGGCCCCAGTTCGCGGCTCCAGGTCTTGGTAAAACCGATCACGCCGAACTTCGCCGCCGAGTAATTGGTTTGCCCGTAATTGCCGTAAATGCCGACCACCGAACTCGCGTTCAGAATCACACCCGAACCTTGCTCGACCATTCTGTCGACCACCGCTTGCGATACGTGGAACACGCCGCGCAGATTCACGTCGATCACATCGTCGAATTGTGCGAGCGTCATTTTCTGCAGACGCGCGTCGCGCGTGATACCCGCGTTGTTCACGAGTACGTCGATCTTCCGGTAACGCTCCAGCACGTCGGCAACCATGCTGTCTACCGCTGCACGGTCGGTCACGTCGAGCGTGAATCCCTGCGCCTGAGCGCCTGCTTCGCGGCACGCAGCCACCACGCTGGTCACTGCCTCGTGATTCACATCGCACACCACGACGATCGCACCTTCACGCGCAAACTTGAGTGCCGTTGCGGCACCGATGCCTTGCCCCGCGCCCGTCACGATGCTTATTTTCTGATTCAGTCTCATTGCTTGTACTCGTTCTATGAGGAAACCCGCCCATAGTAAGGCTAACGCGCGCCGCTCCGAGCGAAGCGACGCGGCAACCCTCTCAGGCTCATGATTCGATATTCAATAGCGGCTCGTTCAAACTGGCCGTCCGTCCCTCGGCTTGAATCGCTTTGGCGAGCAGCGGGACGAGGACGAGCCCCAGCACCGACGCGCCCACCACCACCGAGAAACCCGACGCGCTCCTGCCCGACGCACTCTCCGCCAGTCCGAACAGATACGGTCCGACGAATCCGCCGATCAGGCCGATCGTATTGATGAATGCGAGTCCGGCGGCGGCCTGAATGCCGTGCAGGCGTTTCATCGAAATCGCCCAATAGAGCGGCAGCACGCCGCCCGCAAAGAATGCCGTGGCCACGAAGAGCGCGAGCTGCGCAGGCAGCCACGCCGACGAGATGAACAGCACCGCACTGACGATCAGCCCCGCCGTCAGAATGCCGAGATAGACGCAGTCGTTCGTCACGCGACGATGAATGCGCGGCAGCACCAGCACGCCGAGCAGGAAGCCGATACCGACGCTGCTCGACAACACACCGACCATCAGCGGCGACTTGACGTGCATCTGCTGGATCATGGCCGGCGTGAAGAACACGAGGCCGACGAACGCGACCTGATTCAGGAAGTAGATCAGGCCGGTCAGCACGGTGGCCGGGCGCTTCAAAGCCGCCACCCAGTCGTTGGAAAAGAAGCCGGCGTGCGCCGCGTCCGGCACGGCGCGCGCTTCCAGCACACGCGCTTCGTCTTTCGACAGCCAGCGCGCGTCCGACGGCCTTTCCGGCAGCTTGAACCACAGGACGATGCCCACCACGATGGTCGGCAGACCTTCGAGCAGAAACAGCCATTGCCAGCCGTGCAAACCGCCGAGGCCGTCCATCTGCATGAAGGCGCCGCCAAGCGGATTGCCGATCACGAGTGCCAGCGCGGGCGCGGTGTAAATCCAGCCTACCGCGACCGAGCGATCCTGCGGCGCGAACCACAGCGTCACCATGTACATCAGCGCGGGGAATAGACCCGCTTCGGCGATGCCGAGCAGGACGCGAATCGTGTAGAACGACCACTCGCCCTGCACGAACATCATCGCGGCCGAGAGCGCGCCCCACGTCACCGCGATTCGCGCGATCCAGCGACGCGGCCCGACACGATGCGCGGCAAGATTGCTCGGCACTTCGAGCAGCGCGTAGCCGAGAAAGAAGATGCCTGCGCCGAGTCCGTACGCCGCGGCGCTGATGCCGAGGTCGGCGGCGAGCCGCGCCTTGGCGAGCGACACGTTGGTGCGGTCGAGGTACGACATGAAATAGATCGCGCACATGAGCGGGATCAGCCGCAACATCGCCTTATGCGTCGCGATGCGGTGTAGCGCCGTGCTGTCTGCGCCGGTTGTTTGGGTCGTCATGATGTCTCCACCAGAAATGGCTCGTTCTTGTTTTTGTGATTCGGCATTCGCTACCGTTTGCGAAGTGGGCGAAAAAGGCGGCTAGAAATCGACCTTGTCCGCGCCCTTCAATCCGAGCATTTGCCGCGCTTCGGCCGGCGTGGCGATCTCGAACGAAAGCTCTTCGAGAATGTGCCGGATCTTGCGCACCTGCTGCGCGTTCGTTTCGGCTTTCACTCCTTTCGAGAGGTAGACGCTGTCTTCCAGACCGACCCGCACGTTGCCGCCCATGATCGCGCCCATGGTGACGAACGCCATCTGATGACGGCCCGCGCCGAGAATCGAAAACTGATAGTTCTCGCGGCCGAAAAGACGATCCGCCGTGCTGCGCATGACCGCCATATTCTCCGGTTCCGCGCCGAGTCCGCCGAGAATGCCGAACACCGACTGGATGAAGAACGGCGGCTTGATCAGACCTTGATCGACGAAATGCGCGAGATTGTAGAGGTGGCCGACGTCGTAGCATTCGAACTCGAAGCGCGTGCCGTGTTCGCCCAGTTCGAGCAGGATGTTGCGGATGTCCTTGAAGGTATTGCGGAAGATCGTGTCTTCCATGCCTTCGATATAGTCCTTCTCCCAGTCGTAGCGCCACGACGAAATCTTCGCGGCAATCGGATGAATCGAGAAATTCATCGAGCCCATGTTCAGCGAACACATCTCGGGTTTGGCGAGGCGCGGATACGCGAGACGGTCGGCCAGCGTCATGCGGGTGCTGCCGCCGGTCGTGATGTTGATGACGGCGTCGGTGGCTTCGACGATCGCGGGGACGAACTGGCGAAACACCTCGGGCGACGGCGTCGGCTGACCGTTCGAAGGATTGCGCGCGTGCAGATGCAGGATCGCCGCGCCCGCTTCGGCGGCTTCGATCGACTGCGCCGCGATTTGCGCCGGGGTGAGCGGCAGATATTCCGACATCGACGGCGTATGCGTCGCGCCGGTAATCGCGCACGAAATAATGACTTTACGATTGAGCAAGCGTGTCTCCCGAGTCTGCGGCGGCTCCGTCCACGGACCCGCCTGTTGTGAACTCGATACTAGTGAGATACGATTTCGCACGTAAGGTCATTTTCGGACAACGCCATGTTGTCACGGGACATTCTGAGGTGAAGCGGTGTCGTCGAGATTGCCATTGCAGAACGAGCGCATCCACGCGCCGTACAAGATCGCCGCGCTGGTCGAAGTGCTCAGCGAGCAGGGCATTGCGCCCGAAGACAGCCTGAAAGGCAGCGGCGTGGACGTGGAGCGGATTTACGACGCGTCGGCGCTCACTTCCGTGCGCCAGTACGGCATCGTGTGCCGTAACGCCATTCTGCTGGGCTGCAGTCCCGCGACGCCGTTTATCGTCGGCTCGCGTCTACATCTCTCCGCTTACGGCATGTACGGCTATGCGCTGATGTCCTGCCTGTCGCTGCGCGATTACTTCCGGCTCGGCGTGAAGTATCACCCGCTCGCCACGCCCACGCTCACCATCGAATGGACCGAGTATCCGGACAAAGGCGTCTGGACCTTTCCCGACGCGTTCATTTCCGCGCCGTCACGCGAGTTGCGCGAATTCCTGCTCGAACAGCAGTTCACGCAGCACGTCACGCATCTTCAGGACGTGGCCGGTCGAACCTGTCCGCCCGTCAAGGCCTGCTTCGCCTATCCGGCGCCGGCGCACGCCGACATTTACGCCGAGTATCTCGGTTGTCCGTGTTACTTCGACGAGCCGCAGTGCGAGCTTCATTACGACAGCGGCATTCTCGAACAGAAGCCGCAACTGGCGCACCGGCTGACGGCCACGTTGTTGCAGGAAACCTGCGACCGGCTGATCGGTCAGGCGAAGACGTCGGTGGGCGTGTCGGGTGAGGTGTACCAGGTGTTGATGCGCAAGCCCGGCGAGTTTCCGGGCATGGAGGTCGTGGCCGAAGCGCTGAAGATGACCAGCCGGACCTTGCGGCGGCGTCTGGAGGACGAAGGCACCTCGTTCGTCGCCATCGTCGACGACGTGCGCTGCTCGCTCGCGACTGAGTATCTGAAGACCACCAAGATGAGCACCGACGACATCGCCATGCTGCTCGGCTTCAGCGACCCCGCGAACTTCCGGCGTGCACTGAAGCGCTGGACCGGCATGGGGCCCGGCGAACTGCGACGTCAGCCGGGTTGAGACGTCCCGCGATGCGCGGAACGCGTTCAGGCGTTATTGCTGCGAAGCATGGGTGCGTAGAAACGGCACGTATCCGTTCTGCGTCTTGAGGATTTTCTCGGCGCACTCGTCGTAGTCCGAGCCCTTCGCGCCGTCCGCGCCGTACATGCCGCGGCATTGCGCGAAAAGCGTGAGCGTGGCGCCGGCGCCCCTGGCGTCGCGCGTGGCGGAAAACGCGACCTTGCCCGATCCCGACGGCACGTCGGTGTCGATCGCAACCGCGTCGGCGCGTGTTACGGCGGTGTCCGAATGCTGCTCGATATAACGCTTCGTCAGCGCCCACGCAGCGTCGCAATTCGACGGTCCGCAATCGATCGCGGCATTGCGTTGTGCGGCAGCGAGGCCGCTTTCGTTGTGGAGGAATTGCTGGGCTTGCGCCTGTTCCTTTTCAGTCGACGAGCAACCCGCCAAACCTGCGGCACATGTAACGAGCGCGACAAGCGCAACAGCAGCGATCTTTTTCACGAGCAACACTTCCCCTCGAACTGGTTCGAAGGCGATTATAGCCGCGCGTTCTTCGCGCTCACAGATTCGCCCGGCAGCCCGCGCCGACGCTCAGGTTCGGAGATGGCTTTACAATTCAGCACTTCGATCCATACACGTAAAGCGCGCCATGAAATACCTGCCTGCATCGACATTCGCCGTCGCAACCCTGGCCGCCGCGCTGACCGCGAGCAGCCCCGCGTGGGCTCAAAGCGCCGGCACGAGCGATTCGCCGAAGCTCGATTGCGCGATTGGTTATGTCACCGGCATTGGCGGTTCGGAACAGAGCTTCCGCGAATATATGGCCACGTCCGAGCGCGACCGTTACCGCTACTTCGCGGACAACCCGATCCAGTGCAAGATCTCCGACGAGGGCCGCGCGTCGGCCTGCGTCGGCCTGACGAGCCTGCGCAACGACAAGGTCAGCGTGTACGACGAAGTCGACGCCAACACCGTGGCCGTGGTGGCGCGCGTGGAACTCGAACACGGCGACTATCCCGTCATCATCGACGTGCGAAAGCAGGACGTGAAATGCGCGGAATAATGCGCGAAACAGGCCGCGCGACCCGGCGTTATGCCGGGCTCAGCACGTAACCCATGATCGGCTGCAGGAAGAGATGCGTGCTGACGTGCGCGACTTCCGCGGTCAGGAAGCCGTATCGCCAGTAGAGCACGCCCCACAGAATGCCCGCGAGAATGAAACGCACTACCACGTAGAACAGAAAAACCGGCGTGAGGTGCGGCGGATAGAAAGGCGCTTCGTTCAGCAGCATCGGCACGGCCTGCGCCAGAACGATAGTCAGCCACACAGCCGCATCCGGAATGCGGCCTCGCGCGTTGCGCCAGACGAGCCCGAGACACCAGAGCATCGTCGACATGAAAAATAGCCGATACAGGATGTTCTCGTTGAACGCGCGCAGAATGAAGTAAAAGAGCCGCCGATGCAGCGGCTGTTCCGCGAAATACGTCACGTAACTCGCCGGCAGCAGGCTGCGGAACAGAACCAGATCGACAGCCGCGATATAGAGCGCGACGAACAGCCCGATGCCGAACGCAACCGCCATGGGATGATCGAGACCATGCGCCGCGAGACGAAGACCGGTGCGCTGCGCGCAAAAAATTCCCACGTAAGTCAGCGCGATAAACAACACGACACGAAGCCAGGCCGAGCCGCCCGTCACCGCATTGAATACCACGTCGAAACCCGACTGCGACGCGATCAATGCACCGACGAACAGCAGCGTGCCGCCCGTCAGCCAGCTCGATCGAAGCGAGTTGTCAGGAAACGCGCGGATATTCATGTCCGTTTCGAAACCATCAGTGCAATCTCCGGTCAGAGTGCGCGGCGTGCGCGTCGTCAGCGCCCATGCTGTTCTTGCGACAAGCCGCCCTCGCGCTCCAGCCATTGGCGCAGCAGCATGACGCGTTCGTCGCCCGACTTCGCATCGGGCGTGTAGGTGCAATAGCTTCGCGAACGCAGACGCGGCCCCTCGAATGGCGCGACGAGCCGCCCCGCCGCAAGGTCGCTCGACACCAGCGCCGTCGGTCCCATCGCGATGCCGATTCCGTCGATGGCAGCCTGCAGGGTCAGGTAAAAGTGGTCGAAGGTCAGCGCGGCGGCGGGTTTGATCCGAGCGACGTTTGCCGCCGTGAGCCAGTCGGGCCACAGCCTCGGCAAACTCGACGTGTGCAGCAACGTATGCTGCCGCAAGTCGTCGGGCTGTTGCAGCGGCAGGCGTTGCAACAGCGCCGGGCTGCACACCGGAAGTCTTTCTTCGGAAAGGAACGGCCGCATCGAATAGCCGTAGAACGTGTCCGGGCCGCCGCGTATCACGAGGTCGTAGCTTTCCCGCAAACTTTCCACGGACTCGTTGGACGTCTCGACATTCACTTCGATGCCGGGATGCTCGGCGCGAAATGTCGCGAGGCGCGGCACGAGCCAGCGCAAGGTGAACGTAGCCGGCGCATTCACGGACAAGGTTCGCGCAACCGTTTCCGGCAAACCATAGTGCGCGGTAGCGTGCGCGAGTTGCTCGAACAGCGGCGTGATTTCGGCGAGATAGACGCGCGCCGCTGACGTCAGCACCACACGCCGGTTATGCCGCTCGAACAGCGGAGCCTCCAGCCATTCTTCGAGCAGACGCACTTGCTGGCTCACCGCGCCATGCGTGACGTGCAATTCCGCCGCGGCTTCCTTGAAGCTGCCGAGGCGTCCCGCGGCTTCGAAAACGCGTAACGCATTGAGCGGAGGCAATATCCGTTTCATTCGGAAGAGTTCGTCTAACGCGAATCCGCAATCTAGCCGGTTTGCCGCATGCCGACAAGGTCGACGGCGGGGTTCGAGCGAGAAAAGCGCCGATCATGGTCAAATGGGGTTTTCGAGGAGGACTGCATGAGCAACCTGGATGGCAAAAACGAAACGGCTGGCCGTACCGTCAAAACGTATTCGGTGCGCGACTTTTTCCGCAGACCCGAAAAAAGCCAGTTCACCATTTCACCGGATGGCCGGCATCTGTCGTTCCTGACCCGGCACGCGGGCCGCCAGAACATTTTCGTGCAGGCACTCGGCGCCGACGGCTCGCCGCTCGGTGAAGCACGGCCGTTGACCAGCGAAACCGAGCGCGACGTGCCGGGCCATGCATGGAAAGGCAACGACCGCATTCTGTTCGTCAAGGATTTTGGCGGCGACGAAAACTTTCACGTGCTGTCGGTGCCGATCGACGGTGGCGAGCCGTTCGATCTGACGCCGTTCGACGGCGTGCGGGCGAGCATCGTCGACGACCTGCGCGACGACGACCGTCACATCCTGCTCCAGATGAACCGCCGCGACCCGCAGGTATTCGACTTATTCCGCGTCGACGTGGTCACGGGTGACTTCACGCCGATCGCCGAAAATCCCGGCAACGTGATGGGCTGGATGACCGATCACGCGGGACGCCTGCGCGTGGCCATGGCCTCCGACGGCGTCAACACCACCCTGCTTTATCGCGACGTCGAAAGCGATCCGTTCCGCCCGATCCTCACCACCAACTTTCGCGAATCCGTCTCGCCGCTGTTTTTCACGTTCGACGACCAGCGCCTGTACGTCATGTCCAATCGCGGCCGCGACAAGACCGCGATTTTCGAGTTCGATCCGCAGACCGCGCAGGAAGGCAAACTGCTGTTCGAAACGGAGCACGTGGACGTGGGCGGCATGTCGTATTCGACGCACCGTCACGTGCTGACGGCTGCGTGGTACATGGACGACCGCGTGCACCGGCATTTCTTCGACGACTGGGCACGCGCGATCTTCGACGATCTGGAGCGCCAGTTTCCCGGTCAGGAAGTTTCGGTCACGAGCATCACGCGCGACGAATCGCGCGCCATCGTGCGTGTGGCAAGCGATCTCTCGCCCGGCTCGACGTGGACCTACGATGTCGCGAGCCGGCGGCTATCCAGGCTCGCCGAGCTGATGCCCTGGCTCGACGCCGCCGACATGGCACCGATGCAGCCGATCCATTTCGCCGCGCGCGACGGCTTGCAGATCAACGGCTATCTGACCCTGCCCGCCGGCATCGACCCCGCCCAGCCGTTGCAGAAGCCGCTGCCGCTCATCGTCAATCCGCACGGCGGTCCGTGGGCGCGCGATACGTGGGGATTCAACTCCGAAGCGCAATTGCTGGCCAATCGCGGCTACGCGGTGCTGCAACTGAACTTCCGCGGCTCGACGGGCTACGGGCGCGCTTTCTGGGAAGCAAGCTTCGGGCAATGGGGCAAGTCGATGCAGAACGACATCGACGACGGTATCGAGTGGCTCGTCGGCCAGGGCCTCGTCGACCCGGCGCGCGTCGGCATCTACGGCGCGAGTTATGGCGGCTACGCGGTGCTGGCCGGCGTCGCGTTCACGCCGACTCGTTACGCCGCGGCGGTGGACTACGTGGGCGTCTCGAACCTGTTCACCCTGCTCGAATCCTTGCCGCCGTACTGGCAGCCGATGATCGACATGATGTACGAGATGATCGGCAATCCGCAAACCGACGAGGGCAAGCAGGCGTTGCACGACGCCTCGCCGCTTTTCTTCGTCGACCGCATCGTCACGCCGCTATTCGTCGCGCAAGGCGCCAACGATCCGCGCGTCAAACAGGCGGAAAGCGACCAGATCGTCAACGCGTTGCGCGAGCGCGGCGTCGAGGTGAAATACATGCTCAAGGAAAACGAGGGCCACGGCTTCCACAACGAGGAAAACCAGTACGAGTTTTACGAAGCCATGGAGTCTTTCCTCGCGCAGCATCTGGGCGGACGCACGGCAAGCTGAGCCAGCTTCGACCCGCCTCGAACGGCGGCGCGGATAAAACCGCGCCGCCGTTTTTCAGCCGGCCTGCGAAACGAGTTCGCGCAACACCGTTTCCAGTTCCACGTCGCCCTTCAGAACATCGCTCCCCGCCGACTCGAAATCGATCCAGCCTTCGTTGAAGCCGTCGAGCATGCGCATACGCGGCATCGGATGCTTCATGCCTTGCGAGCGAAACAGGGTTTCCCACGTATCGCGCGGCACCGCCTGCGCGGCAACTTCACGACCGAGAATCCGCGAAAGCGTCTGCGCGATATCGATTGGCGTCACGCGGCGCGGTCCTTCCAGCTCCACGACACGCAGACCGTTCCAGTTCTGCATCAGCAGTTGCGCCGCGATCCGGCCGACGTCCGCGGTCGCGACCATCGGCACGGCCTTGTCGAGCGGTTGCAGGAAGCTGGCGATGACACCCGTGTCGCGGGCGGGCGCAACATCCCATGCGGCGTTTTCCATGAACCAGCCGGGACGCAGAAACGCGGTCGGCACGGGCAGATCGGCGAGCGCCTGTTCCATCAACGTGCGCTGCGTCAGCAGATTGAGTTCGGTGGCCTGAGCGCCGATGGTCGACAGGCACACGACCTTCGCCGGCCGCGCCGAGCGAAGTGCCGCGCTGACCGCGTCGATCACCTCGCGCGCCTCGGCAAAACCGGGCGCAGGATCGAACTCGGGCGGCGGCAGAATGAACACACCTTGCGCGTCGGCGAATGCGGCGTGCAAGGCGGCCGCGTCGTCCATATTGGCCGTGACGATTTCACAGCCGCGTTCTTCCCACATCCGGGCTTTGGCCGCATCGCGCACGACAGCGCGAACCGGCTGCCCCGCCGCCAGCAACGTACGCGCAACCGCGCCGCCCACCTTGCCCGTTATTCCTGTGATTGCATACATGTCCGCTTCTCCTTGCATGAACCGGCATCGGTGCCGATGCCGTGAATGTGTCGTCGAGAGGCATTGTGGACAAATACAAAGCAAAACTGAATGACATGAATGGCATGGATGAAATGACATTGCGTCATGACCACGAATGCAGCCGCGTCGCGGCGGCATGCGTCCGACGTGTTCGTTCACGACTTCGCCGTTGCCTTCATGTACGATAAAAGCCGGTGGACATTCCGCCGGTCGTTCCTTCAATGCATCGATTGAGAGGTCGAGACGATGCCCGAAAGCATGTCCGATGGCGCGCTCCGACGCATGGCGTCTATCGTGGCGCTCGTGGTGGCGCTGGGGCTGGTGGTCGTCAAGGTCTGGGCGTGGCTGACAACGGGCTCGATTTCGCTGCTCACGGCCGCCGCCGACGGTCTGGTCGACGTGGTGGCGTCCACGGTGACGTTCGCGGGCGTGCGTTACGCGGCACGCCCCGTCGACAGTGGCCATCGCTACGGACACGGCAAAGCCGAAGCCGTCGCAGCTTTCGTTCAGGCGCTTCTGCTGGCGGGCGCGGCGCTCGGTCTCGGCGTCGAGTCGATCCAGCGCCTCGTCGTCCCGCAAACGCTGAATCAAACGGGCTTCGGCATCGCCGTCATCGTGGGCAGCACGATCATCGCGGCCGGCCTGGTCGGCATGCAAACCTTCGTGGTGACGCGCACCGGTTCGACGGCCATCGCCGCCGACCGCGCGCATTACGTGACGGATGTGGCCGTCAATCTCGCCGTGCTGGTGGCGCTGCTGCTCGAGCGCTTTCTCGGCTGGACGCGCGCCGACGCAATCGGCGCACTGGCCATTTCGCTCTACATGTTATGGAACGCGCGAGGCATGGCCGCGCACGCGTTGATCCAGCTACTCGACCGTGAACTGGATCAGGCGGACCGCGAACGGATCGAAGCGGCCGTGCGCGGCTGCGAAGGTGTGCAGTCCGTTCACGACATTCGCACGCGCAACGGCGGTGACCGCATTTTCGTGGAATTTCACGTGGAAGTAGACGGCTCGCTGAGCGTCGAGAAGGGTCACGAGATCGGCGACAACGCGGAGAAAGCCGTGCGCCGGCTGTTCCAGTCGGCCGACGTCACGGCGCATCTGGAACCGGCGGGCATCGACGACGAGCGCCTCGACGACCTCGTCGACTGACCGCGAGCGCTCACTGGAACGTCATGCCGCCGTCGGCCTCGCTCCAGCGCGCCACCCATTCCGGCAATGCAGGCGAATCCTGCGTGACATCCGAGAGTTGCATCAGCTCGGCGGTTGTCACCACGCCGCCGCTACGCTTCAGAAAACGTGCGCGCACTATCGCCAATGCAACCTGTACGCCATCGCGCACGAAGCCCTGTTCGAGAAAAATATGCTTCTCGTCCCAACCGATCACGCGCGTCTCGACGTTATAGCGATCATTGAGTTCGAGCGAGCGGTGAAAGCGCATGGTCTCCAGTGTGACGACCGGATACCAGCCCTGTGCTTTCAGTTGCCGCCAGAGACCGCTGCGCATCATCAGGTCGACGCGCGCGAGATCGAGGATCGTGAAATAGCGGCCGTTGTTCATGTGCATCAGTACGTCGAGGTCGTTCAGCCAGACACGAAACGGCGTGACGCAAGTGTCGAGTACATGCAGCCGGCTACGGCGCGAACTGGTGAGCAACAGAAACAGCAGACGGACGATCAGATTCATGCGAAAAACCCGGTGAGAGAAAGAGCGCCGCGCGCGGCATCAAAACGTGCATGGTAGTCGCGCGAGCTTCATCCGGGAGTTACGTGGGGGCGCAATCTGTAGAGCGCGCACTCGAAAAAGCGGCTACGGGAGCGGCTCTGCCGAGTCAATGCCGAGTTCGCTCGCGAACGCTTCCAGCTCCACGCCGACGAGCGTTTTCAGCACTTCGATGAAGCGTTTCACCTTTGCATCCACGAACTGACGCGACGAATAGACCGCGTAGACGTTGCGTGAATAGGTGTGATAGTCGGGCAACACGCGAACGAGCGATCCGTCGCGCAGACCGTCGATGGCGCAAAAACCCGCCAGCAATCCGATGCCCGCGCCCTCGCGCAACGCCAGCGCCATCGCTTCCATGTCGTTCACGCACAGGTTCGGGCCGGTCGGCCGGAACGTGACGCTGCCTGCGGCGCTCGTCAGGTTCCATTCGTCGGCGGCGTAGTCCACGGTTGCCAGCAACAGGCAGGCATGGTCGATGAGATCTTCCGGCGTCGACGGCGCGGCATGCCGTTCGAGATACGCGGGCGAGGCGGCCAGCACGCAATGGCTGCTGCCGATTTTCTGGCTCACGTAAGCCGAATCCGGCAAGGTGCGCGCAATCACGATCGAGACGTCGAGCTGATCTTCCAGCAGGTTCGGCATGCGTTGCGACAACAGCAGATCGACGCCCACTTGCGGAAACGCCTCGCGATAGGCCAGCACCGCGCGCGTCAGCAACTGACGCCCGAGACCCGGCACGCAGTGGACCCGCAAGGTGCCGCGCGGTTCGAGCAGCGCGTCGCGCGCTTCGGCTTCGGCCTGATCGAGATCGGCAAGGATGGCCGCGCAGCGTTCATAGAAGCGCCGTCCTGCGTCGGTCACGGAAAGACGCCGCGTGGACCGTTGCAACAGGCGCGTATTGAGCGCTTCTTCCAGCGAGGACACCGCGCGCGACACGTTGCCCACGGTCGAATCGAGATGGTTCGCGACCGCTGTGAAGCTGCCCATTTCGACCACTTTCGCATACACCGACATGTTGTAGAACTTGTCCATGGAGTCCATCCCGGTTGATCGTCAGACGGCACGCTAGCGCATTTTCATTGCGCATGATGATTCCGGCGCCATTCCGGCGCAAGCCACGCAAGGTGCCGGCGATATTGCTGCTGGCGACAAGAATGTTTCCCTGCCGCCCCTCTAATTCGATCGGCGCTTGCCTCATAGACTGCGTTCCATACCCCGGCACTTAGCGCCAGACGGCGCCCGGAAAGCCGGCTTTTAAGGATTCGGAACCCAGTCAGAGGTGATTGTCATGAACGCATCGTACGACCCGCTCTACCTTTTCATCGACGGCGAATGGCTGCACGCCGACGGCCGCGACACGGCCAGCGTCGTCAATCCCGCCACGCGAACCGAGCTTGGCCGCGTGCCGCTCGCCACTGCG
Organism: Paraburkholderia sp. GAS199; assembly: GCF_050436585.1. Lineage (NCBI taxonomy): Bacteria > Pseudomonadati > Pseudomonadota > Betaproteobacteria > Burkholderiales > Burkholderiaceae > Paraburkholderia > Paraburkholderia sp. GAS199. The sequence continues at coordinate 168,907 of NZ_JBNDMM010000009.1, read as the reverse complement.
GCGGATCTGGACCGCGCGCTCGCCACGGCGCAGCGTGCCTTCCAGGTGTGGCGCAACACCGTGCCCGCCGAGCGTGCCCGCGTGCTCAAACGGGCCGCCGACCTGATCCGCGAACGCGCTTCGCACATCGCGACGCTCATGACGCTCGAAGAAGGCAAGCCGCTCGGCGAAAGCAGCGACGAAGTGCTGCGCGCCGCCGACTACTTCGAATGGTTCGCCGAAGAAGCGCGCCGCATCGACGGCCGCGTGGTGCCGTCGAATCGCCCCGGCGTGCAGCAACTGGTGAAGCGTCAGGCAATCGGCCCGGTGGCCGCCTTCACACCGTGGAATTTTCCCGCCATCACGCCGGCTCGCAAATTGTCCGCGGCGCTCGCGGCCGGCTGCAGCGTGGTCATCAAGCCGGGCGAGGAAAGCCCCGCCACGGCGCTGGCGCTCGCCCGCGCGCTGGACGATGCCGGCTTGCCCAAGGGCGTGCTGCAAGTGGTCTTCGGCGTGCCGGACGAGGTCTCGAAGCACCTGATCGCCTCGCCGGTGATCCGCAAGGTGACGTTCACGGGTTCGGTGCCGATCGGGCGCTTGCTGTCGGCGCGTGCCGCCGAAGGCGTGAAGCCGATCACACTCGAACTCGGCGGCCACGGCCCCGTGCTGGTATTCGACGACGCCGATGTCCGCAGCGCGGCCGTGGGCGGCGTCGCCAACCGGTTTCGCGGCACCGGCCAGATCTGCATCTCGTCGACACGCTTTCTGATTCAGCGCGGTGTCTACGACGAGTTCGTCGAGCACTTCGTGACGGCGGCACGCGCGCTCAAGGTCGGCGACGGCATGCAGCCGGGCACTCAGGTCGGCCCGCTCGCCAACGCACGTCAACTGGCCAAGATGGAAGAACTGATTGCCGACGCGGTGGCACGAGGCGCGCGCGTGCTCGTGGGCGGCAAGCGGATCGAGGGTGACGCGTTTTTCTTCGAACCCACCGTGCTCGCCGACGTTCCGATGGACGCGCGTGTCATGCACGAAGAACCGTTCGGACCAATCGCCGTGTTGATGCCGTTCGACACGCTCGCCGACGGTCTCGCCGAAGCCAACCGGCTCCCGTACGGTTTGTCGGCTTATGCGTTCACCAGCAACGCGCGCACCGCGCTCGACGTGGGCGACGGACTCGAAGCCGGAATGATCGGCATCAACCAGTACCGCATCGTGTCGACGGAACTGCCGTTCGGCGGCATGAAGGAAAGCGGTCATGGGTCGGAAGGCGGCGCCGAAGGTATCGGCTTCTATCTCACCAACAAATTCATCAGCCAGGTCTGAGCGGGAGCGAGCCATGTCACACGCCAATTTCAGCAGCCCGCGCGAAGCCGCGCGCGCCTTTACGCCGAAGCTCGCAGAGTTCGTCGACGACACCTTGTATCCGCGCATCTGGAACGACCCGGCGCTCGCGCCGCGCGATCGCAGCCTGATCACCGTGGCCGCGCTGATTGCGGGCGGCCATCTCGACGAACTGCCCGCGCATCTGCGCCGGGCGCTCGCGAACGGCGTGACGCGCGACGAACTCTCGGCGGCCGTCACGCACCTCGCGTTCTACGCCGGATTCCCGGCCGCCATTTCGGCGTCAGCCGTCGCGCAGGCCACACTCGATCAATCACCGGAAGCCAAAGCATGAAAGCCATCACATTCGACGAATTCGGCGACGCCGACGTCCTGCAACTCAACGACGCACCCGCACCCGACGTGCGTCCGACCGATCTACTGGTGCGCGTGCACGCGGCCGGCGTGAATCGCGCCGACCTCACACACCGACGCGGCGGCTACGGCCGCCCCAACTTCGGCGAATCGACGATCATGGGACTCGAAATCGCGGGCGAAGTCATCGAGGCGGGCAGCGACACCAACGGCTTCAAGGTGGGCGATCGCGTCATGGGCGTCGTAGGCGGCGGCGCGTATGCGGAGCTGGCGCGCATCGACTACCGCATGGCGATGCCCATTCCCGACTCGCTCGACTACGTCCACGCCGCGGCGATTCCCGAGGTGTTCGTCACCGCACACGAGGCCATGCTGCATCTTGGCCGACTCAAGCGTGGCGACGCCGTGCTGATTCATGCGGCGGCGGGCGGCGTGGGCTCGGCCGCCGTGCAACTCGCCTACGCGACCGGCGCAGCGGTTTTCGCCACGGCCGAGGCGAGCAAACTCGAACGCGTGTCGCAACTCGGCGCGGAAGTCACGATCGATTACCGCACGCAGGATTTCGCCGACGTCATCGCCAAAGCGACGAACGGACGCGGCGTGGATGTCGTGATCGACTTTGTGGGCGCGCCGTATTTCGCGCGCAATATCGCCTCGCTGGCCAACGGAGGACGGCTCGTGCAGGTGGGCATACTCGGCGGCGGCGGCAATGTCGGCGTCGAACTGGAGCAGATTCTTTATCGCCATCTCCAGATCATGGGAACCGTCATGAAGTCGCGCCCGCAAGCGGACAAGCACGATATGGTGAAGCGTTTTCGCGAGCATTGGCTCGAGCGCTTCGAAGGCGGAGCGAGTCTGGAGCCGGTCGTGGACAGCACCTTTGCACTCGCGCGTGCAGCGGATGCGCATCGGCGCATGGAGTCGTCCGCGAATGTCGGCAAGATCATTCTGACCATGGACGCATTGCGCTAAACGCGACGCGGCGAGTAGGCGACATTAAGCTGAGGAAATCGCAGTGTCGATCGGTTCATCGCGAGACGGGAACGAATTACCGGTCAGGTATCCTGATTGCTATCCAGAGCGTACCCAGCATGGCGTTAGCTACTGCTCGACCGGCGCAAAAGGAGTGGTCGATGAAAGACATTCTTCATACCACTGCGGCGAATTCGCTCTTTCGACTCGTTCACCGAGCGGCACCGCTGCTGCTTCTTCCCTGCTGTCTGCTCGCCGCCGCTGCTCCCCCGACCGCTTCCACCGCGTCCACTCACACCGCCACATCGTCGCCAGGTCGCCCGGCCATGCCGGTCGTGTCGACGAGCCAGACCGGCGCGAATCACGCGCCGCTCGACCACAGCGGCAAAACGCGCAAAGGCGTGGCCTCGTATTACGGCCGCAATTTCTATCAGAAGAAAATGGCCGACGGCACACCGATGAATCCGCAGTCGAATACCGCGGCGAGCAAAACACTGCCGCTCGGTACCACCGCGCGCGTGACGAATCTACAAACGGGTGCGAGCGAAGTGGTGGAAATCAGGGATCGCGGCCCGTATGTGAAGAACCGGATCGTCGACGTGTCCCCCAAGACCGCCGACAAACTCGGTCTGAAAGAAAACGGCACGGCGCCCGTCGAAGTCAAACCGATCGAAGTGCCGCAACCCGACGGCAGCATAAAAACGGGTACTGGTGCGACTCAAACGCCGAACGGCAAAACGCCCGCGACGACTGAAGCGAAAAACGGGCACTCGTCGTTCTGATTGGGTGGTGAGTGCGCGACGACGTCGCCGCTCAAACCGCTTCACGCAATATCGTCGGATCGAATGGCGCCATGCGGCGCAGCGCGAGGCGGAAGTCACGCGCAATCGAAGAGAGCGCTGCATCGCGACGACGGATCAGACCAATGGTTCGCGCGACGGTCGGCTCCACCAGCGGACGAATGGCGATGCGTGAATTCGCATCGCGCGGCGCAGCACAGCGCGGAATGATCGAGATGCCGAGACCCGCTTCGACGAGCCCGAGCGAGGTGGTCAAATGTTCGATTTCGATCAGCCGGTCGGGCCGCCAGTCGATATGTCTGAGCGCGGCGTCGAGCATGCGCCGGTTGCCACTCGATGTACCGGAGACGATCAGCGGCCAAGGCCGCAGCTCCGGCCAGCTCACATGCTCGTTCGCAGCCAGCGGGTGATCCGCCGGACAGGCCAGCACGTAGGGATCGACCAGCAATTCGTCGATGGCGAGTTCCGGTGAGTCGTTCACCAGGAACGCGATGCCGAACTCGGCCTCGCCATTCGTCACGCGCTGCACGACTGTCGCGAGATTCGCTTCGATGAGCCTAAGCCGCACTTCCGGCCGCCGCTTGTGATAGCTGCCGACAATTTTCGGCAACATGAATTTCGCAACTGTCGGAATGCACGCGATGGTCAATTGCCCGGCTCGAATCCGCGTGGCGTCGCTCACGAGTTCGAGCGCGGCGTCGAGTTCGCGCAGCACGCCCTGGGCGCGCGGCAGCAACAGGTCTCCGGACGCCGTGAGGGCGACGTTGCGTGTCGTGCGCTCGAACAACATCACGTCGAGCGCGTCTTCGAGCCGCTTGATGCGCCGCGTCAACGCCGACGCCGAGAGGTTCAGTTCAATCGCGGCGTCGTTGAACGACACATGCGACGCGACCGCCACGAACGCCCGCAACAGATCGAGATCGACACCCGGAAACCGGTTCATCCACACTCCTTCCACTCTTGCACGTGACGCAATAATAATCACGTTGCGTGCAATTCACAAACACGCCGGGGCTGGACATACTGAGGGCGAGACATTTCAGCAAGCTCATTCAAAGAGCACGAGGAGACCCATGAATCAGCAGAAAGAAGTCGGCGCCAACCCTTACACCGGCGCCATGGCCGCATTCGTCGCGGGCTTGCAGTACGAGGCGATTCCGGCCGATGTGCTGGCGCGTATCAAGCTGCTGATTCTCGACTCGCTCGGCTGCGCGCTATTCGGCGCCGGTTTGCCGTGGAGTCGTATCCTCGCGGACACGTTGCAGCAGGTCGACTCCACGCCGGGTTCGCAGGTGTGGGGCATGCCGCTGCGTTTGTCCGCGCCGCACGCCGCTCTGGTGAACGGCACCCTGATCCAGAGCTTCGAACTCGACGACGTGCATCGCGTCGGCGTTTTGCATGTGGGCGCAGTGACGTTGCCGGCCGTGCTGGCCGTCGCCGATTCGTTGTCCGCGACTCAGCCGATGACGGGTCGCGAGTTTCTACGCGCCTGTGTGGCCGGATATGAAGTGGGTCCGCGTGTCGGCATGTGCATGGGACCGGAGCATATTGCGCAGGGCTGGCATTCGGGCGCGACCGTCGGCGTGTTCTCGGCGGCGGCCGGTGCGGCCGCCGCGCTGCGGCTCGATACGCAGCAGACCGTGCACGCGCTCGGCATCGGCGGCACGCAGGCGTCGGGACTGATGGCCGCGCAGTTCGGCGCGATGGTCAAACGGATGCACGCGGGACGCGCCGCCCAAAGCGGCCTGTATGGCGCGTTGCTCGCGAAGAACGGCTTCACCGGTATCGTCGACGTATTCGAAAATCCATACGGCGGATTTTGCAGCACGTTCTCGCGCTCGACAGACCGCTACGATCTGACGCAACTCGTAGACGGCCTCGGCGAACGCTTCGAAACGATGCGCATCGCGCTCAAGTTCTACTCCTGCGTCGGCAGCAATCACACGACGCTCGACGCGATTCGCGCCATGCAGGCGCGTCATCCGTTCGGCGCGGACGACATCGAGCGCGTCATCGTGCACGGTTCGCGCGTGACGGTGGACCACGTCGGCTGGAAATACGTGCCGCAAGGGCTCACATCCGCCCAGTTGAACCTGCCGTACTGCGTCGCCACGCTCCTGCTGGAAGGCGATGTATTCGTCGACCAGTTCAGCGAGGAAAAGGTGGCGGACCCGCAGCGCATGGCGCTCGCCGAGCGCGTCGAGGTTGTCGAAGATCCGGCGATCACGGCACGCGGTTCGCTGCTGCGGCATATGGTGCGTGTCGAGGTGCTGTTGCGCGACGGCACGCGGCTCGAAGAAACCGTCGAGTCGCAGCGCGGCAGCGAACACGCCTTTGCCAGCGAAGCGGATATCGTCGGCAAGATGCGAAAGCTGGCATCGCACCGCGTCGGCGCGGAGCAGATTGCCCGCATCGCAGACTGGGTCATGCACGCCGAAGATCAGGCCGACGCAAGCGAGCTTGCGCGCCTTCTCGCGATCGCCGCCTGAGGAGCTAACGTGGCCGCCACAGCGCACACCGTCAGCCTGCCCATTACGCCCGCCGCTCGACGCGAACGCTTACGTTCGATTATCGGCGGCAGCGCGGGCAACGTCATCGAGTGGTACGACTTTCTCGCGTATTCGATCTTTTCCATCTACTTCAGCAAGGCGTTCTTTCCCGGCGGTAATCAGACCGCACAACTCCTGAACGCCGCTGCGGTTGCGGCAATCGGTTACGTGGTGCGGCCGCTCGGAAGCTGGGCCATCGGCGCACTCGCGGACCGGCGCGGTCGCCGCGTGGCGTTGAGCGTTTCCGTCGCGATGATGAGCGTCGGCTCGCTGATTATCGCCCTCACGCCGACGTACGCGACCATCGGCGTGGCCGCGCCCGCCGTGCTGGTCTGCGCGCGTTTGCTGCAAGGCTTCAGCATGGGTGGCGAAGCCGGCACCAGCGCGACTTATCTGAGCGAAATGGCGCCCACCGGGCGACGCGGATTCTTCGTCGGCTTCGTTCAGGTGACCGTGGTGATGGGTCAGCTGGTGGCGCTCGCGCTCATGCTTGTTTTGCAACGGCTCGTGCTGACCCCCACGCAACTCGAACAATGGGGATGGCGGATTCCGTTTGCGATCGGCGGCGTGCTGGCCGTCTTCGCGCTGTATTTGCGGCGCGGCATTGCCGAGACCGATGCATTCGAGCGCGAAGGCGCCCTCAATTCAAACGCCGCGTCTGAAGGGCAAACGCAGCGCGGCAGTCTGCTGGAGTTGTTGATCCAGCATCGGCGCCAGACACTCTGGACTATCGGCATCAGCATCGGCGGAACGGTCGCGTTCTACACGTTCACGATCTATCTGCAGAAGTTCATGGTCAACAGCACGGGCTTCAGCCGCGACACCGCGACGCTCATCGCCACGCTCGCGCTCGTCATCTACATGGGTTTTCAGCCGCTTTTCGGGCTGCTGTCGGATCTGATCGGACGGCGGCCGGTCATGATGATCTTCGGCGTAGGCGGCACGTTCCTCACCGTACCGCTGATGCATGCGCTCGGCGAAACACATAGCGCGCTCACCGCGTTCGCCTTGAATCTCGCGGCGCTCGGTATTCTGAGCGGTTTTTCGTCGATTCACTGGCTGGTCAAGTCGGAGCTTTTTCCTGCGCGGGTTCGCGCACTCGGCGTCGGCTTGCCGTTCGCGATCGTGTCCTCGGTGATGGGCGGCACCACCGAGTACCTGGCTCTACGCTTCAAGCATGCGGGTCACGAATCGTGGTTCTTCTACTACGTCAGCGTGTGCGCCGCCATTTCGCTCATCACGTACGTGCTGATGCCGGAGACGCGGCATCGTTCGGTGATCGACGAAGAAGCGCGTCGTTGAGATTCGGCGGCGGCAGCGACGCCGCGCGCAATTGCTCGACGCCGTCCGCGATGGGGAGCGTCTGCTGCTGTCCATCGCGCATGCGGATGCTGATCGTCCGGTCGCGTTGATCGCGCGAACCCAATGCCACGAGAATCGGCACCTGCTTCTCGCGCGCGTCCACGATCTTTTTCTCCAGCCGTTCCGGACGCGCATCGAGCACGGCTCGGAGTCCGGCATCGTCGAGCATCTGCATTGCCTCCTGCGCGTAGTCCACGTTGGCGTCGCTGATCGTGGCGACCACGATCTGCTCGGGTGCGAGCCACAGCGGCAGCCAGCCCTCGTGATGCTCCAGCAGCATGGCGATGAAGCGCTCCATGCTGCCCAATACAGCGTGATGGATCATCACCGACCGCTCGCGTTCGTTGCGCTCGTTGACGAACTCCGCGTCGAGCCGTTCGGGCAACACGAAATCGAGCTGGATCGTGCCGCATTGCCAGTTGCGCTCGCGGCTGTCCGTCAGATGGAATTCCAGCTTCGGGCCGTAAAACGCGCCTTCGCCTTCGAGCACCTCGAATTCGAGTCCGGCGGCACGTGCCGCTTGCGCGAGTGCGGCTTCGGCGCGGTCCCAGACCTCGTCGCTGCCGGCGCGCTGCACGGGGCGCGTCGCCAGCGCCACCTTGAACGAAGGAAAACCGAGGTCGGCATACACGCCGCGCAGCAAGGCGCAGAAGCGCGCAACCTCGGCTTCGATATGAGCGTGCGCGCAGAACACATGAGCGTCGTCCTGCACGAACGCGCGCGTGCGTTTGAGTCCTTCCAGCGAACCCGACGGCTCGTCTCGATGGCATGCGCCGAATTCGCTATAACGCACCGGCAATTCGCGATACGACCTGACCCGCTGATTGAACACCTGCACATGACACGGACAGCTCATCGGTTTCAGGCACAGCGCGCGGCCCTCTTCCGCGTCGGCAAGCGAATACATCGCCGCGCCGAATTTTTCCCAGTGTCCGCTCTTCTCCCACAGCGAGCGCGCCAGCAATTGCGGCGTGCGTATCTCGCGGAAACCCGCGCGCCGCATGCGTGCGCGGATAAATTCTTCCAGCACGCGATACAACTCCCAGCCGCGCGGATGCCAGAACACCATGCCGGCGCCTTCCTCCTGTTGATGGAAGAGGTCGAGTTTGTTGCCGAGTACGCGATGATCGATATCGTTCACAGTGCTGCTCCGTTTTGAATGAACCTGCGGTGTCGTGAGTGATGCCGCAAACGGAGGTCCAGAAATGCCGAAGGCCCCGTCCGTTTCCGGCGGGGCCTTCGGTGGTCTGCCACTGCTTCGTACTGCTAGCGCGCACTACCTCCCGACGACCCGCCCCTGAGGGTGGTCGTGGTGGTGGTGACGGCAGCGGCGCGAATCGGGAGAGAGTGCATGAATCGACAGTAATCGATTTTGTGCGGGGACGTCAACCGCAATTGTGATGCAGCAGGTCGTTTCCCCTTACTGCTGCCCGCAACCGATATCGCCTTCCTGGCAATGCAATTGTTCGTCGAGCAGACGGGTTTGATCTTTCGTCAGGCGCGTCAGACAGGAAGCGTGGATCATCGGCTGGGCGCTGTAAAAATCGGGCGAGGACGTCAGAAAATTGCATTGCGCGTCGCGATACGCCACCCATGCGCGCTCGGCTTTCTGCAACAGCGGCTTGCCGTGCGGACTGACTTTTTTCAGCAGTTGGCCGTAGGTGTCGTTGAGCTTCCTGTCGGCCGACTGATAGTCGAGACCGGCGCAATGATTGAGCGAAGCCTGGTCCACGGCTTTGCTGCAATCGATCGATTCGGCGCGGACATAACCGCCGAAGGTCACACACGCGCACGCCACGGCCAGAATCGACAAACGCTTCATGAAAGAACCTCGAACATTGGAATGGGAAACGGAGCAAGCCGCCGCATGAATCGCGCAGCGTGGCTCGCCACATCGGCAGGATAAACGATAGGATAGGGATTCGAGCCGACCATGGCTTGCTGCGTCAACTTCGATCCACACTCCGACCGAGCATTTATCTTGTCCATCCAGATCCGCCCCGCCCAACGTGCCGATGCCTCGCTGATTCTCCGCTTCATCACCGAACTCGCGGTGTACGAGAAAGCCGAACATGAAGTGGTTGCCACCGCGCAAGACATCGAGACCAGTCTCTTCTCGCCCGGCTCGCCGGCCAAAGCGCTGATCTGCGAAATGGACGGCGAAGCCATCGGCTTCTGCGTGTACTTCCTGTCGTATTCCACGTGGCTCGGCAAGCAAGGGCTGTATCTGGAAGACCTGTACGTGTCGCCGAAATTTCGCGGCAGCGGCGCGGGCAAACAGATGTTGCGTCATCTCGCGCGCATTGCCTGCGAGACAGGCTGCGGCCGTTTCGAGTGGAGCGTGCTCGACTGGAACGAACCGGCCATCGGTTTTTACGAAGCAATCGGCGCGAGCGCGCAGAGCGAGTGGGTACGTTACCGGCTCGCGGGCGATGCGCTGACAGCGTTTGCGGAAGGACGCGTTTGACGCGCGAAGCGCATTACTGCGCGGCGCTGCTCGCCACCGGTTCGACTTCGAACGCGTCGCCCGTGGCGAAGAACGCGCCGCCTGCAATGTAGTGGCAGGTGCGCAGGTTCGGGTCGTCGCCGAAATGCCAGCGGTTCTGCGAATACACGCGGCTATCCGCGTAGGCAGCCACCACTTCGCCGATGATCAGATCGTGGCGCTGGCTCTCGTCCGGAATGACCTTGCATTCCATCCAGGCGAGGCAGCCTGCCAGCATCGGCACGTCGATCTGCTGGGCGGCAAATGTCTCGAGATCGAAGGCGGAAAATTTGTCGAGTTCGGCACCCGCACTGGAGCCCACCGCGAGGGTCTGCGCGGCGAATCCGCGGCTCGGCAATTGCAGGCCGAACACCCCGCTGGCGTCGATCAGCTGACGCGTCAGCGTGCGGCTGTCCACCACCACGACCACTTTCGGCGGATTGAAATCGAGCGGCATGGCCCAGGAGGCGGCCATGACGTTCGAGCGGCCGCCGTGGGCGCTGGTGACGATCGTGACAGGTCCGTGATTCAGCAATTGCGTGGCGCGCGACAGGGCCACGGGTTCTCGGGTGACGTTCATACTTTCTTCCGCATCGAATGATGAGGGCGATTGTAGGGCACCCGGAACCGGGAAGGCGGCCGCCGCTCGGGCGCCGCCTCGTTTACCTCGATGCTCAGTGAGGCGCTTTACCGTTCGGCAAGGCGTCGAGCGGTTTGTGCTGTTCTTCGCCGAGCCCCGGGAAGAATGCGTTCCATGCGGCGCGCACGCCTTGGGCCGCGGTGGCTTCGGCGCCGATCGACTCGGTCTCGCCCTCGGCCGCCTTCGACGGATCGGCGGACAAGCCTCGCCAGTGCGTGAAGACCAGCAGCGGTTTTTCAGTCCAGACGCCGTCGCCATATTTTGCAAACGCCGTGTCGCCGCTCGTCAACTGCACCTCGTACCACCCTTCGCGTACAGGCGTGTGGGCGGCCAGCTCAAACCATGCGGTCGGTTCGATTTCCTTCATGTCGTCTCCGGTCAGATAAATCGTCATCGATAGGCACATTAAAGGCATGCTTCATGCCCGGGTCTGCCACCAGCCCACGGGCGCGCGCCGCCTGCCGGCCGGTGTGGCCTGACGGTGCGGCGGGCATGACCTGCGGGCGATTGTTTCGTCAGTTCTGCGTGCGTCACGCTTCGAAAATCGCCGCGCATAGACGACACGATAGCGCGACATGGGCCACGCGGACAAACCTTTAAAGTTACACGGTGTACGTTTTCGTCAGGCGCCCCGCCAGGCCTGCCAGAACGCCGACGGCAGGGGCGAGTTGTTCGGCTGGCGTACTGCCGTAGCCAATCACGAGACCGTTCGCGTCGGCGCGCGGTTGCAGCGCAAAACCGGACAGCGCGCGCGGGTTGAGACCGTGCGCCCGCGCGCCTTCGGCAAGGGCGTGATCGTCGATTGCGGGCGGCAGCCGCAAGGTCAGATGCATGCCGCAATCGCCGCCGAGAATCTGCGCCGGCTCGAAATGCGCGGCGAGCGCGTCGCGCAAAGCCTGCTGACGCTCGCGATACAGACGCCGCATGCGTCCGAGGTGCCGCCCAAATTCGCCGCTCACGATGAACTGCGCGAGCGCCAGTTGCTCCAGCCGATGACCGCCGCGCAACATCTCGTGCAACGCCACCGCCGTGCGCGCGGCAATCGCGCGCGGCAGCACCGCGAAACCGATCCGCAACGCCGGGAACATCGTTTTGCTGAACGAGCCGACGTACAGCACCGGCGCGTCGTCCACGAGACCTTGCATGCTGGCGATGGGCTCGCCGGTGTGACGGAATTCGCCGTCGTAGTCGTCTTCCACCAGCCACGCGCCGCAACGGCGCGCCTGCGCGATCAACTCCAGCCGCCGCGCCACCGACAGCACCGCGCCGGTCGGATACTGATGCGCGGGCGAGGTGTAGATCAGCTTCGGTGGATGCGTGCGCCAGGCGTCGGGCGGCACGGCGATGCCTTCGGCGTCGACCGGCATCGGCAGCGTGTTCAGGTCACCGACGTTGAAAGCCGCTTTGGCGCCGCGATAGCCCGGATCTTCGACCCAGGCGATGTCGCCCGGATTGGTGAACAGACGCACGCACAGGTTCAACGCTTCCTGCGCACCTTCGGTGATCACCACTTGCGAGCCGTCGCAGCGCACGCCGCGCGCCATGCGCAGATGCGCGGCAATCGCGTCGCGTAACGCCGGCTCGCCCAACGGATGACCATAACCCAGCGCCAGCGGCAAAGCCTGGTCCATGGATTTTTCGAGCGCGCGCCGCCACGCGGCCAGCGGGAAACGATCCAGCGCGGGCATGCCGGGCGTGAGCGGCAAGGTGTTGTCGGCGTATGTGCGAGTGGCCGTGAACTGATCCACGCGCGTGGCATACGTCACCTCGGGCTGCGGCGCCGTCACCCGCGACTCGCCGCGTGCCGTCGGACTGGAAAGCGGACTCACGCGCGTGCCTTTGCGGTCGGCGAACACGTATCCGACCGCCGCCAGATGCTCGTAGGCAATCACCACCGTATTGCGCGAGACGCCCATCTCCGCGGCGAGTATGCGCGACGACGGCAGCAGCGAACCGGCCGGCAAGCGGCCCGTGAGGATCGCCTGCTGCAATCGCTCGATGAGCTGCTTTTGCAGCGTCGCACGCTGGTCGCTGGTGCCACTCGTGCCACTGGCGCTGCTGGCGCCGCTCGTGCCGCCTTGCCCGCTGCCGGCCGCCGCCGTGCCGAGCGGGCCGATGATTTCGATCATGCCGCCTGGACCCATCAAATGCGCTTCGCGTGGATCTTTTTAACATACCACGTTTGCCGTATCGTTTGCGTCAGGCCACGACCCATTACCCACAGGAGAGCAGACATGGAACCCAGACGTAACGCGTACGAGCAGCCCATCGGCGCACCGGTGCCGGACTGGCACGGCGCGCAGGCGCCCGGCCGCGAACCGCTGGCGGGGCAGTATTGCCGCATCGAACGGGTGAACGTGGAGCGCCACGCGGCCGACCTGTTCGACGCGTATCGCTCGGCGACGGACGGCCGCGACTGGACCTATCTCGCAGTCGGCCCGTTCGAGACACTCGACGCCTATCGCGAGCACCTGACGCGCGCCGCCGCGTCCCCCGATCCGCTCCATTACGCCGTGATCGATCTGGCGACGGGCAAGGCAATCGGCACCCTGGCGCTGATGCGCATCGACCGTGCGAACGGCGTGATCGAAGTAGGACACGTCACGTATTCGCCGCGACTGAAGCGCACTCGCGTCGCCACCGAAGCCATGTTTCTGCTCATGCAACATGTCTTCGACGAACTGGGCTATCGCCGCTTCGAATGGAAATGCGATTCGCTGAACGGCCCGTCACGAAGCGCGGCGTTGCGCTACGGCTTCAGCTTCGAAGGGATCTTCCGGCAGGCCATCGTGTATCACGAACGCAATCGCGACACGGCATGGTTTTCCGTCATCGACGGCGAATGGCCTGCATTGCGCGACGGCTACGCGCAATGGCTCGACGCCGGCAACTTCGATGCACAAGGCCAGCAGAAAGCGAATCTGGCGAACCTGATCGCACGCCAGCGCAAGTCGCTCTGACGCAGCGCGATTTCGCGCACAGGTGCGTGCGCGCGTAGGCGTAACTGGGCTTCAGACGGCCTGCGCCGCGCGGCCCAGCACGATGGTCGGCTTGGCCTTGTACGTGGTGCGATAGCGCTCGCGATAACCGCATTTGTGCGCGACGCGTAGCGACGGCAGATTCTCCGGCGCGACGATGCAGGCGGTCTCGCCGTCCGGCCACTGCGCGTCGGCCCAACGCAATGCCGCGCGCACGGCCTCGGTTGCATAGCCACGGCCGTGCACAGCGGGGTCGAGCGCCCAGCCGATCTCGGGCGTGCCCAGCAAGGAAGGCTCGATTTCCCGGTGATAGTCGGCAAAGCCGACCTCGCCGAGAAAACGGCCGCTGTCCTTTTCACGCACCACCCAGTAGCCGTAGCCGAGCATCGCCCAATGACCGGCGTAACGCAGCAGACGCGCCCAGACTTCCTCGCGCGTGAACGGATGTCCGCCGATATAGCGGATCACCTCCGGATCGGACCACATCGCGTAACTGTCGAGAAAATCGTTCATGGTGTGCGGACGCATGACGAGGCGGTCGGTGGTCAGAGTCGTGGCGCTGGGCATGAGTGAAGTGAAGGACGTGGATCGGACAAGCCTGCGTTCGATCATGGCAGATTTTCGACCACACGGCGCCCGTCGACAAAAAGCGGCCGGGCCAACTCGGCGCCAACTCGGCGCAAACGCCTGGCGTGACGGCCGCCTTGATCTACACTTCGTGAATCGCGCTTCGGCCTTTCGCCCACCGTCGCTCCGCTCATGAAACCTCGCCCGCGCTATCTCGCCGCGCTGCTCGTGAACGTCGCCCTGCCGTGGCTCGCCTATCGCGCCGCGTTTCCGCATTGGGGACATGCGGGTGCATTGGCCGCGTCGGCGCTGCCGCTGGTTGCGTGGATGAGTTGGGACCTGCTGCGCTATCGTCATTTCGACGCGCTCAGCGCGCTCGTGCTGGTCGGCATTCTGCTCTCGCTCGCCGCCGTGGCCGCGGGCGGCGACCGGCTGATCGGCGCCGTGGAAGAACCGATGGTCTCCGGCATGGTCGGCGTGGCGTTTCTCGTCTCGCTGATCTTGCAGCGACCGCTGGTGTTTTATCTCGCCCGCTCCACCATGTCGCGCGAAGATCATCGCAGCGCCGACGCCTTCGAGCGGCATTGGCGCGAGCGTCCGTTTCTCGCCAACGCGATCCGTTTGATGACGCTCGTCTGGGGACTCGGTTTGACGGGCGAGAACATGCTGCGCAGTTTCATCGTCTGGCGCTGGCCGAACGATACGCACGCGGTGCTCGCTTCCGAGGCGCTGCGTTACGGCGTCTATGCGGCGCTAACCGTGTGGACGTTCTGGTGCCGCCGCCGCATCAAACAGGACGCCTTGCGCTATCCCGCCGACACCGCGCCGTCCGCGGACCCAGGCCTCGCGCGCTCCTGAAGCACGGCCGTCACGCCAGTTCGAGAAAACGCGCCAGGCACGGATTGCGATTGGCCGGCGACCACGCCAGCACCTGCTCGATCAGCGGCGCATCCACCAGCGGCCGGAACACCACGCCGGCCATCTGTGCCTTGCGCATCGAAGCCGGTACGAGCGCCACGCCCACGCCTTCGTCGACGAGACTCAGCACGGTCTGCTGCAACTGCACTTCGAAACGGATGTCCGGCACGAAACCGCCCGAGCGGCAGTGCTCGAGAATGGTGGCGCGCAAGGTGGGCGCGACTTCCTCGGACGCGAGCACGAACGGCTCGCCCGCCAGTTGCGCGATGCCGAGCCGCCTGGCGCGGGCGCGCGGATGACTACGCGATAACGCGACGCACAAGGGTTCGCTCAGAATCGTGCGCGTGGCGAGACTTTTGTCCGGCACGTTCGGGAACATGATGGCGGCGTCGATCTGACCTGCCAGCAATTGCGCCGCGAGATCGTTCGACACGACTTCCCGCAGATTCAGCGCGACCTCGGGATAAGCGGCGCCGAACGCGCGCGCGTAGCCCGGCACGACGTTGTACGCCGCGCACATGGTAAAGCCGATGGCGAGCTTGCCCGCCTCGCCGGACGCCGCCGCCTGCGCATTGCTGACCGCCTGCTCGACCGACGCGAGAATCGCTTTCGCGTCGGCGTAGAAACGCTCGCCCGCCGCCGTCAACGTGACACTGCGCGGACTGCGTTCGATCAGCGTGACGCCGACGTTCGCCTCCAGCGCCGCGAGTTGCCGGCTCAAAGGCGGCTGCGACAGATTCAGGCGCGCCGCGGCCCGGCCGAAATGGCGCGTTTCGGCGAGCGTCACGAAATACCGCAGTGGCTTGATATCGATCACGATGAACCCGCCCGGATTGACGATGCAAAAAAGGTATTAACAACCGCGAAAAACAGTATTGGATTGTATCAACGCCAACCTCTACGCTGGCGGATCGCCATTTTTCCGCTCCATTCGATTGCGCCGATGTTAGCCACCCTCGAGATTCTGCTTCCCGTTTTCGCTCTGATTTTTGCCGGCTTCGCGTGTCGGCGACGCGGCGTGCTGGGGCCGAACTCCGCCTCGGAACTGAATCGCTTCGTGGTATGGCTGGCGCTGCCGGCGCTGCTGTTCGACACCATGGCGAGAGCCACGTGGCAGCAGTTGTATCAGCCGGCCTTCGTCGCGACGTTCTCGATTGCCTGCGCCGCCGTATTCGCGCTGATCCTCATCATGCGGCTCATGAGCGGCCGTCATCTCGCGGACGCCAGCGTCGACGCCATCGCGGCGTCGTATCCCAACACCGGCTATATCGGCTTCCCGCTGGGGCTGATCGCCTTCGGCCCCGCCAGCCTGACGCCGACCACCATCGCCACGATTCTCGTCGCGTGCGTGCTGTTCGCCTTCGCGATCGTGCTGATCGAAATCGGTCTGCAAACCGAGCGCGCGCCGCACAAGCTCGGTCTGAAAGTGCTGCGCTCGCTGGCGCGCAATCCGCTGATCGTCTCGCCGATTGCGGGCGTGCTGTACGCCAGTCTGCACGTGCCGTTGCCGGCCAGCGCCGAGACCTTTCTCAAGCTGCTGAGCGGCGCCGCGAGTCCGTGCGCGCTGGTGAGCCTCGGTCTGTTTCTCGCCGAAAAGCGGCCGTCCGACGCGGGTGCGCCGCGCGTCGCCTTGCTGCTGACGGGCGTCAAGTTGCTGGTGCAACCGGCGCTGACATGGTGGCTGGCGGCCCGCGTGTTCGGGCTCTCGCCGGCGCTGGTGGAAATGGCCGTGGTGCTGGCCGCGCTGCCGACCGGCACCGGCCCGTTCATGCTCGCGGAGTTCTACGAGCGCGAAGCGCACATCACGTCGCGCACCATTCTGCTGTCCACCGTCGGGTCCGTCGTGACGCTGTCCTTGCTGCTGCTGGTGCTCGGCCACCACACCTGAAACGCCTCGCGCTATGCTTCGTCAGCGGACCCGTCCGGTCCGCGATGAACCTTGCGCGAACCTGAACCGCCGTGCCCCAAGCCCGCCCTCCCCGACTCGACGACGACGCCGACGCCCGCTCGCTCGCGCGCCATTACCCGCGCGGTCTGCGCATCGATCCGCATTCGCACACCTGGGCGCAGGTGCTCTATGCGGTGTCGGGCGTGATGTGGGTGGAGGTCGGCCGCGAAGCACTGGTCGTGCCGCCGCAGCGCGCGGTCTGGCTGCCCGCCGGCACGGTCCACTCGATCCACATGATGAGCGACGTGGACATGCGCAACCTGTATCTGCACGAACGCAACGCCGGTCATCTGAGCCGCCGCAGCGACGTGTTCGAGATCAACGGCTTGCTGCGCGAACTGATTACGTCGATTGCAGAGCATGAACAGACCCAGGCGCGCGACGGCGTCTATCTCGAAGCCGCCTACCGTCTCGCAATGCTGGAACTGGGACACGCGCCGCGCTCGTCCTTGCGGATCGCGCTGCCCGACGCGTCGGACCGGCGGCTCGACGCCCTGTGCCGCGCCGTGATCGACAACCCGTCGCTCACGGTCAGCTTCGAACAGCATGCGGCCTCGGTCGGCGCAAGCGTGCGGACGCTCGCGCGGCTTTTCACGCGCGAACTCGGCGTGGGCTTCGCGGAATGGCGACGCCAGGTGCAACTGGCGGTCGCCGTGTCGTGGCTCGCCGAAGGGCGGCCGGTCAGCAGCATTGCGCGGTCGCTCGGTTTTCAGCCGAGCAGTTTCAGCGACATGTTCCGGCGCGAACTGGGCGCGCCGCCCACCGCCTTCGATCCGCGCGCCACCCTCGGCGAAAGCGCGACCAACCGCTCAGAAGCGAACAACGCCGACGCCGGCGCGGCAGCGAACACCCGCTAGACGACGCCGGGCCTGGCGCCGTCCGCATCCCTCATGCTTGTCCGATATTCGAAAGCATCTGTCCTGACACCTTCACACCGGCCAATTAGACTACGCATCATTCGCTGGCCAACCCGATGGCCGCGCCAGTTCAACAGGAGCAATACGCGATGAAAGCGATCCAGTTCAAAAGCTTCGGCAGCCCGGACGTGCTCGAACACGTCGACCTGCCGCAACCGCAAGCCGACGCGGACAACGCCGTGGTGCGCGTCATGGCCGCCTCGGTCAATCCGAGCGACGTCAAGAACGTCTCCGGCCATTTCGAGCACACCGAGTTGCCGCGCACGCCGGGCCGCGACTTCAGCGGCGTGGTGGTGGGCGGCCCGCAGGAATGGCTCGGCGCCGAAGTGTGGGGCACCGGCGGCGACATCGGCTTCACGCGCGATGGCACGCATGCCGAGTTCATCAAGGTTCCGCTCGCCGCGCTGTCGCGCAAGCCTTCGACGCTCAGCCATGCCGAAGCATCGGCGATCGGCGTGAACTTTGTGGTCGCGTGGCTGGGAACGATGGAGTATGCGCATCTGCAGGCGGGCGAGACCATCGCCGTGATCGGCGCGGGCGGTGGTGTAGGTGGCGCGGTGGTGCAGATCGCGAAGGCGCGCGGCGCGCGTGTGATCGCGGTGGACCGTCATCCGCTGTCGGCGGAATCGCCTGCCGGCAAGCTCGTCGATCACTACGTCCCGTTCGACGACAACGCGACGCAGGCAGTCCGCGCGCTCACGGACGGCGCAGGCGTGGACGTGGTGTACGACAGCGTCGGCGGCGTGGCATTCGAAACCGCGCTGAGTCTGGTCAAGCGCCGGGGCCGCGTACTCGAAATCAGCGGCACGGGCAAACGCCGTGTCGAATTCGATCTGATCGACTTTTATCACAACGAGACGCAACTCCTCGGGGTGGATAGCGCCAAGCTCGGCGTCGCGGAATCGGCGCCCTTGATGAGCGCGCTGGTGGAAGGCTTCGAGAGCGGCAAATTGCAGGCGCCGGCCATCGCGCAGACCTTCACGCTCGAGCGCGCGCGTGAGGCCTATGAAGCGGTAGCGGCCGGCACGCGTGGCCGGGTCGTCATCACCATGCAATGAACACGCGGCGCGGGCACATGGTTGCCCGCGCTGCAACCAGGCACAGACGAACATGAAAGCGTATTTGATTTCGCTCGTGGCCGGCGTGGTGGTCGGCCTGATCTACAGCGTGATGCAGGTGAAGTCGCCGGCGCCGCCCACCGTGGCGCTGGTCGGACTGCTCGGCATGCTGGCCGGCGAGCACGTCATTCCCTTCGTGCGGACGTGGCTCGCGGCCGGCATTCACTGATTCACTCGCCGACTGACTGCGAACCGCCGGCTTCTAGCGCGCCGCGACTCCACTCAGCAGACGGTCGATCGCCACGGCGATTTCATCGACGTGCGTCTCCAGCGCGAAGTGTCCCGTGTCGAGCAACTCGACAATCGCGTCCGGGTTGTCGCGTCGATAGGCGAGCGCGCCCGGCGGAATGAAGAACGGATCGTGCTTGCCCCAGATCGCCAGAGTGGGCGGCCTGAACTCGCGGAAAAATGCCTGAAACGCGGGATAAAGTTTCAGGTTCGACGCGTAGTCGAGCACGAGATCAAGCTGGATTTCCTTGCCGCCCGGCCGTTCGAACAGAAACGTGTCGAGCGTGTAGGACTCCGGCGCCACATCGTCCGGATTCGGCACACCGTGCGTGTATTGCCAACGCGTGCCGTCCAGGTTCAGCACGGCGTCGTGAATCACCTGACGGTTCTCCGGCGTCGGGTCGGCCCAGTACGCGCGAATCGGATCCCACGCGTCGCCCAGACCCTCTTCATAGGCATTGCCGTTTTGCGACACGAGCGCCGTGACGCGCTCCGGATGCGCGAGCGCCAGCCGAAAGCCGACCGGCGCGCCATAGTCGAACACGTACAGCGCGTAACGCTCCAGCTTCAACGCATCGACGAAGGCCACCGCCGTTTGCGCAAGTCCGTCGAACGTGTAGGTGTAACGGCGCTCCGGCGGCACGCGCGTAAAACCGAAGCCGGGTAGATCCGGCGCGATCACGCGATACCGCGTCGCCAGGCGCGGCATCAGCTCGCGAAACATATGCGACGACGCCGGATAACCGTGCAGCAGCAACAGCACAGGCGCATCGGCGGGACCGGCTTCCCGATAGAACACCTCGACGCCGTCGACTTCGACACGCTTGTAGGCGACGCGCGGGATGACGGGTAAAGCGGCTGGGGACGGCGACGAATTCGGCATGGCGTGCTCCACGAAGGGTATGAGGACCGGCGCGGCTGCCGGTCCGTGAAATTCGCTGGACGAGAAACCTTTAAAAAACTCAATTTACGGTTACAGAATAGCCCGACCAAGTAACTTGTCAAATTTATTTTTGAAGGTTACAAAAAGATGCTGTCTCGCGTGGCCGTCGTCGCACGCCCTTTTCCGCCGGTGCGCGTCACACGATAAGATTGAGGCCGCCAGTCCCGCACGCCGGTTACACCGCGTGGCGCGGGCCTCATAAGAAAAGCATCGCCTCGGAGAAACGGATGTCTGAAGAATATGAAGTGCATGGTCTGCACGACCATGCCGTCGAGCACGCCGGTCACCACGACGCGGACCCCTTCGCGAGCCGCATGGCCGTGATGACGGCGATTCTCGCGACCATCGGCGCGCTGTGCGCGTATCAAAGCGGCAATAGCGAAAACCTCGCGCTGTACTACAAGAACGAGGCGGCCATCAAGAAAACCGAAGCATCGAATCAATGGAATTATTACCAGGCGAAGGGCGAAAAGCAGAACCTGGCCGAACTCGGCGCGGCCTTGTCGGCGAGTAACGCAGACGCGCACGCCAAGTTCGCCGCCGACGTCGACAAGTACAAGCAGCAGAAGGAACCGATCCGCGCGAAAGCCGAAGCGATCGAAAAAGAAGTGGTGGACGCGGACGCGAAGAGCGAAGAACTGCTGCACGGCCATCACCGCTGGGCGCAGGCAACCACGTTGATCCAGGTGGCGATTGCGCTGAGCGCGATCACCTTGCTCACGCGCAAGAAGTGGCTGCGCAATCTGTCGTTCGTGGTGGCGGCCGCTGGTGTCGTGACGGGCGCGGTGGCGTTTTTCTCGGCCTGACGCCGGGGCAGTCGAGTGAGTAGGGCAAGTTTCAGGAGTGAAGTGTGGTCGATGGTGCAGCGGTTTTAGGTGTGTTTTCTGTGTACGTGGCCGGCGTGGTGATTCCGGGGCCGAACTTCGTCGCGGTCGCGCACAAGGCGGCATCGGCCACACGCGTCGAAGCACTCGCCGTGGTGGCGGGCATCGTGCTGGTCAATCTGTTCTGGGCGAGTTGCGCAATTCTCGGCGTGGGTATCGTGTTCGCCGCGTTTCCGTGGCTCGCGCTCGCCGTCAGGGTGGCCGGTGCGGGCTACCTGATCTGGTTCGGCGGACGCTTGATCGTCAACGCGTCGGCAGGCAAACCGATGCAGGCCGGACGACCTGTCGCGGGCGGTTTCCGTCAGTCGTTCGCGCAAGGCTTCGCGACCAACATTGCGAATCCGAAGTCGATGGCGTTTTTCGCCGCGGTGTTTTCGTCGGCGGCGCCCGCGCATGTGGGCGTGGGCACGTTTGTCGCGATGCTCGGCATGGTGTGCGTGGTGGCGGGCGGCTGGTACAGCTTCGTGGCGCTCACACTGTCGCACGCGCGCATTGCCATCGGCTACCGGCGTCGCAAGGCGTGGATCGACCGCTTGTGCGGCGGTCTGATCGTCGCGCTCGGCGTGCGGCAATTGATCCGCTAGACCGGTTCGACGACGCGTTCGCGGCATAGTCAGGCGAGCTAGCCAGGCGCGCGCCTTCAGCCTGGCAGACCCTGCGCTCGCTCCAGCAGTAACTCGCGTTCGCGCGCATTGCGCGTCATGTTCGCGGCGCGCTCGAACTCCGCGCGCGCTTCCTCCACGCGGCCGAGTTTTGCGAGCAGGTCGCCGCGCACGCTCGGCAGCCAGTGGTAGTGCGCAAGCGCGGCATCGGCGGCGAGTCCGTCGACAATCTCCAGCCCGGCCGCCGGCCCGAACGCCATGCCCACCGCCACGGCCCGATTCAACGCCACGACCGGCGACGGCGCGACCTGCGCCAGCACGTCGTAGAACGCCACGATCTGCGCCCAATCGGTGTCTTCGGCGCGACGAGCCCGCGCGTGACACGCGGCCAGCGCAGCCTGCAGCGCATAGGGCCCGCTCGCGCCGCCGAGCGCCTGCGCGCTGGCCAGCGCCGCCAGTCCGCGACGAATCAGCAGCGGGTCCCAACGGCTGCGATCCTGGTCGAGCAACAGCACGGGGCGTCCCTGCGCGTCGGTGCGCGCGCGGGTGCGCGAAGCCTGAATCTCCATCAGCGCGACGAGTCCGTGGACCTCGCTTTCGTCCGGCACCAGACCCGACAACACACGCCCCAGCCGCAGCGCTTCCTCGCACAGCGCGGGACGCATCCAGTCGTCGCCGCCGGTGGCCGAATAGCCTTCGTTGAAAATCAGATAGATCACCTGCAGCACCGACGCCAGCCGCGCCGCGCGCGCGTCCGCCTGCGGCACTTCGAACGGCACCTTGGCCGCCGACAGCGTGCGTTTCGCCCGCACGATACGTTGCGCGATGGTCGGCTCGGGCACGAGAAAGGCACGCGCGATTTCTTCGGTGGTGAGACCGCCGAGCAGACGCAAGGTCAGCGCGACTCGCGCATCCGTGGAGAGCACGGGATGACAGGCCGTGAACACGAGACGCAGCAGATCGTCGCCGATATCGTCGGCACGCGCGGCGTCGAGACCGTCGACGAAATCCGGTACGAGGTGCGCCTCCCGTGCATCGAGATCGTGACCGAGTTCTTCGCGCTTGCGCGCATGCAGCGCTTCCTGCCGCAGGCGGTCGAGCGCGCGGTTTTTGGCGGTCGCCATCAGCCATGCCCCCGGGTTGTCGGGCACACCCGCGTCCGGCCAATGTTCGAGCGCCGCGACGAGCGCGTCTTGAGCAAGCTCCTCGGCGAGCCCCACGTCGCGCACGATCCGCGCGACGTGAGCGATGACCTTGGCGGACTCGATCCGCCAGACGGCTTCGATGGCACGGTGAGTGGCCGGTATCGTCACGGCGTCAGCTCGCCGCTCTGGCGTTCGTGTCCATGTGGATCAGCTCCCAGATGTGTCCGTCGATATCCTCGAAGCCGTGGCCGTACATGAACCCGTAGTCTTGCGGCGCGCGCGGCACGCTGCCGCCGGCGGCCAGCGCTTTCGCGACCAGCGCGTCCACTTCGCCACGGCTTTCGCACGACAGCCCCACCAGCACCTCGGTACTCTCCTGCGGGTTGCACAGCGGTTTGCGCGTGAACGACCGGAAGAGATCCTTGACCAGCAGCATGGCGTAGAGGTTGTCGCCGAGCACGAGGCAGGCGGCCTTGTCGTTGGTGAACTGCGCGTCGAAGCTGAAACCGAGCGCGTTGAAGAATGCCTTCGAGCGTTCGAGATCGCTCACGGCGAGATTGACGTAAATCTGCTTGTGCATGATGAAGTCCGTTTTCGAAGGGCGAGTTGCGTAGGCTGTGCGCGGCGGCGGGCTCAATCGGCGCGGCGCGGCGCAGTCGCATCGTTCGCATCGTTCGCGTCGTTCGCGTCGTTCGCCTCACTTGCATCGCGGGTGTGCGCCGTGTCGGAGGCAGGCGGGAAGTCCTCGGGTTCGAGCAACTGACGCACTTCGATTTCGCCCTCGGCGGCTTCGCCGAACGGTGAAGGAAACCGCCGCGCCCACTCCATCGCTTCTTCACGCGAACGCACCTGGATCAGCGTGTAGCCTGCAATCAGATTGCGAGGCTCGGCAAACGGTCCGTCGATCACGGTGCGCTTGCCGCCGCTGAAGCGAATGCGCCAGCCCTTCGCGCTCGGTTGCAGTCCGGTTGCGTCGAGCAGCACGCCGGCCCTAGCAAGGTCGTCGTGATAGGCGTCCATTGCATCGAACAGCGCTGGTTCCGGCGGAACACCGGCTTCGCTGACCGCCGTTGCCTTGACTATGATCATGAATCGCATCGCGCTGACTCCCGGTGGTAATGAGCGGCGACTTTGCCAGCCTCACTCTCACGACGCGCGATGCCGTGCCCGATCGACACCCGCTCGACACCTTTTTTCAGCCGCCAGGGAAAACCCCGAAGTGGCTGCGGCACGTATCGGCAAGCGGACTATTCGAAACACGGCCCGAGCTTGCGCACTTCGACCGTACACCACGACGCCGCCGGACAAGCCTGCGCAATCGCCACGGCTTCTTCGCGCGTCTCGCAGTTCAGCAGGAAGAAGCCGCCGATCATTTCCTTGGCTTCGGCAAACGGTCCGTCGAGCAGCTTCGGTTGACCGTCGCGCACCTGAACGCGGACGGCGTCGGTGGACGCGAGCGATTCGACCGCCAGCAGTTTGCCGCGCTCCTTCAGACCGTTCGCGAAACGCACCATCTGATCGTAGACTTCGCGCCCCTTGGTCTCGCCGCGTTCGACGCGTTGATTTGGGGGTTCGACGATGAGCAGCATGTAGGACATGGTGTCTCCATGAGTGGCGCACGAGGAAAAAAACGCGCTTGCGAACGGCTTTCGAGAGGCAGTCTAGCAAGCGCGCCTCGCCCCCGCAAACCCGTTTCGGCCCTGACGTGCAGCACAGTCGCGCAACTTACGGAGAGTCGTAATACGAACGCGGCATGACGATTGCTTGGTCAGGATATCGACATAAATCGAAGGTGAAAAAAATGCGGAATCGAACTGGTTTGGGACTCGCCGCCATCACGCTGGCCTTGCTCGCGCTGACGACCGGATGCACCGTCGGCGGCGCGGCAGCGGGCGGCGTCATCGGTAACGAAGCGACCAATCACAGCGCGGTCGGGACGGTTGGCGGCGCAGTGGCAGGCGGGGTGATCGGCCACGAACTCGGCAAGTAATCCATGCGCGCCCGGCGCACAGATACGGGTCGACCATGACGGGACTCTCTTCGAGGTCCCGTCATATTTTTTTGCGTATTGAACGCGCGTTTATCGACTCGCTTTTATCCACTCGCTTTTATCCACCCACTACCACGAACTGAGCGGGATTAATTCAAGCGTCGATTACACGCCACGCCAGGCAGACGTCTAACCCGTCGCG
Organism: Paraburkholderia sp. GAS199; assembly: GCF_050436585.1. Classification (NCBI taxonomy): domain Bacteria; kingdom Pseudomonadati; phylum Pseudomonadota; class Betaproteobacteria; order Burkholderiales; family Burkholderiaceae; genus Paraburkholderia; species Paraburkholderia sp. GAS199. Next base: position 143,982 of record NZ_JBNDMM010000009.1, on the reverse strand, counting down.
ACGACACAACTCCCCGGCTTTGCAGTATTCTCCCAACGCGCGAAAGCCGCTGTGGACCTGCCAGCTGCGCGCACTGCGCCGATCATTACCCTCGCGTTTCATCGTGCGAGCGAAGCGCAATAAAGCAGCCAGAATGACCGGCATTCATCGCCAGCAAAAAAACGAATTGCACATTAAGACATCGGGGATATTCATGCGTCGATCCTTCACGCGCACGGGCATGGCGGCCGCCGCGGCGTTTGCTTTCATCCAACTCAGCGGCTGCGGCGGCGACAGCGGCTCCGGCGCGGGTTCGAGCAGCACGCCGGCCGTGACGGCCACGGCGGTGGGCGGCACGGTGGCGAGCGGCAGCGCGCTGGCAGGCGCCGGCATCACGCTGATCGACGCGACCGGCACGCAAGCCACGGCCACGGCCGACGCACAAGGCGCGTACTCGATCTCCGTGAAGGGCATGACCGCGCCGTTCCTGATCGTCGCCACCGACGCCAACGGCATCTCCGCACCGCTCTATTCCGTGCTCGCCAAACTGCCGACGGGCACCGCGCCCGCCGTCGTCAACGTGACTTCGCTGACCACCGCGATCACCGCGATGCTGACGGCGTCCGGCAATCCAAACGATCTCGCCGTGAGCACGGCGCTCGCTAAAGTCACGCTGCCTTCGGTGCAGATCGCCACCATCACGCTCGACACGATGCTCGCGAGCATCCTCGCGCAGAACGGCATCCAGATGTCCGGCTTCGATCCGATCGGCAACGCCTTCACGCCGAATCACACGGGCGCGGACGCCGTGATCGATACGGTCTCGCTGGTGTCGGCGGCAAATGGCGGCTTGTTGCTGGTGTCGAATGCCGCGCCCGGCACCACTGTCGGGTTGAACAGCAAAACGGTGCAAGGCGTGACACTCGCCGCGCCGCCGGCCGCCGCCAACTACCTCGAACCGCTCGCCACGCTGCTGACCAACTGCGCCGCAAGCGGCACGCTGAACGCAGCGTGCTCGCCGGCAATCGATTCCACCTTCCTCGACAACGGCTCGACCGATCTGGCCGTCGGCCACGGCTCGACCGACGCGGACTTCGCCAGCGCCATTTTCGGTTCGCCGAAAACGCTCGCGTTCTTCACGAAGAATGGCAAACAGCAGGCGCTCGTGCAACTGCCGTTCACGATTCCCGGCGTGTCGAGCGGCGTGCTCTATACCATCGCGCAACAACTCGCGGCGCCGGTCACGCTGGCGAACGGCACGCAACTCGGCTGGGACCTCGTCGGCAATCAGTCGCAATTCGCGGCGTCGATCATGTCGCAGATCCAGCGCCGCACGTTCCTCGATTCGCGTCCGAACGACATCAACCGCTACGAGTCCGGCCTCGCGATTTCGATTCCCACTGCGTCGAATCCGACGGTGTACTCGGCGTCGGTCAGCGGCCCCGGCCTGAACGGCTCGATCTGGCTGACGCGGCGCAATGCGCTGGGTAGCAGTTCGCTGGGTCTGTCCGACCTCGCGCTCAGCGGGCCGCCGGTGTCGCCCGCCACCACCAGCAGCAACACGTCGCTGTATCGCTGGTCATGGCAGTCGCTCACGTCGTCCACGTTCACGCCGGCAGCGAGCGGCTACTACTCGACCACCTCGATCGACGCGAGCACCGTGCCGCTCTATTCGAGCTACACCGTGACCTTCTACGACAGCACCGGCGCACAGCTCGGTCAGTCGTCGATCATGAATCCGGGCAGCCCGTTGAGCGCGGCGGCAGGCAGCACCGTGCCGTGGCCCTCGCTGCTGATGGACACCGGCACCATCGGATTCCTCACGCCGAACGGCTCGCTGGCCGGCGAGCAATATGCGATGAGCCTGACGTGGTCGAGTCTCATCAACTCGCAGAATCTCGCGTATCCGGTGACATCCGTGCAGATTCAGGCGTATCCGGGAACGGCTTCGGGTTCGACCACGGAAGTGGACGGCTTCTCGGTCGGCGCGCCGAACAACACCACGTTCGGCCAGTATCAGACCACGGTTCATTCCGGCGTGAACGCACAAGGCGTGACGACCTGCACGAACTGCCCGTTCCCCGCGCTGACCGCGGGTGGCTCGCGGCTCGTGCAACTGGGCGGCGGCCGCAACGGAACATCGTTCTTCGACATCACGAAGTACAACGACTAATCAGGCCGACCGCATCGCACGGACGATGCACGCAGCAGAAAACGCCCCGCAGGGGCGTTTTCTGTTTGGCATGTCATGATGTCAATCAACGAACAGGAATAGCGGCCATCGGCCGCCAAGAGCGCGGGAGGTCGAAATGACAGATGACAGCGGAGTGGAACACAACGCCGGGGCGGCGCAGGCATCGCTGCAGACCCTTGCCGGGTATCTGGAGCGCGCGCTCGACCGTGCGACGAGTGTCGTGCTGACGCGACCCAGCGCAGACGTCTGCCTCGTCTATCTCGGCGATCCCTCGGGTCTGCCCGAAGACCTGAAGCAGGTCGGCACGATGGCGACCTCGATGGCAAACGCCATACTCGAATCGACGAATTCGGGCGCCAACCACATGCAGATCGGCGACGAGACATACCGTTTCGTGCGCACCTTTACGCAGATCGGCGACGAAGCGGCGGTGGTCTTCTCCGCGGACTAGGCGCAACGTTTGCTTCGTTGCCAACGTACTACGCCCGTTGAAAGGAGAACTCGTGCGTTTCAGAAATACTTTTCCGATGCTGCTTTGTCTCACGGCGCTGGCTTCGACCGGCGCGCAAGCAAGCGACATCCAGTGCGCGACGACCCGTCAACCCGCCGAGCGCGTCATCTGCGATCACGCCATTCTGAACAACGAGTACGACGACATCGTCGCCCAGCAGCAAGCCATGCTCGGCGCGGGCAAATTGTCTGCGGGACAGCTCGCCCAATGGCGACAGGCGCGCAACGCCTGCACCGACGTCCATTGCATCGACACCGTGTTCGCGCAATGGAAAGCGATGGCGAAACCCGTCGCGGCCAATGGTCTCGCGGCACAGGCACCGGCGATGGCATCCGCGACGGCGCTGGCGCCCGTGGGTCCGACGTCCGACGCGTATGCGGCCGCCTCCATGAGTAGCACGGCGTCGGCGGCACTGGCATCGCCTACGTCCGAGGCGTCGCTGGTGCGTCAGGGCAGTGCGGCAGGGGTGGCGCTTCCGCAACCGGTCGACCCGCCGGCCTCGTCAGCGTCGGAAGTCGCGCAGTCGGCTTCGAGCGCCGCGCCATCTGCTGGCGGCTCGGGATCGTCGGCGGGATGGCTGGTGCTCGTGGCGGTCGCGGTTGCGCTCGGCGCATTCGTCTATCGTCGCAAGAGGCGCGACGGCACGCGTTGACGCCTCACCGGGCCGTCGCTTTCGAGGGACGGTCTTGCGCCTCGCGAACTCTCTCCTCGAGCCACACGACGGCGTTGAGCGCGGCAGCCAGGGCGTCTTCCCTCGAAGGAAAAACCACGCCTGAATAAAACTGGACTGGCGTCCAGATTCCCCGGTCTTCGACATCGCGCCGGAATTCTTCGAACCCGTACGTGTTGTCGGTTCGCAGGAAGAGGTCGACACAACGGTCGTGCTCGGCGTTCTCGATGCTCTCGAAGACCAGCCAGGATTTGTCGATACGTGATGACATTCCAGGTTCTCCCCCTTCTCCACGGTTGTTCCGGCGCCGGCTGTCGCCCAATGCCGGCGCGGCCGCGAGCATTGTTCGGTCTGCAGCAATTGTGATTTCACGCTATCGGTATAGAAAAAAGATAGGCGACGCCTAAACTGACTCTTGTCGGCGGCGCGTACCACTTTACCGCCGCCCCCTGAAATCCTGCTGGAGAGTGATCATGAAATCCAAAGTTATCGCAGCCTTGCTGATTGCAGCTACCACGTCGTTCGCTGTTCCTGCCTTCGCAAGCGGTTATGGCCCGGCACCGTTCTACCGTCCTTCCGTCGGCGCGCCGGCATCGCAGCATGGCCAGAACGCACAGACTGTTGCTGCCGAGCGTCACGACTCGGTCGGCTCGGTCAACAGCTCGTACGGTGGCGTGGTGTCGTCCACCTCGGAATCCGGCGTCCGTCACTCGGACGACTCGGTTGCCCGCGTGTACAACGGTCACTGATTGAACGGATATCGGGCGGTTGCGGCAGCAAAGAGGTAATCGACATGTTGAAGATTCTGGAAGGTGCCGCGGGAATTGGCGCGCTGCTCGTGTATCTCGCTCCCGCCATGATTGCGGACGCGAGAGAGCGCAAAGATGCGTTCGTCGTGACGCTGGTGAATATCCTGCTCGGCTGGACGGTGATCGGCTGGTTCGCCGCGCTGTTCTGGGCGCGGCATCCGGTGAGCAACCGCAGTTTGAGGCAATTCGCGAAGCGGGCACAACGCAGGGCGGCAAGGGCGACGATCAATGCCCTCGTGGCCCGGGTGGAAGGCCGGGCCGGCGCGATTCCCATGTTGAACCGGCGTCTGGTGCCGATCGTTGCGCGCATCGATATGAGCATGCGTCATCGGGCCAAAGGCTGATTGTCGGCGACGGAGCGATGCTCCGTCCCACGTAAATTTGTGGAGATTGAAAATGGAAGTGCCAGTTACCGAGGAGCAAATCCAGACGCTCGCGTTCTACCTTTGGGAACAGGATGGAAGCCCCGAAGGCCGCTCGCAAGAGTATTGGGAAAAAGCGTGGCAGCAACTAGGCGTGGGCGCGGTCCACTCCTGACATCACGATCGACCTTTGAGCGTGAACGGCGCAAGCAGCGACTGCACGTCGACCTGCTGGCCTTGCAGAAGCAGCAGGCGCGCGTGGAGCACGGTGTTTTCGAGTACGAGTTTGGCGGTGCTAAGCAGATAAAGCGCGTGAATGTCGGACACCGACATATCGCCGGACTCGACACGATGATGGCGCTCCACGAGCGAGCTGATGACGAGGCGCCGCAGTTCCTGTTCCCCAAAGGGCAGATCGGCGTAATCGATAGGGTCGTCGGCCTCGACTTCCTTTAGCAGATCCACCAGCGTTTCGGTGCTTACATTCATGGCGTCGGCTCCTTGTTGTGATTAAGGTAAAGCCAGGCAACGTCATCCAGCACGTTCAGACTAACGGTTCTATTTGTGGGCGTCCAGTAGGCGACACTCGCGGGCGTTGTGTTCTGGTCGATTCTCTTTGCGTGGAATGGAGTAACTCGCGTCCCAATGAAAAATGCCCCTGACAGGGGCATTTTCTTTTCTGCGTTGTCCGGCACCGATGAACACGCCGGCCGAGACTTGCTCGTACCGGCGGCTATCCAGTCAGCCCCTGGATCACGCCGTGGCTTCGGCCACCGCCTGAATACGCGCCGAGCGCATCAGACCTTCGATCATCTTCGCTTCCGCGCTGGCGATCTCGCTCAGCGACGCAACCGCCAGTTGCGCATCCAGAATCGCCAAAGCGGTACACAGGCGTTCGTATTCGCTTTCCGTGACGACCCAGCCTTCGCCCTGCTGTTCACGCGCGTCGAGTTGCACCATCGCCGCGTGAGCGCGTTCGACGTCGCCGAGCAGGTCTTCACCGAGACCGAGCAGCGCCAGTTCCTGCGACACCAGCAAATGCCGGCTCAAGGTCATGTGCAGATCGCGCGAGCCGTGGCCGCGCTGGAATGCGTCGAGTGCTGCATAGCATTGCAAAAGCATCGCCTCGGTGACCGGCTCGTGCGCGGTGCGGCTATAGGTCAGCGCGCGCAACAACGGGGACATGGCCGGCTGGGTATGCTTGCGGACTCGCGATTTATTCGACATATCGATTCAACCTCCTTCGCTAACTCTCGGCGTTGCCACCGAACTCTATGCTGTCCGGCGACCACTGCCGCCGATACGTCGGCGGCTTGACAGGCTCTAACCTGAGTCTGTGTAGCCATCATGGCAAGCAACAATTAAGACAAACTTAAACGCGCTCAGTCTCGCACACACGCGCATTTCTTGCCGGTGGCGTGCTGTCGCGCGATCGCACCCGCACGCGCGGGCCGCAAAAAGACAAGGCTGCGATATGGGTTCGAATTTCCACCACACAAGTGCCGATGCACGGCGATGACAAAAAAAAGCCCTGTTCCCGCGGGGGACAGGGCCGGACAGGATGGAAGAGTCATGCAGGCGCGTGGATGCTTGCCGACTTATACCCACCAAAAAACGATTGAAGCTGTTGCTACGTCAACTGCAATTTCAACATCGACTGGTGTTTCCACTTCAACTGCTGTTTCCACTTCAACTGCTGTTTCAAATCGACAACCACCCAATTTCAACCGGTGCATCAAATTCACTTCTACCGCGACTTCAACGACAACTGCTAACAGCCTGGTCCTTCGCCTTCAACATCACCTTGGTACAACAATCCCCTGCTGCTTTGCGCGCATCGCGCCCGATCACTGCTGCTGCGATTGCGCGTCATTCGATTGCTTCGACTGCCTGTTGCTTTTACTGCATCGCCGCACTGGACAACCACGGCGCACTGCCATCAACGGTACGGTTCAAAACAACGCGGGGGAAGACCGCGCCGATGGCACTCGGTGATTTGTCGCGCCATGGAAAACAGTTTATGTGAGCGAGCCCAAAGGCAATTGGGCGAAGCGAGGGGAATAGAGCGGTCAGTTTGCCGAATCGGCGTGGAGCCGAGGATTCGTCTGATGTGCAGAATAAAAAGGCGTCAAAACGGAGGCGGCCGAACAGCCGTTTCAACCGGTGAAACGGCCTGACTATCCGGATTCGCCGTGCGGCCGGAGCGCGTCAGGCGCGCGCTGCACGCACGGCGTTCATTTTCAGTGTTGCGTCGTCGATGCGCCGCCGGTCCGTCAGCCGCGCGCGGCGAAATCGGCAATTGTCAGCGTGACCCTTTCGCCGGGCCGCGCGAGCATCTTGCGCTCAGCGACGGCGGTGATGCGCTTGCGTCCGTCTGCGAAGGTTTTCAGTATCCGGTCTTCTCCGGCGCCGCGTTGCAGCCAGAAATGCTGTTCGAGTGCCTCGCGCGTCACGACACATTCGAAGTCGCGGCCTCGCGTCGAAAGCTGGAAAATCACCGTGCGTCCGTCCGCCGAGACGCTGGGTTCAAACTCGATAATCTCCATGGCCCACCTCGCAAAGTTCGTTATGCCATTCGCCGTTTCTGAACGAACGACACCGGAAAAAACTGAAGACCTGCGCACTCACGCCAGCGCCAGAACCGGCGCCTTTCCGCTGATGAAACCAGCCGGCGCGTAGTCCGCCAGACGCACGGGACCGCTCAACCAGCGCGGACGCCGCGCGCAAAATTCGCTCAGCAACGTGCTCAATCCCTGTGTCATGGCCTGAGCGCCGCGCGGCACGCCGCGTGACGCCGACGAGATCGCGAGCCACGAATGCGGCGGCCGCATCTCGTGACACACGCCATACACATCGGAGAATCGCAGACAGCCGGTGTCGGGATAAAAGACGAGCGTCATCGCTTCGCCATTTGCCCCATGCGTGACAATGTGTGGTTTCGTGTTCAGCATTTTTCGTTGTTATCGCAGGTCGGCGCCATTTCCCAGGCGGCTCGGTGGCTCGACGCTGTGCGTGCGGGCCGACAACCCGCGCGCTCACGTGCCGCGGATGAGGCAAGAGCAAGCTGCATGCCAACGAATGCCGATACGGTGACGCCCACCGCCGCCCGCGCCATTTGCGCAACCCGCAAACCGCATCGGACGCTCGGCAGATCGGCCCGCAACAGGCTGCGAGCGCGACAACACGTGTTTTCCACGCAGACACAAACGGTCTGCGAAAGAGGCCGGCGCGATCATCGCACCGGCCGGCGAGGGCGCAAAACATGATCGTTTGGTAAAAAAGCGCTGCCGGCGCGACAATTCGCGGCCATTCTTACTAGCCGCGTCGACCGGACACGCAACCCGGATGTCCCTCGAAACTGAAAGGACAGTTTTACATGACACGCACGCCGCGCGCGTCGCCGGAAACTCAAGCAGAATGAATGTCTGATAACGACTGAACCGCCACGGACCCGTCATGACCTTCCGCGACACCACCGCCATCGAGAGTTGGCACGCTCACGTTTATTTCGATTCGACCTCACGCGACGCCGCGTGGACCTTCCGCGAGCAGATCGAAGCGCACTGGAACGGCAAACTGCAGATGGGCCGATTTCACGAGCGGCCGGTCGGACCGCATCCCATGTGGTCGTACCAGCTCGCGTTCACGCCGGATCAGTTCGCCGAACTGGTCGGCTGGCTGACGCTGAATCACGGCGCGCTGGACATATTTCTCCACCCGAATACAGGCGACGCCTTGCGCGATCATCGCGACGCCGCCGTGTGGATCGGCCGCTCGCACGAACTCGTGCTCAGCGCATTCCGCTGAGACTTCGCGGCTTCGCGCGGACATTCGCTCACATGTTCGAGTAGGAGCTGCACCAGCCGCGCGCGGCGACCTGTTTGTCGCCGAACAGCGTGCAGCCGCCATAGGCGTCCGTGGTTTTGCCCTGAAACAGCGAGCAGTTCGCGCACGTCTGGCCGGCGGCGTAGTCGGGGAATTTCGCCTTGTCGACCTTCGACGCGTCTTCCTTGTAGCCGACGGCTTGCGCCTTCGGGTCCGACTCGGCGAGCTTGCCGGCGGTGTCGGCGAATGCCGCGGTGGAGAGCGCGAGCGAAGAACCGACACTCACGCTCAGTAACAGGAAATGCCGGCGCGATGTTTTCATTGTGGGTCCGATGCAAAGTGGGGAAATGCGTTAGCGGCGTGACGGCGAATCACTCGATGAAGCGCGTGAACTGCGCCACCGGTTCGCGCTCCGTGCGCAGCGTATTGACCAGCGCGCTTTCGTCGGCGAAACCCAGCGACATGCCGCACACCAGTTGCTCGCCGGGTGGCAAGCCGAGATGCGTGCCGATCAGCCGGTGAAACGGCGTGAAGGCCGCCTGCGGACAGGTGTCCAGGCCACGCCCGCGCGCCGCCGTCATGACGGCCTGCATGAACATGCCGTAGTCGAGCCAGCTGCCGCGTTCCATCATCCGGTCGATCGTGAAGAACAGTCCGACCGGCGCGCCGAAGAAGCGGTAGTTCTGCGCGTGCTGTTCGTGCATGCGCGCCTTGTCGCCCTTTTCGATACCGAGCAGGCCATACAGATCCCAGCCGATCTTGCGGCGACGGTCGATATACGGCGAGACCCACTTGTACGGATAGTACCGATACTCTTCCTGATACAGCGTGTCGCGCTGCGGATCGTCGTAAGCCGCGAGAAGTTCGTGCGAGAGCCGCGCGAGCGCCGCGCCCGTCACGACGTAGACCTTCCAGGGCTGCGTATTGGTGCCCGACGGCGCACGGCTCGCGGCTTCGAGAATGGCCTCGATATCGGCGCGCGGCACCGGCGTAGGAAGAAAAGCGCGAATCGAGCGTCGCGACATCAAGGCGACGTCGACTTCGTTGGCAGGTGTGGTCATTGGCAGCATTCCGGCCGCGCCGGTGGGGTCAGCGCTCTGCGACGATTCTAGCGCGAGGCGCCGCCTTCCCGCTGCGAGCGCGGCAAGCGGCTTGCCGCGCGTCTCAGGTTTGTGGCCGGTTCAACGCGTCGACCAGATCGAGCGGTTCGTACGGCTTGCGCAACATGGTGGCGTGCGGCAGCACCCGACGCTGCTCCGGCGTCAGCACGAGGTCGGAGCCGGTCAGAAAAATGACCCGCAGATGAGGCCGCGTTTCGCACACCTCCATGGCCAGATCGACGCCCGATTTGCCCGCGAGCCCGACGTCGGTCAGCATCACGTCGATGGCATGCTGGCTCAGAATCGCCTTCGCGTCGTGCTCGCCTTCGGCCTCCAGAATGTCGAAGTCGAAGGCGCGAAGCAGTTCGGCGGTACTCACGCGTATCAGTTCGTCGTCTTCCACCAGCAGAATGCGCGGGCCCGCCGCCTCGACCGCAAAAGTGTCGGCACTCTGCGCCGTCGCGGGCGGATCGATCTCCAGATGCTGTGGTTCGAGCGTCGCAGCGTCCTGCGTCTGCGGATGCTGCAATTGCAGCACATGACGGACTTTGCGCGCCAACGCTTCGTGCGTATAAGGCTTGCTCAGCAATTCGATGCCTTCGTCGAGCCGTCCGGCATGCACGATCGCGTTATCGGTGTAGCCCGAGGTGAACAGCACCGCGATCGACGGCAAGCGTTCGCGCGACTTGCGCGCCAGTTCGGTACTGCGCAGCGGACCGGGCATCACCACGTCGGTGAACAGCAGGTCGATCGGCACGCCGCTTTCCACGATCGCCAGCGCGCTCTGCGCGTCTTTTGCCTTGAGCACGCGATAGCCGAGGTCGGACAGCATTTCGACCACCGTCGCGCGCACTTCCTCGTCGTCCTCGACGATCAACACCGTTTCCGTGCCGCCCTTGGCCGGCCCGGCATCGACATTGGTTTCGAGATCTTCTTCCTGGCGCACGCGCGGCAGATAAATGCGTATCGTCGTGCCGTGTCCCCGTTCGCTGTAGATCTTCACGTGACCGCCGGACTGCTTGACGAAGCCGTAGACCATGCTCAGGCCGAGGCCCGTGCCTTGTCCTTCGGGCTTGGTCGTGAAGAACGGTTCGAACACGCGTTCGCGCACTTCCGCGGTCATGCCCATGCCGGTGTCCGTTACGGCGAGCATCACGTACTGGCCCGGCACGACGTCCGCGTGACGCTTGGCGTAGGCGTCGTCGAGCGAGGCATTGCCGGCTTCGATCGTGAGCCGCCCGTGGCCGCTCATCGCGTCGCGCGCATTGATGGCGAGATTGAGCAGCGCGTTTTCGACCTGAAACGGATCGACCAGCGTATTCCACAAACCGCCCGACACGATCGTTTCGATTTCCACGCCGTCGCCGAGCGCGCGCCGCAGCATGTCGTCGAGACCACGCACGAAGCGGCCGAGGTTGACCACCTTCGGCGCGAGCGGCTGACGCCGCCCGAAGGCCAGCAATTGCGACGCGAGATTCGCGCCGCGCGCCACGCCCGCCAGCGCATTGCGCACACGCTGCTCGGGTTTGTCGGAGCCGGCCACGTCTTTCGCCAGCAATTGCAGATTGCCGCCGATCACCTGCAAGAGATTGTTGAAGTCGTGCGCCACGCCGCCCGTGAGCTTGCCGATCGCTTCCATTTTCTGCGCCATGCGCAGCGCTTCTTCGGCGTGACGCAGCGCTTCGGTGGTTTCCTTGTCCGCGGTCACGTCGCGGCCGACGCCGTGAATGCGCGAGGTGGCCGGATCGAGTGCGAGGGTCCACGCGACCCAGCGCCACGTGCCGTCGATCCGCTTGAAGCGGTTCTCGTAGCGCACCGGCACGCCCGTGCTTCGCAACTCGGCCAGATGACGGCGCACGGTATCGACATCGTCGGGATGAACGAGGTCGAAGTAGTTGCGCGTCATCAGCCAGGCGAGGTTGTGGCCGAGCGCGCTGCTCCATGACGGGCTCACGCGCTGCAAACGTCCTTCGAGATCGGCGACCACCAGCAGGTCTTCGCTGAGTTCCCACAATCGATCGCGATCGGCCACGGCTTCGAGCACACGGCGCTCCAGCGTTTCGTTCAGATCGTGCAACGCGCTCTGCGCCCTCGTGCGCTCGTCGATTTCGGATTGCGCCGCCTGATAGAGACGCGCGTTGTCGATCGCAACCGCTGCCTGCGCGGCGATGCCGGCCACGATGCGCTCGGCGCGTTCCGTGAAGATGCCCGGCTCCGGATGCCCGAAGAACAGACCGCCGACCACTTCGCCGCTGCGCGACTGCACGGGCGCGGCCAGATAGCTGCGCACCTTCAGATGGCCTTCGGGCATGCCGCGATGCGGCGCGTTATGACCGTAGCGCGGATCTTTGGTGATGTCGTCCACACGCACGATGCCTTCACCGTTGAACGTGGGTCCGAACACCGCGGTATTGCGCGGCATGGGGAACTGCGCAAAGCTCTCTTTCGGCACGCCCGACAACGTGTACAGCATGTAGCTGCCGCCCTCGTTGTCGAGCACGTTGTAGAAGAACGAGCCGAAGGCGGCGCCGGTCAACTCTGTGGCCGCGTCGGTGACGATCTGCACCGCGCGGTTCAGATCGAGTTCGGCGGCGACGGTCTTGCCCACCCGGTTCAGAATTTCGAGCGTGCGCGACTCTTCGCGCAGCTTCATTTCGGTGGCGCGTCGCAGACGCGAAAGCTGCAGATTGCCCGTCACGCGCGCCAGCAGTTCGCGTGCGGAAAACGGCTTGGTGAGGTAGTCGTCGGCGCCCTGCTCGATGCCGTCCACGCGCGCTTCCTCGCCCGCGCGCGCCGACAGCATCAGCACCGGCGTCTCGCGCAAATCCGGATCGGCGCGCAGTTCGCGCAGCAAACCAAACCCGTCGAGCCGCGGCATCATCACGTCGGACACGATGATGTCGGGCGGCTCGGCGCGTGCGGCTTCCAGTGCCGCCTGACCGTCGGGCGCAATCGATACTTCATGGCCCGCCGCGCTCAGAATGCGGCGCATGTAGTCGCGCAAATCGGCGTTGTCGTCCACTACCAGCACGCGCGCGCCCGGCGGGATTGCATCGTGCGGCGCGTTGCCGGCCGCTGCGGGCGCGGCCAGGGGCGTCACCGCTTCGTTCTCGGGACTCCAGCGCAGCGCGGCGTCCACGTAGGCGTGCGCGTTTTTGCTCATCGGCGCGCGCACGGAACCGGCGGCGTCCGACGGCACCGCACCGCCGCGCGGCAAATGCACGCTGAAACGCGCGCCCTCGCCGAGCGTGCTGTCCACGCTGACCGTGCCGTCGTGCAGCTTGACGAGTTCCTGCACCATGGCAAGACCGATGCCGCTGCCCTCCACCGAGCGGCCGGGCGCGCCCGCCACGCGGTGGAAACGCTCGAACAGCCGCGGCAATTCTTCCGCGGCGACGCCGATGCCGGTGTCGCTCACGTTCACGCGCGCACCGCCGTCTTCCAGCGCCTCGACCGTCACGCGAATGCTGCCGAAGAACGTGAACTTGTACGCGTTCGACAGCAGGTTCATCACGACCTTTTCCCACATCTCGCGGTCGAGTTGCACGACGACCGGCTCGGCGGGAATCTCCACCACCAGTTGCATGCCGGCCGTTTCTATCGCCGACTGAAACAGCGCAGCGAGTTCGGCCGTGAAACCGGCGACATCGGTGGGCTGCGTGTGAATCTCGATGCGCCCCGCCTCGATGCGCGAAAAATCGAGCAGCGCGTTGACCAGCTTCAGCAGACGCAATCCATTGCGATGCGTGATTTCGAGCAGCGCGCGATCGGACTCTTCGCGCACGTCCGGCTCGCTGGCCGCGCTGCCTTGCGCAGCGGTATCGGGCTGCGGTTTGGCGAGCAGCTCCTCGAGCGGCCCGAGCATGAGCGTGAGCGGCGTGCGGAACTCGTGGCTGATATTCGAAAAGAACGTCGTCTTGGCGCGATCGATTTCGGCGAGCGCTTCCGCGCGCCGCCGCTCTTCCTCGTAAGCCTCGGCATAACCGATTGCCGCGCCGATCTGCCCGGCGCTCAGGTTCAGAAAACTGCGATACGCGTCGTCGACCAGACGATACGGATTCAGGCCCGCGACCAGCACCACCGCGGGCACCGTTTCGCTGCCTGCCGCAACCGGCAGCACAATCGCCTGTTCCGGACCGACCGGCCACGGACCGCCCGGCAGCGCCTTGCCGAAGCGCTGCGTCAAACCTTGCACGGTCTGCGCGAGCTGGCTGCGCTGCACGTCGCCGACGGGCCATGCCGCGTTCGCGCCCGGCGCGATCGTGTCGGGGGCGGCGGGATGGCCCGCCTCGATGCCGCTTCGGCCGGCCAGGGTGAATACGTCGCTGCCGGGCTCGGCGGCGTACAGCAGCGCAAAAGGAATGTCGCAGGGATTCGATTGCAGCGCGGCCGCGCTCAGTTCGCAGGCTTCGCGCCAGTTGCGGGCGTCGGGGCTGGCGGCGGCAAGTTCTTTCAGCAGCGCCAGTTGTCTTTCACCGACCACGCGCGCCGTGTCGTCGCTGTTGGCGCAGATGATCCCGCCGGGTTCGCCGTCGTCGCCGGGAATCGGACTGTACGAAAAGGTGTAATACGTTTCTTCGGGGAAGCCGTTGCGCTCCATGATGAGCAGCTTCTGTTCGACGAAAGTGCCTTCCGCGCCGCTCAGCGCGGTGTTCAGCAACGGCTCGATGTCGTTCCAGATTTCATGCCACACCACGCGTGTCGGCTTGCCGAGCATGGCCGGATGCTTGCCGCCGATGATCGACTTGTACGCGTCGTTATAGAAGTACAGCAGGTCGTCGCCCCAACCGATCCAGATCGGCTGACGCGAGGTGAGCATGATGCGAATCGCGATCTTCAGACCTTGCGGCCAGCTGTGCGGCGCGCCGAGCGCGGTGCTCGTCCAGTCATAGGCGCGGATCAGCGCGCCGAGTTCACCGCCGCCGGCAAGAAAAGCAGGCGAATCTGAGTTCATGGCAGAAACATTCGACATGGAACTGTCCGGCATTTTCAACGCGATCTCCTCGACACGGCGGGGGCATTTCTCGGTGTGGACCGGCGTTGCAAAGTCGATGCCTGACAGGACTGTCGGCAATCGACAAAGGTTGGGACACGGAAACTAGCGGGATTTTCGCACGGCGCAGCGCGGCGTGTTCGAGGAAAATGGGCAGACACGGACGGTCTGCCGGCAGGCGGATGACAATGCGCGCACTTCGCAGGCGGCGAATGCGCGCGCGGCTCGGGTGTTGCGCTCGAGCCGCTTCGGAATGCAGGTAAAAGGTACGTCGAATCAGGCGTTTGCCGTGGCGAACTTCCCGATTGCCAAGGCGACTCGCCGACGAGCGTTGCCAGCGTGAACCCGCGCCGTCGACGCGCCCAACTCAGCGCCGTCAGGTGCGACTCAGCCTAGCTCAGACCGACACACACCGCCGCCACGATCGAGCCGATCACGAGAACCGCGCCCACCGTCTTGCGTTTGTTCAACTCGGTCCACAGAAGAACGCCCGTGAGCGAGAGCAGGATGATGCTGCCCGCCAGCGTGTCGATCAGCAGCACCCAGCCGACACTCAGACCGACGCCTTTGTGCAGGTTTGTCAGCGCGGCGAGGAAGGTGTTTTCGCTGCGCTTGACCGTCACGTAGTTATTGCCAACCCAGTATTCCGCCGACGTATTTTCCTGCGGCGACGCGAAGTTGAGTTGCCAGTGCTCCGGCTGGACCATGCTGCGATCGCCCCATGCCACCGGATGCGACGGCTCCTTCTGCACGCGGCCCGGCTTGCCGCTCAGCTTCAATTCGCCCTTCAGCCATTTGGCGAGGTCGCGCGGCGATTCGGGCACCGGTTGCGGCAGCGGCACCTGCAACACGGCCACTTGCGGCTCGCCGGTCGACACACGCAGCGGACCGCCGCGATGGTTCAGGAAAAAGCCCGTTGTGCCGAACAGCAGACCCAGCGCCGCGCCCCACAGACCGACCCAGCCGTGCACCTTGCGCAGCCACTTGATGAAGGTGGCGCGGCGCGAGCGCTGTTGACGCGCTTTCAGTTCGCCGCTGTCGAGCCGGTGCGGCTCGCGGGTGGCGGCGTCGATGGCCGAAGCCGGTTGAATGTCGATAGCCTCGGGTACGCTCACGTTTCACTCCAGGTGCGCAGCAGGTTGTGGTAACAACCAACGAGACTGCGGCGCGCAGTGTCGTCGGCCTGGGTGGCGTTCAGGCGTTGAATCGCCGTGTCCATGTCGAACAGCAAGGCACGATGCGTATCGCTGCGCACGAGGCTCTGCACCCAGAAAAAGCTCGCGATACGCGCGCCGCGCGTGACCGGCGTGACCTGATGCAAGCTGGTTGCCGGATAGACGATCATGTCGCCCGCCGGCAGCTTCACCTGCTGCACGCCGTAAGTATCTTCGATGACGAGTTCGCCGCCGTCGTATTCGGAAGGCTCGGAAAGGAACAGCGTGACCGAGACGTCCGTGCGCAACTTCACGCCGTTGGGCAAGACCCGCACGGCGCCGTCCACGTGAGAGCCGAACTGCATGCCGCCTTCGTAGCGGTTGAAGAGCGGCGGATACACCTGGTTCGGCAGCACGGCGCTGATGAACAGCGGATTACGCTCAATCGCGCCGACGATCACGTCGCCGAGCTCACGCGCCACCGGCGAATGCTCGGCGATCTGCTGATTGCGTTTGACCGGCGCGCCCTGATAGCCGGCGGTCGCGCGACCGTCGACCCAGGCGTCGCCGGCCTCGTCGAGCCGCTTGCGGACGATGCGCAATTGCTCGGCATCGAGCACGTTCGGTATGTGCAACAGCATGTCGTTTCCTTTCCGTAGGCTCGCCGGATGCTAAAACAGCGAGCCTACCGCATCCCTGTGACGCGAATCAAAAGCGGTAGTCGAACGTCGCCAGCAGCGTACGGCCGATACCCGGCACGGAGCGTCCGCCGTCGGACGGAATCAGCGCGTCGTAGTACATCTTGTTGGTCATGTTCAACAGGTTCAAGCGCACGTCGTATTTCTTCGCGTGGTACGCGGCGGTCGCGTCCCAACGCGTGTAGCCCGGCACCATCACGTAGTTCGTGTTCGACGCATAACGCGGCGACATGTACGTCGGGCCGCCACCGATTTCCCAGTGCGGAGTGATCGCGTAGGTGGTCCAGAGCGTCAGCGTGTTGCGCGGCGTGTTGGCCGGCACGTGACCTTGCGTGCCGTCGAGCGCCTTCAGGATGATGGCGTCCATGTACGTATAGCCGCCGAACACCTGCCACTTGTCCGTGATGTGACCCGTCACGCCCGCCTGGAATCCGTCGACGCGGATGTCGCCGTCGAGTTCGTATTCGGTAGGCGACACCTGGGTGCGCGCATTGTTCTTCTCTTCGCGGAAGAACGCCGACGTGACCGACAGACCGCCGCCGAGCAGATCCCACTTCGCGCCGACTTCATACGACTTGGTGGACTCGGGCGCGAGGTTCTGCGTCAGGTTCGTCACCGTCAATGCTTCGAGCGACGGGTTGAACGACGTGCCGTACGACATGTAGTACGACTGCCAGTCGGTCGGTTGATAGATCACACCGGCGCGGACGCTGGTGAAGTAGTTGGTTTGCGTCGCGTAAAGCGGCAGGCTGATCGAATTGTGGATCTGCGCCTGGAAGCGATCCCAGCGCAAGCCGCCGATGAATTTCCAGTCGCGGCCCAGCGAGATCGTGTCGTTCACGTACGCGCCGATTTCGTTCGAGCCGGAATCCGCGTAGTTGCCGACCGTGGTCGTCACGCCCGCGGGATTCGCCAGGTACGCCGGATTCACCATCGACACGACCGGCAGGTTGTTACGCGTGTACGCCTGGTTCGAATAGCTGTCGTGTCCGAGGTCGACGCCGGCGATCAGGTCGTGCTTGATCGGACCGGTGTCGAACTTGTATTCGATCATCGTGTCGTTGTACAGCGAGTGGTTCTCGATCACACGGTCGTGGCTTTGCAACTTGATGAACAGTTGCGACGGCGAGAGTGTCGTGTAATTGCCGTTCGACAGCGCCGGGCTCGTGGCGAGCGGACCAGTCAGCACGGCTTGCGGCGCGGTTTCACGCGCGTCGGTGAGCGAGTGCGAGAACTGCGTCTGGTTCGTCAGGATCAGGTTGTCCGAGAACTTGTGCTTGATGCCGGCGGTGAAGGTCTGGATGTCCTGAATCGTGCGGTCGGTGGTCAGGCCGTAGAACGTGTTCTTCGGCACCGGCGACGGACGGCCGTTCAACGCCTGCACGCCGTAGTCCGGCATATCGTAGTTGTGCTGGATCAGCGCGGACAGCGTGATTTCGGTCGGCGTGCCGATGCCGAAACGCACTTCGGGCGCAATGCCGTAGTCCTTGTTCTTCATCTCGTCGCGCGTCGAACCGAGGCTCTGGCCGAACGCGTTGAGGCGAATCGCGGAGGTGTCGGTGAGCTTGTGGTTGACGTCGACGGTGCTGCGGTACTTGGCGTCGGTGCCGATCATGCCGGTCACTTCAGCCGAGTCCTTCAGGTTCGCTTTCTTGCTGACCTGATTGATCACGCCGCCGGTCGATCCGCGGCCGAACAGCATCGACGAAGGACCGTACAGCACTTCGAGTTCTTCGAGGTCGAAGGTGTCGCGATAGTACTGGTTGCGATCGCGGAAGCCGTCGAGGTAGATGTCGTTCTGCGCCGTGAAGCCGCGCAGGTTGACGTTGTTGCCGATCTGGCCGCCTTCGGCCGCGCCGATCGTCACGCCCGGCGCATTACGCAGCGCGTCCTGGAACGACGTGGCGCCCTGCGACTGCAGAACGGACTTGTTGATCACGGTGACGGTTTGCGGAATGTCGCGCAACGCGGTGGGCGTCTTCGCGCCGACCGTCGAGCGTTCCGGCTGGAAATCCTGTTGTTCGGCCTGTGCCGCGACGCCGATGGTCGGAAGGGTTGCGTTCTCGGTCGACGTGCTTTGCGTGGCAGGTTGAGCAGCAGTTTGCGGAGCGGTCTGGGCGACAGCAGGGGTCGCGAACGGAACGGCAAAAGCTAGCGCTAACGCAGTCGCAAGCGGCGTGTGGTTAAACATGGGAATCCCGTCAGAAGTGCGTTTGCCGATCGGCGTGGAGGGCACGCGACCTATGACAAAACCGCAATTGGCTGGCTGCCGGTCCTCAGAAAATCACGAAGACGACGGGTTGGCTGGCTAGTGGTTGAATGAGAATCGCTATCATTCCACACGCATAATGACGCAGCAATGGTCGCGTAAGTTACTTGCCGTAACTTATTTGTTTCGGAAAATTACTGACGTAATGTTGATGTAATTATCAGCCGATTACGTGAATCCAAACATTACAACAACGAAAGCTTTAAACCTTACACCAACCTATTCAGCGGATTTTTACTTTTTACCAAGCTTTCGATAAGCCTTCAGTTTTGCCGGTTTAACGCGCTGAATTCGTGTTCGGAAAGTTTGAGAAAGTTTCGCATTTTTGCAACAGCCCGCACTGGCAGTACGGTTTTTCCGTACGGACAGCGCGGGAATGAACCAAAAAAGTTGAGCGCCCGTATCGGCCACCGCGGCGCGAGTCAGCGCGACGCCGTAACCGACCGCCACGAGCCCGCGCCGCCACGCCATCACGTCGAGCCGAACTGCCGCGGCACGCTTACGTTTGGCCAAGCGCTCACTTGAACGCGCCCGTGCGCTGATTGGCGTCCGGCAATTGCCGCGTCTCGCGCAACGAGCGCGGATGCCACAGGCGCGCGCCGCCTTCGATACCGGCGTCGTTCGATACGGTCGCGACGTTCGGCGGCAGATCGAACTTCAGGCGCGCCGCGTTGCCGCCGCCGATCCACAGCTTGTCGTAATTCACCAGCGAATCGAGGATGCCGATCACCTTGGCGACCCGCCGGTTCCAGCGCTTGTTGCCCACTTTCTCGCGCGCCGCTTCGCCGATGTATTCGTCGTACGCCACGCCTTTCTTGCTGACCGGATGATGCGCGAGTTCCAGGTGCGGCATCAGTTCGCCGTCACGGAACATGGCGGTGCCCGCGCCGGTGCCGAGCGTCAGCACGAATTCGAGCCCGTGACCTTCGATCGCGGCAAAGCCCTGCATTTCAGCGTCGTTGATCATGCGAACGGGCAGGCCGCCGAGGCGCTGCGCGAGCGAGTCGGCGAGCGGAATGTCGTGCCAGCCTTCCACGCCGAAGTGCGGCGCGGTGAGGATGCGGTTGTTGCGCACCACGCCCGGAAAGCCGATCGACATGAGCGTGGGCGGCTCCTGCGTGACGATCGGCTCGACCAGCTTCGCCAATGCGTCCACCAGTTGATCCGGCGTGCACGGATGCGGTGTGGCTACCCGCACGCGCTCGGTTTTCATCTGCCCGTCCGCGTCGATGATGGCCGCCTTCAGACCAGTGCCGCCGACGTCGATTGCCAGAATCCGCTCGGTGCTGGCAGTTGCTTTCTTCCTGACTGTCTTACGTGTCGCCACGGTATCCCCCGATTGTTGTGTTGCACTTAACGAAGTTACTTCTTCTCGACCGCGTTCTGCTTCAACGGCCGCCATGCATGTCCATCGCGCGCGAGCAGCGCATCGGCTTCGGCCGGACCTTCGCTACCGGCCGCATAGCCGCGCACGGGAATCGGGCCGCCGGTTTTCGGATGCAGCACGTCGTCCACCGCGCACCAGCTGGATTCGATGCTGTCGGCGCGCTGAAAGAGCGTTTCGTCGCCGAGCATGCAGTCGTACAACAAGGTTTCATAGCCGACGTTGGCGCGTTCCGCGAAAAAATCACCGTAATCGAACGACGACTGCACCGCGCCCACCTGCATGAGCGGACCCGGCGTTTTCACGTTGAAGTCGAAGCTCGTGCCGTGCGCCGGATCGATGCGCAAGGTCAATACGTTCGGGGTCAGTGCGTCGACGGGCGTGTCGCGGAACAGCCGGAACGGCACCGGCTTGAGTTGCACCGAAATCTCCGTGCGACGCGCGGCAAGACGCTTGCCCGTGCGCAGATAGAACGGCACGCCGGCCCAACGCCAGTTTTCGACGAACACGCGCGCGGCCGCATAGGTTTCGGTCGTGCTGTCCGGCGCGACGTCCGGTTCCTCGCGATAACCCACGCCCGCCGGCCCTTTTTCGTATTGACCGAACACCACGTCGTCGGCGGTCAGCGGCTGGATCGCGTCGAAGATTTCCGCTTTCTTGTCGCGCACGGCTTCGGCGTCGAAGGAATTGGGCGGCTCCATCGCGACCATGCCGAGCAACTGGAACAGGTGGTTCGGCAGCATGTCGCGGAAGGCGCCGGTCTGCTCGTAAAACTTGCCGCGCCCTTCCACGCCGATCGTTTCGGCCGCCGTGATCTGCACGCTGTCGATGTACTCGCGCCGCCACACCGGTTCGAACAGCGCATTCGCGAAGCGCACCGCGAGAATGCTCTGCACGGTGTCCTTGCCGAGAAAGTGGTCGATGCGATACACCTGCGATTCCTTCGCGAACGAAAGAATGTGCGCGTTCAGATCGCGTGCCGACGCGAGATCGGTGCCGAACGGTTTCTCGATCACGATACGCCGGAAACCGCCCTGCCCGGCCTTGTCGCCGTCGCTTTCCTTCAGCAGTTCCGCCTTGCCGAGATGCTCGACGATCGGCTTGAAGAAACGCGAACTCACCGCGAGATAAAAGATGACGTTGCCGCCCGGCGCCTGGTCGAGCTTCTGCTTGAGTTGCGTGAAGGTGTCGTCGGTTTCGAATTCGCCGGCCATGTATTCGAGCCGCTGCGCGACCCAGTCCCACGCCTTGTCGTCGAGCTTGCCGGCGTGGAAGGTGCTGGCTTTGTCGGCGGCGAACTGCTCCAGCGACTTGTGCAGATCCTCGCGCCATTCGCTGGTTTCGCGCTCGCCGTGATTCACGCCGATGATCTTCATGCCGTTGTCGAGCAGACCGTCCACCGCGAGGTTGTACAAGGCCGGCATCAGCAGACGTTTGGTGAGGTCGCCGCCCGCGCCGAAGATCACCAGCGTGCAAGGTGGCGCAGGCCGCTTGCCGGCCGGCGAAGGCGGCGCGCCATGCGGACTCGCGCTGACTTTGCAGCTGCGTTCCTGGGTGGAGTTGGCGTTGGTGGAGGCTGAGGTATCTGGAGTAGTCGACATGGGATTCGCTTGAGGAAGCCAATGAAACGGACGTGGCGATACAGGAAAGACCACGCGGGAACCCGCACAGTTCAAAAACAGGTGTGAAACCTTGTATTCGCGTGGTCGCCGCGCAGGCTGTATGGCTTATGTAACCTCGCGCGGCGCGTTCTTCTCCTCGGCTATTTGACCGTGGACGTTGCCATGGCGGACGCCGGATCCAGTTCACACGCCGGCTCGGGCACGGCCGCTTGCGTCGACGCTTGCGTCGAATTTCCCATGGGAATCGGCGCGCTCACCGGCAACGGTTCGCCCGCGAGCGGCACGTTGCCCGCCGCGCCCATCGTGCGCGGTTGCAGCAGCAGCGCGACGAGACCGCTCCAGCCCGTTTGATGCGAAGCGCCCACGCCACGGCCGTTGTCGCCGTGGAAATATTCGTGGAACAGCACGAGGTCGCGCGAACGCGGGTCCGCCTGCAAGAGCGGATACGAACCCATCACCGGACGTTCGCCGTTCTTGTCCTTCAGAAACAGCGTGGTGGCGCGGCGCGCGAGTTCGTCGGCGATTTCGCTCAACGAGAACTTTTGCCCCGAGCCGGTCGGATATTCGACGCGGAAATCCTCGCCGTAATAGCGATGAAATTCGTACAACGATTCGATCAGCAGATAGTTCACCGGCATCCAGATCGGACCGCGCCAGTTCGAATTGCCGCCGAACACACGCGAGTCGGACTCGGCCGGCAAATATTTGACGGTGAAGCTGTCGCCGTTGTGGTTGAACGTGAACGGATGATCGCGATGAAAACGCGACAGGGCCCGCACGCCGTGATCCGAAAGGAATTCGCTTTCGTCGAGCGCGCGACGCAGCAGCGCCTTCATGCGATGCCCGCGCAGCAGCGAGAGCAGCAAGGAATTGCCCTTGCCCGGTTCATCCCAGCGCGAGACGAGCTTGGCGAGATCGGGGCGATGTTCGAGGAACCACACGAGCCGTTCGCGCAAACCGGGCAGCCCGCTATGCAGACGCTCTTCCAGCACATGCACGGCAAACAGCGGAATGAGCCCGACGATCGAGCGCAGGCGCATCGGAATGTTGCTGCCGTCCGGCAGACGCAGCTTGTCGTAGAAGAACTCGTCTTCGCTGTCCCACAGACCGGTATCGCAACCGTCGTCGCAACTGACGGCCTCGGCGATATACAGGAAGTGCTCGAAGAACTTCACGCCGATATCCACGAATACGTGATTGGCGTAAGCAAGTTCGAGCGCGATCCGCATCAGGTCGAGTGCATACGCGGCCATCCAGGCCGTGCCGTCTGCCTGGTCGATATGGCCGCCGGTCGGCAGCGGCGAGGAGCGATCGAAAATGCCGATGTTGTCGAGCCCGAGAAAACCGCCCTGGAAAATGTTGTGACCGTCGGCGTCCTTGCGATTCACCCACCACGAAAAATTCAGCAGCAGCTTGTGAAAAATGAGTTCGAGAAAGTCACGGTCCGATTTGCCCGTTAGCGCCCGGTCGATTTCATAGACGCGCCAGGCAGCCCATGCATGCACCGGCGGATTGGCGTCGCCGAAGGCCCACTCGTATGCCGGCAACTGTCCGTTTGGATGCTGATAGCGATCTTTCACGAGCAGCAACAACTGGCGTTTCGCAAACGCCGGATCGATCAAGGCGAACGCCGCCGCGTGAAATGCCAGATCCCACGACGCGTACCACGGGTATTCCCATTTGTCCGGCATCGAGATGATGTCGGCGTTGCACAGATGCCGCCAGTCCGTATTGCGGCCGTGCTTGCGAGCCTCGGCAGGCTTCGGCTGCAACGGATCGCCTTCGAGCCAGCGTTGAACGTCGAACTGGTAATACTGCTTGGACCACAGCATGCCCGCGAGCGCCTGACGCTGGACGAGCCGCGCGTCGGGATCGGTGATCTCGTGTTGCAGCGCGCCATAAAATTCGTCGGCCTCGGCAATGCGGCGCGCGAACACCGCGTCGGCGTCGAGCGGCACGTCGTCGGGAGTGGATTGCGGACGCCAGCGCATATAGACCACCGCGCGACCGTGCGGCGCGATATCGAGCGCGGCGTGCGCGCCGGCCTTCGTGCCACCTTCACGGCGCACGGCGAGTTCGTCGCCGTGAACGAGGTAATCGTTGAAGCCGTCCTTGAACGGGCCCGCGCCGTCCATGTTGAACAGACGCCTCACATTCGTGTCGTTTTCGCAGAACAGCCAGTTCAGACCAGGCGCATCCGGCGACCAGGCCGTCACCACGATGGGCTGCTGCCCATGATGATGACCGAGCACCTGTGCGCCGCCGTTGTGGTCCACGCCGGCCACGAGCGAAGGCTTGTCCTTGTTCTCTTTCCACGACCACGAATTACGCGCCCAGATTTGCGGCAGTACGTCGAGCGAAGCCGCCTGATCGGCGCGATTCTCGATGGTGACGCGCATGAGAATGTCGTCGGGCGCGTGCTTCGCGTATTCGACCTGCACGTCGAAATAGCGCAGGTCGTCGAACACGCCGGTGTCAAGAATTTCGTATTCCGGGAGTTCGGTACCGCGCCGCGCGTTTTCCTGCACGAGATCGTCGTACGGAAAGGCGGCGTGCGGGTACTTGTACAGCATCCGCATATAGGAATGCGTGGGCGTGCCGTCGACGTAAAAGTACAGCTCTTTCACGTCCTCGCCGTGATTGCCTTGTGCGTTCGTGAGACCGAACAGGCGTTCTTTGAGGATCGGGTCCTTGCGGTTCCACAGCGCGAGCGAGACGCACCAGCTGAGCGTGTCGTTGCCGAAGCCCGCGATGCCGTCTTCGCCCCAGCGGTAAGCGCGGCTGCGCGCATGGTCGTGCGGAAAGTAGTCCCAGGCGGTGCCGTTATCGCTGTAATCTTCGCGCACCGTGCCCCATTGACGTTCGCTGAGATACGGCCCCCAGCGCTGCCAGTGCGCGCAATCGGCGGAATGCAGACGTAAACCTTCGGTGGTGGCGATCAGATTGGCAGCGCGCAGCGGGGGCATGACGACTTCCTTGCTTCAGGCTTGGCGATGGGACTCACATCCTAGCGCGGTTTAGGCGCGGGCGGGCTCCAGACGGGCAAGCATTCGCTCGACGCGCAGCAGCTCGCCCAGCGACCACGCCTGAAACGGCGTGCCGGCCGGCGCGTGCGGCGCGTCGCCATCGGCGATTTCAGACACGTGGTCGAGGCCGGCGCGGTCGAGGTGAGCGTAGAGCGGCGCCAGAAAGCGGCTCTCGACTTCCTGCCGCAGCGCAGCGCCGGCCGGACCATGAACCCGCAGCCAGGCTTCGATGAACGGCCCGATCAGCCACGGCCAGACCGTGCCCTGATGGTAGGCGCCGTCGCGCTCCAGCGGCGAGCCCGCGTAGCGTCCGCGATAGGCGGGATCGGACGGCGCGAGCGTGCGCAGTCCGAGCGGCGTGAGCAACTGGGCTTCCACCTGATCCACCACGGCACGCGCCGCCGCGCCATCGAGCAGCGCGAACGGCAATCCGCCCACGGCAAAAATCTGGTTCGGGCGAATCGAACGGTCGATCGCGCCATCGACGAAATCCACGTCGACGTTATCGAATAGCGCCTGCGTGGCGGGATCGACGAAGCGCGCGCGAAACGCCTGCAACGCGCGCGCGGCCGCCGCCTGCCACGACGGATTCCAGGTTGCGGCCACGCACAACGCGTTGAACCACAGCGCCTGCACTTCTACCGGCTTGCCGATGCGCGGCGTGACGACCCAGTCGCCGACCTTCGCGTCCATCCACGTGAGTTGCACACCGAGCGTGCCTGCGTTCAGCAAACCATCCGCCGACGACTTGATGTTGAAGCGCGTGCCGTTCGTATAACCCGCGAGGATGGCTTCCACCGCCTGTTGCAACCGCGCGCGGGTGGAGGTGCCGGCGTGAGCGGTTTGCAGATAGTCGTGCACGGCGATCGCGAACCACAGCGAAGCGTCGACGGAGTTGAATTCAGGCGTGTCGCCGTAATCGGGAAAGCGGTTCGGCAGCATGCCCTCGGACAAGGTCCCCGCCCATTCGAGCAGGATGGCTTCGGCGTCGTCGAGACGGCCCGTTGCGATCAACAGGCCACGCATCGCGATGAAGGTGTCGCGGCCCCAGTCGGTGAACCACGGAAAGCCCGCGAGTATCGTGCGGCCCACGTTGCGCGCGACCACGTAGGCGTCGGCGGAACGTTCGAGCCGCGAAGCGAATGCGCCGCGGCGCTGCTGTTCGATCCGCGCGAGTTCGGCTGCACGCGCCGTGGCCGACGCCGCGCTCGCGGGCGGCGTGAGCTGCGCCCCGGTTTCTATCGACGCGCTCAGGATCATCACGGCCTCGCCCGCGCCCAGATCGAAACCGAACACGCCCGGCGTGGCGAGATCTTCGCTGAAGTCGAGTCCGCGCTCCTGCTCGCGCACGTAGCAGAAGTTGCGATACCAGTCGGGCGCATGCGTGTAGACGCCGTTCGTCGCCGCGTGGATGGACGGCACGTCGCCGTACGGTTGCCAACTCGCGCACGCCGAATCGACGCTCGTCTGCGCACTGAAGTTGAACGCAGCGTTCTCGTGATGCAAGGCGTGGTAGTCGCGGCCAGAGAGCAGCGGCCTGACTTTCAACGTGAACGCATTCTTTATTACGGCGCCGCGATCCGTTTGCAGTTGCCAGCGCAAGACCGTTTCGCACGAAGCCCGGTTCACGAACACTTCCGCCATCAGAACAACAGACGGCTCGATCTGCACGCGCCAAGTGGGCCACGGCGCGGTATCGAAGCTGAGCAGACTTGCGCCCAGATCGGGATAGACCACATCGGGTACATAGCGCTGCATGCTCAGCGGATAGCGCTTGCCGTCCGCTTCGAGCCACGCTTCCACACCGTTGACGAGCGCCATGCGGCCACCCGGCGCACGCGTGGCGGCGAGCAGCAGCGCGTGATACCGACGCGTACGCAACGTGCCGACCGTGCCCGACGCAAAGCCGCCGAAGCCGTCCGATTCGAGCCATTCGTCTTCGAGACGCGAGCGCTCGAAAGAATTACCGCTGGGTGTGTCGATGCGTGTCATGAACTTACCGATGTTATGCAAACCGCAAATAGTTCGGTGTGCTGCACTTTTTCAATGTTGCGTCAGTGTGACCATTCTCCTGCTTCACGCTTTCCATCGCCTTTCGATTAACCCACATTTTCACGTGGTGTCAGCAACTCGCAAACGTTTCACAATTATTTCTCGAAAGGAATGGAGACTGCACCCGCCAACACGAAAACGGATGCACACATGAAAAGAGACATGCACCTGGCCAACTGCGTTTTCATTGCCTTCGTTGCATTCGCAACATTCGCGTTGAATGGTTGTGGCGCGGACGATTCCAGCTCGATGTCCGCCGCGTCCACGTCGAATTCGACGCCGACGCCGGTCAGCAACGACTTCACGCCCAATACCGCAAACCATTCCGCCGCACCGACGTTCACCGCATCGTCCACGCTCGCCGCCGATTCCGCCGCTTACCCCAGCGCGGCCTCGGACGTCATCACGCAGAACATGCAAGCCAGTCTCGCAGCCGACAACCAGCAGGTCGCTCCTGTCATGCACTACGCACCGGGCGACAGCGGCAGTTCCAACTAAGCCTCAGCCGATCTCATGACACCGGCGTGCAAAGCGCGCTAATCTTTCCCCCCGCAGAAGGTGATATTCGATGACATCAACTAGCCGTCGCCGTTTCCTGCAGACTGTCGCTTCATCCGCCGGCGCTGCTGCCGCGCTGACCGCTCTGCCCGAGTCGATCCGCAATGCACTCGCCGTGCCCGCGTTTTCCCGCACCGGCACGATCCGCGATGTCGAGCACATCGTGGTGTTCATGCAGGAGAACCGTTCATTCGACCACTACTTCGGCCACATGCGCGGCGTGCGTGGCTATAACGACCGCTTCCCGATTCCGCTGCCGAACGGCAAGCCGGTGTGGTATCAGCCGTCGAAGGCCGACCCGACCAAGCCGGTGCTGCCCTTCCACCTGGACACTTCCACGACCAGCGCGCAGTGCGTGGGCGACCTCGATCACAGCTGGTACAAGACGCATGCCGCGATCGACGGCGGCCGCTACGACCAGTGGCCCGCCAACAAGACCGACATGACGATGGGCTACCACCTGCGTAGCGACATCCCGTTCCACTATGCGCTCGCCGACGCCTTCACGGTTTGCGACGCGTACTACTGCTCTCTGCCGGGACCGACCCACCCGAACCGCGCGTACCTGATGAGCGGCATGGTGGACCCGAGCGGCACGCTCGGCGGCCCGCTGCTCGACAACAACGATTTCGTCGACGGCGACGGTCCGCCGAACTATCAGTTGCTCTCGTGGACGACCTATCCGGAACGTCTGCAAGCGGCCGGCATTTCCTGGCAGATTTATCAGCAGGGTCTGACGGGCTCCGATCCGTTGAACGGCAACTACGGCACCAACATCCTGCAGAACTTCACGAACTTCATCAACGCGCAGCCGGGCTCGCCGCTCTATGAGCGCGCGCAAACCGTTCGCACGATCGACGATCTGAAGGCCGACGTGCTGGCGAACAAGCTGCCGCAAGTCTCGTGGTTGTGCCCGCCGGCCGCGTACTCCGAGCATCCGAGCTACACGCCGGCCTACGGCGCGGAATACACCTCGCAGATTCTCGATGCGCTGACGTCCAATCCCGAAGTATGGAGCAAGACCGTCCTGTTCATCATGTACGACGAGAACGACGGTTTCTTCGACCACGTCGTGCCGCCGCAACCGGCCACGACACCCGCGCAAGGGCAGTCGACGGTCAGCACCGAAGGCGAGATCCACAACGTGGTCAATCCGGCGCGCGGCGGCAGCTATACCGCGGACGGCCTGCCGTACGGCCTCGGCCCGCGCGTGCCGATGACGATCGTCTCGCCGTGGAGCAAGGGCGGTTTCGTGTGCTCGCAGGTGTTCGATCACACGTCGGTGATCCGCTTCATCGAAACGCGTTTCGGCGTGCATGAGCCGAACATCACGGCATGGCGTCGTGCGGTGTGCGGCGATCTGACCACGGCCTTCGACTTCCGCACGCCGGACTCGAAAGTGCCGCCGCTGCCGGACACGAGCAACTACAAGAGCATCGCCGACAATCAATGCGCCACGCAGCCGAAGCCGACCGTGCCCGCCACGCCCGGCGCAATCGACCCGCAGGAAAGCGGCATCCGTTTCGCGCGCGCCTTGCCGTACGAGTTGCACGTGAACGGCCACGCCGACGCGAAGAAAAACACGTTTGAAATCGTGCTCGCCAACACCGGCGATCAGGGCGCGCATTTCTATGTGTACTCGTCGAACCGCACGGATGGTCCGTGGCGTTATACGGTCGAGGCCAACAAGTCACTCACGGAAAGCTTCGATCTGAGCGGCACCAACGGCGTGTATGCATTCGAAGTGTTCGGACCGAACGGCTTCGTGCGCAAGTTTTCGGGCAACACGCAGACAGCCACTGCGCAAGCCACGCAAAGCGCGCAAGCCGCGGGCTGGCACGGCAACAACACGCCGGCACAACCCGAAGTCAAGGTGCAGTACGACGTGGCCAACGGCAACGTGTTCCTGAAGTTCAGCAACAAGGGCGGCGGTCTCGCGCGCCTGACCGTGACGGACAACGCGTACGGCGCGCACGTACGTCCGGTGCTCGTGCCGGCTGGTCTGCAGATCGAGGAAGCGTGGGTGCTGGCGTCGAGCCATCATTGGTACGACCTCACGGTGACGAGCAACGACGACCCGAGCTTCTCGCGCCGTCTGGCGGGTCACGTGGAAAACGGCCGGCCGAGCATTAGCGATCCGGCGGCCGTGGCGCCGGTGCTGGTGGCAAACTAAGGTGTAAAGCAGGAGCGGGCTTCGATCGAAAGACTGCGTTAGCGGTTGTCCGGTCGAAGCCCGGAAGTGCAACGCGTCCGGCAGAAAATTGCGGATCGCGCTACAGTGAGTCACCCCAATGCGCCGCCGACGGAGACACCATGAACCGCGAAGCCTTTAATGAAAGCCTGACGAAAGAGGGCTTTCCAGAAGCTGTCGTCGTCACGCGCGAAGCGAACGTGACGATGGATGTTCACGAGCATCCGTTCGAAGCCAAAGCGCTCATTCTCGAAGGCGAAATACTCATACGCGAAGGCGAACAGGAGCGGCTGTACAAGGTCGGCGACGTGTTTCATCTGCCGGCGCATAAGCCGCACGCTGAGCAGTATGGACCGCAAGGCGTGACCTATCTGGTCGGCAGAAAATAGCCGCTGCCGTGCGCGCTTCTTCAACGCGCACGACATGACATTACGCGGCACTACGCGTGCATTACGCGCCCAGCAGAACACCGGTACGCACAGGCTTCTTACCCGTTACGCGGCCCAGCGGCGCACCTGCCGTCACGAAACGGATGGCGCGTCGCATGTAGAACACGCCTTCGGTCTGGCTGCACACGGTCGTGGTGACGTCCGTGATCGGGTCGACGATATCGAACAGCGGTTGACCCACGCGAATCAGATCGCCGATCGCCGCGTGATGCACCAGAATGCCGCTGACAGGCGCATAGAACTGCTCGCTGCCGGCAAGCGGCGTGGCCGGATTCGGCAGCGCGGGCAGCGGCTTCACGTCACCGGCAATGGCCTTGCGCCACACCAGGAAATCGACGATGGCGTCCGCGTCTTTCTGCGCGACGGCATACGACACATCCCGCTGACCGCGACACTCCACCGTGACCGCCACCGTGCCGTTCGCCACGGGCTTGTCTTGCGGCAATGCCTGCTGCAATTGCCACCACAGCAGGCTGTGGGTTTCGTCGAACGCGCCGCCGCCCGAGTCGGTGGCAAGCAGCGAAGCCTCTGCGCCGAGATAGCGCGCCAGCGGCTCGAACTCGGGCCAGCCTGCTTCGCTCGTGTAGACGTGCATGGCCGCTTCGAGCGAGCAATGCAGATCGATCACCACGTCCGCGTCGAACGAGAGCTTCAGCAGCGCCAGTTGCAACGAATCGAATTCGGTCAGCGGCTTCTGCGCGTCGATCTGCGCAGACACGAGCGAGCGGACCAACCGCAGGTTCTCCACCGGATCGGCGCCGAGTACTTCCTTGGCCTGCTCGACCACTTTCGGAAACTGAAGAAAATGACGGTTGAAGTTCTTGCCGCTGCCGAGATCGAAGCGGCCGAGAAACTGCCCGAGCACGTATTGTCCGAGACCGACCGGATTCGCTACCGGCACGAGCACGATCTGCGCTTTCAGCGCGCCCTGCTTCTCGAGTTCCAGGAGACGGCGTTTGAGCAGCACCGTGGTCAGCATGGCCGGCGTTTCGTCCGCATGCAGCGACGCCGAGATGAAAATCTTCTGCGCGCTGTCAGCAGGGCCGAAGTGAAAACTCACCAGTTCGCGTTGCGTACCGACGGCGGGCGAGAGAAGCGGAATAGTCTGTTGGTTCATTGCAGGAAAACTCGATTCGTGAGCGGGACGACGATACCAGGACATCAGTTGCCGATCAGTTGCCGTAGGGATCGAAATCGAAATACTTGTGTGCGATCTGCGCATACGTGCCGTCTTTCAGCATGGACGCAATCGCCGCATTGATCGACGCCTGCACCGCCGTCTCGTCCTTGCGCAGACCGATGCCCACGCCGCGATCTCCCATCGCCAGCGGCTCGCCGACAAACGCGAAGCCCTTGCCCGCCGGCGTGCGCAGGAAGCCGTAGTCCGCTTCGACCGAACCGAGCAGCGCGCCGTCGAGGCGGCCGTTCACGAGGTCGGCAAAGACTTCGTCCTGACTTTTGTACGCGACGATGTGCACGCCGTTCGGCGCCCAGTGAGTCTGCGCATAAGTCTCGAACTGCGTGCCGGATTGAATGCCGATCTGCTTGCCCGCCAATGCGTTCAGACCCGCCGACAACGGCGAGCCTTGACGCGCGATCAACCGCGATTTGAACTGGAACAGCTTCGACGAAAACAGGATCTGCTGTTCGCGCTTTTCCGTAATCGCCATCGACGACATGATCGCGTCGATCTTGCGCGCCTGCAGCGCGGGAATCATCCCGGAGAATTCGAGTTCGACCCACTGGCAGCGCGCGTGAATGCGCTTGCAGATTTCGTTGCCCAGGTCGACATCGAAGCCCTTCACCGAGCCGTCCGGCGCTTTGGAGTCCATCGGCGGATAGCTGGGGTCGATGCCGAGACGCAGCGTGTCGGCATCGCGGGCGAACGCGCCGCCGCTGACCAGCAGCGCGGCGCACAGAAACATCAGCGGGATTTTCATGGCGAATTCAGGTGGATTGGGGGACAGTGCGTCGCCGATACTAAGTCGCCATAAGTGCATCGAAGAAGTCCCGTTCGGACTATCATGATCACTTTTACCGATCACCAGACCGCTTCTTGCCATGTCGCTGACCATTTCCCAACTTCGCGCTTTCACGGCGGTCGCCGAACATGGCAGCATCCGCGCGGCGTCGCGCGCGCTCGGCATCGCGCAGAGCGGCATCACGCAGCAGTTGCAGAATCTCGAAGCCATGCTCGGCGCGACATTGTTCACGCGGAACAACCGCGGCATCGCGCTCACCGCGCTCGGGCAGCGCTTGTTGCAACGCGCCGGCACGATACTCGGCGAATGCGAACGCGCCGAGCAGGAAGTGCAGCAACTGCGCGGCGACTACGTGGGCGAAGTGACGTTCGGCATGACCACCGAGCCGCTGATCGACGCCTTCGTGCCCGTGTTGACGGAGTTCCGCGCCCGCTTCGAGCGCGTTGCCGTGCATCTGCGTACCGGCACCTCGCGCATGATGATTTCGCGGATTCGCGAAGGTACGCTCGACTTCGCCGTCGCGCTGGTGTCGAAGAACACCGATACAGCGGACCTCTCCGTCACACCGCTTTATCCGTCCGATCCGGTGGTGGTGTGCCGGCGCGGTCATCCGAAAGCGAAGGCCACGTCGCTCGCGCAACTGGCCGATTGCACGTGGGTCGCCACGCGCTCGCCCAATCTCACTGACGATCCGCAGGTCAACCGGCTGAACGATTTTCTGCAAGGTCATGGCCTGCCGCCGCCGAAGATCATCGCGACGGTCGAAGGGCTTTACGAAACGCTGCATCTGGTGAGCGAGACGGATTGTCTGTCGCTGGAGTCGTCCGTGGTGGCGAAGCGCGGACCGTTCGCGAGTCTGCTAACGTCCATCGACGTACGCGAGCGCGTGGTCGAACAGAACGTGTGCCTGTTGCAGCGCGCCGCCATTCCGATCACGCCGGCCGCGCAGGAACTGGCCACCATGATCGCGTCGTACTCGCGCACGGTGCGCTCGCGCTGATCCACGGCAAGCGCGATCACCCGCGCTGCGACTACAATCGAAATCCGCACCCGGCGCCTACCGCCATGCGTGCCGCGTATCGAACGCGGGCACGCTTCGAGCTACACAGCACGAGTTCAGTCGACCCTCAACAGGAGCTTTCCAAATGATGAATCGAGACAACCCCGTCTGGCTGATTACAGGATGTTCGACGGGCTTCGGCCGTGAGTTGGCGAAGCTGGTGCTGGAGCGCGGCTGGCGCGCGGTGGTGACGGCGCGCGATCCGTCCAAGGTGGAAGATCTGGCCGCCGAACACGACGAGCGTGCTCTCGTGCTGCCGCTCGACGTGACCAACCGTCAGCAGATCGAAAAAGTTGTCGGCGCAGCGAAGCAACGTTTCGGCCGCATCGATGCACTGGTGAATAACGCCGGTTACGGCTATCTGGCCGCCATCGAAGAAGGCGAAGACGACGCCGTGCGCGCGATGTTTGAGACCAACGTGTTCGGTCTCGTCGACATGACCAAAGCCGTGCTGCCGATCATGCGCGAACAGCACAGCGGCCTGATCGTCAACGTGTCGTCGATTGGCGGTCTGGCCAGCTTCGCGGCAACGGGTTATTACCACGCCACGAAATATGCGGTTGAGGGGCTGTCGGAATCGCTGCAGACCGAAGCGAAGCCGCTCGGTATCGACGTACTGATCGTCGAGCCCGGTCCGTTCCGCACGAACTGGGCGGGTCCGTCGATCAAACAGTCGGCAACGGTAATCGACGACTACGCGGCCACGGCCGGCGAGCGCCGCAAACAGACCGAGGCGCGTAGCGGCAAACAGGCGGGCGATCCGGTGCGCGCGGCGCAGGCGATTATCGATGCCGCTCTCTCCGATCATCCGCCGCTGCGCCTGCTGCTCGGCAAAACCGCGCTCGAACTGGCGCGCAAGAAACTCGACTTCATGCGCGGCGACTTCGACGCGTGGGAAGCCGCGACGATCGGCGCGGATTTTCCGGAAGGCGCGGGCTGAGGCAACGCGCGCTTAAGCCGCTCGCTGACTACGCTGGTCGTCAGAACTCGACCAGCGCGAAATCTTCCTTGCCCACGTCGCACAACGGACAACGCCAGTCGGCTGGCACATCCGCCCAGCGCGTGCCCGCCGCGATGCCCTCTTCGGGCAAGCCGGCAGCTTCGTCGTAAATCCAGCCGCAAATCACGCAGACCCACTGCTTGAAGTCGTCGGCGGCAGCGACTTCCGCTGCTGCCGCGACGCCGGATGCGTCGGCCGGTTGCATGCCGGACGTCTGATCGAGACTCACCACGAGGGGCGCCGCCGTGCCGACGCCGCTTTCCGCGAGGCGGGCCTGCAGGCTCTCCAGCAGACGCTGCGCTTCGGCCTGGGTCAAATCGATCCAGTAGGGATCGCCCGCGCCGTCGTTGAGCCGCTCGGGAGCAAACTGGATTTCTACGGCTACGCCCTTCTTGTACATGGCAAATCGGAAATATCGAGGAAACCGGCGACGCGCGCCGGCTTTGAATGGAACGTGCGAAGCGACGCTTCGCGGAGGGATCAGACCAGCTGGTTCAGCACGATTGCGGCGATCAGACCGGCGGCGCCGATGAGGCCCAGCAGTTGCAGAAGCGTGAGGGATTTACGGGGTGCGGTGGAAACTTGTTGCGTAGTCACGGATGTTCTTGAAAGTCGGAAAAAGCGAAATGGTACACGGATAGAAAAGGGGCGCATGTCGATTAGCGCAAACTCCGTGTGCGTCGATTGCATTATCGCCGTTTCTGCTGCGCCGATTCCCTACGTGACGGAGATGAACTCATTCCTCACGACGCGGAAACCGTGGGCGTGAGCGCCTCCTGCCTTTGGCCGTCCACCACGCCGACGATAGTCGCCAGCGCCGCCGGGTCGAGCGTGAGACCGATGTGTCCGACGCCCGGCACGATCGTGACCGGCACGACGCGGCCCGCGTCCGCGAAAACCGGGGCGAACGTATCGGCGAGGAAGACTTCGTCATCGGCACCCACCAGCACTTCTAGCGGCTGCCGCATAGCGCGGATATCGGCGCGGTAGTCGTCATGCGGCCGGAAGTTTTGCATCAGGCTGTACGCGTATTGCGGCGTGAGTTTCGCCGTCGCCTCCGGCGTGAGCGCGTAGGCAATGGTCGGCGAATGATTGAAGGCCCGGATGCGCAGACCGTTGAGCATGACCAGCGCGATGGTGCGCGGCAACCCGACATGCGCCCAGCCACCCACCGCTTTGCGTGTCGACGGCGCGCTCTGATGCAGGAACGGCGCCAGCAACACATAGCGGTCGAAGGCCAGTTGACGCGCATCGCCCGCGAATCTCAACGCAAAGCCGCCGCCCGCGGAAAAGCCGAGCAAGGTACGTGGCGCCAGCGGTTGAAGTTCGTCCAGCATATCGCTCAGGTCGTCTTCGAGCTGGCCGATGTACGCAATCCGGCCTTTGTCGCCCGACGCGCCGTGGCCTCGCATATCCGGCACGATGACATCGTAGCCCGCTGCGGCAAGCGCCTTTGCGAGTGAGTGCATGCTCACTCCGGTCGCGGACGATCCGTGAATCAGCGTGACGCTGCCACGCGTTCGCGCCAGCGCGCCGGCATAGCGCCGGTACGCGAGCGGCGTGTCGTCGCGCGCGGTGAAGTAGCGCAGCGCGGGGAGATCGGAGGTATCGACCGACTTGAACGGGTCGTTGATCGAGGCGAGCGGCGGCGGCCGCTTCGGACCACCTAGTGCAAGCGCCAGCGCGATGACGGCGAGCAGACCGCACAGCACCACGAGCGGCATGACGATAGGCAGTTCGGTACTCATCGGATGAGCCCCTCTCAGGCGATGTCGGTATGTGATTTTGCCGATCGACGAGCCCGCTCAGCTTGCGCCAGAACAAAAACGGCGCTGCCGGTCCGCACTCATCGTCGCCGACGATTGTACGGTCCTGCGCAGCGCCGAAATACTCCAATAATGGCTATCAGCTTTTCGCCAGGGGATTGCCCTGACGCGAATCCCAGAAGCGGATCACGGCGGTGTCGCCCGTGCCTGCGCCGACGATCTGATCCGGCGCGCCGCCCTCGCGCAACAACGCGCGCAATTCGTTGATGACCGGAAACACTTCGTGGTTCCAGTCGGCGCCTTGCGAATCGTGCGCGCGCTGCTCTGCCTCGACGATCTCGCGGTCTTCCTTGAAGATGCGTTCCGTGAACCACACCAGCAGCGGCCACGCCAGATTCAGCACGCCGGGAATGCCCGGTTTGCGAATGGACAGCAGCCCGAACGTGCGGTTGGTGCGCTGTTCGCGGTCGAGCGGCACGTAGACGATCCACAGGTCCATCACCAGCGTCTGATCGGACGTGCGAATTTGCAGCGTCTGATACGGATACTCGGTGCGGATCGTCATCACGTCTTTGTCGTTGTCGCCGCCGGTCTTGCGGCTCTGACCGAACACGATCGCTTCGCCGATCGGCTGCTGGCCGGCCATGCGCGCAAACGTGTAGTCGACCTCGACCCACCCTTCGCCGCGACGACGACCCACCGAACGCGCACGCATCTGCCCCATCTGGCGGCGATGCAAAAACTGATGGTTCATGTCCATCAGGTTTTCGTGCATGAACGAGTAGTGGCAATTCACCGGACGGCCGAAACGGCGCGTCTTGTACTTCTTGTCCGACACGGAACCGAGCGCGGGCAGCGGCCGTTCGTCGGCCAGCGCGGGATCGCCCGGAAAGACGAAGATCAGCCCTTCGTGTTCGCGGCACGGATAGGAACGCACGCCATTGGGCAAACGGTCGCGGCCGAGGTAAGGCACGTCGATACATTTGCCGGAACAGTCGTAGGTCCAGCCGTGATAACCGCAGCGAATCGATTCACCTTCGACCACGCCCTGATGCAGCGGCACCTGCCGATGCGCGCAACGGTCTTCCAGCGCGAACGCCTTGCCGGCTTTGCTCCGCGCCAGCACGATCGGCTCGCCCGCGAACGTCACACCATGTGTCTTGCCCCGCTTGACCTCATGCGACCACGCGAGCGGATACCAGTAATCGGGGTGAATACCGACGCGGCGCAGATCGCGCACCGGCGCGCCGCTGGCGTGTGAAGGGGCATGAGCGTTGAACGAGGCCGTAGAAGCGGCCTGTCCGGCTGTTTGAGCCGTTGTGCTGGCTGGTGAACCTGCGGCGGGCGCTTCGACGGTGTCTTGTTCGAGCGGGGGAACAGCATGCATAGGTGAGGTCTCCGTGCACCGGCGATAGAAGGTCGCCACCTCGCAAAATTGAGGTCGGCATCGTTGCACAGTCTACTAGAACCCGACGGCCGATGGTTCCGCGCTCTGCTCGCCACCGTCCATGCGGACGCCTCGCGGCGTCGTCACCTGACCTACGTCAATAAATGCGTCCCGTCAGGACTCGTCGCGCGCCACCAATCCCGAGCGGCGCTGCACGCCCCATGAGCGGCCACCGCGCAGGAAATGCAGCCAGCCGAGCACCGCGCCGACGTGCCGCACGATCTGGAACGTGAACGGCTCGGCAATCGCCGCAAGCGTGGCCATCCACAGGCTCGTGCTGCTGCGCTCGCCGGTCCAGCGCCGGTAGAGATGGATGCTCCAGAGATAGAAGGCGAGGTCGATCGCCGTCTTCGCGCCGATCACGCCGAAGATCGACACGACGATGGTGCCGTGGCCGCCGAACAGGAAGCCGAGCAGCAAGGCAAAGGCCGTCAGGCCGTAGACCGGTTGCATCGTGTCGATGGCCTTGACCGGCAGCATCAGCATGCCGAGCGTGCCGTAGCGCGGGTTGCCGGTCATGTCGCGGTTCCAGTACTGGGTTTGCAGGAAACCCGCGAACCAGCGGCGCCGTTGACGCAGAAAGCTGCCGAGGTTGTCGGGCGCGTCGGTGCGCGCATGCGCCTCGCCGACCACCCGCACGTCCCAGCCGAGCCCGTGATCGACCGAGTAGCGGCGCAACCGGTGAATCAGTTCGTAGTCTTCGACCAGACATTGCGCGTCGAAGCCGCCCACGTCGAGCAGCGCATCGCGCCTGAACGACGCGAACGCGCCGGAGATCAGCAGCAGACTGTCGGCGCGCATCCACGCAAAGCGGGCGATGAAGTTGCGCATGTACTCGTAGGTCTGGAACCACTGGAACACGCGGCCCGACACCGTTTGCCCGCAGACCGGCACGAGAATGCCGGCGGCCGCGACGAGTTTCGGCTCGCTGGCGAAGGCCGCGCGCATCGCGTAGGTGGCGTCGTCGTCGAGCAGCGTGTCGGCGTCGACGGTCATGACGGTGTCGGTGGTCATCACGACGATGGCCGCGTTCAGCGCGCGCGCCTTGCCGCCGTGCGGCACGCGCAACCAGTAGAGATTCGGATGCAGCGAACTCGGCGCGCTCAGTACGCCGTCCGCCGCGGCGGTCAGGCCGAAACGGCTGGTGAGGAGTTCGCTGGTGCCGTCGGTCGAACCGTCGTCGGCAATCACGATCTGCGCGGGGCCGTGCGTCTGACGCAGCAGCGCGGCCAGCGTGACCGGCAGCACCGCCGCCTCGTTGTGCGAGGCGACGATCACGCCCATGCTCGGCAAACTGCGGCGATCGTAGTCCGGTTCGAGCGGCGGCGTGGGCCGCATGAGCGGCCACGCCTTCCACGTGACGAACGCCAGCAGCAAGGTGTCGTACAGCACGTAGGCGATACCGGTAGACCACGCCACCACGCCGCGCAGGAAAAATGCGCGCGCGAACAGCAACAGCCACAACACGACCACGCTGAGGTGGATCAGCGTGCTCAGGGCCGTCGCGGGACGCGGCAGAATGCGCGGCGACGCGAGTGCGAGCGCCTGTTCCAGAGTTTTCTTCAAGATGACTGCGAAGCCCGAGAGTGCGATTGACGAATGAAAACGTGCGCGGCGATGCTCACGGCACCATGCGCTTGAGAACCGATTTGCGGTCGATCCATTGATGCTTCAGCGCGCCGCCGATATGCATGGCCAGCAGTGCATAAAGCGCGTAACCGAGCCACGTATGCAGCGTACCGAAGCGGTCGTGCAAGGTTTCCTTGAGCGCCGGATCGAGCGACATCACGTAACCGATGCGCGGCCACGGCACCACGTTGAACAGATGCATGGGATGCGTGGCCGCGTCTTTCCACGCCGAATCGTGCAGCCAGCCCGAAAGGGGCAGCGCAATCATCAGCAAATACAGCAGGAAGTGCGCGATGTGAGCCGCAATTTTTTCCCATGACGGAAACTCGCGCGGCAACGGCGGCGGCTTGTGCGACACACGCCACAAGATGCGCAACAGCGCGAGACCGAGCACCGTGATGCCGATCGACTTGTGCGTATCGACCACCGGACGCACCCAGTCGTCGGGCCACGATTCGGCGCTCAAGCCGAGCACCACGTTGACGATGATCAGCAGCGCGATGAGCCAGTGCAAGGTGATGGCGGTGCGCGTGTAGCGCAACGACGGCGCGGCGGTCGAGTGGTCGAGGGAGTCGGCGTGCGTGTTCATGAGTCTGTCCGTGCGCAAATCCAGTGGGGCGAAAGCTGGTTGAAATTAATCGCCCCGCGGAATGCTGCATGGCCGGGCGCTCATCGTTACCAGATAAACGCCCTAGTTTGACGCTTTATTCCATCATGCGCTTAATAGAGTGTTTCCGTATATTTCGAGCGGCGACATGCTAGCGCTTCACAAAGCGGTAATGACCCACACCCCACTCGTTTCCTTTCGCGTAGCCGAATAGTCCGGCCACGGCCATGTAAAACATGCGCCAGCGCTGGAACCACACCGCCGCGTCGCGCGTGCCGTAGGTGGCGACGAGCATCGGCATGACGCGATCACGCGCGTCGTCGAGCGCGGCAAGCCACTGGTTCGCGGTACGCTCGTAGTGCGTGCCGCTCACCCACCATTGCCGTTCGATCTTCACATCGTCCTGGAAGTTCAGCAGAAGGGCTTCGGACGGCATCGTGCCACCCGTGAAAAAATATTTCGACATCCAGTCGCTGCCGTCCTGCACCTGAAAGTGATAAGCCAGCGTGCGATGCACGAAGATATGCACGAACAGCTTCGCATCGGCACGCATCCAGCGCGCGATTTTCGCCATCAACAGACCGTAGTTTTTCATGTGCTCGAACATCTCGATCGAGACCACGCGATCGAAGCCGCCGCCCAGTAGCGCTTCGTCGAATTCGAAATCCACGATGTTGGCCGTCATGATCTTGAGGTTGTGCAGACCCCGTTCGGCCGCTTGCGCCTCGATGAACTCGCGCTGTCCGTGCGAGTTCGACAAGCCGACAATCTGCGCACGCGGAAAGCGCGCCGCCAGCCACAATGAAAGCGAACCCCAGCCGCAGCCGAGATCGAGAATCCGCTGACCATCAACGAGTTCCGCGCGCTCCGCGTAGCGTTCGAGCATCGCGGTCTCAGCCTGGGCAAGCGTCTCGCCGCCGGTCGGATAAAGACAGCACGAGTACTTCAGATGCGGCCCGAGATGCGCGTGAAAAAACGAGGCCGGCACCTCGTAGTGCTGCGAGTTGGCCGCCTGCGTTTCGATCGCAATCGGACTCGCGCGCAACTCGTCCAGCAGACGATTGAGCCGCCTGGAGCGCAGTTCGCCGTCGCCGATCGCTTCGTCGCGCAAACGCTGCCGCATCAGCTGACGCATGCCGAAGCGAATCACGCCATCGGGCAGCAGACCGCGTTCGCAACTGCGGATCAGCCAGCCGTCACCCGGTTCGGCGGGCGTTGACGGCGGAAGGGTGTGGTCGGTGGTCGACAGGCTCATGTGAACGGCTCCTCTTGTTCTGTTTTATGTAGCTGGATGAGACTCGGGTGAACACGTCGCGGCTCGCGTCGCGCATCAATGCTGCGGCGGCCACGGAATCAGCGCGCTCGTGGTGCGCATGTACTCGGCGTATCCGGGACGCCGTTTCGCCATGCTCTCCTCGAGCAACGGAATGCCGGACAGTTTCAGCAGCAGGAACGCCATCAGCACCGGCGGCAACAGCGTGAACCAGCCCCACGGCGTACCGATCGACAACGCAATGTAGGCCAGCCAATGCACGCATTCGAAGAAGTAGTTCGGATGTCGCGAGTAGCGCCACAAGCCGACGCGGCACACGGCCTCGTGATTGGCCGGATCGGCGCTAAAGCGCTTCAGTTGACGGTCGGCGAGACCTTCGCCCGCCACCGAAGCGATCCATAGCAGCACAGCCAGCACGATCCATCCGGCGGCGGGCGGAGTCGCGCGATAGGCCGGCACGATGAACGCGATGGAGAGCAGCATCGAGATCACCACCTGCATCTGGAAGAACCAGAACATCTTGCTGGCCGCCTTGTCGCCCCATTGCTCGCGAAAGCGTCGATAACGCGAGTCTTCCGGCTTGCCGTAATTGCGTTTCCACAGATGCGTGCCGAGCCGCGCGCCCCAAACGAGACCGCCGAGCGCGGTGAGCGCGCGCGTGGTCGGATCGCCGTCGCCGAGCACGCCGTACAGCACCGCGACGAGTCCGAGCGAATACGCCCACACCGGATCGACCATGCCGGCGTTTTCAGTTTTTAACTGCCACGCCCAAACGGCGCTGAAAATCACGACGAGCGCGACGAGAGCAATCACGGCGGCGGCAAGTGGCGGCATGGTGTCCTCGAATGAAGATGCGGTTGATATGCCGCTAAGCGCGCTTCGCATGCGGCGGGCGACGCTGCGGTGTTCGTTCCGGTGCTTGCTAATCCTTGTCTCCCGGCGACGCGAAGCCGGCTTTACCCAGCTGGTCGGGCCGCTGCGGCACACGCCTGAAGCGCGACGTGTCGTAGCCCATTGCGTCGAGCCGTGCGAGCAGCGAGCGGTACATGTCGTCGCTGATGTCCGGCTCGCGCGCGAAAATCCAGCCGAGGTTTTTGCCCGGATAGCCGAGAATCGTGTAGCGGTAATCGGGATCGACGTAGAGCGTCAGTTGCGTCACGCGAATCGGCCAGAACAGTTGCACGCTCCACGCGCCGTTTTGCTTTGCAGGGTCGGGCGTGTCGAGAAACTGATAGTGCTTTTCCTCGGCGTCGAAACTTTTCTTGCGGGCGTAATACGAATCGTCGATCTTGCCGTCATCGCGCAATTTCCATTCCGCGCGACTCTCCACCATGTCGCGCTCGGCGAAGTAGGGGATGTTGGCGATGATGTACCAGCGTCCCATGTAACGCGGCAGATCGACCGGCACCGTAGAAAGCGGCACGCTGGCGCGCGGATTGGGATTGGGCGGATCATTGGAGCAGCCCGCCAGCGCACTGGTCAGCAGAAGCACGGCGGCAAAGCAGGACAGAAAACGGCGCATGACGGCCTCGATCGGAGCGGCGATAAACGTATTACGCAAGCGCGGTCGTGATGGATGCGCACGGCGTGGTTTAAATGGGGCGCGAGGCGTCGGCACTGCGTCGCGCATGACGCGGCTTCCGGTCGGACCGGGCCGCCCTATCCGCCTTATAGTGATCTTTCAGACAATCAGCTTCGAACCGGACTCGACCGTGCCTCATCGCTTTAACGCCGCTTTCACCGCCTTGCTGGCCGCCGCCCTGTTCGGCGCCACGACGCCGCTTGCCAAGGCCTGGCTCGGCTCGCTATCGCCTTTCATGCTCGCCGGCCTGTTTTATCTCGGCAGCGGCTGCGGGCTCGCCATCGCCATTTTCGTCAGATGGTTGAAAGGCCGTGCCACGGGCGCGGCGGCACAGCACGGCGTTTTCCCGTTGCGCGTGGTGCCGTGGCTGGCCGGCGCCATCGTCACCGGTGGCGTTGCTGCCCCGGCGCTGCTGATGCTCGGATTGCAGACCACGCCGGCCGCCGCCGGCTCGCTGCTGCTGAATCTCGAAGGCGTCTTCACCGCGTTGATCGCCTGGATCGTGTTTCGCGAGAATGTCGACGTGCAGGTTTTCCTCGGCATGACGGCCATCGTGACGGGTGGCGTCCTGCTGGCGTGGCAGCCCGGCGCGGCCGGCGCCGCCGGCCCGATGCCGGGCACCTTGCTGCTGCTCGGCGCCTGTGCCTGCTGGGCCGTGGACAACAACCTCACCCGCAAAGTCTCGACCCACGACGCCATGCTGATCGCCTGCGTCAAAGGGCTGGTCGCGGGGTCGGTGAATCTCGCGCTCGCATCGAGCCTCGGCGCCCACTGGCCCCACGCGACCACCGTCGGCCTCGCCATGCTGACGGGCTTTGCGGGCTATGGCGTGAGTCTCGTCCTGTTCGTGGTGGCCCTGCGCAATCTCGGCACCGCGCGCACCGGCGCGTATTTTTCGGTCGCGCCGCTGTTCGGCGTGGCGTTGTCGTGGCTGTTATGGCCCGAGATGCCCTCGCTCCCGTTCTGGTGCGCGGCCGCGCTCATGAGCGTCGGCGTGTGGCTGCACATTCGCGAACGTCATGAGCACACACATACGCACGCCCCGCTCGACCACGCGCATCGTCACCGGCACGACGCGCATCATCAGCACGAGCACGACTTTGCGTGGGACGGCCACGAGCCGCACAGTCATCCGCACCATCATGCGCCCATTACCCACGCGCATGCGCACGTTCCCGACATCCATCATCGCCATAGCCATTGATTTCCTGCGCGACGGCGCGGCGGACGTGTTTGCCGCGCTGCAAGACAAATATCTCTGTGACCCGGCGCGGCGCGATAGACCGATTCAATTGGCGCCGGCGCAGAACGCATCCTCTAATGAAACTCCTGCTACGGGCGAGCCAGAGCGCCCTTGGCTCGCCTGCATGACGTCCCGCCTGTCCCGCTTGTCCCTCCCGGAGAAATCTATGTCTCAGCCTGAGCCAAACGTCGACGAAATCGTAAGCAGCATTGCGCAGGAAACCGACACGCCGGCCGAAACCGTGTCGAAGATGTACGCCGATACGCTCGCGAACTATCGCGAGGAAGCACGCGTGTTCGACTACGTTCCGCTGTTCGCCGCAAAAAAAGTGCGCGATAAGCTGCGTCATACGTCTAAACAAAGGCACTGAAAATCGCGGTCGCGCAGACCACCCGAACTATTCATTTCGCATTACCCGAGCCGCCTTGCGCGGCGCTCTGCACGATCGCACACCAGTTTATTTTTCCCGCTGCTAGACTCAGACCCGACACAGCAACTCCGGGGGGAGAGGCATGCGGGTAATCATCGTAGGTGCGGGCATCGCGGGTTTGTGCACGGCGTGGTCGCTGACGAAAACAGGACACGACGTCACGTTGATCGAGCAGGGCTCGATTCCCAATCCACTCGCCGCGTCCGGCGACCGGCACCGCATGATTCGTCGCGCGTATGGCAACGCCGACGGCTACGCACGCACCATTGCCGAAGCCTTCGACAGTTGGGACCTGCTGTGGAACGACCTCGGCGTGTCCCACTATGCAAACTGCGGCGTGCTCGGCATTTCGCAATTCGCCGGCGACAGCGCCGAAGTATTCCGCCATGGCCTCGACCGAATGGGCTTCGAATACGAAGCGCTCGACCCGCAGGCCGCCGCCGAGCGCTATCCCTTTCTCGACCCTGCAACGTTCCGATACGCCTATCTCGACCACGACGGCGGCGCGC
Source organism: Paraburkholderia sp. GAS199 (assembly GCF_050436585.1). Classification (NCBI taxonomy): domain Bacteria; kingdom Pseudomonadati; phylum Pseudomonadota; class Betaproteobacteria; order Burkholderiales; family Burkholderiaceae; genus Paraburkholderia; species Paraburkholderia sp. GAS199. Next base: position 99,608 of record NZ_JBNDMM010000009.1, on the reverse strand, counting down.
TCTTCAGCGAACGCATTGCACGCGATGTCAAAACGTGGCTCAAGCTGAATGGAGCGGACATCCGCACGCAGTCGAAAGTGCTGGCGGTGGACCCGCACAAGGCCACCGTGCGCCTCGCCGACGACACCACCGTGCAGGGCGACCGGGTCGTCGTGACAACCGGCGCGTGGACCTCGCAACTGTTCCCCGCGCTCGCCGAAGACCTGATGACGTATCGCAATGTCGTGGCGTATCTGGAGCCACCCGCGGACCTCGAAGCGGCGTGGTCGACTGCGCCGGCCATCGTGGATATCGGCGGCACGAGCGAGGGCTACGCGCTGCCGTCCGTCGACGGCATCGGCCTCAAATTCGGCGCGGGCAGCCGTAAAACCATCGCCGTGGACCCGGACGCGAACCGTGCGCCGACCTTCAACGAAGGCGAACAACTGCGCCGCCTGTTTTCGCCGCCGTTCAGCCGGATCGACGAATACACCGTCGAGGAAATCCGAAGCTGCGCCTACACGTTCACGAAAGACCAGCGGTTTTTCTCGAAGCGTATCGGCCACGCGCTGGTGGTGTCGGCGTGTTCGGGCCATGGCTACAAATTCGGCGCGGCGGTTGGCCGGCGCATCGCCGAAACGTTGGAATCCGACGACGACGCAACGCTCGCGCGCTGGCTGCGCGCCGAAAGCGCTTAGGCCAGCCGTAGCGTTTAAACCAATCGCTCACGCTCCTTGCGCGCGTATCACGGCGGCGAGCCGGGCCACCACGGCGTCCGCATCTTCGGCCCGAATGCTCGCGTAGCCGAGCATGAAACCGTTGTAGCGCGCCGCATCGTGCGCGGGCGGCTGGCAGAACGTGCTCAACGCGGCGATGGAGAGCCCGTGCGCGCGCGTCGCGGCGCTCACGTCGCGATCGCGCAAAGGCGCGTCGAGCCGCATGGTGAGATGCATGCCGCCGCCGTCCGACGACACCGTCACGAGATCGCCCATGTGCCGCTCGATCGCGGCCACGAGCGCGGCGCGGCGCTGCTGATAAAGCCGCCGCATGCGCCGCAGATGCCGCGCATACCGTCCGCTGTCGATGAAATCGGCCAGCGCGATCTGTTCCGCCACGCGCCCTTGCCGCGCAATCTCGCCGAGTGCCTCGTCCGCCTCGTTCACCAGACTCGCCGGCACGATCATGAAGCCCATGCGCAGCGCCGGGAACATCGTCTTGCTGAACGTACCGAGGTAAATCACCGGCGTATCCGGCGCCAACCCTTGAATGGACGGCAAAGGCGGCCCACTGTGACGCAGTTCGCTGTCGTAATCGTCTTCGATGATCCACGCGCCGCGCGCCACTGAGTTTTCGATGATCGACCAGCGCCGCTCCAGACTCAACACGCTGCCAAGCGGATACTGGTGCGAAGGCGTGAGATACATCAGGCGCGGCGGCGTGCGATCCCAATGCGCCTGCGTCGGTGCCATGCCGGCCGCGTCCACGGGAATCGGCACGAGGCGCAAACCCGCCGCCTGAAACGCAGCTTTGGCGCCGTTGTAACCGGGGTCTTCCACCCAGACGCTGTCGCCCGGATCGGCCAGCATGCACGCACACAGATCGAGACTCGCCTGCGTGCCGGACGTGATGAAAACCTGCTCCGGCGTACACCGCACGCCGCGCGAGACGCGCATATAGTCGGCAATCGAGCGGCGCAGTGCGGGATGCCCGGCGTTATTGCCATAGCCCAGTTCGCCGGGCGCCACCGTGCGCCAGGCACGTTCCATCGAGGCACGCCATTGCGCGAGCGGGAATTCGTCGAGCGCCGGGACGCCTGGACGAAACGGCGTAGGATCGTCGGGACTGGTGCGTTCGCGCGGCAGGTTGCGCACGCGCAGCGAAAGCCGCGTCTCGTGCGCCTGCGCGCCGTCGCGACGCGCGACTATCGTGGAAGCCGACGTGCTTACGCGGTTCACGATGGAGCCATGCCGGCTCGCCGAGATAAAGCCCTCGTCGGTCAGCCGCTCGTAGGCGTACAGAACCGAATTGCGCGCAATGCCGAGTTGTTCCGCCAGCGCGCGCGTGGCGAGCAGGCGGCTGCCGTGGCCGATGTCGCCGTCCAGAATGGCGCGGCGCAGGCTCTCGTACAGCAGGTCTTGCTGCGTGAGCTTGCGCGTGCCGGATGTGCGCTCGACCTTCGACAACAGCAGACCGTAGTCCAATTCCGTGGCTCCAGATTTTGCATCGTGCGTGGAGCTAACAATGGTGCCACAAACTTCTTATGCTGACGGATGTTCGCCAACAACATTCCGGAGGAATCGTCTCATGTCCGCACCGCTGCAGATTCGCCCCGTCACGCCCGACGACTTCGACGCATGGCTGCCGCTATGGGACGGCTATAACGCGTTCTATGGCCGCTCGGGAGAAACCGCACTGTCGCGCGAGCTTACGCACATCACCTGGTCGCGCTTTTTCGACGCGTACGAGCCGATGTACGCGATGGTTGCCGAGCGCGACGGCCAGTTGCTCGGTCTGGTTCACTTCCTGTATCACCGGCACACCACCATGGCCGCGCCGACCTGCTATCTGCAAGACCTGTACACGCTCGACACGGAACGTGGCAAGGGCGTGGGCCGCGCGCTGATCGAAGCGGTGTACGCGCGCGCGAAGGCCGACGGCCTGCAACGCGTTTACTGGCAGACGCACGAAACCAACCACACCGCAATGAAGCTCTACGACAACATTGCCAACCGCTCGGGCTTCGTGGTCTATCGCAAGGAGCTTTGAAGCGGCGATGCACGTCGCATCGAACCAACCGATTCCGACAGCGCCTGCGGCTTTGCGCCGCTCAAGTTTGCGTTCGTCGTGCCGTTATCGCCAATGGACGGAGCTACATCCGGCTCCGCGCGGCCTGGCCGCGAAACCTTGGGCGATCTCCTCGCGGAGGGGCACAAACGAATCGGAATCTGACCATGCCTTCGATCATCGGCATCGATCTTGGAACCACGCATAGTCTTGCCGCTATCTGGCGAAACGGCGAGGCCGAACTCATACCGAACGCGCTGGGCGAGACGCTGACACCGTCGTGTGTTTCGCTCGACGACGACGGCTCGATTCTCGTCGGCCGTCCCGCGCACGACCGTCTGCATACGCATCCCGCTCAGACCGCCGCCAACTTCAAGCGCTACATGGGCACGAGTCGCGCCATCCCGCTCGGCACGCAACGCATGCGTCCCGAAGAGTTGTCTTCGTTCGTGCTCAAATCGTTGAAGGCCGACGCGCAGGCGTTTCTCGGCGAAGACATACGCGATGCCGTGATCGCCGTTCCCGCGTACTTCAGCGATGCGCAGCGCAAAGCCACGCGCATTGCCGGCGAACTCGCGGGCCTGAACGTGCTGCGCCTCGTGAACGAACCCACTGCCGCCTCGCTCGCTTATGGCGTGCATCAGCGCAACGCCGAGCGCAAGTTTCTGATCTTCGATCTGGGCGGCGGCACGTTCGACGTGTCCGTGCTCGACTTCTTCGAAGGCGTCATGGAAGTACGCGCCAGCACCGGCGACAATTTTCTCGGCGGCGAAGACTTCACGCAGGCGCTCGTCGATCTGTTCTGCCGGCATCACGGCCTGAGTTTCGACTCGCTCGCGCCGGGCGACGCACAGCGTTTGCATCAGCAGGCCGAGCACGCGAAGAAGCGGCTCACGCAGGCTCCGGCGCAGAGCGCCACGCTTAAGCTGTTCACGAACAACCGCGACTACTCGCTCGAACTCGACGCGCCAACCGCCGAGCGAGCGTGCGAGCCGTTGTTGCAACGCTTGCGCAAACCCGTCGAGCGGGCGCTGCGCGATTCGAAAATCGCCGTCGACGCACTCGAAGAAATCATTCTGGTCGGCGGCGCATCGCGCATGCCGATGGCGCGCAAACTCGTCACGAAGATGTTCGGCCGTCTGCCCGCCGCGCACCTGAACCCGGATGAGGTGGTCGCGCTCGGCGCCGCCGTGCAGGCAGGGTTGATCGCGCGCGATGCGGCCTTGAACGAAATGGTGCTGACCGACGTCGCGCCGTACAGCCTCGGTATCGACACCGCGATGCAGGTGAGCGCCGACCAGTTCGTGCCGGGACATTTCCTGCCGATCATCGAACGCAATACGATCGTGCCCGTGAGCCGCATGCAGCGCATCTTCACGCTGCGCGACCGGCAGGCGAAACTGAGCATCAAGGTGTTCCAGGGCGAGGCACGACTGAATGCGGACAACATTCCGCTCGGCGAATTTACGCTCGACGTGCCGCTTCAGCCGGCGGGCGAAGCCGGCGCCGACGTGCGCTTTACTTACGACGTCAACGGTGTGCTGGAAGTGGAAGCCACGGCGTTTCCGAATGGTACGAAGCGCGCCATGGTCATCGAGGAAAATCCTGGCGTGATGACGCCGCACGAAGTGGCCGCGCGCCTCGCCGCGTTGAGCGCGCTGAAAATCCATCCTCGCGATCAGCTCGAAAATCGCACACTACTGACGCGCGCCGATCGCATTTACGAAGAAACGCTCGGCGATCAGCGCCAATATCTGGCCGCGACCATTGCGCGCTTTCACGCGCTGCTCGAACGGCAGAACACGGATGAGATCGCGCAGGCGCGCCGTGAACTCGGCGCGCTGCTCGACCGTTTCGACGTTCACGTGACGCACTGAGCCATGGCCGAGATTTCTGCTCACTCCTGGCCGTGGGATGTCCTCGGCATTGCCCCGAACGCCGACGAACGCGCCGTGCGCCGCGCCTATGCGCGTCTGCTCAAGCAACAGCGGCCCGACGACGACGTCGAGGCATTCCAGCGTCTGCGTTACGCGTACGAATCCGCATTGCAACTGGCGAGCGGCGGCGCGAAGTCTGCGCCCGCGCCTCACGTCGACGAAGCCGAACTCGCCGTGCCTGAGCGCAACCCGTTCGAGACGGCCATCCAGCTCTGGCAGGACTTCGTTGCGCAACCCGAGCACGTCGCGTCACGCCGTTCCCTGCAGGAACTGTTCGCCTCGGTCGTCAATATTCCGACGCGTGAAGAACTCGAGTGGCAAGCCTTGTGTCACTGCATGAACGAGGATGCGCCCGCCGGACTGCGCATCAACCTGAGCGCGGTGCTCGGCTGGCGCGAGAACGCCGGTCATTTGCGTCGACGCAATGCCGCCGTGGCGAGCGTCGCGCTGGATCGCGTCTTCGCCGACGAAGACTACGACAGCTTGCGCTGCCGCTTTCCGAACGCGATGGCGCTGCTCGAAGGACCTCAGCCACGTGCAGCCGCCGGCGCGCGAACGCTGCTTCGCGCCGACATGCGCTCGGAGATGGAGCAACTGTTGACCGCGCTTGGCCGCTATCACGCGAACGTGGTGCGCTTGCGGCTTGATATCGGCAAACTCGAATTCTGGACCCAGTGCCTGACATTACGCGTCGGCTTCGGGCGGCTGTTCGGTCCGGCGTCCGCGCTCAGCCTCTGGTGCGGGCTGCTGTTCGCCAGCGCGACGGTCGTCGCCGACAACGGCAGCTGGACTGCCACGCAACTCTTCATCGTCCTGGCCACGGTCATGCTGACCATGGCCGGCGGCTGCGTGTTCATTCTGGCGTTGTCCGAGACGCAGCAGTCGCGTCTGCAAGCGCTGCGTGCGAATCGCTGGCTGCGTGACGGCTGGATTCCGCTATGGCTCGCCGCCACGGCCGCCGCGATGGCCTGCGACGACAGCCGCGCGAGCGCCGTCGCGCTCGGCACGCTCGGACTCTGTACGTTCTGGGCCGCGCTCGTCCACAACTGGCCGCGCGTCAAACAGCTTGCGCTGCTGGCCGCCATCACTGCGGTGGGCTTCGGCTTTGCAGGACATCGGCTCGAAAGCGAATCGCGGGCGTGGCTTCTGCCCTATGCACACGGCGTGCTGTTCGCGTTCTTTCTGGCGTTCGCGCAGGAGAATGGCCGCGCGTGGCTCGCGCATCGGCCGCGATTCAGGTGGGCAGGTGTGTCGGTGTGGTTTGCGGGCTTCGCCGCCTTGCTGGTGCTATTGCTGCAACAGGACCCGCGCACGACGCCATTCGCCTGGGCCATTTTCTCGGCCATGCCCGTACTCGGCAGCGTGCTGGGTGTCACGCGGTGGAATGACGTGCGCCGTGCGGTGCCGCCTTTCTTTCGCGGCTACCTTCACCTCTTGTGGGTGGCGTTGGCGCTCGTCAAGCCCGGCATCGTCGCCTGCATTTGTGCGGGCCTGATGAGCGTGTGGATCATCGAAGGATTGAAGGAGCAAAAAGCGAGGCGGTGAGCGGTCCGGCATCGACCGCCCGCCTCGTCGTCACGGCATCACGCCTCGAGTTGTTCGAGCACCTTGCCCTTGGTCTCGATGCCGAGAAAGTGCACGGCCACGGCCGCCAGAAACGGCACCGCCGCGAGAATATAAAAAGCCACTTGCAGATTGCCGCCGATCATCGTCTTCGACACGATGGCCGGCGCAAAGATAGCCGCCACCTTCAACCATGCACCGCCGACGCCGCAGCCCATCGCACGGATACTCGTGGGATACAGTTCCGGCGTGTACACGTAGGCCGTGATGAAGCCGCAGGCGAGGAAGCCGAGCGAGAACGCGCAGCAGGTCGCCACCACGTACACCGACGAATCGTGGAACACGCCCGCCAGCAACAAGGACACGGCGCACGCAACGAACGACAGGTTGATGATCGGCTTGCGTCCCACCCTGTCCACCAGCAGCGCGCAGGTGAGCGAGCCCACCACGCCCAGCACCGAAGCCGCCACGGCGAGATTCAGCGCGAGTTGCAGCGGCGCGTGATACACGGTGCGGTAGATGGTGGGCAGCCACGTCGACAGACCGTACTGGATGAAGCCGCACGTGATCCACAACATGGCCACGGCCAGCGTGCGCTTCAGATAGGCAGGTCCAAACAGATCGCCCATGCGGCGCTTCGGGTGACGATTGGCCATGGCTTCGAATTCAGCCGAATGTTCGACCGGCGGCAACGGGCCTTTCGCGGCACGTTCGAACGCATGCACGGCGGCGTCGGCGTCGGCCATGCGTTCGCGCTCGGCGAGCCAGCGTGGCGATTCCGGCACCAGCTTGCGCAGCACGAAGAACAGGATCAACGGCATGCCACCGATGAAGTACATGGCTTGCCAGCCGAAGCGCGGCACGATCCACGCACCCAGCGCATTCGAGGCCAGCAGTCCGACCGGAAAAACGATTTCATACAGAAGCACGAAACGGCCACGGCCATGCGCGCGGCTGATCTCGTTGATGTAAGTCGCGGCCACCGGTAATTCGCCACCCAGCCCGAGACCCTGAATCACGCGCAACACGAGGAACGCCGCGAACGTGGGCGCAAAACCGCACGCAATACTCGTTATGCCGATGATGCCCGAACTCAGCGCAATCGCGCGCACGCGACCCTTGCGCTCCGCGTACCACGGAAAGACGAACGCGCCGATCAACTGGCCGACCGAGCCGGAGCCGATCAGAATGCCGATTTCCCACGGCGTCAGATGCCACTTCGCGATCAGGATCGGCAGCGTGGCCGCGATTGCGATCACGTCGAAGCCGTCGAAGAACGTCGCGAGACCGATCAGGATGCGCGCGCGCACCTGCATCGCATTCTTCGGCAACCGCTCAAGACGCGCGATGATCGAGCCCCGGGTCACGGGGCCTGAGACACCGGCGCTGCTGCGGTCCCCCATGGTGTTGTCGATGGTTCTCATGCCGTGGTGCCGTCCGTAGATGTGGTTAGGCAAGTGCCGTTGAGACGTCGGTCAGGGTGGCCAGGTCGATGGCGCGGCCCTGATTCATCCATTTGCGCGACATTTTCAGTTCGCGCGGTGTGTTGATCGCAATCACGCCGCGAATCGCGCTGTCTTCCAGATAGAAAAGCGTGGCGCGTTTGGCCTGCAGATCGCCGCGCACCGCGAGTTGCGCATCGCCCGGAATGTCGCCGAGAATCTGCAGATTCACGTCGTACTGATCGGACCAGAACCACGGAATGTCCGCGTACGGTTCGAACTTGCCGAGCAGCGCTTTGGCCGCGGAGATGGCCTGGTTCTGCGCGTTGGCCCACGATTCGAGCCGCACGCGGCGCTTGAGCCACGCGCTCGGATGATTCGCCACGTCGCCGCACGCGAAAATACGCGGGTCGTCGGTGGCGCCGAAGTGATCCACGACGATGCCGTCTTCCACCTTGACGCCCGCCTGTTCGGCCAGCGCCGTATGCGGCGTGAGACCGATGCCGGCTACCGCGAAATCCGCGTCGAGCGTCGAGCCGTCGGCGAAGGTGGCGCGAATGCGATTGGCGTCGTGCGGATGATCTTCAAGCGCAACCAGCGACGCATTCAGCCGCACGTCCACGCCATTCGTGCGATGCAGTTCCAGCAGAAAGTCCGACACGAGCGGCGGCAGCGAACGCGCGCACAGACACGGCGCACCTTCCACCACCGTGGCCTCCACGCCGAGCTTGCGCGCGGTGGCGGCCACTTCGAGACCGATCCAGCCGCCGCCCACCACCAGCACCCGCTGACTCGCGCGCAGACGTTCGCCCAGCGCAACGGCTTCGTCGAGCGTGCGCAGATAGGCGATGTGCGAGGTCTTGACGAGCGAGGCCGGCAGACGCCGCGCCGCGCCGCCCGTGGCGATCACGAGGCGGTCGTAGTGCACTTCGCGGCCCGACTGCGTGCGCACGATGCGCTGCTCGCGATCGACCGACGTCGCGCAATCCGGCTGCCATGCTTCGACGTCGAGCGCCTCGAAATCGTCGGGCTTCACGAGGCGCACGGTTTCGATATCCGCTTCGCCGGCCAGCACCGCTTTCGACAGCGGCGGACGCTCGTACGGCAAATGGATTTCGTCGGCGATCATCACGAGGCGGCCGTCGAAGCCTTCCTTGCGCAACGTCTTCACCACCCAGCCCGCGGCCTGACCGCCGCCGATCACGACGATCGTACGCGGCGCTTCCAGTCCGGCATGCGCGGCCTGGGCTTTGTCAGCAGCAACGTCAGTCATTTTTGCGCTCCGTCATGAACTTGCCTTCCGGCGCCTTGGCGCTTTTCTGGCGACGCGTATTGCCGTCGATGCCGCCGTCGATGGCCCATTCGGCGAACACGGTCGGGCCCGGCTCGAAGTCGCGCGGCTGCCACTCGGGCGTGAGCTGGTCTTCGTCGGCGTAGTACTCGATCAGACCGCCCGCCGGATTCTGGAAGTACCAGAAGTACGCGGACGACACCGGATGGCGGCCCGGCCCGAGTTGCGTTTCCCAGCCACGGCGGCTGATGTGCATGCCGCCGCCGAATACTTCGTGGATATCGCGCACGGTGAAAGCGACATGATTCAGGCCACGCTTTCCGCCGGGCAGCGCCAGCAGGAAAATGTCGTGGTGGCCGCCGTGCGGCGCGCAGCGCATGAAGGCGCCACGGCCCGGATAACGGTCCGACATTTCGAAGCCGAGCAGTTCCTGATAGAACTTTTCCTGCTCCGCCAGCTTGTTGGTGAAGAACACCACGTGGCCCACTTCGACGGGTTCCGCGTGTTCGTATATCGGCGACGGCTGATCGACGCGCAACGTCTGGCCCCAGACGTTCGACGGCGAACCCTGCACGTCGAGCTGGCGCTTGCGCGTCACTTCCACGCGGATCGCCATGCCGTTCGGGTCGATGCAACCCACCGCGTCAGCGGTTTCGAAGTGACCGGGCTGACCGGCAAAGCGGCCGCGCAAGGCGTCGAGTTCGGCCTGGGTGGCAACGCCCCAGGTCACTTCGCGCAGCGTCGGACCTTCTTCGAAAGCCGGCGGCAGCGAAGGATCGGCTGCGTCGACCAGCAACACGGTGCAGCCGTTCAGCGTTTCGAAGTGCGCCTGGGTTTCGTCGTGCGCCACTTCCTGCAGGCCCCAGTCCGCGAAAAAACGGCGGCAGGTAGCGAGATCCGTCACGCCGTAAATAATCTGTTCAATGCCGAGAATCGTCATAACGTGCCCTTGCGTATCAGTTTGCCCACGCCAGCGGCGCGTCGTTCAAGCCCCAGTAGAGGCTCTTCTGCTGCATGTATTCGCGGATGCCGAGCCGGCCCTTTTCGCGTCCCATGCCACTTTCTTTCCAGCCGCTGAACGGCGTGGAAATGGAGAACAGCTTGTACGTATTGATCCAGACCGTGCCGGCTTCGAGCGCGCGCGCAATCCGGTAAGCGCGCTTGTAGTCGCGCGTCCAGATGCCGGCGGCGAGGCCGAACACGCTGTCGTTCGCGTCCTTCAGCAGGGACGCTTCGTCGTCGAACGGTATGGCGACCAGCACCGGCCCGAAGATTTCTTCCTGGCAGATACGCGCTTCGTTCGTGAGTCCTTCGAGAATGGTCGGCTGAAAATAGGTGCCCTGCTCGCGGCCGTCGCCCACCGGACGCTCGCCGCCGCACAGCAGACGGCCGCCTTCCTGCAGACCCAGCGCCACATAGCGCTCGACAGTCTCGCGATGCGCCGCCGTGATCAGCGGACCCATCTGCGTTTCCGCGCGCGACGGATCGCCCACGCGCAGCTTGCGTGCGCCTTCCGCGAGACGCTTCATGAACGTGTCGTAGATCGAGCGCTGCACGAACAGGCGTGAACCCGCGATGCACGCTTCGCCCGACGAACTGAAGATGCCGTACAGCACGCCGTTCACGGCATGGTCGAGATCGGCGTCGTCGAATACGATGGTCGGCGATTTGCCGCCGAGTTCCAGCGAGACCGGCATGAGCTTGTCGGCGGCGAGGCGCGCAATGCTGCGGCCCACTTCGGTGCCGCCCGTGAACGACACTTTCTTCACCAGCGGATGACGCACCAGCACGTCGCCGATCACCGAGCCTTTGCCTGGCAATACGCTGATCACACCCTTCGGCACGCCGGCTTCTTCGCAGATGCGCGCCAGCGCCAGCGAAATCAGCGGCGTGACTTCAGCGGGCTTCAGCACCACCGCGTTGCCGCCCGCGAGTGCCGGCGCGAGTTTCTGCGCGTCGGACGCAATCGGCGAATTCCACGGCACGATGGCCGCGACCACGCCGATCGGTTCGTAAATGCTCATGGTCAGATAGTCGCCGCGCGAGGGCGTCACGTCTTCGTCGAGCGTTTCGAGGCAGGCCGCGAAATAGCGGAACGTATTCGCGGCGCTGGCCACCAGCACGCGCGTTTCGCCGATCGGCTTGCCGTTGTCGCGGCGCTGCAACTGCGCGAGCGCTTCGTGGCGCGCGGTGATGAGCTCGGCAATGCGATACAGCACCAGCGCGCGTTGATGCGGCTTCAGACCCGACCAGTCGGCACGGCGCCAGGCCGCGTCCGCTGCTTCGACGGCTTCGCGGGCGTCGTCGGCATTGGCCGTGGAGATTTCCATGTTGACCGACTGATCCGCCGGATACAGGCTTTTGTACGGGTTGCCACGCCCTTGCCGCCATTCGCCGCCGATGAAAATATCGCCGGTAGGCACGAGGCTGGTATCGAAGTGAGTCATGTCGGTCGTTCCGGTTGCTTCAGCTAGTCCACTGATGGGTTAAATCACGCAGCGTGCCGCGCGGTTGCGCAGCGCACGCATGGCGCTGTACGCCGTCAGCGCGGAGGTCTTGGGGTTGTCCGGCAGCGGCTTGCCGCACATTTCCAGCGACATCTCGCCGAACGCGCCGCGCGCGACGATGCGGTGCACGTTGCGCGTGACGTTCGGGTCCGCGATCAGACGTACGGTGGTGTGATCCAGACCCAGCCCCGCCAGCGCGATGGTGGCCGCCACGTTGGCGTTCTTCGGATAGAGCCGCGCTGCCTCGCGCGCGCTGCCTTCGAAAATCATGGTTTCTTCGGCGAGCGCGTGCAGATCGCAGAGCGCTTCGGCCGGCGTGCCGAGCCAGCCGGTGGGCGGCTTGCGGCCGGTGTACAGCACTTCGTCGAGACCGCCGAGCTTGGCCGCGGCCAGCGCATCGACACCGCCGATCGCGCCGGACAGCAGCGTGAGCGTGGCATCGCCTTCATCGGCTGCGGCCGACAACGCGTCGAGCAGCATCATGTCGGACAGCGCGCCGATCGACGCCACCGCGCAATCCGTGCCGGCCTTCAGCAAGGGCACCACGTGATCGACGAGCGCACTGTGGCCCGCGCATTCCAGCGCGAAATGCGGCTGGCTGCTCAGCGCGGAAACCGATGCCACCACATCGACCGACGATCCCACCACTTCGCGTACCGACGCCATATGACGCTCCGGCACGATCACGTGCGAGACGCGCACGGTCGGATCGGCGGCGACCGCGCGATACACCGCCTGGCCGATCGCGCCGAAGCCGATCATCGCGACGTCGACGGGTGCGTGATGCCCCGCGTAGCCGGCTTCATGCATGTTCCGGCTCCTGTTCCTTGACCGGCGGACCCGCGAACGCGGTGGCAAACGAGCCGACCGACAGCATGTCCACTTCGACCAGCACCGGACCGGTCTTCGCCATGCCTTCGCGAATGATGTCGTCGGCCTGGTCGAGCGATTTGATGCGGTAGTGCGTCAGCTTCAGGCTCTCGCAGAACTGCGCGAAATCCGGCTGATGCAGGTCGACGTAGCAGCGGCGTCCGCCGTACTGCGCATCCTGAATGTTGCGGATCACGCCGTAGCATTGGTCGTTCATCAGCACGATCATGACGTTGGCGTTTTCCTGCACCGCCGTGGCGAGTTCGCCGACGTTGACCATCAGACCGCCGTCGCCGACGAGGCAGACGGTTTTCGCCGCGCTGCCCGCGAGCGCCGCGCCGATGCCCATCTGCATGCCCTGACCGATGCCGCCGCCGAGCGCGTGCACGCCGGCGCGCGGCGCGAAAATCTTCAGCATGCGGTTGCCCCACGTGCTGTTCGAGATCGTGACGTCGCGCACCCAGTTGTAGTCGCGGCCCACGGCCTTTTGCAGCGCGTCGACCAGACGCTTGTACGGGCCGAGGCCCTTGCCGACATCGGCCACGGCGCTTTCGCGCGCGGCGGCGAGGTCCTGCGCGAACGTCGGATCGACCTTCAGGCGTCCTTCGAGCAGCGTGGCGAGTTCTTCGAGCACCGCAGCGGCGTCGCCGTGAATGAACATGTCGTTGCGATAGCCGCGGTTGTCGGCGAGCGCGTCGGCGTCGACGCGATACAGCGGTTGCGGCAGCGCGAGTTTGTACTTCAGCGTCTCATTGCCACGCAGACGCGAACCGACCACCAGCAATGCGTCGCACGTCCTGTAGAAGCTCTCCACGGCCGCATGCACGTTGAACGCGCCGAGGCTGGCGGGATGATCTTCCGGCAGCACGCCGCGGCCCTGCACGCTGGTCACTACGCCGAAACCGAGCGCCACCAGACGCTCGACGGCCTGGGTCGCATGACGCGTGCCGCCGCCGAGCCACAGCAACGGACGCTTCGCCTGCGCGAGCTGGTCGGCCAGTTGCGCGACGCGTGCGCTGCAATGCGTGAGCGTGGTGACGTGCGGTGCGGCGAGATCGGCGGGCCATTCCACTTGCGCGGCCTGAATGTCGATCGGAATCTCCACGCTCACCGGACCGCTCGGCGCGGTTTGCGCGACACGCACGGCTTCGCGGATGGTCGGCAGCGCGGTTTCGACCGAACGCACGCGGAACGCGGCCTTCGAAATCGAGTGCAGCATGGAGAGTTGATCCGGCGCTTCGTGGATGTACGCGAGGTCCTGATCGAGATATTCGGTTTCGATCTGACCCGTGACGTGCAGCAACGCGGTGCCGGCCGTGAGGGCTTCGACCATCGCGCCCGCCGCATTGCCCGCTGCGGTGCCGGTGCTGGTGAAGGCCACGCCGAGGCCACCGGACACGCGCGCCAGACCGTCGGCCATGTTCACCGCGCCGGCTTCGCCACGTGCGCCGACGTAGCGGATCTTGCCGCGGTTGTGGATCGCGTCGAGGATCGGCATGTTGTGGATCGAGATCACGCCGAATGCGGTTTTGACGCCGCATTGCTCGAGGAAAGCGGCGATCAGCTCGCCAACGGTGGTTGTATTAGACATGTCGTGCAACGCCTCCAGAAACATCGATGTGACTGCCCGTCGTATAGGACGACAGCGTCGTAGCCAGATAAAAGAGCGCTTGAGCGGCCTCTTCGGGTTTGCCGAAGCGGCCCAGCGGAATGTTTTTCTTGCGCGCCAGTTCGGCGGTCCAGTCTTCCCAGCTCTGACCCGGCTGCGCTTCCTTCGCGTAACGGCGGCGCCATTGACCCGATTCGACGATGCCGATCAGAATCGAATTCACGCGAATACGTTGCGGCGCGAGTTCCACCGCGAGCGACTTCAGCAGGTTCTGCACACCAGCGCGTGCCGACGAGGTCGCCACCATGTGCGGCTCGGGTTGCAGGGCCAGCAGGGAGTTCACGCAGACCACCGCGGCGGTCTTGTCCGCGCCGGCGGCGTCGCGCAACATCGGCAGGAATGCGCGGGTCGGGCGAATCACGCTGAAGTACTTCAGGTCGAGTTCTTCGCGCCAGGCGTCGTCGGTGGTGTCGGCGAAGGTCGATACACGACCCTGGCCGGCGTTGTTCACCAGCATGTCGGTGCGGCCGAAGCGCTGCTGTACCGCCTGCGCGAACGCGCCGACCTGTTCGGCGTCGAGCACGTCGCAGGTTTGCGCGAGCAGTGATGCAGCGGGAAACTGCTCTTTCAGCTCGGCTTCGGCTTGCGCGAGGCGCTCGCCGTTGCGTCCGCAGATCGCCACCGAGGCGCCTGCCCGCAGAAAAAGTTCGGCGGTCGCGAGGCCGATGCCGGACGAACCGCCCGTCACCACCGCCACCTGCCCGGTCAAGTCGATCTGGATCATTTGAGCCCCAATGCCTTCATGTATTTCGTGCCGGCGTTCGCGCCGCCCTTCGGCCGGTAGTTGAGCCGCTGCGACAGTTCGTCGGCGGCACGCCGCACCTTGTCGATCAGGCCGCTGTCGAGCAGCGTGGCGTCGATCTCGTGACGCGGAATGGTCGTCGTGATCACGGCGACGATGCGGCCGGTGTCGTTGCGCACCGGTGCGCTCACCACGGAAATGCCGCGTTCGAACGACGATTCGCTGATCGCGAAACCGCGCCGTGCGTCGTCGAGAATGCGTTCGTAGAGATCGTCGACGGTGGCGGGCGTCTGCTTCGTGAAGCGTTCGAGTTCCGGCTCCGGGTAGAGCTTCTTCAGTTCGTCGAGCGTCATGTCGCCCATCAGCACCTGACCGTGCGTCGTGGCGTAAGCCGGCAGACGCGTGCCGACGTTCACCTTCACCGAACTGAAAATCGGCGAATGGCTTTGGGCCTTGGCGACGAACACGACGTCGCGTCCATCGCGAATCACGATATGGCTCGTGAGACCGGTGTCGTCGCGCAATGCCTCGATGATCGGCAAGCCGAGGTCGGTCAGTTCGAGCGAACTCAGATACTCGAAGCCGAGGCGCAGCACGGCGACGCCGAGGCGATAGTTGCGGTCCTTATCGGCACGCTCGAGAAAACCGAGCGATTCGAGCGTTTGCAGCAGACGGAAGACCGTCGTGCGGGGAATCTTCAGGCGCTTCGATAATTCAGGGGCGCCGAGTACCGGCTCGCGGGGCGAGAACTCGGTGAGAATCTTCAGACCGCGTTCGAGTCCCGGCACACGGTAGGTGGTGTCGTTGGCATCGGCGCGGTTGTCGTCCGCTTCGCGCTCGGCGTGGATCGTGTCGGGCGTCATTCATTGGCTCCGTTGTGCGTCGCTGTTGCGACAGAACGTGTCGATGATCGCGGTGTACGCGGCGGGGGCTTCGATATAACCGGCATGGCCCGCACGCGGCACGACCTGGAGTCGGGTGCCCGCCGCCTGTGCGAGTCGTTCGCAGGCGTCGGGCGTCGTAATGGTGTCGTCGGCGCCGACCGCGACATCGATGCGGCCGCGATAACGCGCGAGGTCGCCGGCGAGGTCGGCGTTGGCGAGCAGATGCGTGGCCTGCGCATAGCCGCGCGGAATCACGCGCGACATGTTCCAGCGCACCCAGGCGCGCGCTTCTTCGCCGGCATACGCGGACACCATGTTGGCGCTGCGTTTGTCCGCGAGACCTTGCGGGCCGAGTTCGTTCAGCATCGCGAGACGCTGATCGCGCCGGGTCTCGCGCAGTTCCGCCGACGCCGCGCCATAACCGCCGGCCGGCGACAACAGCAGCAGGCTCGCGACGCGCTGCGGCTCGGCCGCGGCCAACGCACCCGCGACGATCGCGCCGAGCGAATGACCGAGCAGCACGCAGCGCCCGATACCGAGCGCGTCGAGCCATTCGCGCAGAACGGCGGCGTAGTCTTGCGCCGTGGGCGAATCGGGCTGAACCGGCGTGGACGTGCCATAACCCGGCGCGTCCCACGCCAGCACACGGCGCGACGCGCCCAGTGCTTCGAACTGCTGAACCCACGAAGCCGCGCCCGAGCCGATGCCGTGCAGCAACACCAGCGGCAGCGTTCGGCCGTGTGCGCTGTTCGCGTCGCTGCTGTTCGCTTCGCGATAGCTCACGGCGCGTTGCGACGGCAGCCAGATCTGCTGTGCCGGAAAGCGTGCGAGACGCGTTTCGAGCGTCGCGTTCTGCCCGGCGCTGTGGCTATCGGCGAAAGTAGACGGGACTGCGGGCATGATTTCCTTCGTGGGTTCGGGTGAAGCGGCGCGGGTGCCGGACGGCTCAGCGCTTGAGCGAAGCCAGCGGCGAATCCGGCGGATACGTCGGCGTGATCGGCTTCGGCGAACCGAGCATCACGCACATCAGCGCGTCTTCTTCGCCAATGTTGATTTCCGTGCGATACACGCCCGGCGGCACCGAGATCAGATCGCGTTCGCCAAGCACGGCTTCCCACGTCTCACCGTCTTTCTCGCAGACCACTTTCATCTTGCCGCGCAGCACGAAGAAAATTTCTTCGACGTCCCGATGAATATGGCTCGGTCCGATATTGCCCGCGGGAATCACCATGGTCGAAAAGGTGAAGCCGCCGGCCGGCACGGTGTTCATGTCTTTAGCGACACCCGTGCCGCCCGTGCCGACATAGCGCATCTGCGCGCGGCGATACTTCGGGTCGTAGTCGGCCTGGAACTTCAGCGCGTCCCAGTCGTAGCGACGCGTTTCCAGTCGCGCGACGCGGCTGTCCAACCATTGTGCAAAGCTCGCGTCCGCGGGCTGGTCCCACGATTTGCGTTCGATATCGGCGTCCGCCATTTCCTTCTCCTTACGATTCGACAAGATCAATTCATCACGAAGCCGCCGTTGACCGGCAACAACTGGCCGGTCACGAAACGCGCGGCATCCGACAACAGGAACAGCACGGGCCCGGTGACGTCGTCGGGCACTTGAGCGCGCGTCAGCGCGCGGCCTTGCAGGTAATACTGATGACGCTCGGCAGGCACGTAAGCCGTCGCCTCGACTTCGGTGAGACCCGGCGCAATCGCGTTGACCGTCACGCCGTGCGCGCCGAATTCGCGCGCAAGCGACCGTGTCATGGAAATCACGGCGCCTTTGCTGGCGACGTACGCGAGCAGCTTCGGCGCGCCCCACATCGCCGTATCGGAAGCAATATTGACGATGCTGCCGCGTCCCGAGTCGCGCAGATACGGCAGCGCGGCGGTGCTCATCAGCCACGTGCCGCGCACGTTGACGTTCATCACGGCGTCCCACGTCTCGACCGACAGTTCGTCGGCGAACTTGCCGCCCGAGTTGGTGATCGCCGCGTTGTTGATGAGGGCGTCGAGACCGCCGAGTTGTGTCGCGGCCTGCTGCGCGAATTGCGCGATGCTGGCGGGATCGGCGAGATCGAGCGGCAGATAGTTCACCGCATGACCTTGTTCGGCGAGCGACGCCGCGAGTGCGCGGCCTTCGTCGTGCAGCACGTCGCCGAACACCACGCGCGCACCGGCTTGCGCCAGCGACTGAACGAACGCCGCGCCGAGACCGCGCGCGCCGCCGGTCACGAGGACGCGCCGGCCTTCGAGTGCGGCGAGTGCCTGGTGAGCGTGGTTATGCATGGCTGTGGCTCGCGTCCGCGGTGACGCTGGCGGCCTGTGCGCGATGCGCGTCGAGTTCGGCGAAATGCTGTTGCGCACGCTGACGCAACATGCGGCGCACGCGCGTCATGCCGACGTCGTGCTGATAAAGGAATTCGTGTTCGCGCGCGTTCGGCGCCATGCTTTCCAGCACGTAGCGGTCTTGTTCGAGCACGGCCCAGTGCAGACCTTCGAGGCGGTTGCGATACATGAAGCGCCACGCGTCGCGCTGCCAGCCTTGCACTTTGCGGGTCCGCCAGAAATACACCTGGCAGTTGTCTTCATCCACGGGCACGGCGAAGCCGATGATTCCGAAGTTGCCGCCGGGGCCGAACTTCTTCTTGTACGGAATCGCGAGGCGCATCCACAGACAACCGGTTTCGCCGAGTTCCACCCAGTCGAAGTTCACGTCGCGCTGACCGACTTTCTCGAACATCAAACCGGTTTCCGTCTTGCGCACGCGCATGTCGGCCTGCTTGTCGCCTTCAGCCATGGAATGCGACGTCGCGTGCAGATAAGCGCCGTGCATCGGGTCCATCACGTTGTCGATCGCGTACTGGTAATTGCACTTCCAGTGCGACATGCACAGGAAGTTCGCGTACTCCTCGCCGACCAGTTCTTCCGGCAGCACGAGCGGCGTCGGTTCTTTATGGGCGTCGTCGCCGAACCACAGGAAGATCGCGCCGGCGTGCTCTTCGACCGGGTACGACTTCACGCACTTCTGACCTTCCAGCGGACAGTTCGACACAGCGGGCACTTTCGTGACTTCGCCGCTGCCGTCGATTTCGATGCCGTGATACCAGCACGCCACGCTCGAACCGAGATTCCAGCCGAGCGACAGACGCGCGCCGCGATGCGGGCAGCGGTCTTCGAGTGCGCGGACTTTGCCTTCCTTGTCGCGCCACAGCACGATCTGGTCGCCGAGCCGCGTGATGCCGACCGGCGCGTCGCCGACCTGCCAGCTCGGCGCCACGGGATACCAGTAGTTACGCAGTCCGCGGTCCAGATAGGACTGGATCGGATCGGCCGCGCCTTGGTTTGTATTGGGGGACGTCATGAAAAGACTCCAGAGACGAAAGCGGTGAGGCGTATTCGGATGAGCGCGACGAGATGCGCTTATTCGGCGAGCAGACGGAATTCGGCAGCGAGGCGGTCGGCGTTCCACGTATTGCCTTCCGGGGTGCGGAAGCCAACGCGGTTGAGTCCGTCGACGACTTCCTGCAACTCCACCGCGCCGGCTTCGAAAACTTTTTCGAGCGCGTCGCCGAAGTCGTTTTCGTATTGGGTCGGCTCGGCCTTACGCGTCTGCCAGATGAAGTTCTCGCTTTCGCCCGGCTTCTCGATCACGCCCTTGCCCGCGACGTTGTTCGGTTGCGGCGCAAGCCAGGGCTTCAGGAAGGGATTGAAGTTGACGATCTGTTCTCGCATGTCATTCCACCTTGATCTGGATTTCTTCACCGGCCAGACGTACCGAGTACATCTTCAGGTCGCGGCCGCCGGGCTCTTTCAGGCATTTGCCGGTCGGGATATGGAACACGGCTTCGTGCAGCGGACATTCGACGGTATCGCCGTCGATAAAGCCCTGCGTCAGCAACGCGTACGCGTGGGGGCAGACGTTTTCCAGCGCGTACAGCGCATCGCCCACCTTGTAGATGCCGATTTCGGTGTCGTCGAGTTTGAACTCGAGCGGGGCGTCATCGGACAGGTCGCCGGCATGGCCGGCGCAGCGCCATTGTTCAGTCATTTCTCGCCTTCTCCTGAAGCTCTATGTTCCATACAAGGAACATCAGTTCGTGTATGGATAATTATAGGAGCGGTGTCGGCGAGAAAAAATAAAAATCTGGTTCGTTAGGGGAAAACACCGAGTGTGGTGTTTGCAGCACAGTGTTGCGCGGCGTGAAGGGAATCGCGCCTACGGCCCGCAAGCCTTACGGTGCTTGGGTTTGACGGCATTGGCCAGACAAATTCGCGGACCCTCATGCGGGTTTGTACGGGGTCCGAAAATTTATTTTGACCACTTCTGAAGTCACTATACTTTTCCATAGGCGATACAGACGCCCATAGGTGGAACATAAAGCAGTGCAGTTTAGGCGCATAAACCCAAAGCTGCATCAACCCCAAAAAGTACGGATCAGGGATGACGGAATCGCGAAAGCGTTCAGTCGTGTGATCAGGAGAACCAACGGTGAAGCACATCATTGCAGCCGGCTTGACGGCAATCTGCGCAACAACGGGCGCATGGGCGCAGAGCAGTGTGACGCTATACGGCAGCCTGGATGCCGGTATCGCGTATATCAGCAATGCAGGTGGCCATTCGAAGTGGATCGAGGAACAGGGCAATATGCAGCCGGACCGCTGGGGCCTGAAAGGCGTCGAAGACCTCGGCGGCGGACTGAAGACTGTGTTCCAGCTGGAAAACGGTTTCTATACGAACACCGGCAGCTTCGCCAAGGCGGGCACCCTGTTCAATCGTCAGGCGTACGTGGGTTTGAGTTCCGACACGATCGGCACCGTCACGCTCGGCCATCAGACGCCGTTCAGCTTCGACGTGCTGGGTCCGTTGAGCACGGCGTATCTGGCGGCTAGCTGGTACGCGTTCCACCCCGGCAATATCGACGAACTCGCCGACACCGGCGTGGTGCCGTTCGACAACTCAGTCAAGTTCCGTTCGGCGAGTTTCAACGGCTTTTCGGTCGGCGCAATGATGGGGCTCGGCAATACCACGAACTTCTCGACCGGCAAGACGCTGAGCTTTGCACTTAGCTATGCGAACGGTCCGTTCAAGGCCGGCGCGACGTATGCGAACGAACACGACCGTACGCCGTCGATCGTGACGACGGGCATCAACACGTTCCAGGGTGTCGCAGCGGCAATCTATACGGCCGCCAAGGTCGAAAACATGGGTGCGGGCGCGTCGTATCAGTTCGGCAAACTGCTGGTGCATGGCCTGTACACCCGCGTGAAGCTGGAGACGACCGGCCATTCGGACACGTACCAGAGCTACGATGTCGGCGCGAATTACCAGTTCACGCCGTTCAACAGCATCGCGGGCGGCGCCGCGACCACGACGATGGCCGGCCATCGCTGGACCCAGTTCGAGATCGGCGATATCTACGCGCTGTCGAAGTCGACGCAGCTGTACGTGAATGCGCTGTATGAGCGTGCCGGTTCGAATACGGATGCCGCGTTCTTCACGGCAGGCGTATCGAGCGGCCGTAACCAGACGATCTTCCTGACCGGCATTCACCACTCGTTCTAAGCGATCGACGCTTCATCGCACTGCAAAAAAAAACGGCCCGGTTGCTCATGCACCGGGCCGTTTTACGCGGACTCGACTCAACGAGGCATCAATTCGCCGACACCGGCTTGCGACGCGCCCGCGCCGCCGTCGGATCATCCGGCCGCGGCCGGTAACTGAGACGCTCGGACAGTTCGAGCGCCGCCTGGCAAACCGACACGATCAGCGGATCGCGCTCATCCGCCTCGCCGATATCGGAGCGCGGAATCGTGACGGTCAGCGCCGCCGCGATCTTGCCGCTCTGATCGCGCACCGGCGCGCTGATGACAGATATGCCGCGCTCGAACGAGGCTTCGCTCAATGCAAAACCGAGCGCCGCGCTTTCGCGTACACGTCCATAGAGTTCTTCGACGGTAGCCGGCGTGCGCTCCGTGAAGCGTTCGAGTTGCGGCTCGGGATACAACTGGCGCAGTTCCTCGAAACTCAGATCGCCCATCAGCACCTGACCATGCACGGTGGCATGAGCCGGCAGTCGCGTGCCGACATGCACCTTGACCGAGCTGAACATCGGCTCGTGAGTCTGCGCCTTGGCGACGAACACGACGTCGCGCTGGTCGCGTATCAGAAGATGCGTGCTGAGCCCGGTCACGTCGCGCAGGCGTTCGAGAATCGGCGTGCCCACGTCGGTCAGTTCGAGCGAACTCAGATACTCGAAACCGAGACGTAGCACCGCGACGCTCAGGCGGAAGTAACGGTCGCCGTTGACGCGCTCCAGAAACCCAAGCGCTTCCAGCGTCTGCAACAGGCGAAAGGTAGTGGTGCGCGGAATGCCGATGCGCTTGGACAACTCCGGCGCGCCCAGAATGGGTTCGCGTGCGCTGAACTCCGCGAGAATCCGCAAGCCGCGCTCGAGACCCGGCACGAGATAAGTCGATCCGCCGGCGCTGTCCTCGTCGGCGGAGTCCGCTGAATCGACGCTGCCCGTTTGAGCCGGCGCTATGTCTTCCTGAGACGCAAGGCTTGCCGCGCCACGCGGCTTTGCGGTCTTGCGTCCTGCTCCTGTCTGCTCTTCTTTTGCCATCTTGGCTGCCGTGTCTGCTGTTCGTCACTGCTGTTCGTGGATACAGAACAGCATGATAGCGCGAAGCTCGCGGCGCTCCGTCATATGGCGTTTGCCGCCTCGACCGGGCGCTGCGCGACGGCATGACGGCGGATAAGAAACCGCGCATTTGGTCGCGGCCTGAGCACTTGCTCGATCGCCGAACTGCCCGCGTCTTGACGTCGCTGATTTGTGTGCGCCGTTGTGTGGTTAACCATGCCTCGCGCATCACCGCTGCCGGCTCATGCGGTGCTATTCTTTGATCCGGTCCGTCGCGCGACATTGCGGTGTCGTGCTGTCGCTTCCACTCGCGTCAGGAGGCCACGCTCATGTCCGATTCCATCCAGGTTCAGGTAGCCGACTCCCATCTTTATCCGGGCTGCTCGGTGCGTATTGCGCAACTGCCTGAACCGGCAGGCGCGGCCGCCGCCATCGTCGAGTTTGCGGACGGCTCCGGCGCACGCGGCACCTGCCATCGTCTCGCCTACGACGAGCTGGAATTGAACGTGGACGGCTACGCCACCCAGAAGCGGCATCCCGTGGATGCCAGACACTGGTTGCTGCTCGCCGTTGACGCGACGCACAATAGCTGGCGAGTGAAGCGCCGTCTTCCCTGAACCGGATGTATCACGCGTCCGGCTTTACTCCACGTTGCACCTACGCTGTGCCCCGTTGCCCGTCAACCGTTGGCGGTCGACGCAATGGCTGTCTGTCACACGCAAGTCACATCACGTCACGTTAAATTTCGTTATTCACGTCAAGCGCGAGAAACTCCATGGACGACAACGACGCCATCCTGCCGCCTAACCCGAACGACGCCCCCGAAGACCCCGACCGCCGCCGTGTCCTGACTGGACTCGCCGCCGTCGGCCTCGGACTCGCGATAAGCGGCTGCAAAACGGACCCGGCTCTGTCGAGCAATGGCGCGCCGCGCAGCGCAGCCGATGTTCGCCTCGACGCGGCGCTGCACGATCAGGTGAAGCAGATCGTCGTGATCTACGCCGAGAACCGCAGCTTCGCGAATCTGTACGGCAACTTCCCGGGCGTGCAGCATCCGCTCGACACGGTGAGCGCCGAGCGTTATCTGCAACTCGACCGCGACGGCCGCACGCCGCTGCCGAATCTGCCGGCCATCTGGGGCGGCCTCGTGCCGCAGGCGCAGGAAGTGGGCGGCAAGCGCTACATGATCGGCGAGAAGGATCTGGCGAAGCTGCGCAACCAGCCGTTCCACATTACCGACGCACACGGCGCGCCGCTGCCGAACGGCGTGATTACGCGCGACCTCGTGCATCGCTTCTATCAGAACCAGATGCAGATCAACGCGGGGCGCAACAACCAGTTCGCCGCGTGGGGCGATTCCGGCGGCCTCGTGATGGGCCATTACCGCAGTTCCGCCGACTCGCTGCGTCTCTGGGGACTCGCCCAGCAATACACGCTTTGCGACAACTTCTTCATGGCGGCATTTGGCGGCTCGTGGCTGAATCACATTTTTCTGATCTCCGCGCAGGCGCCCTTCTACCCGGACATCCACAATAGTCCGGCAAAGAAGATGGCTTCCGTGGTCGAAGGCGACGACCCGACCGGTACGCGCCTGAAAGCCGCGCCCGACTCGCCCGCCTCGGCACTCGACGGGCCGCCGAAGTTCGTCAACGACGGCGCATTCACCGCCGACGGCTACGCCGTCAACACCATGGCGCCGCCTTATCAACCGAGCAACGTGCGGCCGGCCGAAGGCGGCAATCCTGCGTTCGCGGACCTGTCGAATCCGCGTGTGCTGCCGCCGCAAAACTACGCGACCATCGGCGACCGTCTGAGCGACAAGGGCGTGGACTGGGCCTGGTACAGCGGCGCGTGGCAATACGCGCTGGACCATCAGGACACGGGCGCCGTGCCGGACTTCCAGTACCACCATCAACCGTTCAACTATTTCGCCAGCTACGCGCCCGGCTCGGCCGCGCGCCGCCAACATCTGCGCGACGGCGGCACCGGCGACGACGCCTCGACCAACCGTCTGATCGCCGACATCGACGCGGGACGCCTGCCGGCCGTCACCTTCTACAAGCCGCAAGGCGACCTGAATATGCACGCCGGTTACGCGGACGTGGAATCGGGCGACCGGCACATCGCCAATCTGATCGAACACATCCAGCGCGGGCCGCAGTGGGCGAATACCGTGGTGATCGTGACGGTCGACGAAAACGGCGGCTGGTGGGACCCCGTCGCGCCGCCGAAAGGCGACCGCTGGGGTCCGGGCTCGCGCATTCCCGCGCTGGTGATTTCGCCGCTGGCAAAAAAAGGCTACGTCGACCATACGGTGTACGACACCAACTCCATTCTGCGTTTCGTCAGCCGTGTGCATGGCCTCGCGCCGCTGGACGGCGTGGTGGCGCGCGACCGCGCCTTCGCGTCGAACGGACTGGCGCCGTTGGGCGACCTGACCAACACGCTCGATCTCGCCTGAAGCACGGCGTTCAACCGAAACCGTGGCAAAGAAAAGCCGTGCGACGCACGGCTTTTTTCGTGTCGGATCCTCATACCTTTGACTTGCATAACCCGCGTTGCCGCCTAGACTGATAAAGCACGACTTCGCAATTTGTACGGGACTGCCATGCGTCTGACGATCCTCATCAACGGTTCGGATCCCACCGTCAACCACGATTACGCGGTGCTCTGGCTCGACACCGAGCAACGCCGCTGGTCGCGCGAGGCGCATCAGGGAATCGATCTGCCCCCGTGGGGCGAGTTGCACGACGAGGACGGCGTGACCACGCTCTGCGCCCCGAGCAACGACGCGCCGCTCTGCACCTTGCGCGGCCTGCACGTCGACCGCAAACAACGCGTCAGTTCCGCACAGGGCGCGGCCGCGTGGACAGCCGTGCCCACGCGCGCGCCGACCAGCGGTTTCTGGCGTCTTCAGGCTGTCGACCGGCAGGCGGTGCATGCCGAAAACAGCCTGTTCGGCAATTAGCCGCTCGCGCGCTTTGCACCTCGCTGCTCAGCGACGTTTTCCGCCGGCCGCGCGCCGCGGATTCGTCGCGACAACGCGCGTCCGAACACAGCCGAAACGCGCCGCACGCTTAAGCCCGCTTTAAGTTTGCGTGCGTAGAGTAGGAAATCCACGCATTGGGGTCGCCGCAAGGCGGCCCATTTTTTTGCCACGCACGATTTTCGTGCAGCGCAGACACCGCACGAAAACCGCTATACGTCGTGCGCGTTCCGTTATTTTTGCCGCTTCGGCGTCGCTCGATTTGCATGCGCAACGCTATACTCTTGCGCCCTCCTCAATCGACGCTACGACTCATGAAGAAGTGGTTTGCCTCCCTGCTGTTCGCCGTCGCACTGCACGCGAACGCAGCGCCTTCCTGCACCCAGTTCACACCGAATGCGCAATGGCCGGTTCTGAGCAATCAGAAGATGGCGCCGAAAACGCGCCTGCTCTGCTACAGCGATTTCGCCGTGCTGCATTCGGGCATTACGCACGGTCCGTTGTGGTCGGCCGAGCACCTTACGCGCGATCACATCGAGGCCGCCAAAGACATGGTGCGCACGAACAAATTTTTCGAAGATGCGCGTCTGCCCGACGGCGAAGGCGCCACGCTCGCGGACTACAAACGCAGCGGCTTCGATCGCGGTCATATGAGCCCGGCGGGCAATCGCTGGAATCAGGAAGCGATGGCTCAATCGTTTTCGCTCGCCAATATCGTCCCGCAAAATCGCGAGAACAATCAGCGCCTGTGGGCGCGTATCGAAACGTCGGTCCGCAAGATCGCGACCTCGTACGACGACACGTACGTCGTCACCGGTCCGATTTTCAACGGCCAGCAATTGCAGACCATCGGACCGACGCGCGTGTTCGTACCGACGCAGCTGTTCAAGGTGGTCTACGTGCCGTCGCGCCAAATGGCTTTTGCCGTCGTGGTGGACAATGTCTCCACCAACCGCTACGACATCCGGACGATTCACGAACTCGAATCGGCCACGGGCATCCGCTTTCCGGGCATTCCGGAAAACCTCAAGGACCAACGACCGGGAGGACTCAAAGGTGTTTAAACCCTATTCGAACGACGACGACGTGCTCAACATTCAAGGCGACGCGCTTACCGTCAGCAACGGTACGACGCGCGTCGTGGTAGCGGGCACGCTCGAGTTGACTCGGGATCAGCGCGGCCTGAAGGCGGCGCTCGCCCTGAAAGAAGCGATCGACGCCGTGGTCGCCACGCTGCAGGCGCAGTCGAATCTGCCCGCGAAGGTGAAAGACGAGCCGGACGCGAAGCCCGGTGTCGTCGACAATCCGTTCAACTGATCGCGTCCGGTTACCCGGACGCAGACGTTAGGAACCCTTGCCAATCGGATACGCGTACCGCGAAGCCTGTGCGCGTCGTCCGATATATTTCAGCCGTTACGTTTTGTCACCAGAGGAGCGTCAACTGCTGTGTTCCGGGCAACGTTAAACCGGCAGCGCTGAGCAATCTCAGCCGCGATTCGGAAACTAGAAGAATCAACCGGTTTGACCTGGAGTCACATCATGAAGACGCTTGTCGCAGTTCTCGCATCCGCCCTGCTCGTGTCGACCGCATTCGCACAAACGGCCACGCCGGCAAACGCGCAGCCCGCCGGTCAGGCGAACCTCAAGGCGAGCACCGCCGTGCAAACGGGCGCAGCCACCGAGAGCGCGGCCACGACGAAAGCACCGGCCAAAACCGCGAGCAAAGCGCATGTGAAAAAGATTTCCGCCGTCCACACGGCGAAGCCGCATAAAACCACGAAGAAAAGCGCTGTCGAAGCAGGCGCCGGGAAGACCAGCACGGAGAGCGCGAAAGAGGCCAGCAACGCCCCGGCAAAAGCCGACGGCTTGAAAACCGACACGACCAAAACGCAATAACACGTGTCAGGTTGCCGGCGTGTATCGGCCTGGCTCGCGTAGCGAATCGAAGCCTTTATAACGAAGCCGAAACGTGCCGTTCAGGGAGGGCGAGTCTCACGACTCGCCTTTTTTTATGGGCGCCTTTTCTCGAACGATTGCTCGGTTCGTGAAGACGCTGTCGCGCGTGCGCATCATTTTTCCGGCCGTCACGCGAATTTTTGCACCGTGTTTACGCGTGCAGGTCTACTCTGGACACTGTTCCGACCAACCATGGCGTCAACGAACGCCGCGTTACATGGCACTCAAGCAAGCTGTCGATGGTTTCGCCAGTCAGTCGCCCCGCGCACCACGCGCGCAGTCCGTCCATCGCGACAACGTCATTCCGTTTCCCGCCGCACGCGCGCGCCTGCCGGTCACGCTGCCTCATCCATTGCGTGACGCTCCGGGCGCGCAACTCCGAGCGTTGCTGCATTCGCCGCTCGGCGTGTATGTGGCCAGCACGAAGACGGTTCGCGAGGGCATCCGCGTTGAACTCGACATCGCACCCGACGACCTCGACTTCACGCTGCACACCTTGATCGCGACGCTGCCCACTGCGCTCATCGGACCGTTGACGCGCCGCGCCGCCGTGGCAAAGGCAGGCTGACATGTTCTCCGGCATCTGGTTGCCCATCGTCACGCCGCTGCGTCATGGCGAGATCGACGTGGACGCCTTGCAGCGTCTTGCCGAACACTATCTGCGCACGGAGATCAGCGGCTTTGTCGCGTTGAGCACGACGGGCGAAGCGGCCTTGCTTCAGGAAGCCGAACGCCTGACGGTTCTGCAGGCGTTGACCGAAGTGATCGGTTCGCGTCTGCCGATGCTGATTGGCCTTGGCGGTTCGAATACGCATGACGTGGTGCGCGAAATGCATCGCTACGAGCGTTGGGACTGCGCGGGCTATCTGATCTCGCCGCCTTCGTACGTCTGCCCGGATCAGGCCGGCGTGCAATGGCATTTCGAGCAGACCGCACGCGCCACCGAGCGGCCGATCGTTCTGTACGACGTGCCGCATCGCACCGGTGTGACGATCGCGCCGGCCACGGT
Organism: Paraburkholderia sp. GAS199; assembly: GCF_050436585.1. Classification (NCBI taxonomy): domain Bacteria; kingdom Pseudomonadati; phylum Pseudomonadota; class Betaproteobacteria; order Burkholderiales; family Burkholderiaceae; genus Paraburkholderia; species Paraburkholderia sp. GAS199. Next base: position 71,357 of record NZ_JBNDMM010000009.1, on the reverse strand, counting down.
GGCACGCTTGCTGGAACACGGCAATATCGTCGCGATCAAGGAATGCGTGAAAGAGCATTTCGAGGCACTGCGCGCGTTGCCGATCAACGTGCTGTGCGGCACCGACGACGCCTTCGACGACTGCCTGAACAGCGGCGGCGCGGGCGGCATTCTGGCAAGCGCGCATGTCTGCGCGGATCTTCTGGTCGCCGTACAGGAGTTGATTCACGCGCGGCGCGAAGCCGACGCGCGCAGCCTGTTCGCCAGCTTGCTACCGGTGTTGCGACTGTTATTCGCGGCGCCGAATCCGTCCGCCATCAAGGCCATGCTTGCCTTCGATCACGCCATCACGGACGAAACACGCATGCCCATCACACGCGCGTCGGCGCAACTCGTCGAGCGACTCGGCACGGCGCGCGATCGCCTGCAGGATCTGCGCGCGGAGTTCGCGAGCGTCGGCACCTGAGCCGTGCGCGCTACTGCGACGATCGTCAAACCGTTGGCGGACTCAACTCCGCCAGCGTTGCGAGTTTTTGCGGGTCGGCGATTTCTATTTCGGCGTAGCGCAGCTTGAGCGCGCCCTGTGTCTCGAACTGCTTCAGCACCTGATTGATGGTTTGCCGCGACAAGGCCAGCATCATCGCGAGATCTTCCTGCGGCACCCTGAGTATGTGTCGCGGTGCACCCGCTTCGCCGTAACCGCCCGCCATCAACAGCAACCTGCGCGCGACGCGTTGCGCGGCGGGAAGCAAGGCGGCTTCTTCGATGGCGTCGAAGGCGAGGCGCAGTTTCTGCGTCAGCAGCAAACCGAACGCGTGCCAGTACGCCGGCGTGCGTTCGAGCAGTGCGGCGAGCGCGGCGCGCGGCACATGAAACAGCGCGCAATCGCGTTCGGCATAGGCGTCGTGGGTTCGCGGGCGGTTGTCGAACAGCGCAATTTCGCCGAACCAGTTCACCGGCTCGATCACGGCGAGCAACGCTTCCTTGCCGCCCGAACTCGCCGCGCCGATTCTCACGAGGCCGTCGAGCACGCAATAGAGGCCATCGTCGGAATCGCCGCGCGTGAACAGCCGCTCGCCGGCAGTCAAACGCTCCACGCGGCCGGCCTCGATCAGTTCGGCCCGCATGGCAGCAGGCGCCGAGCGAAACCACGCGCTGCGTTCAAGCAGTGCCGCCAGCGCGTCCGGTGAAAAACTCGCAGTCATAGAACGGCTTCCGTGCCCAATTGTCGGCTACCCGATGGTTTCAAATTCCGTTGCCCGCGATTATGCTGACTTCGAAAGAGGAGCGGCATCCATGAGAACGCTGACGGAACAGCTTACGCAATACGCGGCTTACCATCGTGACCGGCGCAATATCGCCACGCATTTCGTCGGCATTCCGATGATCGTGCTGGCGCTCGCCGTGCTGCTGAGCCGGCCCGCTTTCGTAGCCGGCAGCGTGCCGTTCGCGCTGTCGCCCGCGTGGGTGCTGTTCGTTGCGGCCACGCTCTATTACCTCGTGCTGGACGTCCCGCTCGGCCTCATGATGGCGGTGGTCTCGGTGGTATGCGTCGCGTGTGGACAATGGCTCGCGGCGCAATCCACGCTCGTGTGGCTGACCAGCGGCATCGGCCTGTTCCTGATCGGCTGGGTGTTCCAGTTCGTCGGCCACGTGGCGTACGAACATCGCAAGCCGGCTTTCGTCGACGATCTGATCGGCCTGCTGATCGGTCCGCTGTTCGTACTCGCCGAAGCGCTGTTCGGTTTTGGCTGGCGGCCTGCATTGCGCGAGGCGATCGAAGCACGCGTCGGCGCGACACGCATCAACGCGGATCGTACGGCCGCGCATCGCTGATTCACGCGTGCGAGACGCGCTGATGAACATCAGCGCGCTCAGCGCGGCGCCAGACGAACCAGCCGCACGCTGTGCAATGCCGTCAACGCCACGGCGATCCAGATCGGAATATAAGTGGCCAGTTGCGCGGCGCTCAAAGTCTCGCCGAGCAGGGTGACGGACACGATCACGAGCAACACCGGCTCCACGTAACCGAGAATGCCGAACAGGGCGATCGGCAGTAGACGGCTCGCCTTCAGGTACGACGCGAGCGCGATGGTGCTCAAGGCGCCGAGCCCCGGCAGCAGCAGACACCACATATCGACCCGGCCGCCGATTGCCGCCAGCGACCCGCCGCTGACGACGATGCCGACAGCGGGCAACAGCAGCAGCGTCATTTCGACCGTGAACATGGCAAGCGAATCGCGATTGATCTTGCGGCGCAACACGAAATATGGCGGGTAGCCGAGCGCCACCAGCACGGTCGGCCAGGAAAACGCGCCCGTCACCCACAGTTCGTGCGCGACGCCGAGCGCGGCGCAGACCACCGCCAGCCACTGCAGTCCATCGAGCCGCTCGTGGTAGTAGAAGCGTCCGACCAGCACCATGACGAGCGGCAACAGAAAATAGCCGAGCGACACGTCCAGCATGCGCCCATGCAGCGGCGCCCATAGAAAGACCCACAGTTGCGCGCCGAGCAGCGTCGCGCTGACCACCATCGCGGCCGCGAGCTTGGGTTCGGTCACCATTCGGTCAACAAGTTGCCGCAGAATCGGCAGACGTTTGCGCAATACGATCAGCACGAGCGCGCCAGGCACGGTCCAGATGACGCGCCACGCGAAGATGTCGAGACCGCTCAGCGGCGCGAGCAGTTTGGCGTAGACGGACAGCAGGGCAAACAGAGCCGACGCGCTCACCGACAGCGCGATCCCGCGCTTCGGGTCATACTGGATCATCGTTCGACCCGTCGGTGTTCGGTGTGTGCAGCGCAACATCGCGCGGCGCGTTTTGCTGGGAGCCTTGAATGGCAGTCATTGAATGGATGTCTCACGGGCAGGCGCATCGAGGCGACGCGCTGCAAGTTGTAATCGGTTTCCGACGCAAGCCGGCATTCTAGACGGCTTATTCATCCGGCAGGTTCGGCGGGACGGCAAACCTACGGCATTTATCCCGTGCGCATCGCGCGTGGATGCACTAGAACATAACTTCACGCGTCGGCCGCTAACGGCGCTTATTCGGCACTTATTCTTCTCGCGCGCCGCCGGCGCGGATCGATCGTCGGACATCGCGCGCTGGAGTCAAGCGCGAATCTTGCTACACCGTGTCGTAACGTCGCTTGCATGGCGTTTGCGCTGAAGCTCGCAGCGCCCTTGAATTTTCACCGTCGTCTCGTCTGCCGCCTCAACGATGCTTCGCGGCAGGAGAGCCATCCACTCGCCGGCCAACACTGCCGCCGCATGCCCAACGCGCTGCGCATGCCGCTTTCCCGGCCAGCAATCTCGCTCAACGAATGTGACTACTGGAGCCAGCATGACCCAGCCAGCCCTATCGCATGACGCCTCGCCCGATCAGTTCCGCGCCACCTTTGCCGCCGACGTCCGCGCCGGCTTGACGCACACGCCCCAGAAGGAATTGCCGTCGAAGTATCTGTATGACGAAGTCGGTTCCGCGCTGTTTGAAGTGATCACCGTGCTGCCCGAATACGGCGTGACGCGCGCCGAAGAACGTCTGCTCGCGAAGCACGCAGCGGATATCGTCGCGCACCTGCCGCACGACGTGACGGTGGCCGAACTGGGCAGCGGCAGCGGCCGCAAGACACGGCGTATTCTCGAAGCGCTGTGTAAAAAGCGCCCCACTTCTTACTGCCCGATTGAAATTTCGCGCAGCGCATTGCAGTTGTGCCGTCGTGAACTGGGCGACATCGAACGCATTTCGATTGTCGGCTACGAGCGCGATTATCTGGCCGGTCTCGCGGAAGTCAGTAAAAACCGCGCGGCCGACGAACGTCTGCTCGTGCTGTTTCTGGGCAGCACGATCGGCAATTTCGGACGGCTCGCGGCGACGCGTTTCCTGCGCGATATCCGCAACATGATTGCACCGGGCGACGCGCTGTTGCTCGGCACCGACCTGATCAAACCGACGCAGACGCTGATCGCCGCCTACGACGACGCGATCGGGGTGACGGCCTCGTTCAACCTGAATCTGCTGGCGCGCATCAATCGCGAACTGGACGGCGATTTTCCGCTCGACGCGTTTCAGCACGTCGCGCGTTTCAATCCGGACGCGCGCAGTATCGAAATGCACTTGAGGGCGACTCGCAACATCACGGCGCGCGTGGGCGCATCGCAACTCACGGTGACGCTGAAAGAAGGCGAAACGATCTGGACCGAGAGCAGCCACAAATATCGCGCGGAAGAAATGACGGCGATTGCCGACGACGCCGGCTTCGCCTGCAGCCATCAGTGGATCGAGGACGAATGGGGCTTCGCGGAGAGTCTGCTGGTGGCGCGCTAGGCGCTTTGCAGTGAAGCTTTAGAAGCAGACAGGCGACGCGCCATCATCGCGATGGGGCGTCGTTTTTATTGCGCGCGCTGCGCTCAATGCTGTTCGAAACGTTCGTAACGCTTTTCCGTGGCGCGCTCTTCGCCCGCCACCTCGGTCACGCGCGCCGCCGGCGGCCCGTGACGCAGCCACGACAGCATGCGATCGACCTGATTGGCCGAACCTTGCAAGATAGCTTCGACGGAGCCGTCGTCGAGATTCGCCACCCATCCCTTGATGCCGAGCGCGTGAGCCTGACGCACGGTGGCGTGGCGGAAGCCAACGCCCTGCACGGTGCCGCGCACCCGCACGTAATACGTTTCGATCCGCTGATCCAGATCCGGGGACATGCCTTTCTCCTACCAAACTTTCAAGCGGGCATTCTAGACGCGTCGCGGCGAGATTGCTCGGGACACATCGCGACACGCGACGCGCGCGCCACGTACAATCCGTCGACTCTCACGCAAAGAATGAATTCAGAATGATCGAACAGAATCGCGATCTGATACTCGTGACCGGCGCTTCCGGCTTCGTCGGCTCGTCGGTGGCGCGCATCGCGCAGCAAAAAGGCTTCAAGGTTCGCGTGCTGGTGCGGGCCACCAGTCCGCGTCGCAACGTCGAGTCGCTGGACGCGGAAATCGTCGTGGGCGACATGCGCGACGAAGCGTCGATGCGCAACGCGCTGCGCGGCGTGCGCTATCTGCTGCACGTCGCCGCCGACTATCGGCTGTGGGCGCCCGATCCGGGCGAAATCGAACGCGCCAATCTCGAAGGCACCGAAGCCACCATGCGTGCAGCGCTGAAAGAAGGCGTCGAGCGCATCGTCTACACGAGCAGCGTGGCCACGCTGAAGGTGACCAGTTCCGGCCAGTCGGCGGACGAAACCTCGCCGCTCAAAGCCGATCAGGCGATCGGCGTGTACAAGCGCAGCAAGGTGCTCGCGGAACGCGCCGTGGAACGCATGATCGCCGAAGACGGACTGCCCGCGGTGATCGTCAATCCGTCCACGCCAATCGGTCCGCGCGACGTCAAACCGACGCCGACCGGACGCATCATCGTCGAAGCGGCGCTTGGCAAGATGCCCGCTTTCGTCGACACGGGCCTGAATCTCGTTCACGTGGACGACGTGGCCGCCGGCCACTTTCTCGCGCTCGAACGCGGCAAGATCGGCGAACGCTATATTCTCGGCGGCGAGAATCTGCCCTTGCAGCAAATGCTCGCGGACATTGCGGCGCTGAGCGGCCGCAAAGCTCCGACCATCAGCCTGCCGCGCTGGCCGCTTTATCCGCTCGCGTGGGGCGCCGAGGGTGTCGCCAAATTCACGAAGCGCGAACCGTTCCTCACTGCCGACGCGCTGAAAATGTCGAAGAACAAGATGTATTTCACCTCGGCCAAAGCGGAGCGTGAGCTCGGCTATCGCGCGCGGCCGTATCGCGAGGGTCTGAAAGACGCGCTCGACTGGTTCCGCGAAGCCGGCTATCTGGCGCGCTGAGCACGCCCTGAAAATGGCGGCCGCGCCGGGCGATTCCGCGCGGTCCGCATGCACTTTGTTACAACGTCGCTTTGTTTGCCGAAGGTCAAAGCCTACGCGCAGCAGGTAAAATCGCGAGTCTTACCAGAGAACCTTCGCATGAACCTTCACGAACAGCTCGGCGCGCTGGAAATGGGCGTCGATCAGCTCATTCAGGCTGTCGTGCCCCCGCAGGCCGAAAAAACTCCCGAGGCATCCGCACCCGCCGTTGCGTCGCACGACGCGCCGGTTGAAGCCGCCGCATCCGCTGCCACGCCCGCAGACGTGGCGGACGTTGCCGACGCTGCCGAGGCGGCCGAGCCACCCGCGGCCCCGACTCCGCCCACGCTCGAAATCAATCGTCCGGCGCAGAACGAAATCACAATGACGATCAACGGTCAGACGGTCGCGTTGCGCGCCGAACAGATCGGCCAGTTGATCGAAGAACTGTCGAATGCGCGGGCGTCCATGACGCCGGAGCCGCCGCCGGGAATTCCGCCGGGCTGGCGCTTCGTGTCGACGAAAAACCCGGTCATGGCCGTGCAAAAACAGTCGAACGGCGACCGTCTGCTGGTCATGCGTCATACGGGGCACGGCTGGGTGCCTTTCACGTTTTCGCCTGACATGGTGATCCAGCTCTACATGATGCTCACCAAGGGCTGATGTAAAAAACGGCGCCTTCGGGCGCCGTTTTGCTTTTCTCTTAACACGTCACCGCGCCACGCCACCGCGCGTCTCTCAGCGTCAGCGCTCCTGCACCGGCGCTTGCACGCGCGCCTTCCACTGACCACCCTTGCCGCGCCAGTAACGCACCGCCGACGCGAACGTCGCGCCGACGTAAAACAGCGCGACCAGCGGCAGAAACGGCGCCCACAGCGGCGAACGGCGGTAGTAGCTGAGCATCGGCGCGTAGGCGCAGCACATCACGGCCCACGCGAGCCACGCGGGCCAGCCCGTCGGACCGAGCACGAGCGCGGCCACCGGCGGAATCAGATAGATGATCGTCATGCCGAGCAGCGTGCCCGCCAGCAGCAGCGGCGAGTAATGCAACTGCGTAAAGGCCGTACGCGCGATCATGTTCCAGATGTCGCGCCAGCTGTCGTACGGACGCAGCGAGACGCTGCGCGCCGCCACGTCCAGACGGATGGCATGACGGCCCGTGCCGCGATGTTTGATGCGCGCGGCGAGGCTGCAATCGTCGATCAGCTCGGCGCGGATCGATTCGATGCCGCCCGCTTCTTCCAGCGCGCTGCGCCGCACCAGCATGCAGCCGCCGGCCGCCGCCGCCGTGCGATTGCGCGGGTTGTTGACCCACGCGAACGGATACAGCTTGGCGAAGAAGAATACGAAGGCCGGAATCAGCGCCTTCTCCCAGAACGAATCGCAGCGCAGACGAACCATCAGCGAGACGAGATCGCGCTTTTCGGCGTCCGCACGCGCGACGAGTTGTGCGACGGCGTCAGCCGGATGGCCGATGTCGGCGTCGGTCAGCAGGAGGAAATCTGCCGGCAGGCCGAGCGTGCGCACAGCCTCGATGCCCTGCGACTGCGCCCACACCTTGCCCGACCAGCCCGGCGGCAACGGCTTGGAGGTGAGCACCGTGAGCCGGTCCGGGCATTGCAGTTGAAGCGCCGCCGCGCGAGCCGCTTCGGCCGTGCCGTCGGTGCTGTGGTCGTCGACGACGATCACGTGGAATTCGCCCGCGTAGTTCTGCTGCAGCAAGGTCGTGACCGCTTCGGCGATCACATCGACCTCGTTGCGCGCCGGCACCACGGCCGCGACCGCGGGCCACGCGACACGCGGTGCGAGCGTGAGCGGCGCCGCCGGACGCGCCCGCCAGAAACCGCCGCGCGCGAACAGCAGCACGCACCAGATCAGCAGGGAAAGACATGAAAGAAGAAACAGAACCACCGCCATTAAGCATTGCCCTCGATAGAACGCGTTTGCACGCCGACGCGCCGCGACAGGCGCATGGTCAGGGAGCGCATCGCAACGACGCACCAGTCAAAAGTGTTGAGCACCGGCCGCTCGTGAAACACGTCATAGCCGGCTTGCTCGATTCGCTGGAGGAATCGCACGCCGCCATGCACGGCGCCGCACAACTCGATGCCCAGCCGTCCGGGTATGCGCAGCGCGAGCGGCGCGCCACGAACCAGCATCTCACGCGCGAAGTCGATTTCGTAGGACATCAACTGCGTCCACGCTTCGTCGACCACGCCTTGCGCAATCTGCGCTTCACTCACCTTGAAACGCTGCAGGTCGGCGAGCGGCAGATAAACGCGATCCTTTTTCCAGTCGGCCGCGACGTCCAGCCAGAAACCGATCAGTTGCGACGCCGTGCAGATCGCGTCGGCGTCCGCGAGATTGCGCGGCGTAGCCGCGCCGATCAGATGCAGCATCAGATGACCGACCGGGTTGGCCGAGCGCCGGCAATAGTCGAGCAGCGCCGCACGGTCGGCAAACCGGCGGGTGTCGATGTCCTGGTCGCACGCATGCAACAGCTCGTAAAACGGCGCGAGCGGCAGTTTATACTGAGCCACGACGCCGGCCAGCTTGCCGAACAGCAGCGGATGCACGGGTGCCGCGCGCTGCTGTCCGATCGCATCGAGACCGGCGCGGAAATCGGCCAGACGCGCACGCCGTTCGGCCGGGCTCCAGTCGCCCTCGTCGGCAATGTCGCCGGCCGTGCGCACAACCTGATAGATGATGCCGATCGGCGCGCGCAGCGCCTTCGGCAGCAATACGCTGGCGACCGGAAAGTCTTCGTAATGATCGACGTCCATCCAGCGAGCCTCGAACCCATTCTGTGATGCGACCGCAATGTTGCGCCGCAGGACCACGTAGTTTAAGGGTTCCGTCGAAGGGCTGCAGCGGGTAATCATTGCCGCCCCTCAGCGGGACGCTTTGCTGGACGGCTCGTGCCGAATGCGGCGCGCGCCCAACGCCGTCAGGGGCCCTCGAAGCAAAGCGGGCCTGATAGCGTTAGAATGCGCGTTTGGTTTTGCTGTACCGGCGCGACGCCGGGGCTCAAGACGTCAACTAAATAGATGGTCGCGGCGATAAAGTCGAATTTACCGACTTCTTCGAAGCCCGCGTCAGTCGGAGTTCGCCCACTTATGCGAGTCATCCTTGCTCAACCCCGCGGCTTTTGTGCGGGTGTTGTACGCGCAATCGAGATCGTCGATCGCGCGTTACAGCAACACGGCGCCCCCGTGTACGTCCGCCACGAGATTGTTCACAATCGCCACGTGGTCGATAACCTGCGCCAGAAGGGCGCGCGTTTCGTCGAAGAACTCGACGAAGTGCCGCAAGGCGCCGTGGCCATTTTCAGCGCCCACGGTGTTGCGCAGACGGTCGAACGCGACGCTGAGGCGCGCAACCTCGACGTGCTCGACGCAACCTGCCCGCTCGTCACCAAAGTGCACGTGCAGGGCCGTCAATATGTCGCCGCCGGCCGCACGCTGATCCTGATCGGCCACGCGGGTCACCCCGAAGTGGAAGGCACGGTCGGCCAGATTCCCGGCAAGGTGCTGCTGGTGCAGAGCGAAGCCGAGGTCGCGCATCTCGACCTGCCGCTCGACACACCGCTCGCCTACGTGACGCAAACCACGCTGTCGGTCGACGACACGCGCGGCATCATCGATGCACTACTGCGCCGCTTCACGAACATCGTCGGCCCGGACACGCGCGACATCTGCTACGCGACGCAAAATCGCCAGGCGGCCGTGCGCGAGCTGAGCAAAGAGGTCGAAGTGCTGCTGGTGGTCGGCGCGACCAATAGCTCGAACTCGAACCGGCTGCGCGAGATCGGCAGCGAAATCGGCGTTGCGAGCTACCTGGTTGCCGACGGTTCGGAAGTGAAGCCGGAATGGTTTGCCAACGTGCAGACGGTCGGCATCACGGCCGGTGCTTCGGCACCGGAAGAAATGGTCAAGAACGTGATCGACGCGCTGCGCGCATTGGGTCCGGTGGAAGTCTCCACCATGGCGGGCCGCGAAGAGAAGGTCGAATTCAAGTTGCCGGCCAAGCTGCTGCAACCGCTCGCCGCACGCGAAGCTTAAACACCTCGCAGCGGCTCGATAGAAAAAAGCGCGATGGCTCGACAGCCATCGCGCTTTTTCTTTATCCGGCGCTGCGCGCGTTGTGCGCGGTCAGGAACTTGATGAGTCCGTCGACGCCGCCCTTGGAAAGCTGGTCGGAGAACTGCGTTTGGTACACCTGGATCAGCCAGGCGCCCATCATGTTGATGTCGTACACCTTCCAGCCCGACGGACCCTTGGTGAGCCGGTAGTCGATCGCGTCGTCGCCGCCGTTGCTGAGCACGTGCGACTGCACGACGATGTCTTTGGCATTGGGCGGCACGGTGACCGGCAGGAAGTTGAACTTCACGTCCTGATCGCGCAGTTGCGACAGCGAGGCTGCGTAAGTGCGCACCAGCAGAAGCGTAAACTGTTCATACAGTTGCTTCTGCTGATCGGGCGTAGCCGTGGCCCAGGCTTTGCCGACCGCGATACGCGTGGTGCGCTGGAAATCCGTGGCCGGCACGAAGCGCGTTTCCACCAGTTGCGTGATCTTCGCCATGTCGCCGCCGCGTGCTTGCGGATCGGCCTTCATTGCCGCCACCGTACCTTCGACGGCACTCTTGACGACCGCGTCGGGCGCGGTTTGCGCGTAAGCCGCCGAGGACACCACGGCCGCAGCCAGAAAAGCAGACAGATAACGTTTCATACGTTCGCCAAAACCCAGAAGAAGTAAGCGCCGACAGGCTTCAGAACCCGCAGCAGAAGCAGGATAGACCCAGTATACCGATAATGCGTTCCCACCCTCTGTGCGCCGGTCGGGTGTCGGACTTGCTAGCGGATTCGAGCCAGATCGCTCTGGCTCTGTATACTTGTGCACTTTCTTAAAAATATCCTCCGTGATAAGGCCCCTTTCGCCTACATGCTGAAGTCATCTATCGTCCGCCTCGTCGCCTACTCGGTTCGCCATCCGCTGCGAGTGATCCTGCTATCGCTCGTGCTCGCCGTCGTGAGCGGGTTCTATGTCGCCCATCACTTCAAGATCAATACCGACATCAGCAAGCTGATCGAGACCGACAAGCAATGGACATCGCTCGAAAACGCGATGGACCAGGCCTTCCCCGATCGCGGGCAGACGGTGCTCGTCGTCGTGGAAGCGCACGCGCCGGAATTCGCGGACGCCGCCGCTGCCGCGCTCGCGGATGCGTTGAAGGCCGATCCGAAGGAGTTCGTTGCGGTCTCGCAGCCGGCCGGCGGTCCGTTCTTCGAACACAACGGCCTGCTGTTCCCCTCCACCGACGAAGTCATGTCGACCACGTCGCAGCTGGTTCAGTCGCGTCCGCTCGTCAACGCGCTCGCGCATGATCCGAGTCTCACGGGTCTTGCCGGCACGCTGACCACCAGCCTGCTGCTGCCGCTGCAACTCGGGCAGGTGAAGCTCGCCGACATGAGCCACCTGCTGTCGCAGAGCGCCACGACGATGGATCGCGTGCTGGCTGGTCAGCCGGCCGCGTTTTCGTGGCGCGCGCTGGTCGACAAAAGCGCCGACACCAACCCGGCGCGTGCATTCGTGACGGTTCAGCCCGTGGTGAACTACGACGCGCTGGAACCGGGCGCGACGGCGTCCAAAGCGATCCGCGACACGGCAGCGGCAATCCACCTCGACTCGCACTTCGGCGCGACCGTGCGTCTGACCGGCGAACAGCCGCTCGCGGACGAAGAGTTCGCCTCGGTCAAAGACGGCGCAGTGCTCAACGGCATCGGCACCTTCATCGTCGTACTGGTGATTCTGTGGCTGGCCTTGCGCTCGGGCCGCATGATCGTCGCCGTGTTCATCACGCTGTTCGTCGGGCTCGCCATCACGGCGGCGCTCGGCCTGCTGTTGGTGGGCGCGCTCAACATGATCTCGGTGGCCTTCATGGTGCTGTTCGTCGGGCTCGGGGTCGATTTCGGCGTCCAGTTCGGCGTGAAGTATCGCGAGGAACGCAATCGCGAAGACCGTCTATCGGCCGCGCTCGTGCACACGGCGCACAGCATCGGCGTGCCGCTCACCTTGGCGGCGGTGGCGGTCGCGTTGAGTTTCTTCTCGTTCCTGCCCACCGCCTACCGCGGCGTGTCCGAGCTCGGCGAAATTGCCGGCGTGGGCATGTTCGTCGCGTATCTCACGAACATGACCTTGCTGCCGGCGCTGCTCAAGGTCTTCAATCCGCCGGGCGAACCGGCTTCGCCGGGTTTCAAGCAACTCGCACCGGTCGACGATTTCCTCGACCAGCATCGCAAGCCGGTGCTGATCGGCACGCTGATCCTGGTGATCGGCGCGACGCCGCTACTCACGCACCTGCGCTTCGACTTCAACCCGCTGCATCTGAAAGACCCGCATACCGAATCGATGGCGACGCTGCTCTCGCTGAAGGATTCGCCCGAGGCGGCGGTCAACAACGTGCATACGCTCGCGCCTTCGCTGGCCGACGCCGACCGCATCGCCGCGCGACTGCGCACGCTGCCGGAGGTGGGTCGCGTCAATACGCTGGACACCTTCGTTCCCGCCGAGCAGCAGCAAAAGCAGATGCTGATTGCGAGCGCTGCGCAGCAACTGCTGCCCGCGCTGACCCAGCAACCCGCGCCGCCCGCCACCGACGCCGTGCGCGTGTCCGCCCTGAAGCGCGCGTCGAACCAGCTCTCGCTCGCCGCCGACGATCATCCCGGACCCGGCGCCGCCGAAGCGAAGCATCTGTCCGCGACCTTGCAGAAGCTGGCCGCCGCGGACGCCGCCACGCGCGATCGCGCGGAAACGGCGATGTCCGCGCCGCTGCGGATCGCGTTGAAGCAACTGGCGGATCTGCTGCAGCCCACCGAAATCACGCGCGACAATCTGCCGAAGGAAATTTCATCGCATTGGGTGTCGAAAGACGGCCGCGCGCTGGTCGATATCGCGCCGAAAGTGAAACCCGGCACCGACCCGAACGACGACGTGATGCTCGCCCGCTTCGCGCACGCAGTGAAGAAGGCCGAACCGAACGCGATCGGCGGTCCGATCTCGATCCTGCATTCCGCAGACCTGATCATCAAGTCGTTCCTGCAGGCGGCCTGCTACGCGCTGCTGTCGATCGCGATCCTGCTGTGGATCGCCTTGCGGCGTCTCGGCGACATGCTGCGCACGCTCGTGCCGCTGCTCGTGTCGGCGCTCGTGACACTCGAACTGTGCGTGGTTTTCGGCATGCCGCTAAACTTCGCCAATATCATCGCGTTGCCGTTGATGTTGGGCGTCGGCGTGGCCTTCAAGATTTACTTCGTGATGGCGTGGCGTAACGGTCAAACGGGTCTGTTGCAGTCGAGCCTCACGCACGCTGTGCTGTTCAGCGCGGCCACCACGGCGACGGCATTTGGCAGCCTCTGGCTGTCGCACCATCCGGGGACGTCCAGCATGGGACGACTGTTGGCGCTGTCGCTGTTTTGTACGCTGATTGGCGCAGTGGTGTTCCAGCCAGTGTTGATGGGTAAGCCGCGCCCGCGTCGCGGGAAGCAAAAAGGAATATAAGCATGAAGCTGCGAACCACCGTGCTGGCGATTGCCGCCACCGGTCTCATCACAGGTTGCGCGACGGGCCCCGATCGCAAACCGGGCGACCCGTTCGAACCGGCAAACCGTGTGATTTTCAATTTCAACGACGGCCTCGACCGCTACGTTGCCGTGCCGGTGGCGAAGGGTTACCAGAAGGTGACGCCGCAGCCGTTACGCACGGCGATCAGCAACTTCTTCTCGAATCTCGGCGACCTGAGCAACGCCGCGAACGCGCTGCTTCAACTGAAGATCACGGATGCCACCGAAGACATCGTGCGCTTCGCGCTCAACTCGACATTCGGTCTCGGCGGCCTGCTCGATTGGGCGACGCCTGCCGGCCTGCCTAAGCATCACCAGGACTTCGGTTTGACGCTCGGCCACTGGGGCGTGCCGTCGGGTCCGTATCTGGTTCTGCCGCTGTTCGGACCGAGCACGGTGCGCGACAGCATGGGGCTGATCGTCGACGTGAAATTCAATCCGATGAATTACATCGAGCCGGCGTGGCGCAATCCGCTGTACGTGCTGCAGTTCATCAGCGTGCGTTCCGATCTGCTGGGCGCAACCGATCTGTTGCAGCAAGCCGCGCTCGACAAATATTCCTTCGTACGCGACGCCTATTCGCAGCAGCGCCGCGCGCGTCTGCGCGGCACCGGCGACAACGCCGCGCCGCTGCCGAACTACGACGACGAAGACAATTCCGGCGCTGCGGCTCCGGCCGGTGCCGCAGCGGGCGCGGGCGGCGCACTGCCCAACTACGCCGATCCGGGCGACGCGGCGGAAGCGCCGAATGCGGCGTCCGGCAGCGCTGCCGGCGCGCCGGCAGGCGTACCGAATTACTCGGACCCAGGCAACGCGCCCGCCGCGCCGAATGCGGCATCGGGAAGCTCGTCGGGTGCGCCGACTGGCGTGCCGAACTACTCCGATCCGGGCGAGACACCGAGCGCCCCGGCCACGGGCGCAAAAGCGCCTGCCGGTGGCAACGACCAGCAGCAGGCCGTGCCGGCCACGAAATAAGGGATTCGAGAAAGAGGAGACAGCTCGGCGCGCAACGCGCCGCCGGGTCATGGCAGGAAATGCAGCAGGCAGGAAGCGCCCCCTTCGTCCTTAAAGGTCGTTGGGGGCTTTTTCATTCGGGGCGAAGAAACCCGCTGGCCGATGGGCGGCGAGTCATCGCAACCAGTCGAGGCAACAGCGGCGCGCCGCCTCGACGCGAACTCAGTGCAGGCTGTCCACTTCGCCGCGTGCCGCACCGATTTCCTCTTCGGCCACGGCAGCCGCGACGCCTTGCGGCACCGGCCGGGAATTCTCGCGATAACGGGCAAAGGCTTCTTCGGCGTAACGAATCTGCGTGCGGCCATGGGGAGCCGGCTCGCCGTTCTCGTCGAGATTGACGAACACCATTTTCTCGACCGTCAGAATGCTCTTGCGCGTGATCTTGTTGCGCACTTCGCAGCGCAGCGTGATCGAGGTGCGGCCGAAATGCGTGGCCGTCATGCCGAGTTCGATGATGTCGCCCTGCCGCGCCGAGCTCACGAAGTTGATCTCCGACATGAACTTGGTGACCACGCGCTGATTGTCGAGCTGGCAGATCGCGTAAATCGCCGCTTCTTCGTCGATCCAGCGCAAAAGGCTGCCGCCGAAGAGCGTGCCGTTCGGGTTGAGGTCTTCGGGCTTGACCCACTTTCTCGTATGAAAATTCATCTGGTACTCCGTCTATGAAAGCACCGAGGCCGACGATCAGCTCGCGACCTAGGGTTAACACTTACTAGTGTACCAAATATAAGGGTTTTCCCTAGTTTTTCAATATTCGCTGAACAAGAGAAATGCGGACGCGGCTAAACGCCCGGAAATGGCGGTCAGGCGCGCTGGGGGTGAGCCGGTCGGAGCGCGCCGGCGCTCTGCATGGCGCGGCGGGCCTCGACGAGAGACGCGCGCGCGGCCTTCGCGTCGCCGGCAAGCTGGATCAGGGCGCCGAGTTGCGACGGTTGCCGCAACAACTCGCGCAGGATCGGGCCGAGCGCCGTGGTGCCGTCGTCACGCAGACCGGCGGTGGCCGCGGACGGCAGCGTCCGCCACGCCGGGTCGACGATGGCCCGGCACACCGCAAAGGGAACGCCGTGCGCGGCAGCGGCCGCGCCGGCAATATGCGATTCCATATCGACCGCGAGCGCGCCGGTCGACTGATGCAACGCGCGCTTGTCCTGCGCGGTGACGAGCGGCGCCGCCACCGCCGCCATGGGACCGCGTCGCACGCGAGACTGAAGCGGACCGGCAGCGCACGCTGCGGCGAGTCTGTCGGCCCAGAGACGATCGGTGGGTAGTCGCCCGAACGGACCGTCGACGGCTTCCGCCACGATCAACGCGCCAGCGTCGAGGTCCGGCGCGAGTCCGCCAGCAGTCCCGAAACTGACGATGCCGGAGCAGCCGCGCGCCAGCGCCGCGCTCAACGCGCGTTCGAGAAGATCGGCGCGCGCCGCATACACCACGTCGACACCCTCGCCGCGCGCGATTTTCGCCTCGAACGCCATGCCGGTAACCACGATCACCGGCAGCGCATCGCGAGCGGGTTCCACGAACGACGCTGAAGACCGTGCCATCCGTTACATCCCGACCGCGACGCGTGTCAGCCCATTCCGCTTCAGATGACGAAAACGCGCCAGCGCCCACAACGGGAAGAACTTGCGATAGCCGTGATAGCGCAGATAGAACACGCGCGGGAAGCCAGTCGCCGTAAAGCGCGCTTCGTCCCACAGACCGTGTTCGCGCTGCTCGCGCTCCAGATAAGCCACGCCGCGCGCCACGGCCTCGTGGTTCACCTCGCCCGCCGCCATCAGGCCCATGAGCGCCCATGCGGTTTGCGACGCCGTGCTCGGCGCCCGCTCGTAGCCGTGGTAATCCAGCTTGTAGCTTTCGCCGCCCTCGCCCCAACCGCCGTCTTCGTTCTGGATCGACAGCAGCCACTGCGCCGCGCGCTTCATGCGCGGATCGTCGTGCGGCATGCCGGCGGCGTTCAGCGAACACAGCGCGGTCCACGTGCCGTAGATGTAGTTCAGGCCCCAGCGGCCATACCAGCTGCCGTCCGCTTCCTGCTCCTTGAGCATGTAGTCGAACGCGCGCTGCGCCGGCTCGCTGCCCTGCGGAAATTCGCCGAGCTGCGCAAGCATGGAAAGACAGCGGCCCGAGACGTCGGCGGTCGGCGGATCGAGCAGCGCGCCGTGATCGGAGAACGGAATGTTGTTCAGGTAGTACTGCGTGTTTTCCGGTTCGAACGCGCCCCAGCCGCCGTCGCTGCTCTGCATGCCGACCACCCATTCGCGCGCCCGCGCGATGGCTTTGCGGTCGACGTCGGAGCCGGTCAGCGCGCCCGACCGTTGCATCGCCATGGCGACCACGGCGGTATCGTCCACGTCCGGGTAATGCGCGTTGTTGTACTGGAACGCCCAACCGCCCGGCCGCACGTTCGGACGGCGCGAAATCCAGTCGCCGCGCACATCGAGAATCTGCAACGGACGCAGCCACGCGAGACCGCGCTCGGCCGCCTGTTCAGCGCGCGCTTCGCCGGTTTCGAGCAGGGCGTGAGCGGCCAGCGAGGTGTCCCACACCGGCGACAGGCACGGCTGGCAATACGCCTCGTCGTCGTGAATCACCAGCAGTTTTTCAATCGACTCGCGGGCAATCGCGCGGTTCGGGTGATCGGCCGGATAGCCGAGCACGTCGTACATCATCACCGAGTTCGCCATGGCCGGGAAAATGGCGCCGAGACCGTCTTCGCCATTCAGACGTTCGTCGACGAACGCCACGGCCTGACGCACCGCGCGCTCGCGCGTCGCTTGCGGAAACAGACCGTCGACCGTGCGCAGAATCACGTCCACGCCACGGAAAAAGCGGAACCAGCCGAGGTGCTGATGCGGCGCGCGATGCGGCATGCCGGTATTGACCGGCGCGCCACGGAACACTTCATCGATCCGCACCTTGCGGGGATTGCGCGCCACCGGCCGCTTCGCGTTGAGCACGAGCAACGGCACGATCACCGTGCGCGCCCAGTACGACACCTTCGAGAGATGGAACGGAAACCACTCGGGCAACAGCGTGATTTCGACGGGCATCATCGGCACGGCGCGCCACGACACCACGCCGAACAGCGCGAGCAGAATGCGCGTGAACACGTTCACCGCTTCCGCGCCGCCGTTCGCGAGAATCGCTTCGCGCGCACGCACCATGTGCTCGGCGTCCGGCGAGTCGCCGACCATCTTCAGTGCGAAGTACGCTTTCACGCTCGCGCTGACGTCCATCGCGCCGTCGGTGAAAAGCGGCCAGCCGCCGTCCGCCAGCTGGATACGGCGCAGATAGCGCGCGATCTTCTGTTCGAGTTCGAGGTTCGGCGTCTCGCCGAGATAGTGAACCAGCAGCACGTATTCGGCGGGGATCGTCGCGTCGGCTTCCAGTTCATAGACCCAGTGACCGTCCGGCTTCTGGGCCGCGAGGATCGCGTCGGTGGCGCGCGTGATCGCCGCGTCGAGCGCGGTAGCGGGCGCCGCTTCGCGAGCGGCGGTCGGTACGTCCAGCGTCGTCCCGGCGAATTCGGGCAGCACGTCGATTGAAGGCTGTAACGGCTGGGCTTGGGATAAGTCGTTCATCGGCGTTCCATCGGTTGATTCAGCAGCGTGTCCGCGGCCTTCTGGCCTGAGCGGATCGCGCCTTCGATCGTCGCGGGCAGGCCGGTGGCCGTCCAGTCGCCCGCGAGCATCAAATTGTTCCAGCGAGTACGTGTGCCGGGGCGCAGCGTCTCCTGATCGGGCAGCGCGGCAAAGGTCGCGCGCTTTTCCTTCGTGACCTGCCAGACCGGCATGGGCACGGCCGGCAAGGCGGTGGCCTGGGCTACGTCGGCCCAGACGGTTTTCGCCAGCTCTTCGGGCGGCGTATCGAGCAGACGTTCGGCGCCGTTGATCGTGACCGACAACCGTCCTTCCGACGCGAACAGCCATTCGGCCGTTCCGTTGAGCAGCGCCGTGACGGGCGCCTGACCGAACGGCGGCTCGACGGCGAAGTGCACGTTGACGGTTGCGGCGAAACGGCTCGGCGCGCGCAGCCCCGGCACGAGCGACTGCGCAATTTCCGGCGGCACCGCGAGAATCACGGCCTGATTCGCGTCGACGGCAACGCGCTCGTCGGCAAAACCCAGCGCCGCGACGCGCGCGTTATCGGCGAACACGATATCGCGCAGCGGCGAACCCAGCCGGATGGCCGCGCCGCCGTGCTGCAACAGGCGCAACGCCGGATCGACGAAGGCGCTGCCGAGGCCGTTGCGCGCCACCAGCGGCCGGCAGGCAAGGCCGCCGGCCAGCAGCATCTCGCGCAGCATGACGCCGGTCAGCTCGGCCGACGCCTCGCGCGGCTCGACATTGAGAAGCGCGAGCAGCAGCGGACGCAGCAGGCGGTCCCACAGCGGCCCGTTGCTGCGCATGGTCTGCGCCACCGTGCGGCCAGGCTTCGCGAACAGCAGGGGCGCGAGCGTCAGATAGTCGGCCGGACCCGTGTTGGGCAGGCGCGCGTTGGGATCGAAGATCCACCACGGCAAACGGCCGGCGGACATGCGCACGGTCCAGCGCGCCTTCGTTGCCAGATCGACGAACGGGTAATCCGGCATGGCCGGACCGGTCAGTTCGTCGGCGGCGCCGATCGCTCGCGTGTAATTGAGCGTCGCGTGATTGCCCGACAGCACGATGTGATTGCCGGTGTCGAGCGTCGCGCCGAATTGCGCGTCGTAATACGAGCGGCAGCGCCCACCCGCGAAAGGACTCGCTTCATGCAGCACGACTTGCGCGCCGCGCCGCTGCAATTGCACTGCGGCGGCGAGACCGGCGAGACCTGCGCCGATCACATGTACGAGCTTGCGCATCGGCTCAGAAGAGCGCGTAGCGCGCGACGATCCACAGCAGGCGCAGTTTGGGCTTGCTGACCTTCGTACGCGGAATGTCGAAGCCGCGGTCCACCGTGCGTTCGAGCAGCACGCGATACACGCCCGACATGATGCGCGGCGCGCGCACATGCTGGCGCGGTTCGTCGTTCATGATCGCGTCCGACGCGGCGAAATGTTCGCGGGCGCGCTCGACGAGCGTGGCGCACACGCGCGGCAAGGACGGATCGTCGGCGATCTGCGTCGGGTTCGTGACGGCGATGCCTTCGCGCGCCAGCAGTTCGTACGGCAGGTAGCAGCGATTGATGCCGGCGTCTTCGTCGATGTCGCGCAGGATGTTCGTGAGTTGCAGCGCGCGGCCCAGATGATGGGCGAGCAGGCGGCCCGGTTCGTCCTGCATGCCGAAGATCCGCACCGACAGCCGTCCCGCCGCGCTCGCCACGCGGTCGCAGTAGAGGTCGAGCGTGGCTTCGTCGGGCGCGCAGATGTCGGCGGCGGCGTCCATGGCCATGCCGTCGATCATCGCGTGGAAGTCTTCGCGTTGCAGATGAAACGTGTGAATGTGCCGCGTCAGCGCGCGCAACGAGGCGCGCGGCGCGCCGGCGTAGCACGCGTCGATGTCGGCGCGCCAGCGTTCGAGCCCGGCGGCGCGTTCGGCGTGCGGCATGTCGCTGTCGGCGATGTCGTCGACGGCGCGGCAAAAGGCATAGACCTGATACATCGCGTCGCGCTGCGCGGCCGGCAGGATGCGCATGGCGAGGTAAAACGAACTGCCGGACGTGGCGGCAGCGGCGTCAATTTCTGTATCGTCCACGACAAGATTGGAAACAGCCAAGACGATCTCCGCGGGAGGCGCCTGCTGAAAGGCGGTCAAGTAGTTTTAAAGCCTGCCCGCAGGGCAAGCGGCACGCGCGGGGACACGCGCGAAAGACCCGGCCGGGAGGCCGGAAACGGCGAAAAGTATAGCAATCTTTACGAGATGACGCAGTCTTGCGCCTAGTTGAAGGCCACGGAGCGGTTGCGCCCCTGTCGCTTGGCACTATACAGGGCCGCATCGGCCTCGTTGATGAGGATGTCGTAGGCGGGCACGCCCTGGCGCGCCGCCGCGCCACCGACGCTCGCGGTGACGGGCACGCTGGTGCCCTGCACCTCAATGGGGGTGTCCGCGATCGCGCAGCGAATCTTCTCGGCGACCCGCATCGCGTCGTCGAGCGGCGTGCACGGCAGCAGCAGCGCGAACTCCTCGCCGCCGAAGCGTCCGAAGGTGTCCTGCACCCGCACCATGTCGGCCACTCTCTGCGCCATGACGCGCAGCACCGTATCGCCGACGCCGTGGCCGAACTGGTCGTTGATCTTCTTGAAGTGGTCGAGGTCGAACAGCAGCACGGACAATTCACCGCCGTAGCGCTGCCAGCGCGTGTACTCGTCGCGCAGACGCGCCTCGAAATAGCGCCGGTTGGCGATGCCCGTCAGGCCGTCGCGGTCCGCGTATTCCTGCAGCTTGGCCACGGCCTCTTCCCGCTCGCGCTGCACGATGCTGACATGGGTCACGTCGGAAATCGTCACGCAGACGGCCACCACTTCCCGGTCGCGCACGAGCGGCATGAAGGTGCAGTCCTGCTGCATGAAATCGACCCCGCCGGTGATGGGGCGGTCGTGATCGAATCTGAAGAGATACGGGCGCTGTTCCCACGAGCTGAAGGCAAAACTGCCGAGCTGGAAAACGCTTTCGATCTTGCGCGAGAGCCATACGCGCGGCAGTTCCGGAAAATTGCTGAACAGCGATTTTCCGACCACCTGTTCCGGTGCGAGGCCGCTGTGGTCCTGCATGAAGCGATTCCACATCAGCACATTCATGTCGCGATCAAGCACGAAGATGCCGAAACCCACTCGCTCGACAACCAGATCGCTCAATGAAGTCACAGGCACGCTCATAGGCTGGACAGCAAGGCGTCGAGCGCGCCGTTCAGGTGGCGGATCGAATCTTCGGCCATCAGCATGACGAGGTGCGCGCGGAAGCTGTGGTCTTCGAGCGCGAAATTCACCTCGACCAGCAAAGCGACTTCCCATTGCAGCACGCCCGGCTGGAACACTTCGTCGAGCGTCATGGCCTGTCCGAGCAGCCCCGGCGCGGAAAACACCGGCGTGCGGCCGAGCTGGTCGAGAATGCACGACACGCACGCGCCGGTCAGCACGTTGGCCACGTCGAACACCAGTTCCTGCTGGCTCACCGCTTCGTAGCTGGAACGCGCGTACGGATCGCTGACGAGCGCACACAGTTGCTCGACGCTGTCGCTGCGGCAAATCACCAGCGCTTCGCCCTTGATGTCCGAGCGAAAGCCCTGACGCACCGCGCTCACGGTGTCTTCGATGCCGGTCATTTCACGCAACGCCTGCGCCGCCTCGCGGACCGCCACCACTTTCACGCGCGGCACCGACAACTCGATGAATGCATCGAGCAGTCGCGCGAGGCGCGTCGCGGCTTGGCCCATCGCCAGATTGGCGACCTCCTGCAGCGCGTCGCGCTGATCTTCGTTGAGGACTGGCTCAGACATACAACCCGTACTCCTTGAGGATGGGTAGTAGCGCCTCGGGCGTGACCGGCTTGGCGATGAACGCGACGGCGCCGAGGGCGCGCACACGCTGCTGGGCCATCGGCTGGACATCGGCGGAGACGACGATGACGAACGTGTTGAGGTCTTCGTGCTGCAACGCTTCCAGCACCTGATAGCCGGTCATGTCCGGCATGGTCAGATCGAGGAACATGACCGACGCCCGGCCTTCGCGATACAGCGCGAGCGCTTCGCGTCCGTTCGACGCGTAAGACACGTCGACGTCCCAGCCCGGCGGCAAGGCTTTCGAGAGCACCTTGCGGGCAAGCAGCGAATCATCGGCGATCACAATGGGCAAGGACATGGGCGGGTCGGAAGCGGAGTGAGCTCGAACGCATTAACGGCGCTAGAGGCGATTTCTTTAGCGCGGGCTCTGTCGACCGGCGGCGAGACGGGTCGAAATGGTTCCGGAAATGACGGGCGGTCGCACGGCGGCTCGTAGCGTCCCGCCGGGACGACGGGGACAGGCGCGCGGGCGCGAGCGAGCGCCTCTGGCGGTACCGGTGGGCATGCGTGGGTGCATGCGCGCACGGTGGAAGACGGCTATGACCGGCATGTTCGAAGCCTACCCCGTAAAGGATCCGGCGCGGCTTCATGTCTGGCTGTCATTCTGCCGCGCGCGTGTTTCCGCAAGCGCCACTCGTCACGCGTTTTGCGCGTTACCGGCTGCCCCCGCGGCAGATACGTCCGAACGTGGCGGACGCATTATTTATCGTAAAAGCGATTCTCGAATCAATCGAACGGAAAGGCAACTCGACAAAATCGCATTCGTTAAGGAGATATTCCTCATATTAGCCGATTGACGGTGAAATCTTATACCTCGGTTGATGCCATTTTCATATTTATACTTTTGTGTACGTTTGCGCTTCGCAATTCGTCGCTCATTGAAAAAGCGAATGAAATCTGCCTTTCACTGTGTTCAGCGGTAACAAGTACTGGCGTCGCGCGTCTATGCTTCCCTTATGATCGATGTCGAACCGCTTTCCCCTGTCCGTCCTGAAGAACCCAAGCATTGCCGACCATGACACCAGACCGGCTCGACCCGCCTCGAAAAAGCCGTCTTGCCGCCGAGCAGCCAGGCGAGGCGCTGTTTCCGGCCGTGCCGGAGCAGAATTTCCACGTCCGGCGCATTACGCTGATCGCGCTGCTGGTCGCGGCCGTGGTGCTGCCGTTCGTGTACGTCGTGGCGATGTCGATCAGCGACCTGCGGGCACGCGAGGCCGATGCCACCGAAGCGACGTTACGCACGGTGCGCGTCGCCGAAGAACATGCGTTGAAAGTGTTCGACATGAACGAGACGCTCGACTCGCGCATCGTCGACCTGACGCAAGGACTCGACGACGACGGCATTCACGCGAAGGAAGCCACGATTCACGAGCAATTGCGCTCGATGGGCGGCGGCTATCCGCAGGTCGCCGCGGTGTCGATATTCGGCGGCAAGGGGCAATTGCTGACCAGCAGCCGGTTCTATCCCGCGCCGCCGGTTTCGATCGCCGACCGCGATGACTTCACCGGCATTCGCGACGGCAAGGACCTCGAACACGTGTCGAAGGTCGTGACCGGACACGTGGCCGGCGAGCAGGTCTTCAACATGGGCATCGAGCGGCGCGACGCGGACGGGGCGTTCGCCGGCGTCGTCTCGGTTGCGCTGCGGCCGAGCTATTTCAACGCGTTCTACCGCGAACTGCTCGGCGGCACCGATAGCGCGCCGATGACCATGAGTCTGATCCGCACCGACGGCTCGATTCTCGCCCGCTATCCGCGCGGACCGGGCGAGCCCGTGACGCTCGCGCCGCATTCGCCGCTCGCCGAAGCCATGGTGCAAGGCCGGCGCTCGGGCGTGGTGCGCATGCGCCCGGATGCCGGCGACGACAGCATGATCGTCGCGTTCCGGCGCGTCGGTTCGTATCCGGTGTACGTGTCGTGCGGCTATCGCACGTCGGCGATCTGGGCCGGCTGGTATCGGCACCTGACGGTGCTGATCGTGTCGATGTTCACGCCGTCGATCGTGCTGTGGTGCGTGATCTGGCTGTCGCTGCGGCGCCTGGGCGCGGAAGAGGAGGCGTGGGAGCGCTGGCAGGCCGAGGCGTCGATGCGGCGTTCGATCGAATCCGCGTATCGTCAGTCGCGCAAGATGGAAGCGCTCGGCAATCTGGTCGGCAGCGTCGCCCACGACTTCAACAATCTGCTGATGATCGTGTCGGCCAACGTGCAGATTTTGCGGCGACGCGGCGCGCCGGGTTTCGACCGCGAGCTGTCGGCCATCGAACGGGCGCTCAAGAGCGGCCAGTCGCTCACGCGGCAACTGCTCGGCGTGGCGCGCAAGCAGCCGTTGCGCAACGAGACTGTCGCGCTCGACCGTTGGCTGCCGGCCTGCCGCGAACTGCTGCGCGCCTCGCTCGGCGCGAAGATTTCGCTCGTCATGGATATCGGCGTGGAGATCTGGCCGATGCATGCCGACGTCGCCGAACTGGAGCTCGCGCTCATCAACCTGGCCGTGAACGCACGCGACGCCATGCCGAACGGCGGACGGTTCACCGTGCGCGCATCCAACATCCATTTTCGTCCCGAAGACGGCTTTCCACTCACCGGTGAATTCGTGCAACTTTCGCTCGAGGACACCGGCGTCGGCATGCCGCCCGATGTCCTGTCGCACGCCTTCGAACCGCTCTTCACGACCAAGCCGAAAGGCATGGGCACGGGCTTAGGACTGCCGCAGGTGTTCGCCTTCTGCGAGCGGTCGGGCGGCCTCGCTGCCATCGACAGCGCGATCGGTGCAGGGACATCGGTGCGTCTCTATCTGCCGCGCGCGACAGCCGCGCCCGAGGCCGAAGAACCGGCGCCGGCCGGCAGCGAAGAAACCGCCGCGCCGCAGGGCTTGCGCATCCTGCTGGTGGAAGACAACGAAGAGGTCGCGGCCGGCACCGAGGCGCTGCTGCAGATGATGGGCCATCAGGTCACCTGCGTATTCAACGCGGACACCGCGCTGCGCCTGTTCGACGACGCGCACGCCGAACAGGCGCGCACCGGCGAGCCGTTGCCATTCGATCTGGTGCTTTCCGACATCCACATGCCGGGGAAAATGAACGGCATCGATCTGGCGGAAGCCGTGTTGTCCTTCCGTACAAAATTGCCGGTCATTCTCGTCACCGGCTACGCGGAAGAACTCGACCGCGCACGTCACGTCGATGTGCGCGTTCTGTCGAAGCCGTTCGATATCGCGTTGCTGGAAGAACTGCTGCAAGCCATCCAGCGCGACATCGCGCAAGCCGGCTCACAACAGGCCGTGGATCCGGCCGGCTGATCGGGCGATCGGCCTCCCGGCACGTCCCGATTTACCGCATTTTGTAAAAGTGTGGAGATTCGGCCAGCGGCGCGGTTGGCGGCTTGCTGCGCCGCGCCGTTTGCCGGAAGAAGGGCCGCCCGGCCGCCTCTTACGCAAGCGCGCGCCTGAATCGTGGGACCCGGCACGATCGTTGCGCCGTCGTATAGGAACAGGAGGCCGGTGCGTTCACGCGTCGTCCTCTCCACGTCAATACGTCGGGAGACAGCCATGCGACATACCGTGATTGGTTTATTCGACACCTACGCACAAGCGGAAGGTGCGCGCGATAGCCTCGTGCAGACAGGGTTTGCACGCGAAGCCATTGAATTGCAGGCTAACCCGGAACCTACCGTGGGCTCCGCGGCTGAAGAAGTTGCCGGCGCGGGAATGCTGGCCAATATCGAGCGATTCCTCGCGAGCCTGTTCGCCTCCGGCCCGCGTTCGCCGGACACCGCCCGCTATACCGAAGCCGTGCGTCGCGGCGCGGTGCTGGTTTGCGTCAGCGCTGCGAGCGAATCGCATGCCGAACTGGCGCGCAATACGCTAACGCGACTCGGCGCGACCGACATCGGCGAACGTTCGGCAGATTACGTCGAAGGTGAAACCGCTCGCGAACATTCGGTGCTGGACGAACTCGGCATCGGCAGTCCGGGCGTTGTCACGCCGGGCGTCGTTACGCCGCGCGGCGCGGGTATCGACACACGTGCCGATGCGCGCACGGCGCCGCCGATCGAGCCGGTGCTCGATTCGCTTTACTCAGGACGGACCAGCACCGATGCCGAGCCGTTCGTTCCGCCGCCGCTGTCCGAACGGCCGCTGGTCGATCCGGTGAACGAACCGTTGCAGGACCCGTTAGTGGGCGACGCCGGCCGTAGCGCCATCGCAGCAGGCGGGATGCCCGGCTCGGGCGCGGTCATGCAGCCGACGGAAGTGGTGTCCGAGGCGGGGCAGCCGACCGCCGGCATGGGCGGTCAAATGCCGAACGAATACCTGGAGTACGAAGAGGACTTCCGCAGCCACTACGACGAGCAATTCGCCGCTGAAAACTCACGCTACGAAGATTACGTGCCGGCTTATCGCTATGGCGCGGAAATCGCCCACGACGCGCGCTATCGCGATCAGGCGTGGGACGACGTCGAGCCGGAAGCACGTCGTCATTGGGAAAGCACGTCGCCGGACAGCACGTGGGAGCGCTTCAAGATTGCCGTGCGACACGGTTGGGAACGCGTGACGGGTCATCACCACGTCTAACGTGTCGGTGTTTGTGAGGCAATGCGTAACGCGGGCCTGCGCCGCCTTAGGGCGGTGCGTAGGCCCGCGTTTTTTCGTCGGATGGCGGACGATCAGGTGGCCGAATTCCGCTTGACCCACGCCACGTAGCGATCGACGAACGTCTGCAGGAATTTGCGCGTGCCGTCGTTGAGAATTTCGCCCTTCTCGTTGATCACCGCCGCGTCGTGCTTGATAAAGACTTCGGGCTGACCGAGCGTGGCGACATCGAGATACGCGAGCACGTTGCGCAGATGCTGCTGCGCGAGCGCCGTGCCGGTCGCGCCCAGCGACGTGCCGATGACCGCGCCGGGCTTGCCGCCCCACGAGTTGGTCCCCCACGGACGCGAACCCCAGTCGAGCGCGTTTTTCAGCACGCCGGGAATCGAGCGGTTGTATTCGGGCGTCACGAATAGCAGACCGTTGGCGGCTTCGGCACGTTGTTTGAGGTTCTTCGCGACTTCCGGGTAATCGGCGTCGTAGTCCTGGCTGTAAAGCGGCAAGCTGCCGATGTCGATGAATTCGAAGGTGAAATCGGCGGGCGCGAGAGAAATCACGGCTTGCGCGAGTTGCCGGTTGAACGACTCGCGGCGCAGACTGCCAACAACCACTGCAATGTGATGGGCCATGTTCGCTTCCTTGAAAAGTGGCGCTGGAACGCGCCAAGAGATCGAACTGTCCATCATAGGCAATCGCGGCAACGGATGGCGGCAGCGACCCAAATTCGCGTCCGTCCCACAATACGAGAAACGGAGCAGTCTGCCGGCAAGCGGTGGATAACCTCGCATCGCCCAAAGTTATCCACAGATTTCTTGAATAACCTTGTGGATAACTGGTACTTTTGCCTTGTCAATCAAGCATGCTTTCGGGCTCGACCGTTTTGAGGCAGTTTGAAGGCACGCGTAATTTTCACCGCCCGATTCGCATGAAGACGGCCTGCGGTCGGCATGAATGACCGCGCGTGACGGTCGGCAGCGTGGCTTCGCGCCGCGGCTTTATTCGGGCACGGCGATGTCGCCGTCCACCAGTTGCCAGCCGTAGTCTTCGGCGAATGTTTGCGCCGCCTCGGCAGTTTCGAAAAACGGCATGTCGGCGTGACCCTGAAACGGGTAGATCACGCGCTCGTCGCTCAAACGGATGACCTTCAACGTCGGCACGGTTCCGCTCGACGTACGGCGCGACGACGCCGCCACCTGGTAGTTTGCCCGGCCGGTTAACACCACGGCGTTGGCGCTCTGGGCGCGTCTGGAAAACTGACTCGGCATCGATGTACGCATCAGAGACCAGCGATGGACTGACCGGCCACCATGCCGTCGATCACCTGTTCCGCGTAGCTTGTCGAGGCAATCCGCGCGTCGCCGGCAGCGCCGAACGGTGAACGGCTCGGCACGCGAAACACGCGGCTGCTCGTCATGGTGTCGTCCGTCCCGCGACGGCAGATGCGCACCGCCGCATCGAAGCCCGAATCGTAGTGACGCGCGCCATCGAGACTGCGCGGCGTGTGCGGATAGACCAGCGGATAAATTTCGAGGCCCCGATAACTTCGGATGGTGTTGCTCATGATGTGTGTCTCCGTGAATATGTCGCGTGAACGTCGGCGCCCTGGAAGCGGCGTGAGTTCAACGGCGATGACGCCATTCACACGAGACCAGAGAGACGATGACGGTGTGCGCAACGCCCGGCAACACAGGCAGCCGGCCGACGACACCGTGAAATGAGTGGAAGGAGGGACCCCGATCGACCTGGGGCTCGAGATAGTGCGGCTCGGCGCGTGTGGGACTGTGCGCGGCGTGCGGAGAACAGTGCAGTTGACTCACTGTAACACGTTAGTAGGGCGGATATTTGACGCATTTGGCCACCAGGCGCAGCCATTGCTTCGGAGTGCCGCGTATTGTGTACCGACGCGTCGCGAAACCTGGTTCAGAACGCAAAAAGGGCGCCGTTTCCGGCGCCCTTCGGCTTCGACAACTTGCGGCGTTGCGTACCGCTGGCGTGACCTGAGTCCGCTGCGGTTCGCAGCCGGATCAGTTGCCGAAAAACACGTTGCAGTACGATGCCGGGCCGCTGCATTGCGCCGGAGCCGCAGCGTGTGCTGCGCCCGATGCGGCGGCAAACAGAGCGACGGAAGCGATCAGGGCGGAAAGAATGCGTTTCATGGTGCTACTCCTCTTCAGCGTGGTTTCGCGATCGGTGCCGATCGATGGGACGAAGAATAGCGATTGGCAGTCGGCCGAAAAATCCCCAAGGCGCGAAGACATTTTTTCGCAAATTGAAATAATCGCGTTTTAAGCTTGCGGACGGCATGGCGCCATCTTTAGCGTCATAGCTGGCTTGTCACGCCGCAATCTTTGATCTCGCGCAAACGCAACTTTCAATTTGCGCAATAATCTATTTCGATGTCATAAAACCCGGCCGTGGCACGACTTATAACGTCGACACCACATGGCTAGGCATATGTTCAATACCAGTTCGCTCGCGTCGGTCCGTGCGGGAGAATGGCGCACGGGTCACCCAGCCACGCAAGGAAAGCCATCTGCATATGAACCACACCCACTCATCGGGGCGCCGGGAATGGAGCGCGCCATGGCGGACGTGAATAGACCGGCGCTCGACGATGCGGTTTATCTGACGCAACTGCGGCGCGATCTGTTGCGCTTCGCGCGCCTGCAATTGCGCGACGCCGCGGCTGCGGAAGATGCGGTACAGGAAGCGCTGGCCGCCGCATGGACGCAGGCCGATCGCTTTGCCGCGCAGTCCGAACACAAGACATGGGTGTTCGGCATCTTGCGGCACAAGCTCGTCGATATTCTGCGTGCGCGCAGGCGTACGGTGAGTTTGTCGTCGCTCGAAGCCGAACTCGACGGCGAGACCTTACTCGACCGCGAACTCTTCAAGGAAAACGGCCACTGGTCGCGCGAGGCCAAGCCGCAACCATGGCCAACGCCGGAAAACGCGCTGAGGCAGCAGCAGTTCTGGACGCTGTTCGAGATGTGCCTCGACCATTTGCCGGAACACATCGGCCGCGTGTTCATGATGCGCGAGTTCCTCGATCTGGACACGACGGCAATCTGCGCCGAATTGCAGTTGACCGCCAATCATTGCAGCGTGCTGATCTACCGCGCACGGATGCGCCTGCGCACGTGCCTGAGCGAACGGGGCTTATCGAGCGAGGATGCGAATGGGGAAATGTAAGCACATCACGCGTTTGCTGTCGGATGCGCTCGACCGGCCGCTGACTACCGGCGAATGGGTCGCCATCCGCCTGCATCTGCCGACTTGCAGCGGCTGCCGCAACTATCGCAAACAGATTCGTCTGCTGCGTTTGGCCGCCCATACGGTGAGCGGCATCGACTCGTCGGACGGCGGCGGCAACGAAGAGTGAGCGACGGCGTTGCCTTGCCGTTCAGCGCTCAACGCTCGCCGGGCGGCGTGTCGCGATAACGCTCGAAGAAGCTGGCATGCGACGCCGCGTCGATCAGCACGGGATGCGGCTCGGCCGCGGCCGGATGTTTGACGAGTTGCGCGCGCGTGCGAATCGGCCGGTGCTGGAAGTTGCCGCCGCAGTTCGGGCAGACGTTGCGCAGCGTCGTCAGCGCACACACTTCGCAGAAGGTGCACTCGTAGGTGCAAATCATGGCGTCGGACGCGTTCGGCGGCAGCGATTTACCGCATCCTTCGCAGGAAGGGCGCAATTCAAGCATGGTGGGTTCCCGTCGACAGGCAGCGTCGAGGCGCGGGAATGCGCCTCGTTCGCCGACCGAGTGTACGCGAGCCGATTCGCGCTCAATGGACAGCCAGGCTTCAATTCCTGCCACCTGGCACGATCGCCTGATCAGGTCAGGACACTCCACAACACGAGCGTCAGGACGAGGCCGACCACCGAGACGATCGTTTGCAGCACCGACCAGACCGCCACGGTTTGCTTCAATTGCAGCCCGAAATATTCGCGCACCATCCAGAAACCCGCATCGTTGACGTGGCAGAAGAACACCGAGCCCGCGCCGATGGCGAGCGCCATCAGCGAATTGTGGGTGGCGCTGAGTCCCGCGACGACCGGCGCGACGATGCCGGCGGTCGTCGTCGTGGCGACGGTGGCCGAGCCCGTGGCCTGGCGCAGCGCGACGGCAATCAGCCAGGCCAGCAGGACGAGCGGCAAGTGAGCGCCTACTGCGATCTTGCCGATCGTCGTGCTGATGCCGGCGACGACGAGCGCCTGCTTGAGTCCGCCGCCGGCACCGATGGTCAACAGCAGCGCGGCGATGGGCGGCAGGCTCTTGCGCAGAATGCCGCCGACGCGATCGCGCGCCATGCCACGCGACCAACCCAGCGCGACCACCGCGAAGAGCACGGTGAGGCCGAGCGCGATCAACGGCTCACCGAGAAAATTGAGCGCGTTGAACAGGAAGGTTTCGGGCTGAAGCAGCAGCTTGGCGACGGTACGGCCCAACATCAACACGACGGGCAGCAGAATCGTGATGAGCGAGATGGCGAAGCCGGGCGTTTCGGCGGCGTTATCCTGCGCGCTGAAGAGTTTGCCCATTTCTTCCGGTTCGACGACGTGCATCCGCTTGGATAGCCAGATGCCGTAGAGCGGGCCAGCGAGTATCACCGCCGGAATCGCTACGATCAGACCGAGGCCGAGCGTCAGACCGAGATCGGCATGCAACGCGCTCACCGCGATCAGCGGACCCGGATGCGGCGGCAGCAGGGCGTGCAGCGTCGTCATGCCGGCGAGCGCGGGAATCGCGATGCGCAAGATGGGCTGTTGGGAGCGGCGCGCCATCACGAAGATGATCGGCACCATCATCACCAGACCCACTTCGAAAAACAGCGGCAAACCGATGATGAGCGCGACGACCGCCATCATCCACGGCAGCGTGCGAGGCGTGGAGTGTTTCAGGATGGTGGAGACGAGGCGGTCGGCCGCGCCGGATTCCGCCATTAACGCACCGAGCATCGCCCCCAGCGCGATGATGATGCCCACGTCACCGAGCAATGCACCGGCGCCTTTACTGAACGCGCTGGCCACGGCCTCCAGCGGCAGACCCGCTGCAAAACCCGCCGCGAACGTGCCGACCAGAATCGACAGGAACGGTGCCAGTTTCAGCACGCTAATAAAAGCAATGATGATGACGAGTCCGAGCGCGCAGGACAGTATGAGTTGAGTGTCGTGGGCGGCCCACGGTGCGAGTGTTGTCGTCGGATTCACGATTTCTCTTGGTTGATTGACGAGGCGCGGCGGCGCGGATGACGGATTGTAGCGGCGCAGGAAGACACGAGGCAGCGAAGGCGGCAGTTTCGCCGGTCAGCGAACTTGCGTGATTTGCTTATGCGAATTTATCGGTTCGTCCAGGTCGACGGACGAATTATCGTCGGAGCCAATCGGTCCGTTTTGCGTCCGTCTTTTTATCGAGCATTTTCATGTCCCGTCATTCACTGCTCTCGCGCCGCAAATTTATCGCCGGCGTGGGGGCGTCGCTCGCGAGCGCCGCCTTGCCTGTCGTCCCGACATCCGTGTTCGCCGCGCAGACGCGCGCGAAGGAATTACGCATCGGTTATCAGAAAGCGGCCAATACGCTAGTTCTACTGAAGGCGCACGGCACGCTTGAGAAGCGTCTTGCGCCGCTCGGCGTGTCGGTCAAATGGAACGAGTTTCCTGCGGGTCCCCAGTTGCTGGAGGGCCTGAATGTCGGCGCGATCGATTTTGGTTACGTCGGTGAAGCGCCGCCCGTTTTCGCACAGGCGGCCGGTGCTAACTTCGTCTATACCGCCTATGAAATTCCGACGCCGCACGCGGAAGGCATCCTCGTTCACCAGGACGCGCCGATAAAGACGCTCGCCGACCTCAAAGGGAAAAAAATCGCGCTGAACAAGGGATCGGACGTCCACTGGTTTCTGGTCGCCGCACTGCAAAAGGCAGGCGTGAAATACAGCGAAATTCAACCGGTGTTTCTGGCTCCGGCGGATGCGCGCGCGGCATTCGAGCGCGGATCGATCGACGCGTGGGCAATCTGGGATCCGTTTCTGGAAGCGGCAAAGCGGCAATCGAATGCGCGGCTACTCGCCGACGCGGATGGCATTGTCAGTCACCACCAGTTTTTCCTGAGCGCCAGGCTGTTCGCGGAACAGAACAGCGATGTGCTGGCGATCGTCATGGACGAGGCGGGCAAAGAGGGCGCCTGGGTGCGTGGTCACTACGCCGAGGCCGCCGCGCAGCTTGCGCCGATCCAGGGGCTCGACGCCGGCGTGATCGAAGCCGGCTTGCGGCACTATGCGCACATCTACAAGCCGGTCGACGCCAACGTGCTCGCGGAACAACAACGAATCGCCGACACGTTCAGCGATTTGCGCATCATCCCGACGAAGATCGTGACAAAGGACGCTGCGCTAGGGTTCACGGCGTAACGGCTTGCGTCGCTGGCCGGTTCACACAAAAAGCGCCGCGACGTTTTCCGGCGGGCGTCCGATTACGGCACGCCCGTTTCGGACCACGATCGGCCGCTGCAGAAGAATGGGATGGCTTGCCAGCGCTTCGTAGAGTTGGGCGTCGCTTAGCGCGGGATTGTCGAGTTGCAGTTCTTTGTATTCGGCTTCGTTATCGCGAATCATGTCGCGGACCGGGCAACCCAGTTGCGCGTTGAGATGCTTCAGTTGCGCGACCGTCAGCGGTTGCTTCAGGTACTCGATGACTTCCGTCGGCTCGTTGGCGCTGTTGTAGGTGCTACCGACGAGTTCGCAGGTCGCGCGTGATTTCGAGCAACGGGGGTTGTGGTAGATCGTGATCATGGTGGGTGGGGGCTGGTGGATTGCAGGGATTTTAGCGGGTGGGACTGGTGACGTGGTTTGTTTGGGTGGGACTGCGGTGGGAGTTCGTGAGTCGGCGGGTTGGTCTTTGGCGCATGGGGCGCCGCGAATTTGCCGGTAGGGCTCTGGACGTTCGTGCTTCGTGCTCGGTTAGTTACCGCGGTGATATTTGCGCTGTTGAAGCTTGTGCGGATGAGGCGTTGTCGTTGTGGCGGGTTCGTGGCGTGGCGTACGTTGAATGCTGCGGTGACTTGGAGGTCGTGATGCCGCGCCAAGCGATTGGATGCTCAGCTCGTCAGCAACCCGGTTTATGCGCATAAAGTGGCGGACGGGTTGTGCTGCTACTTGTCGTGGGTACCTTAACTCGCTCCTTCTAGCTCGCTGAAGTCGGCGTGCAGGTCTTTTCACTGCCTAACGGGATGTCTATCCAATGCCAGATTGAACCGAAAGCTGGCTTCCGCGCCCATGAAGCAAAGACGGGCTCAGGCACTCTGCCAGTGTGCCGGCAAAACGATTACCTTGAAATGACGCGCTTTGCGCGGTGCGTCAGGACACCGCCGGTTTATGCGCATAAAGCCTCGACCTTCGAGTGAATGATTTTGGACCGGCTGCTGCTACTCTTGCCCGTTCAAAACGCCTCCATACAAATCCAATACCCTGCGCGTGCGATGCGCCCGTGGCAACATCGTCCACTGCTGCAATGCGAACACGATTGCACTTGGCAAGCCGACTAACGGCTAAAGCAGATCACGCATCGCCATAAGCGATAGCCGTCGTCCGCGCATCCCACACCTCCGGTCACTCAACCGCCCCCAGCACTCCTTTATGCGCATAAACCTATATCGTTCGGCCAATCTTTTCCTTATTTAAACAAAAACGATTGAAATGGAAAATCATCCAGGTAGAATCCATTTGCGTCTAAAAGAGGAGGTGAAGATTGGCAGCAGAAATCATCGCGGTAACTCAGCAGAAGGGCGGAGTCGGGAAGAGCACACTTGCGATGCATCTCGGCGCTGCGTTTCATGAGAAAGGTAAGCGTGTCCTGGTTGTGGATGCAGACGGTCAGAACACGCTGATCCACTGGGCCAGCGCATCGTCGGACGGTGAAACGGGCATCCCGTTTCCGGTCGTCAACCTGTCCGAAGCCGGCAGCCAGATCCACCGCGAGATCAAGAAATTCGTCGCTGACTACGACATCATCATCGTCGACTGCCCTCCCTCGATTACCGAAAAGGTTTCAGGCGTCGTATTGCTCGCCGCGAGTGTCGCGGTCATCCCAACTTCGTCGTCACCCGCCGATTACTGGTCGAGCGTCGGTCTGGTCAAACTCGTCCAGCAAGCGCAAGTGATGAACGAAGACCTCCGCGCCGTCTTCCTGCTCAATAAGACCGAAGAGAAGCGCATGCTGACGCGCGAACTGAAGCGCGCGCTAGAAGAACTCGGCTTCCCGCTCCTCAAGACTCAGATTCCCACGCGCGAAGCCTATAAGCAGGCGATGGCGTTGGGCCAGACGGTACTTCAGATGAACGATCGCGGCGCCAAGCTTGCAGCGATCGAAATCCGGGCGTGCGCCAATGAGATCGCAGCCCTGCTTCCCTGAATTTATGCGCATAAAGGACCCTGAATGAAACCCTCCCAATTTGCCAAAGGCTTTCAAGCACGTCCTGACACGACCAGCAGCGAAAAGCGAACCGCACTGGACCGGCTCAATGCAATCGATGGCCTGGTAAAGAATGGCGCCGCCGCCGACATCCCGAGCCGAGCCGGCCAGACGACCCGCCCCCGCGACCTCGTGGAAACCGACATTGGCGCGGCCGACAGCGCCAACGAATCAGCCGCCTATCGCACGTGGCGCGTCGAGCACGGCTACAGGCCTGGCCAGGTCATCGAACTCGCACTGAAGACGATCAAGCCTAGCCCGTTTAACCCGCGCCACTTTTACGTGAAGTCGTCGATTGCCGAACTCGCGGTGAACCTGGCCAAGCAGGGGCAGCAACAGGCCATCCACGTCATTCCGGACTACGACAATCCCGGCACTTACTTCGTGAGCGATGGCGGACGACGTGTCCGTGCTCTCAAAGAGGCGAACAAGGACTCCGTCAAAGCAATCGTCATCGACTTGCCGATCGGCATCCAGAGCTACAAGCTCGGCTACGACCTCAACGTCCAGCGCGATTCGCAAACGGTTTTCGACAACGCCGTCGTGTGGCGACGTTTCCTCGACGACCGGCACTTCCAGAGTCAGAAGGAACTGGCGGAGCACCTCGGCCTCGATGAGTCGACTGTTGCCGTCGCACTATCGATCGCGAAGTTGCCGGAAGCGGTGATGCATGAAATGGTGGCGCGCCCCGACCGTTTCGGTTCGAACATGGCGTACCAGGTTGGCCGCTATCACACTGCCCGCGGCGCCGACGCAACGCTGCGCCTGATCAACAAGATCCTCTCCGACGATCTGAGTACGAGGCAGGTCGCGGACATCGTCAAGGGACGAGCGAGCGCGCAGGAAAGCGCCAAACCTGCAGGTCGGCAACGCTATGCTCAGCGTCTGGAGATCAAACTGGGAGGCGTATCGGTCGGCGATCTGAAGTCGTATGGCGACGATCGGATCGAACTTCGCCTGAAGGGCCTCACGCGTGAAAAGCGCGACGACATCCTTCGTCAAATCGAGAAAATGTTGAAGTAATCGAGAAACGCAGATGCGGCGGCCTTCTATCTGGCCGCCGCTCGATCGAGTTTGCTGCGCCGTGCCGGTTACGCCGCGCGCGACTGACTCAGCGTGAAGGCGAGCAGATCGCCATCGGTCGGTTCGCCCCAGGTCTTGCGAGCCAGCCAGTCGAAGAATGCCGTATCGACGATCTTCGAATCCAGCCCCCGACGGCGCCAGTCGTCTCTCAAATGCGTGCCGAGACCCGGCAACTCGTCGTCCTCAAACGACTTACGCGCGATCTCGCGTTCGGACTCGCCCTGTTCTTCATAAAGCTCGCGGGCTTCCTTGCGACGATAAGCCGAGTACTCGCCGAGCAGACGCGCCTTGAGGTCGTCGGCCGGCGCGCCGATTGCCTTGCCACCCGATGATGAGGGCAACGCCTCGACCGGCGGTGCGTAGCCTTTCTTCAGCGCGTCTTTGAACAGCGCGGGCGCACTGCGCACCGCAGGCAGCGACGTGCTGCGCATACGCTGCTCGGTCATCTGCAAGGCTGCGCGAATGCGGTTTTCCTCGCTATCCGCGTACAGCGTTTGCGCTTCTTTCAGCGGAATGCCGATCTTCACCATCCGGTCGACCAGCGTGCTGTCGAACACGTTCGGATGCTCGTCGAGCGCCAGCATAGGCTGCTTGCGCTCCGTCACGCGAAACTGGATTTCGGCGACACGGCGTCCTTCGCGATGTTCGATCAATTCCACGAAAATATTCGTGACGGCATTGACCTCGGCGATAGCCGGGCGCAAGTAATCGCGCTTGAAATACTTGTATTCGCGTTTCGCCTCGTCACCGGCTTCCGTATCCGGCGTGCCGGAAAGAATGGGCCGCCACCACTCCCACGACTCGCGCATCGTCAGATGACTTGGGTTGGTGAGGTAACGAACGCAAATTTCGTAGAGCGCAAGGCCCGCGCTACTGCGCAACTGGCTCTGGAACTGCAGGCTCAGACGGGCATACTGAACCGGGTCCAGCAGCTTTTTCTTGATCTTGGGCGCGAACGAGAATTCCACCCAGACCCGGCGCGTAGTCGGATCTTCGAGAATTTCCGCGTCGGCGATCAGCGTGGAGATACCCCATTTACGGCCGGGCTTCTGACTCGACGTGCCGCTGCTCCATTCGACCTGAACCGACACCATGCGACGCAAGTGTTCTTTGACCAGCGCGGTGTCGTTGGAATCGAACGCGGAATTTGCCACGATGTCGGACAACAAAGCCCGATAGGTGTCGCCGGACTCATCCGCCTGCTGCGCAACGGCGAGGAGCACGTTGAATAGTTTGCGGGTGAGCAGCGTGATTTTGCCGCTCTTGGGCTGAATCGCGATCGCCTCGACGGCTTTGCGCAATTCGGCCGAGCTCGGGCTGACTACATCGGTCTTCTTCGCGCGCTTCGTGGCCATGCGTCTGGTCGAGGAGGGATTTGGCGAGAGCATACCGGCTGCGGTGATACCCGTCTATAGCACGGATCTCACCCTTCCCGGTGAAGTGAGTTTACGCGACGCGACTCACCTCGAGCTTCTCCCGAAAACCCTCACCTCAATCCAATCGCCCCTGGTTCGGGCTTCCTTGCAGATCGCGGCGTCCCGCAAATCGACCCCTGTTTACCCGTGAATAAAGCGGAGGTCGGGCGTCCCGAATCTTCTCACCTTAAAAAATTCTCCGTGAGTTTTCCTGGCAAAGGGCACTCAAGAGCGCCCTGCGCGATTCGATTTTTCTGAATTCCTGAGTGCGCGGATCCGATGGGCTAACGGGCATACGGTGGCGCGGGTGTAAAACGGCTAATGCAGTGGTGAGACGCGAAGCGGCCGAATCGTCACCGCGGCGTTAGAGCTTTCGCATTTGCGCTGGCTACCCGCCGCTATTCGGTCCAATGATTGTCGCGATCGCGTCTTGCCCCACCCTCGACCGCCACTCGGGCAGCGCAGCCGGTCAGTAGGCGGCCAACGCGTCATAGAAAGCGGGCGCGAGGTCGAATGTCTGCAGCGCCGCGTACAGCGCTTTAACGAGGCTGCGCACACAGACGCTTTGTACCGGTCATTTGCCGGTCAGTCGGTCGGCCATACAGAAGTTTTCGCTGAACCGCCCTTGCAAATCGAAGCTAGTTGCACCAAGGCCCCTTCTCCACATCGAATGCAATCCACAACTCGCCAGCCCCGGCTCCTCCACATTCGCCCTATCGACACCCGAAAAAGCTCACCTCTGGAATCGCAGATCGCGAGAAACGGCGCGGGTCCGCCGTCATGCGTGGCCCAAACCAGGCTCGAAACGATCCTGAAAAGTCTCACCTTCAGCCAATTGAGCGGT
Organism: Paraburkholderia sp. GAS199; assembly: GCF_050436585.1. Classification (NCBI taxonomy): domain Bacteria; kingdom Pseudomonadati; phylum Pseudomonadota; class Betaproteobacteria; order Burkholderiales; family Burkholderiaceae; genus Paraburkholderia; species Paraburkholderia sp. GAS199. Next base: position 33,003 of record NZ_JBNDMM010000009.1, on the reverse strand, counting down.
TTTTTCTCACTCCAAAAACAGCCCCCGAAAAACCTCACCTTTGCGGTTTCAATCTTTTTTATTGTTTATTTTCAACTACTTACTGATCACCAAATTGCAGATCCACTCCGGCCCACTCCCGAAAAACCTCACCTCAAGAGCGATTTGGACAAAATAGCGATCTCCGGCAGTCGCCGCAGCAGCTCCCGAAAACACTCACCATTCAAATTCGGCCGTCCCGATTTGTCGGCTGCCTGGACGCCGTCAACAGGACGTTCCCAGCCCAAAGTCCCTGTTCTGCTCCCGCATTTACTCACCTCAGCAGCACTTTGCGTCGAAAAAGTATCCCGTAAAGCCTCACCTTTGATCAATTCGCGAAATTTGACGCGCTCGACCCGTCTCCAAACTGGCGCATCCCGAATTTCCTCACCTTGGTGTCGATGTCCCCCGACTTCCTCCATACAGTGGCTTGGCAAATCACCGGCGTCTCGTCGCGCCAGCTCCCGAAAATCCTCACCTTAGTCACTTTCTTGCCCAATTTCTGTGCAAAATAGCCGCTGAGTCCCGGAAAATCTCACCTCGAGTTCTCGTTTTATCCCGTCTCGGCTCACCAATGCCCTTTTGGCAGCCAGAACGAGGTCAAAAATCGACGTAACGAGAGGTCCTGAAAACCCTCACCTGACGTCGATCCACTCCATCACTCATCTTTCCAGAGCTGCCGGGCGATCCCCGCCAACCAGGTCCCGCAAAACCTCACCTTTGACGATTACCCGTCTGGTAGCCTGTTCCCGAACCCGCTCACGTTCTGTCCCGGACCTACTCACCGAGGCCCCCGAACCTCATCACTCAACCGTCCTGCAAAACCTCACCACCTCTCCCGTAAAGCTTCACCTGACCGGTCTGTAACGCCCGCCAGATAAGGCTTTGCCGTGGCGTTAACGTTTTTAACATGGGTTCAAAGGTGTTTACTTTTATTACTCTCTAGACCTTCCCCGTGCGTCCTTCGGACAGATCTTCCAAAACCCCAGTCACCAGGATGACGCATCCGTGAAACAGTGCGCGATCATTGGGAAAGGCAAAAAAGCGCTTTGTCTACAAAGACTTATTGGCTATTCTTAGTTTTGTTTCACGGAAAAATGGAGCGGCAACGTTCTTAAAGGCATCACATAACGTCAGAAACGTCGTTTCATGCACGTTCAGCAGGGTACGAACAAAATCGTATCGAACACTACGTAAATTGTTATGATTAATCCAATTCCGGCAACATCGAGGTCTGCATGAATATGGATGAACAACGGCACGCCATTCGCGACGAACTGGAATCGCTAAAGGCAAAAGGGGCACGCAGGCAGGAGCTTTCACTTCATGCCTGCAAAAGGCTGTTTTTCGATCTTGGAATCCGACCGTCGATGGCTGCGGTTCGCGATCTCACTCAAACAGGCAGCGCGAGCGACATCCCAAAAGATATCGACGCGTTCTGGGAGCGCATCCGGGAAGTGTCGCGGGTCAAAGTTGGCGCAGGCTCGATTCCCAAAGCGCTGGAAGATCGCGCCGGCGAACTTCTTGGCGCGCTGTTCGAAGAGGCCGTATCGCTGGCTCAGTCCAACCTGAACGATGAACGGGAAGAATTCCGCGCTCAGGTAGCCGCGGCTGACCAGCGGGTACGCGAGGTTCAGATCCGACTGGAGGCGTCCGAAGACGCGATCAGGCGCAGCGAATTGCGCGCTGAAGCCGCGTCAGAGCGGGCTCACGCGCTAGAAAGCCAGTTATCGAGTGTGACTTCGCACGGCACGGCCCATCAGGAAGGCTTGCAGGCAACCGTCCGGCGGCTCGATCAGGAAAATGCTGCGCTGCGGCAGCGTCTCGATGCGGAGCAGGGCAACAATGCCACGCTGCGCGACCGCATCGACTCCCTGCATCTCGAATTGCGCCAAAGCACGGAACACTATGCGCAGCAGATTAAAGACGCGGTGGCCGAGGCCGAGCGCAGAGTCAAACCCATGCTGGTCGAACTCGACTCCCTGCGCAGCATGGCTGCGACCTATCAATCGGGTGTGCGGGACGCGAGTCGAAAGGAATTCGACTTTATCCAGCAAATCGCCGCTGCCAAAGCGCGCGGCGATCGACTGGACGCTCAACTGCGCGAGCAGTCGGACGAACTGGATGCGTTGACCAAAGAAATTGACGCGTTGCGTGGTCAACAAGGCATCGACCCGGGCATCGCGACCCTGCTGTGTACTCTGGTCGAAGCCGGCAGACTCAACCCCGACGAATTGTCTGCGATCGGAACGGCGGCGGACGGACACGTCGCCCTGCCGCCGCGCTGCCCGAAATGCGAGGAAGGTGAGCCCGAACTGTCGTATGTCGATCACCGCTTTGAACTGCAGTGCCCGGAGTGCGATCACTCGTCGGGGCTCGGCGAATCAAGACTGGCGGCGGTTAGCCAGTTTTTGTCGACGGGATCGGTGACCGCTTCGAGCTGAATGCGATGGGTGCGCCATAGTGGAAAAATCGTCAAAGGTGAGGAAATTCGGGACCTCACCAGTGAGCTTTTTCAGGAGCCGTTCTGCTCTACTTTCCTGACGGAACGGCCGTCCCGCCGGGGTGACGGAAACGGTGGCGCGGCGGGATCCGGTTCATTGTTGACAGGTTCCTGCTGATCCAGCCATGTTTGCCAGGCGCGGTACAGGCGATTAGCCGAGACGGCCTGAGCAAATCCCAGCCATTGGCCGACCAGCTCAGCTTCCACACCGGTTTCGAACAGGTCGGCGGCAAACGTGTTGCGCAAAGTCTGCGGACTGGCACGGGAGGTTCGCTGTGCAGCGATGCCCGATTCGTCCACGATGGCGTCGACCGCGCGCAGCATGGTCGCCTTGTGCATGGGCCGACCGGACGGCGATGCCGGAAAAACCAGATTGCCGGCAAGTTCAGTGAGACGCCGTTCGGCAAGCCACGCATCGAGAATCGCAACCGCGAATGGTGCAAGGCGCGTGCGACGCGTCAGCATAGGGTTCGCGGATTCGATCGTCACCCATGGTGAGCCCGCTTTCACGCAACTAACCGTAAGCATGGCTGCTTCGCCGGTTTTGATTCCTGCGCCGAGAAATACCGCGATCAACGCGCGATCGCGACGTTCTCGCCATCGCTGCGCAACCGAAGCCGCGCTTAGCGGTGAAAACAGATAAGCGGTCAGCGCCGCGCGCTCCGCGTGGGTCAGAAAACCGGTTGGCTCGTTGTCGCGCGCATTTCGCCAGGCTGCTTCGCCATCCTGAGCAATGAAGCGAGCGGGGTTGGTCGACGAAGATTCGATCTCGCGGACATGATCGAGCACGCGTTCGATTAGCCGCAAATAGCGCACACGTTGCGGCTTTTTTATCTCGAGCCCAGCGACGAATTCGGCGATCGATTGCGTATCGACCGTGGTCAGGTTTTTCTGCCGAAGCGACAGCCATTCCAGAAACAATCCCCATTGCGCCTGGTACACCTGCGCCGAGGATCGCCGGAAATGTTGTCTCGCCAGCCATGCGTCGAAAGCAATTTGTGGATCGCGACGCCAGTCTTCCCGCTCCTGATCGAAGAGATCGGTTACGGCCGCAGGACGCGGAACCGGGTCGGACAGATGAGGAGGTGACATACGCTATCTTTCCGTTAGTTGCAGTGATTGTAGATGGCAACGCGGAAAAATCCAGCCCGAGGAAAACTCAATCTCCCCAGGCGCGTGCGTGTTTGAGCGGAGCGGGTTCCGTTGATGTTTGCGCAGCAGTGCGTTTGGCCGCCTCTTCATAAGCCGAGACAGCGAAGGCGAAAACGGCGGGCAAAGCAGTGGATGTTCCGAAGTCGACGGCTTCGTCGGTCTCGGGATAGGGCAAATCCGAAGGACGCTGAAACAGGCCCAGCATGATTGCGTCGTGACGGCTGGCGAAGCCGAGGTCGGCCAGCGCTTCCGCCTCGATGGCCTGCAACAGCCGCCACGTTAAGGGGACTTGCTGCACGATGTAGCGCGCGGCGATGTTGCGCACGATATGTTCGAGATCGCGCGCCGCGGTTTTAAAGCGCCGCGCGGCCAATTCCCGGTCGGCGTGCTCGGTCGTCAGGTCGTTCATGATCGGCTCCAGTCGATACCGTATACTGTACAAATATACAGTAGTTCATGCAACCTCGGCCAATCGGCCTATCCCGACAACCCTCAGTCGAGCCACGCCCGTCGAACGCACCTGTTGTCAGCCGTGGATCACCACCAGCAAAGCCTTCGCCTCGCTTTTGCCCGCGTTGCGGATGGCGTGCGGCTCGTCGGCGACGTAGCGCGCGGTGTCCGCAGCCTTGAGCCGCTTCGTCGTGCCGGCCGCCTCGATGTCGATCGATCCATTCAGCACGGTCAGATGCTCGCGCGTGCCCGGTTCGTGCGCGTTCGACACCAGCGCTCCGCCCGGCTGCAAGGTCAGTTCGTACCATTCGAACTTGCCGGCCAGCTCGATCGGCCCCCACACGCGCAATTGATACCTGGCATCATGGCCGCTCAGCGTCGGAATGTCGTGCGGACCGGACACGGCAATTGCCTCCGGCGTCTTTTGAGGCGCGAACAGGGAATCGAGACTGACGCCGAGCGCATTGGTCAGCCGCCAGGCAACCGCAATGGTCGGATTGGCCTTGTCGCGTTCGATTTCCGACAACATCGATTTCGACACGCCGGCCGCGCGCGACAGATCGTCGAGCGTCATACGACGTTCCGCGCGCAGACGCTGAATCTGATCGCCGACGCGCGGCGGCGCTGCGATCGCCGGAGCCTGCGTCGCGCCTGAAGTGGGTGTCGCGCTGCCTGCCGCGCGACGTGCACCCGAACTTGCCATTTACTGACCTATCGTTTAGAGTTGTTCGACATACCGGATTTTAGTTCGGAAAAACGAAAATATCCGATAAAGCTGACAATCGACTATAGCAGGCCGCCGCGTCGCCGGAAATGACGGTGCGAGGCGCGACCACCCCGCGAGCACCCATCAGGAGTCTGGTTCATGCGTGATCAATACCTCGCCCATCTGCGCGGCACCCTCGAGCAGATCCGCGCCGACGGTTTCTACAAGAACGAGCGCGTGATCGCGAGTCCGCAATCGGCCGACGTGCGTCTCGCGAACGGCGAACCCGTGCTGAACTTCTGCGCCAACAATTACCTCGGCCTCGCCAACGACGCGCGCCTGATCGACGCCGCGAAGCAGGGGCTCGACGCCGACGGTTTCGGCATGGCGTCGGTACGCTTTATTTGTGGCACGCAGACCGTGCACAAAGAACTGGAAAAAGCACTCGCCGCGTTTTTGCAAACCGACGATTGCATTCTCTACTCCAGCTGTTTCGACGCCAACGGCGGCCTGTTCGAAACGCTGCTCGACGAGAACGACGCCATCATCAGCGACGAACTGAACCACGCCAGCATCATCGACGGCGTTCGTCTGTCGAAAGCGAAGCGCTTTCGCTACAAGAACAACGATCTCGCCGACCTCGAAGCAAAACTCAAGGAAGCGGATGCGGCCGGCGCGCGCTACAAGCTGATCGCGACCGACGGCGTGTTTTCGATGGACGGCATCATCGCCAACCTCGCCGGCATCTGCGATCTCGCCGACCGCTACGGGGCGCTCGTGATGGTCGACGATTCACACGCGGTCGGCTTTGTTGGCGAACAGGGGCGCGGCACGCCGGAGCACTGCGGCGTGCTCGATCGCGTCGACATCATCACGGGTACGCTCGGCAAAGCGTTAGGCGGAGCGTCGGGCGGCTATGTGGCGGCACGCAAGGAAATCGTCGAACTGTTGCGTCAACGCTCGCGTCCTTATCTGTTCTCCAACACGCTCGCGCCGAGCATTGCCGCGGCTTCGCTGAAAGTGCTCGAACTGCTCGCCAGCAGCGAAGGCGCGCAATTACGCGAACGCGTGCGCGAAAACGGCGCGCGGTTCCGGCAGGCAATGAGCGCGCTCGGCTTCACGCTCGTGCCCGGCGAACATCCCATCATTCCCGTCATGCTCGGCGACGCGCAACTCGCATCGAACATGGCCGACGCCTTGCTGAAAGAAGGCGTCTACGTGATCGGTTTCTCGTTCCCGGTCGTGCCCAAAGGCCGCGCGCGCATTCGCACGCAAATGAGCGCCGCGCATACGGCCGAGCAGATCGACCGCGCCGTGGACGCATTCGCACGCGTCGGCCGTCAACTCGGCATCATCTGACACGGGGCAATCATGAAAGCACTGGCAAAACTCGAACGCGCTCCGGGGCTCACGCTCACGGACGTCAAGAAACCGGAAGTCGGCCACAACGACGTGATGATCCGTATCACGCGCACTGCAATTTGCGGCACCGATATTCATATCTGGAAGTGGGACGACTGGGCGCAGAAAACGATTCCCGTGCCGATGCACGTCGGCCACGAATACGTCGGCGAGATTGTCGAAATGGGCCAGGAAGTGCGCGGCTTTGCGATCGGCGACCGCGTGTCGGGCGAAGGTCATATCACGTGCGGTTTCTGCCGCAACTGTCGCGCGGGACGCCGTCATTTGTGCCGCAATACCGTGGGTGTCGGCGTGAATCGCGAAGGGGCATTTGCCGAATATCTGGTGATTCCGGCGTTCAATGCGTTCAAGATTCCGCCCGAAATCTCCGACGACCTCGCCGCGATTTTCGATCCGTTCGGTAATGCCACGCACACGGCGCTGTCGTTCAATCTGGTCGGCGAAGACGTGCTGATTACCGGCGCCGGGCCGATCGGCATCATGGCCGTGGCGATCGCGAAACACGTCGGTGCACGCAACGTGGTGATTACCGACGTCAACGATTACCGGCTCGAACTGGCCCGCAAGATGGGCGCGACGCGCGCGGTCAACGTGTCGCGCGAATCGTTGCGCGACGTGATGGCCGACTTGCACATGGCTGAAGGTTTCGACGTCGGTCTGGAAATGTCGGGCGTACCGAGCGCTTTTACGAGCATGCTCGAAGCGATGAATCACGGCGGCAAGATCGCCTTGCTCGGCATTCCGCCCGCGCAAACCGCAATCGACTGGACGCAGGTGATTTTCAAAGGCCTCGAAATCAAAGGCATTTACGGTCGCGAAATGTTCGAAACCTGGTACAAGATGGTGGCCATGCTGCAAAGCGGGCTCGACCTCTCGCCCATCCTCACGCACCATTTCAAGGTCGACGATTATCAGGAAGCATTCGCCACCATGCTCTCCGGCGAAAGCGGCAAAGTGATTCTCGACTGGACCGCCGCGTGATCTAAGTACGCCGCGCCAGTCACAGGAAAAACGCCCGCAGTGCGCTTACGCGCCTGCGGGCGTTTTGTCGAACTCGGCCTGAATGCGCACGTGAATGTCGTCGCCCACGGCCGGATACCACGTCGACAAACCAAATTTCGCGCGGCTGAACTGGCCGTCCGCGGAAAAACCGAGCGTGCCTTTCTTCGTGAGCGGATCGCGCGAAAAACCGTTGAACGTGACGTCCAGCGTGACCGGTTGCGTGACGCCGCGAATCGTCAGATCGCCCGTCAGCGTGCCGCGCGATTCGCCGGTGCGCTCGAAACGCGTGCTGACAAAGCGAATCTCCGGATAGCGTTCGACGTCGAGCATGCTGTCGCCCTTCACCATCTTGTCGAGCAGCGGCACGTTCGTATCGACGCTCGCGGCGTCGATCGAGACCGTCACCGTACTTTTATCCATGCCGCCTTCGTGCCAGTCGAGTTGTCCTTGCCGGCGATCGAAACGCATCGTGAAGCGCGAGTATTTGAAGTGATCGACGTCGAATGTAATGCTGCAATGATCGTGGTCGAGATCGTAGCGCCCGGCCGGCACGCGCGCTTCGTTCTGGCTGACGCTGTGCGTGAGCACCTGAACCGGCGTGCAAGCCGCCGATGTCAGCAGGATTGCACTGAACAATGCGCGCGACAGCGCCGCGCGAGTAGTCGAAGCATTCATGAATTTCATTCCTGTCGACCGGTTCCGGTCACGATGACGACAAACGTATCTAACCATACCTGAAGCGGAGCCATGAACCGCCCCAGCAACAAAAACTTGACGAGGGAGAATGATCGTTCTACCCTTCGATCATGGCTACTCGAAACCCAACCGAATCCGCTGCCGCCGGCAGCGCCCGCGAGCGTCTGCTCGCAGCCGCCGAGGCGCTCGTGTACGCGGGCGGCATCCACGCAACTGGCGTGGATGCGATCGTCAAGCAGTCCGGCACGGCGCGCAAAAGCTTCTACACGCATTTCGAATCGAAAGATGCGCTCGTTGCCGCCGCGCTGGAGCGGCGCGACGAACGCTGGATGAACTGGTTCATCACCGGCACGCAGCAACGCGGCGACAGCGCGCGGCAACGGTTGCTCGGCATGTTCGACGTGCTGCGCGAGTGGTTCGCCACGGAGAGCTTTCACGGTTGCGCGTTTCTGAACGCCGCTGGCGAACTTGCTTCTCCGGAAGATCCGATCCGGGTCGTTGCGCGGCAACACAAGGAGCGCCTGCTCGATTTCGTGAGCGAGCAATGCGAGCCCCTGGCGGCTGAGTGCGGCGTCGATCCCGCCAGGCTTGCGCGTCTGGCGCGGCAATGGCTGATCCTGCTCGACGGCGCGATTGCCGTCGCGCTGGTGAGCGGCGAGGCCGACGCCGCGCTCGACGCGCAAGCCGCCGCCGCAGCCTTGCTCGACAGCGAATGCGCAGCACGCTCGGCGCCCGTCTCACCCTCACCGCAAGGCAAATCGCTGCGCAAATCCACTAGCCCGCGTTCGCCATCCCGGCGGACCGCAACCTGAGTAAGGAGCCATCATGGCCGACACGATCGAAACCCGCCCGCCCCTGCCGCCGTTCACGCGCGAAACCGCCATCCAGAAAGTGCGCGGCGCCGAAGACGGCTGGAACAGCCGCGATCCCGAACGCGTGTCGCTCGTGTACACGACGGACAGCCTGTGGCGCAATCGGGCCGAGTTCGTGCAAGGCCGCCCGGAGATCATCGGACTGCTGCGCCGCAAGTGGGCCAAGGAACTCGACTACCGTCTCATCAAGGAATTGTGGGCCTTTACCGACAACCGCATCGCCGTGCGCTTCGCCTACGAATGGCACGACGACTCGAACAACTGGTTCCGTTCCTACGGCAACGAAAACTGGGAGTTCAACGAGCACGGTCTGATGGCGCACCGTCACGCCAGCATCAACGACATGCCGATCCGCGAAGCCGACCGTCTGTTCCACTGGCCGCTCGGCCGTCGTCCTGACGATCATCCGGGCCTGTCCGACCTCGGTCTCTGATCGGGTGACGCGGACGCGTCGTCCGTATTCACCACTCTGCCATCGGTCTCCGTTATCGTTGTGTCTGTCGTGCGCGGCACGTCTCGTGCCCGCGCGTCCGAGCGCGTCCTCGACATCGCCCGTGCGCCATGAGGTACAGTGCGCGACGGACAGCATGCAGGCATAACAGAACACTGATGACACCGGCGCCCGACCGGTGACGGAGAACACATGCATTTTCGGCAGATCAAGAGGAACATCCGGCACCTCGCCGTCGCGCTTGCCGCGAGCGTCGCGGCAGTGCCGGCCGCCTATGCGGGCGACTGGTGCGGCGGTGGCGTATGGGTCGATGCGATGCTCGGCTCGTACCACATCAACCCCGACCCGAACACGCACTTCGAACAGTTCAACCCGGGCCTTGGTGTCGAGTGCTGGCTGAACAATCAATGGGCGTTGACGGCCGGCGGCTTTCGCAACTCGCTGCGCCGGCCTTCCTACTACGGCGGCGGCGTCTGGGCGCCCGAGTTCCTGCATTGGGGCATCGTGCGCATCGCCGCAATGGGCGGCATCATCTCGGGCTACAACTACGGCAACTGGGGCCTCGGCCGCAATCACACCATCGGACCCGTTGCCGCGCCCATCGTCATGCTCGAATATAAGCGCGTCGGTGCCAACTTCATCGTGATTCCGCCTATCCCTTCAGACGATCTTCCGTTCACGATCGGCTTCCAGGTGAAGGTGAAGTTTTAATCGACTGCCGCATCACTCTTCACGCCCGTTGTCGCACGATGCCGGGTCGAAATCGTTCAAAGGTGAGGATTCCCAGGAGGTGAGCCGATCATCGGATTCGTGCGCACCTCTCAAGGGTGAGGTTTTCCAGGGGCTGCCTTTCGTTGCCCAACGGTGACGATTCGCTGCGTCCCGCCTTCACCGGAACCACGCTTCTCTGCGCATGTTCTCATGTGTGCGCCCGCCCACCCTCAGTGTGGGTTGACGAACAAACGTTCAGACCAATCCTCGCTACATTCTCTCCAGCGCCCCGGTACGCGCACGGATCGTCGCGACCCGACATGCGCTCCCGATCGGAGCGCGTCGGGCAATCAGCGCGTTGAGACACGATTCAGTCGGAGAGACCGCCGCAATGATGCCTCCCAGAACAATAGAGACGCCGGTCGATCAGCAGACGATCCCCGCACGAGGCTCGATTTTCAATCGCGACTGGATGATGCGTTTGCGGGCGGACGCGAAATCGATCGGCTGGTTCATGCCGGGCGTTGCCTTGGTGATGCTGCTGGCCCTCGCGCTTCGCCTGCCGAACCTTTCCGATCGCGCGATCGGTGCGGGTGAAGCGTACAGCTACTATTTCTCGAATCTCTCCTGGTCCGCGCTCTGGACCGAGACACCGTTCTACGGCTCGCATCCGCCGCTCTATTATTCGCTGCTGAAAATCTGGACGTGGATCACGGGGGACTCGGAAGCCGGCATGCGCTCGCTCTCCGTGGTGGCGAGTCTGGCGACCGTCGGCGTGATCGCGTTTTCGTCGCGGCTGCTGGGTTTTGCCAGCCGCTACGATCGGATCGGCGTGATGACCGCCGCGTTGCTCGCGATCAATCCCGGCAGCATCGACTACGCGCAGCAGGCCAGCGCCGATGCGCTGCTCACCCTGTTCGCCACGCTGACGATTCTGGCGTCGGCCGTGCTGCTCAAACGTCTTCAGATCGACGATCACGACGACGCCGCCCTGAAGCTGGCCTATTTGCCGGCCGGCATTTTTGCGGGTGTCACGCTCTGGTTGCAGCACGACAGCCTGTTCCTCATCGTCGGCAACTGGGTGGGATTCACAGGCGCGATTCTGCTGGGTTCGACTCACCGCCGTCGTGACTTTATCGTCTCAGGCAAGGCGCTCGCGGTCGTGTTGCTGATCTGGGCGCCTTGCATTTTCATCGCCTGGCTGGAGTCGAAACCCGCTTCCGGTTTCAGCTCGCCGTCGAACTCACTGGACACGCTTCTCTCGCCGTTCACGCTGGCCTCCGGCGGCGGATTCGCGTTCGTTCTCGCGGGCATCGTCGCCGTGATGGCGTGGCTGCGTATCTACAAGAACAGCCGCGCGATCGCCGCGTATGTGGCGAGCGTCGTCGTGATTCCGGTTGTCTTCGTGTTCATCGCATCGTATGTCGTCAGCGCGATTTTCGTGACGGGGACGATGGCATGGTTGACGCCGGTGTTTCTGTCGGTCGTATCGCTCGGACTGTTTTTGCCGGGGAAAATGCAGAAGCTGAAGTTCGCGCTCGCGCCGATACTCGCGCTGATCTGCATCGGACACGATATCGGCTACTACCAGAGCAATACGCCGGATCTGCGCGGCGCGACCGACTATCTCTCGTCGCGCTACCAGCTGGGCGATCTCGTGATGGTGTATCCCAACGACCTGCAACTCGGTCTGGATTACTACGCGCGCGACAACGCAGGCGGCATGGACGTGCTCGCTTTGCCCGCAACGTACCCGGCTGCCGGTTTGACGCGGCCGTATCTGCAAGGCAACAAAGGTTCGCCGTCGGTCGTCGAAAGCGACCGTGCGCAAATCAGAAAACTTCTGGCCGCGCATCAGCGCGTCTGGTTCGTCGGCAAGGTGACCGAGCCGGACAACAACATGAACATCATCTCAAGCGAGCTTTATCACGCCTTCGGCATGCCGGCGCAGTCCGCGGATTTCGTCGACACGCCGGTCGCCTTGTTCGCGAGACGTTAGCCGTCACGAAAGGTGAGGATTACCAGGAGGTGAGGAAATCCAGGAGGTGCTGGCGCAAAGGTGAGCCGTTCCAGGAGTTGCGTCGTCAAGGTCAGGAATTCCAGGAGGTGAGGAACGGCCCATGAATAATTGCACCTGTGAATAAGGTGAGGATTTCCAGGGAGTCGCGCACAGGCCGTTGTGGTGATTCCTCGTGACAGTGAAACATCACCGCTGTTTGTTTCATGCTCGACGCGCGCCGCGTGCAGCGGCGGTCAACTCCTTACATCCACTTCCATAGTCAAACAAAGCGTGAGCGCGTGAAGCCGAGCGGCGTCATGTCGAATTGCCGCGTGGCCTTCGCTGCGCGGACTTGCACGCTGTACGACGCGCGCGTCGGGCGCGCTGCGCTTGTCGTGGATGTAACGGCTTCGTAAAACATGATCTTTCGCTGATTGATAAGTTGCGCATAACGCACGGCGCCGTCCTGCAAACGACGGCGCGAAACGCGTCAACTCATCGAAGGAGCAATCATGAAAAAGCTGATCGCGATCGCGGCACTGGCCGCGCTAAGCGCAACCTTGAGCGGATGCTGGTGGGGACCGCCGCCGGGTTGGGGCGGTGGTCCAGGCGGCGGCGGTGGTGGGGGTGGTCCGGGCGGCGGCCCTGGTGGTGGCGGTCCGCATGGTTCGATCGTCGTGCCGGGCAATCCGGCACAAGCCTGAGCGCACGGCTGCTCGACTGCGACTGCAGACGCGCTACACCGGAAACGTGAGCGTGACGACGAAGCCACCATCGGCGGCGTTGTCCGCGTGGAACGTGCCGCCGTTGTAGCGCACCAGTCGCCGGACGATCGCGAGACCGAGCCCGCAATGCGCGTCGCCGCTGCGGGCTTCGTCGAGACGCACGAACGGTTGCAAGGCGCGGTCGAGCTGGCCGGACGGAATGCCGTCACCGTGATCGCGGACTCGCAGAACGTAGTGCCCCTGGCTCATCGACGTCGAAATCTCGACGGGCGGTTCGCCATACGTCAGTGCGTTCTCGATCAGGTTCGTGAGAATGCGGTCGAGGTCGACGAGCGGCAAGGCGAAGCTGCCGCCCGCCTGCAGGTCGAGGCGCACGAGCGCGTCGTCGGCGTGACTGTCGCCGTAGTGACGCCGGCAATGCACATCGACACTGGTACGCGGCGACGCGTCAGCGCTCTCGCGCGCGAAGTCGAGGAACTGCGTGACGATGCGCGACAACGACTCCGAATCGCGTAGAAAGCCGCGCCGGTTGGCTTCATCCGGCAACAGGTCGGCGCGCACCTGCATGCGCGTGATCGGCGCGCGCAGATCGTGCGCCACACCGGCCAGCATCACCGCGCGTTCCTGTTCGGACTGCGCAAGTTCATGGACCATCTGGTTGAAGTCGCCGATCAGTTCCCGCAGTTCGCGCGGCCCGCTTGCCTGTACGACCGGCGCGCGATGTCCGACGCGGAACTCGCGTGCAGCCAGCGCCAGACGATGAATCGGCCGCTGCAATTGCCAGGCGCTCAACAACGCGATGATGACCGCGAGCACGAGCATGGTGGCCGATGCGCCCATGAAACGGCGCGCCGGCAAGATCGCGTTGTCCATTCTTATCCAGCCGGGGTTGTCTGCGTAACGGACCCAGACGGTGCCGCTCTCGCTGTCGGCAACGACACGGCTGCCTGCCGGCAAACGCGCGCGCAAGTCGCGCTCGAACGGCCCGAACGTGTTGTCGCAGGGCGCGGGGCAACCGGCCGCGATGGCGTCGTCGGCATTTACATACGACGTACCCAGCGTCGCAACGACCTGCGAGGCGGGAAGCGTGATGGCGTGTTCGGCTTCGACCGCGAGCCGCACGCCGCGCTGCGCGTGACTCGTATCGATCTGCCCGCGTTCGCGGTCCACGAGAACCAGAGCGGTGATATGCACCAGCACGATCAGGCTCACCGTCATCAGCGCGAGCCTGCCGAACAGCGTGTTAAACGGATTTTTCATCGTCGCTGTCGCCGGGGACGAACATGTAGCCGATGCCGCGAATGGTCTGGATACGGCGCGGGTTGGCGGGATCGTCTTCGAGCAGACGGCGCAGGCGCCACACGGGCACGTCGATGCCGCGCTCGGTGACATCGGCGTACGGACCATGCAGCAGATCGACGAGCTTCGAACGCGACAGCGTTTCCATGGGATGCTGCGCCAGCACTTCGAGCAGCGCATATTCGCTGCCGGTCAGCTTGAGCGGCGCTTCGTCGCGAAACAGCGTGCGGGTCGCAAAATCGAGGCGGAAGCGGCCGAAACGCAGCGCCTCGCGTCGCTCGACCGGCGCGGCGGCGGCAGGCTGCGCATGTCGCCGCAATACGGCGTGAATGCGCGCCAGCAACTCTTGCGGCATGAACGGCTTGCCGAGATAGTCGTCGGCGCCGAGTTCGAGACCGATCACGCGATCGACGCCGTCGGCGCGCGCCGTGAGCATCACCACCGGAATCATGTCGCCGCTCGCGCGCAGCTGGCGCAGCGCGCTCAGACCGTCGACGCCCGGCATCATGAGATCGAGCACGATGATCGACGGCCGCTCGCGTTCGAGTCGCGCGGCAAGATGATTGGCGTCGTGCAGCACGGACATCTCGATACCGCGTTGCTGGAAAAACGTTCTGAGCAGGTCGCGCAGATCGGCGTCGTCGTCGACCAGCAGAACCTGGATGGGCGTGTCGGACATGGCTCAGGCCTGATCGGAGAAAAGAGTGGATGGATCGCGCGTCGGCGCGCCAGTCGGATAAGCGAATATAGCGAATTGCGCCGCGCTGCCGCTTTCGGGTTCTTGTCCGCGCTTACAGTTTATTACGAAGGACGACGCGGACGACATCGCCTCCGCAAGCAGGCCGGATCGTCCAAAGGTGAGGATATTCGGGAGAGCGTGCGGTGACAAACTCGCTACCTGTCAGCGCACTTTGCTCTCAAAGGTGAGGAGATTCGGGAGGCCGGCAGAGTACGGCCTCCTGCGAGGTGATGACTCAATCGCCGCCGTGCGCGAGTGCGATGCGCGCTTTCGCTTCCGGACTGCCGGCGACGAAATACTTCTTCGCCCAATCGCCGTTCGGCTGCAGCGCGAGGCGCGGGTGCGTGTCCTTGTTCTTCTGGTCGATGGCGAGCGCACGCGCCCGATAGTGTTCGTACAGGCGCAGGAACTCCGCGAGGTAGGTGCCGGCGATCCGGCGGTCGCGAATTTCCAGCAGGTTCTCGTCGTTGAAATGCTCGGAGTTGTTGCTCATGTTGGCCGAGCCCGTGTACACGATCGGATTCGCGCTCTCCGCATCGATCACCAGAAACTTGTGGTGAATGATGACCGGCGCGTAGTCGGGTGCATGCTCGCCCGGAAACAGCCGAAGCTCGGGTTCGAAGCCGGCCGGCACCGTGGCGGGTGAAAAGTATTCCGCGTCGATGACGTCGCGATTGTCGCGGCTGCGATGGTAAAGCTCCATGTTCGCGAGCGCCGTGGTCGTGACGATCTGGCCGTCACGTTGCGCCGCTTCCGCCGCGTCGGCCGACTTCGCGCTGATATGGTTCACCAGCCCGAACATCATCAGGCCTTTGTCGCCCGCGGCGAAGCAGGCGTCGCGCAGCGGCGCGTCGGTCGGCATGAACAGGCAGAACACGACCGAATGCTTCGCCTTGCCGATGGCGTCCACGATCGTATCGATTTGCAGGCGCGAGGATTTCGGTTCCGGAGAAAAGATAGCGCGAACTTGCGCGGTGCCGACCTGAACCGGTTGCGACCAGCCATGCGTGAGCTTCGCGGTGTCGGCAATGCTGGGATTGCCGGCAAGGCTCTTTGCGCGGTCGCTATAAAGCGTCGCCAGTTCGGGCGAATCGAACAGGTGCAGCACGTTCGCCTGCTCCGTGATGCCTTCGGTGGTGAAATTCGCCGAGCCGGTCAACAGTCGCGCGGGCGACGCCTGTCCGTTGCCGTTGTCTACGACAATGAACTTGTCGTGCATGATGTGCGTCTTGTCGCGCGGTGCGAAGCTGGCGACGTCGGCGAGTTGATCGACAGCCGGCTGATTGGGTGACGGCGCGGGCGGCTTGCCCTTCTCACGCACCTCGTGCGAGTCATAGACAATGGCAAGCGCAGTCTTGCCCTGCTCCTTGCCGAACGCCGCAAATGCCGGAATGGCCCACAGCGGATCGGTGAGGTGATAAACAGCCGCCGCCGCACGATGCGCGTGCGCGAGCGTGAGACTGAACACTTCCTGCAAGTCGTTGGCGAGCCACGTGCGCAGGCGCAAGGCCTGCGCGGGCGGCGGCGCCTCGTTCGGCGCCAGATGCAGGGCCGCCACTTTGCGCGCGAATGCCTGCGAACTCACCACCGCGCGGTTGAACCAGGTGCCGATGCCGGCTTCAATATGCGCAGGCAGCGTGAGCTTGCACTCGGCCATTTGCGCTTCGAGCAATTGCGGCGCGTCGGGTGTGCCGACCACCGGATACACCTTGTAGGCAAACGGCTTCTCGCGATCGGGCTCGTCGATCCGCGCGTCCCACCACATGAATTTCTGGATCGGCGCCGTGTTGGACGGCGCATCGGCTTGCGTCGACGGCACGGCACCTTTGAAGGTCAGGCGATTGGGAAGCCAACTGCTTGCTTCGCGATCGTGGCCGTTTTCGGAAACAAAGCCCGGCGTGCGTTTGATGGCAAAGCCGAGAAAGTCGTCGCGGTTCTGGCCTTCGGGCCAGTCGAACGCGAGCAACACGAGTGTCGGGGAAAGATAGCTGCGGACAGAAACGGTCATCGGTGCGCTCCGCGAAGTGGCGTGGAGGCTAGTTTGGCGGTGCGCTCGTGACGGTTTCGTGTCGCGTCCCATGCCGTAATTCGTCGTGAATAAAAAATCGAAAAGAACAATTAACGGCCGCCAATAGAAATACTTTAGGAATTTAGTCGCAATTTTCTATTGTCTGATTTAATTAGTTTCTAGTCATCGCTCAGTAACATGCGGCTTGAATAATCTGCCGCGCTGCACGCCTGACGCGCTGCAGCGGTCGAATCGACCGGATTCGACATACATACGCGCGGCTCCGTCAGAGGGCAAAAGCGCACAAGGCCATACCCTCGGGGGTTTCACCATGACTATTCGTCATCGCATTACGTTATTGGTTGTGTTGATGTTCGTCGCGTTATCGGCGATCGGCGCTTATGCCGTTTATCAGACGCGCGGCAGCGCGGCCGAAGTGCGCAAAGTGACCGAAGGCGTCGTGCCCAGCGCGCTCGCTTCCGCCGATCTCGTCTCGCAAGTGAAAGACGTGCAGCTCGCGACCATGACGCTGGTCTACGCGCCGGACGCGAACATGGTCGCGCAGGCACAGGACGAACTGAAGAAGAAAAAGACTTCGTTGCAGCAGGCACTCGCGCTGCAGGCGAAAGACGCCGCGAGTCACGCCCAGCAGGGGCTGGTGACGCAGGCTAAAGAGAGCCTCGAAAACTATTTCTCCGCCATTGCCGACACTGCGCAAATGAAGGCGGCCGGCAAGAACGAACTGGCGCAGGCGTATCTGTTCGCCAATGTCGCGCAGTATCGCGACGAACTCGAAGGCATCGTGGAAACGCTGCGCGTCGAGAAAAATCGCGAGAAAGACGACGCCATCACCGCGCTGAACGCGACGCTCGCCACCACGACCACGGCGATCGCCATCGTGACCGGCATCGCCATCATTCTGCTGACCTCGATCGGCTCGCTGCTCTACCGCCAGATCACGCGTCCGCTCAGCCGCATGCAGGCGATGATGAGCGAGATCGCGTCGAGCCAGGACTTCACGCGCCGTGTGCCGGTGGGACGTCTCGACGAGATCGGACATTCGATCGTCGCCTTCAACGGCATGATCGCGAAGATCCAGGAAAGCTCGGCGCAACTCAAGCAGAAGACCGCCGACATTCAGGCGATGTTGCAGAACATGCAGCAGGGCATTCTGACCGTGATCGACGGCGCCGTGATCCACGCCGAGTACTCGGCGTATCTCGAAGACATTTTCGAAACGCGCGACATTGCCGGGCGCGGCCTGATGGAACTGGTGTTCTCCGACACCGACCTCGGCTCGGACGTACTCTCGCAAGTCGACGCCGCCACGCATGCCTGTCTCGGTGAAGACTGCATCAACTTTGCGTTCAACCAGCATCTGCTGGTGGGCGAAATCTCGAAGCGCATGCCCGACGGCCGCCTCAAAATTCTCGACCTGAGCTGGTCCGCGATTACCGACGAGAACGACGTGATCGTGCGTCTGATGCTGTGCGTGCGCGACGTCACCGAGCTGCGCAAGCTCGCCGCCGAAGCCAGCGAGCAGCGTCGCCGTCTCGACATGATCGGCGAGATTCTCGCGGTGAGCGAAGAGAAGTTCCATCACTTCATCGAAAGCTCGGCGGGGTTCGTCAGCGAAAACGAGCGGATCATCCGCAAGCATTCGGAAGCGGATCACGCGGCCATTGCCGAACTGTTCCGCAACATGCACACCATCAAGGGCAACGCGCGCACCTACAACCTGCAGCACCTGACCAACGTCGTGCACGAAACGGAGCAGAGCTATGACGAGCTGCGTCAGCCGGATGCGGACCGTCCGTGGGATCAGGATCACCTGATGCGCGAACTGACGCGCGTGCGCGAGGCCATCGAGAGCTACGCGAAGATCAACGAGCAGAGCCTCGGACGCAAGGGCAAGCGTGCCGCGAATCAGGCCGGCGACGCGGGCAACTACGTGATGGTCGAGAAGGCGCATATCCAGCAGACCTTGAGCCTGCTCGAGCGCACCGACGCGAGCGAACTTCACGAACTGCAAGCCATGCGCGACGTGATGCGGCAGAGTTTGCAGGCGCTCGGCAGCGAAAGCGTGGCCGATGCGCTTTCGGGCGTGCTCGGCTCGCTGCCTTCGCTGGCAACGGAGTTGGGTAAAGCGGCGCCGCAGGTTCGTATCGACGACAACGGCTACCGCCTGCAGGGTCAGGCCGGCGGCACGTTGAACAACGTGTTCATGCATCTGCTGCGCAATTCGATGGACCACGGCATCGAAACCGTCGAAGCGCGCACGACGCACGGCAAGGCGCCGGCCGGCACGATCGACATCGAGGTCGGCGTGGACAGCGGCGCGCTGCAGATCACCCTTAGCGACGACGGCCGCGGCCTCGCGCTCGAACGGATTCGCGGCATCGCCGTTCAGCGTGGCTGGATTCGCGAAGACGAATCGATCAGCGACGAAGCCGTTGCCGAATTCATCTTCCGGCCGGGTTTTTCGACTGCCGAAGCCGTCACGGAAGTCTCGGGACGCGGCGTGGGTATGGACGCCGTGCGCGACTTCCTCCGGCGCGAGCACGGCAGCATCCAGTTGCGTTTCACCGACGATCGTAAAGGCGCGGCGTTCCGTCAGTTTCAGACGATCGTCAGCCTGCCCGATAGCGTCGCCGTGGATACGCTCGGCCTGCAGGCACGACGCCCCACCGGCGAACTGCAACTCGACGCGATGGCCGACTGAACGCCGCGCGTTTCTGGGCAAGCACTAAGTAAGGAAGTGTTGTGATTCAACAGGTCGAACAGTACGCCTTGGCGGCAGCAGCAGGCAGCGCACTCACTGCGCTGCTCGCGTGGGCCGCGCACAGATGGCACAGCGCGAAGCTGACGGCGCGCTTGCGCGCCGAAGCGCGCACGGGAATCGAAGCGGCGAGCGCGGAGCAGGCTGACCGGAGTCAGACGGCTGTCGAGCAGGCGCAGGTGGCGCAGGATACGGAAGCTCTGCTGGCCGGATTGCGCGAAGAACTCGCGCAACAACTGGCCGCCGCGGAAGAACTGCGCGCCGAACTGAAGTCCGCCACGGAAGACAAGGACCAGTGGGCGCATCAGGCGCGTCTGATCGCGGGCGAAGCCATGCGTCTGAAGAGCCTCGGCGCGACGTTCGAGCGTTGGCACGAACAGATGATCTCGCTGATGACGCAGAACCACGACATGCACGCGAAGAACCAGGAGTTGTCGTCGATCGTGCGGCATGTGGTGATCGTGTCGTTGAATGCGTCGATCGAAGCGGCGCGTGCGGGTCCTGCCGGTCGTGGCTTCGCGGTCGTGGCGAGCGAAGTGCGCGCGCTCGCGGCACGCTCCGAAGAATTGTCGAAGAGCTATCGCGACAGCCTGCATCGCAACGACCTGACCACTACATCGACGTTTCAGGACATCCAGGCGGGCGGCAAGATGATTGCGGCGTCGCTGGCCAGCGTCGAGTCGCTGGCGAATCAGTTTCATTCGAAGCTGCACTAAGGGGCTGAAGTGATCACGGCTCAAGCGAAGGACAGCTTCGAACGCATTTTCCGTAAGGCGGCGCAGGCGCGCCTGCCGGTCGATTCCAGCGAACACTGCGAGATCGTGCCGCTTGCCGATGCCGGCGAGGGCGCAACGAAAAATACTCAAGTGGTCGTGCTGACCATTTCGTCGATCGTATTCAGATTGTTGCTGATTCTTCATTTCGACGAAGACGACAGCACGCGCGCTTACTACCTGCAAGGCGATCTGGAGCGCTCCTTCCAGGAAGCCTTTCTGGAAATCTGCAATCTCTGTTGCGGCGCGATGAATCAGGAGTTGCTGCACTACTTCCCGGACCTCGGCATGTCGACGCCGTACGTGCTGAGCGCGCGCTGCCTGCCGCATCTGCACGAATTGAAGCCGGGTCTGGTGCAGTCGTATTCGATCAGGCTCGGCGACGCCGCGCAGCTTGCCGCGACGATTTGCGTCTGTGCTTACGCGCCGATCGATTTCGTGGCGGACACGAGCGCTATCGAAGAAACCAGCGGAGAGCTGGAACTGTTTTGAACGTGGCAAATGCTGTCAAAAGGACAAAAATCATGGCGAAAATTCTGGTGGTGGACGATTCGAGCACCGTGCGCGACGAAGTGGCCGGCTTTCTGAAGAAGAACGGTCTGGACGTCGATACGGCCGTGGACGGCAAGGACGGTCTCGCGAAACTGAAGGCCAGTCCGGGCACGCGCCTCGTCATCAGCGACGTCAATATGCCGAACATGGACGGTCTGACGATGGTCGAGAAAATCCGCGGCGAACTCGCGAATACGACAGTCAACGTCATCATGCTGACCACCGAAAGCAGCCCCGCGATGAAAGAGCGCGGCAAGGCGGCTGGCGTCAAAGGCTGGATCGTCAAGCCGTTCAAGGGCGACGCCGTGCTGGAAACGTTCCGCAAGCTGGCGAGCTGAAGCCGGCGGCCTGGCAGACAGCCCGGCTCGGAACATGAAGCCGCGCGACGCGCCACGCGTCCAAAGGTGAGGTTTTTCGGGAGCCGCTCTCGGCTGATTTGCAAAGCACGATTCGCTATAACGGCGGCGCGGGAAACGCGCTAGTCTGCGAACATGTGCCAATTGCTCGCCCTCAGCTGTGCCGAACCGACAGACGTCAGCTTTTCGCTGACCGGTTTCGCCGCGCGTGGCGGCCTCACCGATCATCACGTCGACGGCTGGGGCGTCGCCTTCTACGAAGACCGCGCGTGCCGCGTGTTCGTCGACGAAAAGCCGGCCTGCGAATCGCCGGTGGCCGCTTATCTCAAGAGCTATCCGATCAAGTCCCGCAACGTCGTCGCGCATATCCGCAAGGCGACGCAGGGCGGCGCGCGGGTCGAGAACTGCCATCCGTTCATGCGTGAATTGCGCGGCCAGCAATGGGTGTTCGCGCACAACGGCGATCTGCGGCCGCTCGACGACGCACAGTCTGGTCCGTATGCGCCGGTCGGCACGACCGATAGCGAAGCCGCGTTCTGCTTCATCATGAATCGTCTGCACGCGCATTTCGCCACTCACGCGGATACCGCCGACATCGACGCGGTGTTTGCCGTGATCGAGTAGGCGACACGCACGCTGAACCCCTACGGCATTTTCAATTTCGTGTTGTCGAACGGACACGTGCAGTTTGCGTACTGCTCGACGCGCCTTTCGTACGTGATACGTCACTGGCCGTTTTCGAGCGCACGTCTCGTGGACGGCGATCTCTCCGTGGATTTCGCCGAGCGCGGCACGCCGGCCGACCGCACCGCCGTGATCGCCACCACGCCGCTCACCGACGAAGCCTGGACCTTCTGCCAGCCCGGCGATATGTTGATGTTCCGCAGCGGCGCGCTGGTGCGTCGCGCGCACGTGCCGGTTCCCGCCGAGGTACTGGCAAGCTCGAAATACGCTCCTTCCGAGTTGTCCGCCGTGCCGGCCTGATCGTGCTTCGACTTTCTTTGCGCTTACGCGGCGCGTTCCTGCGCTCGCGTTAAGGTGCGCCGAATCGCCAAAGGTGAGAGTTTTCGGGACCTGGCGCGCAAACGCTAAAAGTGAGTCGAGCCGTGTTGCCGCGCCTCACCCGCAGAAAATCGCGACATACCTCTCTGCACATTCCCGACGCGAGCCGTTTCGAGCGTCGGCGAGCGTGTCGCCATGACCCATGATCCCGCCTCCTTCCCGCCGCGTCATTTCGCTTTTCCGACACGTACTTAGCCGGTTTATCCCTGCTGTCAGGCATTTTGCGCGGGTATCCCGTGCCGCGCGCCGACGTTGTCTGTCCGCGTTCGCCAGCAGGCGCGACTTACCTGGGTATGCAGATTAGTCGCGTGTCGATAAAGGTGAGGGTTTTCGGGAATCGTTGTTTTCGAGTGACCCACCGCCCGCCCAGCATGGCTTTGCGGACCGCCAAAATGTGCTTGAGGTGAGACTTTTCGGGAGCATTCCGGGACGCGCCTCGCGCCTGGCCCCGGTCGCTGCGTGCCAAAGGTGAGATTTTTCGGGAGCCGACCGTGATGCGGTGAAGCGCGCCTCGCGCGCTTTTCTCATATCACGTTCGCCGTTGAAAGAGTTGGGAAGAAATTGCCAACCTTGGGGGTTGTTCCGCGTTTTGAGAATAGCGGCATGCGGAGAAGATGGCGACGCGGACGACAAGCGGTCAGCGGCTTTGCTATTGCTGCAAGCCATCGCCTGTCTCTGAAAACCGATCGTCTCCTGGAATCAGTTGGATGAGCCAGCATATTCTCTTTGTAGGCGCCGCCTCCGGTTTAACGGCCGTAGTTGGCGAATCTTTACGCGGGCAAGGCTGCGGGGTGTCGGCACGCCCGCATTCGGCCGGGTTGAAGCACGTGATCGACACCGAGCGTCCAGCCTTGCTGGTGCTCGACGTCTCCGCGCCGCACGGCGACGGACTCGCCGTTCTGCGCGACCTGCGCATGAGCGGCAACGACGTGCCCGTGATCCTGCTGTCGGCCAGCACCAACGCGATCGATCGCGTGATCGGTCTCGAACTCGGCGCGGACGATTACATGAGCAAGCCCGCCGATCCCGCCGAACTGCTGGCCCGTATCCGCGTCTTGCTGCGCCGGCGCGGCGCGCTCGCGCCCGGCGCGCCGGAAACGCGGCCGCCCTATCGCTTCGGCCGTTGCGAGCTGAACTTCTCGGCGCGCGAGTTGCGTCGCGATAACGAGCGCTTCGCGCTGCGCAGTTCCGAATTCGCGTTGCTGAAGATCTTCGTCAATCATGCGATGACGGTGCTCACGCGCGTGCAACTCAACGAGCAGTTGCGCGGCAATAGCGTGCTGCATCAAGGGCGCAGTCTCGATGTGTCGATCTGGCGCTTGCGTCGTCTGATCGAGATCGATCCTTCGGAGCCGCGTTACGTTCAGACGGTATGGGGACGCGGCTATGTGTTCGTGCCGCACGGAGAAATCGGCGCGGCCGAGCGCGACATGATGGCCGCGCCCGGCGTCAACTGATCGGTCGAATGACCGAAAGGTGAGGTTTTACGGGAGCGTCAAAGCAGGCAGACTACGCTGCGCTGCGCGCTCCTCAAGCCGGCTTCCCGACCTCGCGAATATCGGCGACAGGCGTCGTGCCGAACGCATCGCTGAAGGCATAGTCGAGCAACTGCGTGGCACACGCTTCGGGCGTGGCGAGTTGCCCGTTCTGCTTGAGTTCTTCGAATCGCTCGCGCATGGGGAAGCGGTCTTTGTCGCTGCCGCGAATCTGCGCCTGCATGTTCGTATCGATCACGCCCGGCGCGAGACTGCAGATACGCAGCGCGCGATTCGCGTCGAGTGCGACGGCGCGTGCGTGATGATCCAGCGCCGCCTTGGTCGCGCAATAGACGCTCCAACCCGGATACGCGTTGCGGCCCGCGCCGCTCGAAATGTGCACGATGCGGCGATCGGTGGCGTCGACGCTGGCAGCAGCCAGCGCGCTCGACAGCATCAGCGGCGCCGCCACGTTCAGACTGATGGCGGTGGCGATCTCAGCGGGATTCTGCGTTTCGACCGGGCCGACCGGCTGCATCGTGCCCGCGTTGTTGATCAGCAGAACGGTTTGCGCGCCGCTCGTGAAGGCGCGCAGCGCGTCGCTCGCCGCCCATTGCGCAACCTGCGCGGGGTCGCCCAGTTCGAGTTCGATTTCTTCCAGCAGCGCGGGAAAACGCGTGTGCAGGTCGGCGTGACGCGAGCGCGACAGGCCCAGCACGGCAACGTTGCGTGCGAGCAGTTGCTCGGCGAGCGCGGCGCCCAGGCCGCGATTGTGGCCGGTGACGATTGCGCGGATCGGCGAGGAAGAGGTCATGGCGTGCCTTGTGATCGTTGACTTGAGAGGCCGTCATTTTCTCACGCAAGCTTCGCGGCCCGCAGCGGCCCCTTATTCCGAACGGAAACGCTCGCGGTATTGCATCGGTGTCGTGCCGATACGTTTCGTGAAGACGATGCGCATCCGGTCGGCGGTGCCGAATCCGCAGTCGTATGCAATCGCCTTGAGCGCCGCGCCGCTGCTTTCGAGCAGCTTGCGCGCCGCGTCCACGCGGGCCCGTTCGACGAATTCATGGGGCGTCACGCCGGTTTCCTGCACGAAAACCCGCGCGAAGTTGCGTGCGCTCATGCGCGCGACGTCGGCGAGCTGCTTGACGGTGAAGCTTTCGCCGATGTGTTCCATCACGTGCGCCTGCACTTTGGCGACCGGCGAAGTGTCGTCGGCGGGCGCGGTGAGATAAGGGCTGAACTGCGACTGTCCGCCCTGGCGCTGCGCGAATACCACGAGCCGTTTGGCCACGGCGAGCGCGGTTAGCGGACCGTGATCTTCCGCCACCAGCGCCAGCGACAGATCGATCCCGGCGGTGACACCCGCCGAGGTCACGAGCGCACCGTCGCGCAGATAGATGCGGTCGAAGTCGACACGCGCCAGCGGAAACTGCGTGGCCAGTTGCGCCGCATGCTGCCAGTGAGTCGTGACGTGACGCGCATCCAGCAAGCCGGCATGGCCGAGGACGAACGCGCCGGTGCAGATCGAGCCGTAGCGCGCGCATTGCGCGGCGTCCTTGCTGAGCCAGTCGAGCAGACGCGGATCGGGCGTGCCGCCTTCGGGCAAGGCCGGGCCGCCTGCCACCAAGGCCAGATCGAACGGGCGGCGCGCGCTGTGGAAGGTGGCGTCGGCCACCATCGTCATACCGTTCGAGGCGCGCAGCGGTGCGGGATCGGCGCTGAGCAACGTCACCTCATAACGATCGCCGGGCGCGATGAAGCGATTGGCTTCGGAAAAGACGTCGACCGGGCCGGCGACGTCGAGCGCCTGCACGCCGGGAAAGATCGCAATCGCGACGGTACGCATCCAATGGCTTCCTTTGACGATGGGCAAAAGCCGCCGCGGCAGTCAACGCCGTGCGCCTGGCAGTGTTCAACGGTGTGCGGCGATTGCCCGCGAAAGCGCGCTGGCCAATACTGAACTTCATCGACGCAACGCTTGCAGAGCAGCACGAAAGCAGGAGACGACGCGTCGCGGAGCAGCATACCAAACGCGCCTTTGCGTGACAAAGACGCGCTTCTCTCTACCGCAAGGAGCATCTCTCATGACCACGATTGCAGGCATCCAGATTCCCGACAGCATGATGGCGCGCGAAGCGACGCAGCTGGTTCGCGACACCGAAACCGATCTGCTGTATCACCACTCGCGCCGCGTTTTTCTGTTCGGCTCGCTCGCCGGACAGCGCAAGCAACTCAAGTACGATCCGGAGTTGCTGTACATCGGCGCGATGTTTCACGACATGGGCCTCGTTGCGCCGTACAGCAGCGAGCATGACCGTTTCGAAGTGGACGGCGCGAACGCCGCGCGCGACTTCCTGCAGCGTCACGGCATCGGCGAGCACGACATCGAACAGGTGTGGAATTCGATTGCGCTGCACACCACGCCCGGCATTCCGCAGCACATGAAGCCGGTGGTCGCGCTGGTGACGGCCGGCGTCGAGATGGACGTGCTCGGCCTCGCTTACGACGAGTTCACCGAACATCAACGGCATGAAGTGATTCACGCGCACCCGCGCGGCGCGCACTTCAAGGAAGGCATCATCGACGCCTTCGCGCATGGCACGATCCACAAGCCGGAGACGACTTTCGGCAACGTGAAGGCGGACGTGCTGGCGCTGAAAGACCCGCATTACCATCGCGAGAATTTCTGCACGATGATTCTCGGTTCGTCCTGGAAGGACTGACGCCACGGCGAGGCGCTCCACCTATTTTGTGCATCTGGCGTCAGAATACGCTCATCGCACAACCGCGCGGCGCCCCGCCATGGTAATCAAAAACCTTCTGCGCAAGCTCGATCTCACCACGCTGCAACTGTTTCTCGCCGTCTACGAGGAAGGCACGCTCACGCGTGCCGCCGAACGCGAGGCGATTGCCGTGTCGGCCGCGAGCAAGCGTCTGCTGGAACTCGAACAGGCCATCGGCGCGACGCTGTTCCAGCGCAACGCGCGCGGCATGACGCTCACGCCGGCTGGTGAAACGCTGCTGCATCACGCGCGCCGGGTCATGCGCGACATCGAGAACATCGGCATCGAACTGGCCGGCCATGCCAGCGGCGTACGCGGCTATGTGCGGATGATGGCGAACCTCTCGGCAATCGTGGAATTTCTGCCCGAGGACTTGCGCGCATTCCAGTTGCAGCATGAGCGCGTCAAGCTCGATCTCGAGGAGCGGCCGAGCGGCGGCGTCGTCGAAGCCGTCGACGACAGCCTCGCCGATCTCGGCATCTGTTCCGGCGACGCCGACACGCGCGACCTGCACGTGGCCCACTATCGGCGCGATTCGCTGGTGCTCGTGATGCGCGACGATCATCCGTTGGCCGGCCGCGCGAGTGTCGCGTTCGCCGAGACGCTCGACGGCGACCACGTCGGTCTGCATTCGGCCAGCTCGATCAACGCGCGCACGCATCTGGCCGCGCGCCAGGCCGGCAAGCCGCTGCGTCTGCGAATTCACGTGCCGGGATTCGACGCCGTGTGCCGGATGGTGCAGGCGGGCATGGGCGTCGGCGTGCTGCCGCTCAAGGTGTATCAGTTAATGGGCCGCCCGCTCGGCCTGATCGGCGTGCCGCTCGAAGACAACTGGTCCGAACGTAGCCTGCTGCTGGTGGTACGCGATGTCGAGGCGCTTTCGCCGGTGAGCCGTCTGCTATTCGATCATCTGCGTTCGGTCGAGGCGCAGGAGACGACGGCGTCTGCCTGAAAGACGGGCCGAGCGTTCGTCATTCGCGAACGATGCTTGACGAATTGCGGTTGGACGCCGCGCCCGCGCCGCTCCTAAGCTGTGTCTCAACACGAAACCAGCTTCGGAGACAGCATTATGGGTGGACCCCTTCAGGGTATTCGCGTCGTCGAGATCGGAACCCTCATCGCCGCGCCGTTCGCCGCGCGGCTCATGGCCGAGTTCGGGGCCGAAGTCATCAAGATCGAAGCGCCCGGGACGGGCGACCCGCTTCGCAAATGGCGCAAGCTGCATGAAGGCACCTCACTGTGGTGGTATCTGCAGTCGCGCAACAAGAAGTCCATCTGCGTAAATCTGAAGTCGGCGGACGGTGTGGACATCGTCAAACGTCTGGCCGCCGACGCCGACGTCGTCATCGAAAATCTGCGTCCCGGCGCGCTGGAAAAACTCGGCCTCGGCTGGGACGTGCTGCACGCCATCAACCCGAAGCTGACCATGGTCCGTATCTCCGGCTACGGTCAGTCGGGTCCGTATCGCGATCGTCCGGGCTTCGGCGCCATCGGCGAAGCGATGGGCGGCATCCGTTATACGACGGGCGAAACGGACGGCGCACCGGCACGGGTCGGCGTGAGCCTCGGCGACTCGCTCGCCTCGCTGCACGGCGTGATCGGCGCGTTGATGTCCTTGCTGCGCGTCAAGACCGGTCAGGGCGAAGGCCAGGTGGTCGACGTCTCGCTGGTCGAAAGCGTCTTCAACCTGATGGAAAGCCTGGTGCCCGAGTACGACCTGCTCGGCCACGTGCGCGAACGCAGCGGCGGCGCGCTGCCGGGCATCGCGCCCTCCAACACCTATCCCACCGAAGACGACGGCTACGTGGTGATCGCCGGCAACAGCGATCCGATTTTCCGGCGGCTCATGCAGGTGATCGGCCGCCCCGATCTCGCCGACGACCCCGCGCTCGCCCGCAACGACGGCCGCGCGAAGCAATGCGCGATGCTCGATCAGGCAATCGCCGCATGGACCTCGCGCCATGCCACCGACGACGTGCTCGCCGCGCTCGAACGCGCCGAAGTGCCGGCCGGACGCATCTATTCGGTGGCCGACATCGTGGCCGACCCGCATTACCAGGCGCGCGACATGTTGCTGCAAGCCGATCTGCCCGGCGGCGCGTCGGTGAAGATGCCGGGCATCGTGCCGAAGCTTTCGGACACACCGGGCGAAGTGCGCTGGCAAGGTCCCACGCTCGGCGAACACACCGGCAGCGTGCTGACCGATCTCGGCTTCGGCCATGACGATATCGAGCGGCTGCGCCGGGAAGGAGCCGTGCAATGAACCCGCGAGACACTCACTTCGACACGCTCGTCGTCCAGGAAGTCGCGCCGCGCGACGGTCTGCAGATCGAACCCACGTGGGTCGACACCGCCGACAAGATCGCGTTGATCGATGCGTTGTCGACGGCAGGCTTTACGCGCATCGAAGCCGGCTCGTTCGTTTCGCCCAAGGCGATTCCGGCTTTGCGCGACGGCGACGCCGTGTTCCAGCAGATCGCACGTCGACCCGGCGTGATCTACGTCGCGCTGGTGCCGAACCTGAAGGGCGCCGAGCGCGCACTGGCTTCGCGCGCCGACGAACTCAATCTCGTCATGTCCGCGAGCCAGACGCACAACCGCGCCAATATGCGCATGAGTTGCGAGGCGTCGCTGACGGCTTTCGGCGACATCGTGCGGCTCGTCCGGGACACGTCGCGGGCCACGTTGAACGCGTCGGTGGCGACCGCGTTCGGCTGCCCGTTCGAAGGCACGATCGACGAAGACCGCGTGATCGCGATCGTGGACACGTATCGCGAGATGGGCATCGAGGGCATCACGCTCGCCGATACCACCGGCATGGCGAATCCGCGTCAGGTGGCGCGGCTCGTGGCGCGCGTGCTCGAACGCGTGCCGGCTGCCGCGCTGACGCTGCACTTTCACAACACGCGCGGTCTCGGTCTCGCCAACGTGCTGGCCGCCTACGAAGCCGGCGCTCGACGTTTCGATGCCGCGCTCGGCGGCCTCGGCGGCTGTCCGTTCGCGCCGGGCGCGTCGGGCAACATCTGCACCGAAGACCTCGTGAATATGTGCGACGAGATGGGCATTCCCACCGGAGTCGACCTCGAGAAACTGCTGGCCTTGTCGCGCGGATTGCCCGCCTTGCTCGGCCACGAAGTGCCGGGGCAACTGGCTAAAGCCGGCCGCAATCGCGACCTGCATCCCGTGCCCGACTACGTACTGCAAATCTGACCTTCCCCAACCGACAAACCGACTATATGACCGGACGGCCTCGCCGAATCCGGCACTGGAGACAAGCATGAGTGACCTGGGCGCAGTAGCAAGCGGACGCCGCGAAGAAAGCGGCAACGACGCCGCGGCGATCATCCGCAAGGTAGCGTGGCGGCTGATGCCGCTCATCATGATCTGCTACCTGTTCGCATTTTTCGACCGCATCAACATCAGCTTCGCGAAGTTTCAGCTGCAAAGCGATCTCGGGTTGTCCGACACCGCATACGGTCTCGGCGCGAGTCTGTTCGTGATCGGCTACGTGCTGTTCGAAGTGCCGAGCAATCTGTTTCTCTACAAGGTCGGCGCGCGTCGCTGGATTGCGCGCATCATGATTTCGTGGGGACTGGCGACCGCCGCGATGGTGTTCGTCAACAACGAATGGCAGTTCTACGGTTTGCGCTTCGTGATCGGCGCAATGGAAGCCGGTTTTGCGCCGGGCGTGTTGTACTACCTCACGCTCTGGTTTCCGCCGAGCTATCGTGGGCGCGTCACGTCCATGCTGTTTCTCGCTTCCGCGTTTTCCGGACTGGTCGGCGCACCGCTTGCCGGTCTCGTGATCGGCCACATGAACGGCGTGCTCGGCATGCCCGGCTGGCACTGGCTCTTTCTGCTCGGCGGCCTGCCGTGCGTGGTGCTCGGCGTCATGGTGCTGAAGCTGCTGAAGGATCGCATCGAAGACGCCGGCTGGCTGTCGTCGTCGGAAAAGGCGTTTCTCACGACGCAGATTTCGCGGCAGAACCGTCATCCGGAAACCGGCCATTCCCTGCTCGGCGCAATCAGGACGCCCGGCTTTCTCACGCTCGGTCTCGTCTATTTTCTGATTCAGGTGGCGTCGTACGGCTTGAACTTCTGGGCGCCGCATCTGATCCGCGTTTCCGGAACGCACAATCCCACGATGATCGGTCTGCTAACGGCGGTGCCGTATGTGTGCGGCGCGATTTGCATGGTGGTGGTCGGGCGCGTGTCGGACGCGAGCGGCGAGCGGCGCAAGTATGTCTGCGGGCTGTTGGTGATGGCCGCGGCCGGCTTCTTCGCCGCAGGATTCTTCGACAAGCAGACCACGCTGCTCGTGATCGCGCTGGCCGTGATGGGCGCGGGCGTGGTGGCGTCGATCCCGGCGTTCTGGGCGCTGCCGCCGAAGCTCGTCACCGGCGCCGGCGCGGCGGGCGGCATTGCGTTGATCAACACGCTCGGACAACTCGGCGGGATTGTCAGTCCGGTGATGGTTGGGCGCGTTCGGGACCTCACAGGAAGCACCACGCCGGCGCTGTATGTGATCGGTGCAATGAGCCTGGTGTGCGCGTTGATCGTGCTGTTTGGCTTGCCCGAATCGCTGCGGCAGAAAGAGGCGTCGCAGTCGCAGTAAGTCAGCCCCGGCCGTGCAGCGCGGCGATTTCCTGCAAGTCGAGATCGTGCTCGAGAACCGTCAGCAGTTCATCGTGCAACAGACCGGTTCGATGCAAATGCAGTAGCTCGATACGCGCGGCGGCGACCGCGGCAAGCACGACGTCGTAATGGGCCGCGCGGGCGTCGGCGGGAAACGCAGCGTCGTTCTGATGCGACTCGGTGATGCGCGCACGGTAGCTGTATTGCTCGAGCAGGCGAGGGTGGATCACCTGACCGTGCTCGTCGTGCACGAGCGGCTGGATCGCGGCGAGCTGGGCCGCTTCCAGCCGCGCCCACGCTTGCGGCTCGGTCAGATGGCGCGTGTTGCGCTGCGCGTCCTGGTCCGGTTTGACCCAGCGGATCAATGGACCGATCGTGGTTCCCTGGCCCAGCACCGTCACCAGAATCACCGCGAACGACGCGACCAGAATCAGATCGCGACCCGGCATCGTTTCGGGCAAGGCGAGGGCGATCGCCAGGGTCACCACGCCGCGCATGCCCGCCCAACTCGTGATGGTCGCCGAGCGCCAGTCGGGCGCGGCGTCCGCGCGACGCATCAGGCGCTTCAACACGCCGCTCAGCGCCTCGACCACGAACACCCACACGAAGCGCGACAGCACCACTGCCGCGATCACCGCGCCGACCGCGGGCGCGAATGCGCTCAAGGTGTCGCCGACTCCGCCGAGCCGGATCATCACGCCGCGCAGCGATAGGCCGATCAGGATAAACACGAGCGCTTCCATCAGGAAGATCAGCACTTGCCAGAAGGCGGTGCCGCGCATGCGTACGGATGCCGAGAAGATCTCGTGCTGATGCCAGCCGAGCATCATGCCGCAGCTCACGGTCGCGATGACGCCGGAAACGTCGAGCATGTCGCCGACGATGTAGCTGATCCACGCAGCCAGGATCGACGCCGTGATGATGAGATAGGCGTGATCGAGAAAACGCAGCAGCCGGACGATCAGAAAGCCGACCGCGACGCCCACCGCGACACCACCCAGCCCGAGCATCGCGAAGCGAACGACCGCGTGTTGCGCGCTGAACGTGCCGGTCAGCGCGGCGGCCACCGCGAAGCGCACCAGCACGATGCCGGCGGCGTCGTTGAGCAGGCTTTCGCCTTCCAGCAGCACCATCAACCGGCGCGGCAGCGCGACCCGTTCGAGCACCGCCTTGGCGGCGACTGCGTCCGGCGGCGAGACGATCGCCCCGAGTGCGAAGCAGGCGCCCCACGGCAGCGACGGCACGACCCAGTGGACCACGAGTCCGACCGCGAGCGTCGTAAAAGCGACCGCGCCGATGGCGAGCAGCAGGATGCCGCCCAGATTGCGTTTGAACTCGTCCCACACCGAGAAGTACGCGCCGTCCATGAGAAGCGGCGGCAGGAAGACGATCAGAACGAGTTCGGGGTCGAGATTGAACGGCGGCAGGCCGGGCACGAATGCCATGGCGACGCCACCGACGAGCAGCGCGGCGGCGGGCGGCAGACGCAGACGTTTCGCGAGCAGCTCGAGACCGATGATCGCGATCAACGACAGCAGAACGAGTTTGAAGCCCATGACGGAGGACATGCGAAGCCTCGGCGAGTGGCGGAAAGCGTGAGGAAAAGCGAAGGCTACTTTTTATCACAGCCTAAAGACGGGCCGATCGAGGATAGATGTTTGGCGTCAAGGACTTGGGAAGGATGTGCTCAGGTTGTCCACAGGCTTGCTCAAGTTTTCTGTGGACAAGTGCTATGTGCGTTGTGGATATGCAGTCTGACTATTTGCTGGTTCTCCGTGATCTACCGACTTTGATCTAACGCAAGGTGATTATCCATTTAAGAGTTGTCGGAT
>NZ_JBNDMM010000008.1:0-502079 GCF_050436585.1 Paraburkholderia sp. GAS199 | reverse complement strand
GCTTGGCTTGGCTTGGCTTGGCTTGGCTTGGCTTGGCTTGGCTTGGCTTGGCTTGGCTTGGCTTGGCTTGGCTTGGCTTGGCTTGGCTTGGCTTGCAAAAGTCTGGGCGAAAAAAAAGCGCCCGAAGGCGCTTTTTCTGGTCTTTTGCCGTCTGGCTTTGGCCGCTGACGCTACCAATGCCACGCTGCAAACTACACAGCGAAGCACTTACAGGTCGTCGTCATCCGGCTCTTCGGCCTTCAGCGGCTCGCCCGAACGTCGATCGACCCGCTCGCGCAATTCCTTGCCCGGCTTGAAGTGCGGTACGTGCTTCTCAGGCACCAACACTTTTTCGCCCGACTTCGGGTTGCGCCCGACGCGGGAGGGACGACGATTGAGGCCGAAGCTGCCGAAGCCGCGAATTTCGATGCGATGACCGTTGGCAAGCGCCTCCGACATCGCATCAAGCATCGTCTTCACCGCGAAATCCGCATCTTTAAGTACAAGCTGCGGAAATCGCGTAGCCAGCTGGGCGACCAATTCCGATTTGGTCATACTGCAGCAGACCTCTTAAGGCTTACTGGTTCTGGCCGTCGAGCTTGGCCTTCAGCAGCGCGCCGAGGTTCGTCGTGCCGGTTGCAGCCGAGCTCGAATCCGACGAAGCCAGGCCGCGGATCGCTTCCTGTTGCTCAGCCGAATCCTTGGCCTTGATCGACAGGTTGATGCCACGCGATTTGCGATCGATGTTGATGATCATCGCGTTGACCTTGTCGCCTTCCTTCAGCACGTTGCGAGCATCTTCCACGCGGTCTTGTGCGATTTCCGAAGCACGCAGGTAGCCTTCGACTTCCGCCGACAGCTGAACCACTGCACCCTTCGCGTCCACCGTCTTGACCACGCCGTCGACGATCGAACCCTTGTCGTTCATTGCAACAAAGTTGCTGAACGGGTCGCCTTCGAGCTGCTTGATACCCAGCGAAATGCGTTCCTTCTCGACGTCGATGCCGAGAACGATCGCTTCCACTTCGTCGCCCTTCTTGTACTTGCGAACCGCTTCTTCGCCCGTTTCCGACCACGACAGGTCCGACAGGTGAACCAGACCGTCGATGCCGCCCGGCAGACCGATGAAGACGCCGAAGTCGGTGATCGACTTGATTGCGCCTTGCAGCTTGTCGCCCTTCTTGAAGTTGCGGCTGAAGTCGTCCCACGGGTTCGGCTTGCATTGCTTCATGCCGAGGCTGATACGGCGGCGGTCTTCGTCGATCTCGAGAACCATGACTTCGACTTCGTCGCCCAGTTGCACAACCTTCGACGGTGCAACGTTCTTGTTCGTCCAGTCCATTTCCGACACGTGAACCAGGCCTTCGATGCCCGATTCGACTTCGACGAATGCGCCGTAGTCGGTGATGTTGGTGACCTTACCGAACAGGCGCGTGCCCGACGGGTAACGGCGCGAGATGCCTTCCCACGGATCGTCGCCCAGTTGCTTGATGCCCAGCGAGACGCGGTTCTTTTCTTGATCGAACTTGAGGATCTTCGCGGTGACTTCCTGGCCAACCGACAGAACTTCGCTCGGGTGACGCACACGACGCCATGCGATGTCGGTGATGTGCAGCAGGCCGTCGATGCCGCCGAGGTCCACGAACGCGCCGTAGTCGGTGATGTTCTTCACCACGCCTTCCACGATCGCGCCTTCCTTCAGCGTTTCGAGCAGCTTTGCGCGCTCTTCGCCTTGGGTTGCTTCGATCACGGCGCGGCGCGACAGCACGACGTTGTTACGCTTGCGGTCGAGCTTGATGACGCGGAATTCCAGCGTCTTGCCTTCGTACGGCGTCGTGTCCTTGACCGGACGCGTGTCGACGAGCGAACCCGGCAGGAACGCGCGGATGCCGTTGACCATGACGGTCATGCCGCCCTTGACCTTGCCCGTGATCGTACCGGTCACGAGTTCGTTGTTGTCGAGAGCCTTTTCCAGCGACAGCCACGAAGCCAGACGCTTCGCCTTGTCGCGCGACAGGATCGTGTCGCCATAGCCGTTTTCCAGCGCGTCGATCGCGACGGAAACGAAGTCGCCCGCCTGCACTTCTACCTCGCCCGCGTCGTTCAGGAACTCTTCGAGCGGGATGTAGGCTTCGGACTTGAGACCAGCGTTGACGACCACGAAGTTGTGGTCAACACGCACGACTTCGGCGGAGATAACCTCGCCAGCGCGCATGTCTTGCTTGGTCAGCGACTCTTCGAACAGAGCCGCAAAAGATTCGGTATTCGGGTTGGAAGTTTGCAGGTCGGACATAAAAATCAAAATTTGCATGGTTCTCGCGGTGCCCGGCTGGCCGGGACGGTCAGCAATTTCGGCTAAATGCGAATGCCACGCGGGGTTAAAGGGTTAATACACGCTTCGCGACAATTCGCGAAGCACCTACTGACAACTGACTTCTACTGCACCCGCAGCACGACTTTTGTCACGCATGAGGGACTAATTCTTCATACCACTGCACTACTTGCTGGACCGCCTGGTCGACCGACAAAGCGGACGTGTCAAGCAGCTTTGCATCCGCTGCAGGCTTGAGTGGCGCGGCTGCGCGCTGACTGTCACGCTCGTCGCGCTCACGCAAATCCCGAAGCAAGTCATCTATATTAGCAGAAAATCCTTTTTGGATCAATTGCTTATGCCGACGCGCCGCGCGGGCCTCGACACTGGCGGTCATGAACACCTTCAGCGCGGCATCCTGGAAGATGACGGTGCCCATGTCGCGGCCGTCCGCGACCAACCCCGGTTCCTTGCGAAATGCCCGCTGACGCGCCACCAGCGCGGCTCGCACAGGCGCATGCACGGCGATGGCCGAGGCGCGGCTACCCACTTCCTCCGCACGGATGTCCGAAGAAACGTCGACGCCGTCGAGCTGCGCCAGGCCTTCGCGGAACGTGATGTGCAGGTCGTCGATGAGCTGCACGAGTGCGTCGGCGTTGTCTGCGGGAACGTCGTAGCGGAGGCTGGCCAGCGCGGCCAGCCGGTAAAGCGCGCCGCTATCCAGCAAATGGAAGCCGAGGCTCGCGGCAACCAGCGCGGCCACGGTGCCTTTGCCGGAGGCACTCGGGCCGTCGATCGTAATGACGGGCGTCTGGTGAAAGGGACGGGTCGGTTTCATCGAAAAAGTCGCACGTCAGTCGATTCAGGTCGAATCAGGGTTGGGCAAGCGCCGTGAAGCGCTCGAAGTAATCCGGGAACGTCTTGCCGACGCATTTCGGGTCGTTGATCCGGATCGGCACGCCACCAAGGCTGACGAGCGAAAAGCACATGGCCATGCGGTGATCGTCGTAGGTGTCGATCGCAGCGTTCGGAATCAGCTTTTCGGGCGGGGTGACGACGAGGTAGTCCTCGCCCTCTTCCACTTTGGCGCCGACTTTGCGCAGCTCGGTCGCCATCGCGGCGATGCGATCGGTTTCCTTCACGCGCCAGCTCGCGATATTGCGCAGCGTGGTCGTGCCGTCTGCAAAGAGCGCGGCGACGGCGATCGTCATCGCCGCGTCGGGGATCAGGTTGAAGTCCATGTCGATCGGATCGAGCTTGCCGTTGTCGTTGCCGACACCGCGCACTTCGATCCAGTCGTCGCCCATCTGCAGGTTCGCGCCCATCTTGATGAGCGCGTCGGCGAAACCGACGTCGCCCTGAATGCTCGCGCGTCCGACGCCTTCCACCTTCAGCGGGCCGCCGCCGAGTGCGCCGGCCGCGAGAAAATACGACGCCGACGAGGCATCACCTTCCACCATGATCGTGCCCGGCGACTGATAGCGCTGCCCGGCCGGCACGATGAAACGATGCCACTCATGACGCTCGACCTTGATGCCAAAGCGCTCCATCAGCTTGATCGTGATTTCGATGTAGGGTTTCGAGATCAGCTCACCGTCGACCTGCACGGTCGTCACGCCAGATTCCGTGCGCAGCAGCGGTAAGGTCATGAGCAAAGAGGTCAGAAACTGGCTCGACACATCACCGCGCACACGAATCGGAGCCTCGGCAGCGATCTGCGCCGGACGGATCCGCAGCGGCGGATAGCCTTCGTTCTCTTCATAATCAATGCGCGCGCCGATCTGCCGCAAGCCGTCGACCAGATCGCCGATCGGCCGTTCGTGCATGCGCGGCACGCCGTGAATCCGGTAATCGCCGCCGTTGACCGCCAGCGCCGCGGTCAGCGGACGAACCGCCGTGCCGGCGTTGCCGAGAAACAGGTCGGCCGTACGTGCCGTGAACGCGCCGCGCGTGCCGGTGACCACGCAGGTATCGCCTTCGCGCTTCAGGCGCACGCCGAGCTTTTCCAGCGCGTCGAGCATGACGCGCGTGTCGTCGGAGTCGAGCAGGTTGGTGATCGTCGTTTCGCCTTCGGCGAGCGCGGCCAGCAGCAGGACACGATTCGAAATGCTTTTCGAACCAGGCAGACGAACCGTGCCGGATGCACGGGAAAAAGGTCCGAGATCGAGGAATTCCATGATTGAGTCCAGTTTCCGGTTATTTCGACGCGTCGGACGGCGCCGCAGACGCGCTGCGGTGCTCCTGCCACTCGCTGCGCGCCACGCGCGAGCGCGCGAAGACCGCTTCGAGCGCGGGACCGTCGGCGGCGTCGATCGCGGCACGCAGTCGCGCGAGCACCGCCGTGTAGGCGTCGAGTTCTTCCAGCAGCGCAACGCGATTCGCGACGCATACGTCGCGCCACATTTCCGGGCTCGACGCGGCGATTCGCGTGAAGTCGCGAAAGCCACCCGCGGCGAATGAAAATTTCAGAGCGGCGTCGGGCGATTCGAGAATCTGCTCGACCAGCGCGAACGACAACACATGCGGCAAATGGCTGACCGACGCCAGCACACGATCATGCTGCTCAGGCGACATGTCACGCACCACGGCGCCGGTGGCTCGCCACATGGCGGCAATGCGCCCGACGGACGCCGACGCATTTTCCGGCAACGGACACAGCACCACGTTGCGATTCACGTAAAGATCGGGCAACGCGGCATCCGGGCCGCTTGCTTCCCGTCCGGCAATCGGATGGCCGGGCACGAACTGGCCGATCCGCGCGCCGAGCGCCGCGCGTGCAGCCGCGACTACGTCGGCCTTGGTGCTGCCGGCGTCCGTGACGATGGTGTCTGCGTCGAGGAACGGCGCAATGCGTTCGAGCAGTGGTTGCGTCTGCGCGACGGGCGCGGCCAGTAACACGAGATCCGCGCCGGACAGGGCGTCGCGCAAAGCAGCGTCGTCATTCAGCGCCGCGGCGAAGTCGATGACGCCGAGTTCGAGCGCGCGCGCGGTAGATGCCGGCGAGCGACCGACGCCGATCACGGTGCGCGCGCCATCTGTTTCGCCGCGCTCGCGCAACGCGCGCGCAAGCGATCCGCCGATCAGGCCGACACCGAAAATCACCAGCTTGTTAAAAGAAAACGCGGCCACGTCGGTCACAGTAAAAGCGTGTCTTCGTCGGAAAACACGGGGTTCCAGATTGATTGCTTATTCTGCGGCAAGCGCCTTTTCCAGCGCCGCGATAAACGCTTCGTTTTCTTCCGGCAGGCCGATCGTGATACGCAGCCACTGCGGCAAACCGTAATTGCCGACCGGACGCACGATCACGCCCTGCTTGAGCAAGGCCAGATTCACGCGATTGCCCGCTGCGTCGTCGTTGCCCACGCGGACCAGCACGAAGTTGCCGTCCGACGGCACGTACTCCAGCTTGAGCTTGTCGAACGCTTCGGTCAGGCGCCGATAGCCTTGCGCGTTCAGTGCCGCGCTCTTTTCCAGAAACGCCTGATCGTTGAGCGCCGCGATGGCAGCGGCTTGCGCCAGCGTGTTCACGTTAAACGGCTGACGCAGACGGTTCAGCAGATCGGTCAGTTCCGGTTGCGCGATGGCGAAGCCGACACGCAGACCCGCCAGACCGAACGCCTTCGAAAACGTGCGCGACACGAGCAGGTTCGGATAACGGCGCACCCACGCGATGGAGTCGTAGCGCTTTTCCTGCGGCAGATATTCCGTGTACGCCTCGTCCAGCACGACAACCACGTTGCGCGGCACCTTTTCCAGAAACGCTTCGAGCGCCGCGCCTTCGATAAACGTGCCGGTCGGGTTGTTCGGATTGGCGACGAAGATCAGGCGGGTGTCGTCCGTGATGGCGGCGAGCATCGCGTCGAGATCGTGACCGTAGGCCACCGCCGGCACGACGATGGCGCGCGCGCCGACGCCTTGCGTGGCCAGCGCATACACGGCGAACGAGTACTGCGCGTAGACGATCGATTCGTCTTTCTGCACGAACGCGTGCGCAGCAATTTCCAGGATGTCGTTGCTGCCGTTGCCCAGCGTGATCCAGTCAGCCGGCACGCCGTAACGCTCGCTCAAAGCGGCTTTCAGTTCGAACGCGTTCGCGTCCGGATAGCGGCCGAGTTCGCTGGCGGCTTGCGCCATGGCGCGCTGGGCCGACTCCGGCATGCCGAGCGGGTTTTCATTCGACGCCAGCTTCACGATAGTCGCTTCGTCGAGACCGAACTCACGCGCGACTTCCGAAATCGGTTTGCCGGCGATGTAGGGCGCAATAGCGCGCACATAGGAAGGACCGAAAGACGCTGTCATGAAATCTCCAAACGACTTGTAAATGATGAATGTGTGACCGGCTTATTGTGCCCGCGGCGGCAAGCGCCGCCTTTCGCATTAACGGGCGCGCGGATACGAACCGAGAATCTTGAGGAATGCCGCCTTTTGTCCGAGTTCGGCAAGCGCCGCGGCGACAGCGGGATCGTCGCGATGCCCTTCGACGTCGATGTAGAAGTAGTACTCCCACGTGCCGACGCGCGCCGGACGCGATTCGAAACGCGTCATCGAAACACTGTGACGGGCCAGCGGTTCGAGCAGCTTGACCATCGCACCCGGCTCGTTGACGACGGACACGATCAGCGAGGTCTGGTCGTAGCCGCTCGGCCCTGCCGGCTGTTTGCCGATCATCACGAAACGCGTGCGATTGTGCGGATCGTCCTGGATCAGTGCGTACGCCACCTGCAAGCCGTAATGCGTGGCCGCGCGATCGCCGGCGATGGCCGCGACCGTCGGATCTTCAGCGGCCATGCGCGCCGCCTCCGCGTTGCTCGACACCGCCTGGCGCTCCAGATGCGGTGCATTCGTGGACAACCAGCGCTGGCACTGCGCAAGCGCCTGCGCATGAGCGCACACGCGCGTCACGCCCTTGAGCCCGCCGCTGAGCGACAAAAGATTGTGGTGGATCGGCAAGGCCAGTTCGCCGCCGATCGTGAGCTGCGTTTGCAGCAGCAGATCGAGCGTGCGCGAGACCGCGCCTTCGGTCGAATTCTCGACCGGCACCACGCCGAATTCCGCCGCGCCCGCTTCGACCGAACGGAACACTTCGTCGATCGACGGACAAGGCAGACCTTCGATCGACTGACCGAAGTATTCGTGCATGGCCTGTTCGCTATACGTGCCGACCGGACCGAGATAAGCGGCCTTGATGGTCTTTTCGAGCGCGCGGCTCGCGGCCATGATCTCGCGCCAGATCGCGCTGATGTGCTCGCTCGCGAGCGGGCCTTCGCTCATGCCTTGCAGACGCGCGATCACCTGCTGTTCGCGCTCGGGCCGGAAGACCGGCGCGTTGAAATGCTTCTTGACCTCGCCTACTTCGAGCGCCACCGCGGCGCGCTGATTGAGCAACGCGATCAGTTGCGCGTCGAGCGCGTCGATGCGTTCGCGAAGAGGTTTGAGTCGGGTATTGAGTTCGTCGTCCATGCGTGAAAACGGCCCTGCCGGGTAACTACTTGAAAGGATGCGCGTGCCTGATGTCTAAAACGATCAGGCGTTGCGCTGTTCGAATTCCTTCATGTATTCGACGAGCGCCTTAACGCCTTCGAGCGGGACGGCGTTATAAATTGACGCCCGCATGCCGCCGACGGACTTGTGGCCCTTTAGCTGCACCATTCCCCGCGCTTTCGCGCCGGCGAGGAAATCTTCGTTGCGCGACTCGTCCGCGAGGAAAAACGGTACGTTCATCCGCGAGCGCGAGGCGCGTTCGACCTTGTTCAGATAGAAGCTGCTCGAATCGATCGCGTCGTACAGCAATTGCGATTTTTCGAGGTTACGCGCTTCCATTGCGACGAGGCCGCCCTGCTTCTTCAACCATTTGAACACCAGCCCCGCGATGTAGATCGCATAGGTGGGCGGCGTGTTAAACATGGAATTGTTCTCGGCGACGGTCTTCCATTCGAACGCCGACGGGCAGATCGCCTGCGCGCGATCCAGCATGTCTTCACGCACGATCACGACGGTCACGCCGGCCATGCCGATGTTCTTCTGCGCGCCGCCGAACAACACGCCATATTTGGCGATGTCCATGGGACGCGACAGGATATGCGACGACGCATCGGCCACCAGCGGGATATCGCCGAGGTCCGGAATCTCGAACGTCTCGACGCCGTGGATCGTTTCGTTCGTGCAGAGATGCACGTAAGCCGGATCGTCCGAGAGTTGCCATTCGGAACGGCCCGGTGCGCGCGTGAAACCCTCGGCCGTCTGACCGCTCGCGGCAAGATGCACCGTGCCGTACTTCTGCGCTTCCTTGAGCGACTTCTGCGACCACGAACCCGTTACGACGAAATCCGCGCGCTGCTTTGCGCCCATCAGATTCATCGGCACGATGGCGTTCTCGCCGAGACCGCCGCCTTGCAGGAACAGAATGCGGTGACTTGCCGGCACTTGCAGCAGGTCGCGCAAGTCGGTCAGCGCTTCTTCGTGGATCGACATGAACTCCTTGCCGCGATGGCTCATTTCCATCACGCTCATGCCACTGCCCTGCCAGTCGAGCATCTCGTCGGCTGCCTGACGCAGCACTTCTTCGGGCATAGCCGCTGGGCCGGCGGAGAAATTAAAGACGCGCATCGTGAGATCCTGGAAGCTGGCGCGAAAAAGAAAATCGCGCAAAACGGCGAACGTGGCAGCAATGGAGACTGCCGCAGTCAAACTGGCGACACGCATGCAGCCGCGCGAATCGAACAACGCGGTACTCGCACGATTTCAGCGCCGAAAAAGAAAATGGCCGCCTGCGCGTGTGCGCAAACGGCCATTATCGCATTGTCGCTGCCTCCCCGCCAA
This sequence comes from Paraburkholderia sp. GAS199, assembly GCF_050436585.1. NCBI lineage: Bacteria > Pseudomonadati > Pseudomonadota > Betaproteobacteria > Burkholderiales > Burkholderiaceae > Paraburkholderia > Paraburkholderia sp. GAS199. The sequence goes on along the minus strand of NZ_JBNDMM010000008.1, from coordinate 492,970 downwards.
ACCCGGTCGCGGTAAAGCGTACCGGGCCGCGGCGGACGCGACGTAGGCGAGGCCTCGCGGCCCGTGACTTACTTAGCCGGCTTGACCGACGCGACTTCCTTGTCAGCCTGGTCGCGCGTTGCCTTGATCGATTGCGGCATGTACTTCTGCATCAAGCCGTTCACGACGTCGCGGCCAACCTGGTCTTGAACCTGGATGAACTTGCGGCCGGTCGGGCTCTTGTAGAACGCCGTCAGATCTTTGATTTCCGACGTGCTGTAGTACTTTGCGTAAGCGTCGTACTGAGCTTGCATGGCGTCCTGACGGAAGCCGTCCGTTGCGAACACCTGGCCTGCGCCGTCAACCAGCTTCGGCACTGCGTTCTTTTGCAGCGTCGGGACGGAAGCCTGTTTCTGCTTGTCCGTCATCGTCTTGTTTTCGCTAAGGGCGTCCGACAGGATAGCCGGGACGAGTTGCTTAGCCTGCATTTGCGCGCTGTTGCCGATTGCGCCGACGAGCTTCTGCGCATCGATTGCGTCCAGCAGGTCTTTGATCGCTGCCTGCTTGGCCGGATCAACCGGTGCTGCGGCAGCAGCCGGAGCCGCCGGAGCCTGGCTTTGCAGAGCTTGAGCCATGGCGAAGGTCGGCACGAGGGCAGCCAGCAACATCAGTTGTTTGAATCGTTTTTGCATCATTACTCCCTAAGAGAAATTAACTTGAACTGCAAGCCGTGCGGGACGCGTATCGGCCCGATACGCCATTGTCCGCCGCACGGCTTTCAACTAATAACTGAGACTGAAAGCCACCGACGCGATCAGACTGCGCCGCCGTCTTCACTGCCGTTGTCACCTTCGGCAGGACCTTCGACGTCGCCTTCAACATCGCCATCCGCTTCCGCCTCAGCAACCTGTTGCAGACCTGAAAGCTTGGTCCCTTCGTCAAGGCTGATGAGTGTAACACCTTGGGTTGCGCGGCCCATTTCCCGAATTTCCGACACGCGCGTACGGATCAGCACGCCGGTATTGGTGATCAGCATGATCTGCGCTTCCTGATCTACCAGGATCGCGGCGACCACCTTGCCGTTACGCTCCGAGGTCTGGATCGCGATCATGCCCTTCGTGCCGCGGCCATGGCGCGTGTACTCAGTGATCGGGGTGCGCTTGCCGTAGCCGTTTTCGGTAGCGGTGAGCACCGACTGCTGTTCGTCGCCGGCCACGAGCATGGCGATCACGTTCTGGCCGTCTTCGAGTTGCATGCCGCGCACGCCGCGCGCCTCGCGACCCATCGGACGCACGTCGTTCTCGTCGAAGCGAACCGCTTTGCCCGAATCCGAGAACAGCATGACATCGTGCTCGCCATCCGTAATGGCCGCGCCGATCAGGTAGTCACCGTCATCCAGACCGACCGCGATAATACCCTTGCGCAACGGGCGGCTGAACGCTTCCAGCGGCGTCTTCTTGACCGTTCCCAGAGCGGTGGCCATGAACACGAACTTGTCTGCCGAGAATTCCTTGACCGGCAGAACCACCGTGATCTTTTCGCCGTCCTGCAACGGGAACATATTGACGATCGGACGGCCGCGAGAGTTCCGCGAACCTTGCGGCACTTCATAAACCTTGACCCAATACACGCGGCCACGGTTCGAGAAGCACAGGATGTGATCGTGCGTATTGGCGATGAAGAGCGTGTCGATCCAGTCGTCTTCCTTCATGGAAGTCGCCTGCTTGCCGCGGCCGCCGCGCTTTTGCGCACGGTATTCGGACAAGGGCTGCGATTTCACGTAGCCGGCGTGCGACATGGTCACGACCATTTCCTGCGGCGTGATCAGGTCTTCGGTGTTCAGTTCGGTTGCGTTGAGCTCGATCTTCGAGCGGCGCGCGTCGCCGAATTCCGACTTGATCGACGTGAGTTCGTCGACGATGATGGCCGTAATGCGTTCCGGGCGAGCCAGAATGTCCAGCAGGTCGGCAATCTGGGCCATCACTTCGCGATACTCGCCGATGATCTTGTCCTGCTCCAGACCCGTCAGGCGTTGCAGACGCATCTGCAAGATTTCCTGAGCCTGAGTGTCGGACAAACGATAGAGGCCGTCGGCCTGCATACCGAACGACGGGTTCAGGCCGTCAGGGCGGTAAGCCTCGCGGCCACCTGCCGTCGCATTTTCCGTTTCCGCGCGCGACAACATTTCCCGAACCAGCGACGAATCCCACGGACGCGCCATCAATTCCTGCTTGGCGATCGGCGGAGTCGGGGCGGCCTTGATGATCGCGATGAACTCGTCGATGTTGGCAAGCGCCACCGCCAGACCTTCGAGCACGTGACCGCGTTCGCGTGCCTTGCGCAGTTCGTATACAGTGCGCCGCGTCAGCACTTCCCGGCGGTGCGACAGGAAGCACGACAGCATTTCCTTCAGGTTCAGCAGCTTCGGCTGGCCGTCGACCAGCGCGACCATGTTCATGCCGAAGGTGTCCTGAAGCTGGGTTGCCTTATACAGATTGTTGAGCACCACTTCCGGCACTTCGCCGCGCTTAAGCTCGATCACGACGCGCATGCCGCTCTTGTCGGACTCGTCGCGGATGTCGGAAATGCCTTCGAGCTTCTTCTCGTTGACCAGCTCGGCGATGCGCTCCAGAAGTGAGCGCTTGTTCACCTGGTACGGCAATTCGTCGACGATGATCGACATGCGTTGACCGCGGTCGATTTCCTCGAAGTGCGTCAACGCGCGCATCACCACGCGGCCACGGCCGGTGCGATAGCCGTCGCGCACGCCCGCCACGCCGTAGATGATGCCGGCGGTGGGGAAATCCGGCGCCGGAATGATTTCGATCAGTTCGTCGATCGTGGCTTCGGGGTTCTTCAGCAGGTGCTGGCATGCGTCGACAACCTCGTTGAGGTTGTGCGGCGGAATATTGGTTGCCATGCCGACCGCGATACCCGACGAGCCATTGATCAGCAGATTGGGAATGCGCGCCGGCAGAATGGCCGGCTCGTTTTCGCTGCCGTCGTAGTTCGGGGTGAAATCGACGGTTTCCTTGTCGATGTCGGCCAGCAGTTCGTGGCCGATCTTCGCCATGCGGATTTCGGTGTAACGCATCGCGGCAGCGTTGTCGCCGTCGACCGAACCGAAGTTGCCCTGGCCGTCCACCAGCATGTAGCGCAGGGAGAAGTCCTGAGCCATGCGAACGATGGTGTCGTATACAGCCGTGTCGCCGTGCGGGTGATATTTACCGATCACGTCGCCGACGATACGCGCCGACTTCTTGTACGCCCGATTCCAGTCGTTGTTCAGCTCGTGCATCGCGTACAGCACGCGCCGGTGTACCGGCTTCAGGCCATCGCGAACATCGGGAAGCGCACGCCCCACGATCACGCTCATCGCGTAATCGAGATACGAACGGCGCATTTCCTCCTCTAGGGAGATTGGCAGAGTCTCTTTGGCGAATTGATCCATTATCCGTATCTTTTACGTGCCAAGGCGACGGCGTTTCAACTGCATTCAGCCGCACCTTCGCGTAAGCATTGCAGGCGCAACGCATCACGCGATTCTAACATGCCGCGCATCCGCCCCCGACCAGGGTACGTATACCTATTAGAGGGGTGCACGGCGACGGCGCTGCGACGCCCCACTTTTGGTCGGGGCAGGCTCGATTTGTGCGTGGGGCAATCCGCCGCTCAGCCATGACTGGCGGCGCCTCCGGCGAATTGCTTCTGTTGCGCATGCACCACAATTGGAGGGTGATTTGATCGGGGGCAGATTTTTTTATCGTTGGAAGGGAACGATATGGCAAAATGCCAACGCACAAAGAGTTAGACACTGCTCGAAGTCTACACAGCAAGTTTTTTGTTCTACACCGATGTTATACTTCGAGCAATGTATGACTTGTCTTCGTCAACAGGCTCGCAGTAAACCTGCGGTAATCTCAATTTCGAGAGGAGAAATATGAATAAACTTTCAAAGCTCGCGTTCATTGCAGCTACCGCAGTTATGGCTGCATCCGCCATGGCGCAATCGGTGCCGGCGTCGCGACAAGCCACGAACGACAACTGGGTGAATGGTACCGGCGAATACGTGTGGATGAACGGCACGAACGAGCTTTGCTGGCGCGATGCATTCTGGACGCCGGCAACGGCCAACGCAAAGTGCGATGGCGCCCTGGTTGCCCAGGCTCCGACCCCGCCGGCTCCTGTCGCTCCGGTCGCACCGGCCATCACGAGCCAAAAGATTACGTATCAAGCTGACGCACTGTTCGACTTCGACAAGGCTATCCTGAAGCCGGCTGGCAAGGAAAAGCTGGACGATCTGGCATCGAAGATCGGCGCGCTGAACCTGGAAGTCGTCGTCGCAACGGGTTACACGGACCGCATCGGTTCGGACAAGTACAACGACCGTCTGTCGCTGCGTCGTGCTCAAGCTGTGAAGGCATACCTGGTCAGCAAGGGCATCGAATCCAACCGTATCTATACGGAAGGCAAGGGCAAGCGCAACCCGGTCACGACCGGTTGCAACCAGAAGAACCACAAGCAACTCATCGCCTGCCTCGCACCGGATCGTCGCGTGGAAGTCGAAGTTGTCGGTACTTCGAAGCAGTAAGCTACAAGCTGCCGCAGTATCAAAGCCCCGCTTCGGCGGGGCTTTTTTTATGTCCGACTTTCCGTGATGCCACCGTTCGCAACCCCGGTTCGCCGAAGGGTTGCGCCGTGCTTCCAAGGGCCGCGTTTTGCCGCCCTGTCTCCCGACCTATATACTCGGGCTTTATCCTCGAGCGCCCGCTCACCGCTCTCATCGAGGCAGCTTCCGTCATGACCAACGCCGATCCCCACGAACTGCAGAAATTCAGCGACCTCGCCCATCGCTGGTGGGACCCCAATGCCGAGTTCAAACCGCTGCACGAACTCAATCCGATTCGTCTGAACTGGATCGACGCGCATGCGCATCTGCCCGGCAAAACCGTGCTGGATATCGGCTGCGGCGGCGGCATTCTGTCCGAGTCGATGGCCGGTCTGGGTGCGCACGTGAAGGGCATCGACCTGTCGACTCAAGCGCTCGGCGTCGCGGATCTTCACAGCCTTGAAAGTGGTGTAACCGTCGATTACGAAGAGATCGCCGCCGAGGCACTCGCCGCCCGCGAACCCGGCAAATACGACGTCGTCACCTGCATGGAAATGCTCGAACACGTGCCCGAGCCGGCGGCGATCGTCGCGGCCTGCAGGACGCTGGTGAAACCGGGCGGCTGGGTGTTCTTTTCCACGCTCAATCGAAACGTGAAGTCGTACCTGTTCGCCGTGATCGGCGCCGAATACATTGCCCGCATGCTGCCGAAGGGCACGCACGACTACGCGCGCTTCATCCGTCCGTCGGAACTCGCGGGCTTCGTGCGCGCCGCCAGCCTCCGCACGGTCGATATCAAAGGCATCGTGTACAACCCGCTCAGCAAGCACTTCGCGCTGTCCGCCGACACGAGCGTGAACTACATGCTCGCCTGCCGCCGCGACGCCTGACCCTCACCGACCCGCCCTCACTTCTGCCAATCAATGAGCGATCCCACGCCCCTGCCCCAACGCGAAGACAACGACGACGCACTCGGTCTTTGCCAGGCTGTCCTGTTCGACCTCGACGGCACGCTGGCCGACACGGCGCCGGACCTCGCCGCTGCCGTCAACAAGATGCGCCACGATCGCGGCCTGGAAATGGTGCCGCTCGAAGATCTGCGGCCGCTGGCGTCGGCCGGCGCGCGCGGACTGATTGGCGGCGCATTCGGCATCGGTCCCGACGATCACGAGTTTGCCTCGATGCGCGAAGAGTTCCTCGCCAACTACGAAGCCGACCTGTGCATCGAAACGACGCTGTTCCCCGGCATTCCGGAACTGCTCGACGACCTGGACGCGCGCGGCGTGCGCTGGGGCATCGTCACGAACAAGGTGGCACGTTTGACGGAACCGCTGGTCGCTCAACTCGGACTCGAGGAACGCGCCGGCTGCGTGGTCAGCGGCGACACCACTGCGCATTCCAAGCCGCACCCGGCGCCCTTGCTGCACGCCGCGCGCGAACTGGACATGGCGCCGGAACGGGTCGTGTACGTCGGCGACGATCTGCGCGACATCCAGGCCGGCTTTGCCGCCGGCATGAAGACCATCGCCGCAGCGTACGGCTACTGCGGCAACGATATCCCGCCGACCCAGTGGCACGCACAGCACGTCGTGCAATCGCCGGCGGAGTTGCTGAAGCTGTTGCGCGACGTCGGCTAGGCGCGCAGCGTGGCCGGCGCCGCCGCGCCTCAATCAGCCGAGACTTGGCGGTCAATCTATTGTAAAATCTACGCTGGTTCAGATGTTTTGAGCAACTAAACCGCGGGGGCGACCTGGTTTCGACAGGGGTTGCGAAGCGGCCAGGGCATGTCGAGGCCCCGTCACCTCGTAAATCAGCGGGAAAAACGTAACTGCAAACGACGAAACGTTCGCACTGGCAGCCTAAGGGCCGCCGTCCTCTGCCTAGCTCACTGACGGGTTAGAGTCGCAAGACCGGTAGCAATACCGACAGAGGTCATATACGTCAGTTAAGCCTTGGTGGTGTCACGACATCCGGGTCGAAAACCTAGTGAATCGCCTTAGTGCAGCGTGTTCGTCCGCGTCGCTCGGGTTAAATCAAAAGACAGAACTACACATGTAGAACTGGTCGTAGAGTGCTTCTGGACGCGGGTTCGATTCCCGCCGCCTCCACCAGAACACGTTTCAGGCATCACCATCAAGATCGACAAACTACCCGCACGCGGCCTGCCGTTTGCGGGTTTTTTGTTGCCTGTCGATTCTCTGACGTCTGCTGGAATAAAGGTGTCGGCTGCATCGTTTAGTCTCCACGCGCTTTCGCACGCCGCGTCATGCGCGAGACCAAACATCACAATCAGGAGCCGACATCATGCGCAAGACTCTCTTCGCCCTTTCCACGCTGACGCTGCTTGCCCTTCAACAGACCGCATTCGCGGAAGCGCCGAAAGCGATGGACGGCCGCTTCGTCACCGCCGACGGCATGACGCTCTACACCTTCGACAAAGACACGACGCCCGGCGTCAGCGCCTGCACGGGCGCCTGCATGAATAACTGGCCGGCCGCCATGGCGAGCTCTTCCGACAAGGCATCCGGCGACTGGTCCCTGATACCGGCGGCGGACGGCAAGCAGCAATGGGCCTACAAGGGTCATCCGCTGTATCGCTTTGCCGCGGACAAAAAGGCGGGCGACATGAAGGGCGACGGCTTCAAGGACATGTGGCACACCGCCAAGCCCTGATATCACACCCAAGGACCGCAGCAGCAAAACCTGCACGCTGATGCAGATCACGCGTGGTCCGCGAAAACAGAAGCGCCGGCTCAAGGCCGGCGCTTCGCACATTCTTAAGACAAACGCTTACTCGTCTTTCGGACACTGCAGATTGCAGCCGTTCGGATCGCCGTTGTCGCCGCGCTTGCGCATGGCCGACTTCTTGTTCGATTGATATTTGTCCGAAGGCGCGGAGGCAGCAAACGGCATCTGCGGATGTTCGGCTAGACGGAACTGGTCTTGCAGAATACCGCCCGGCACGCCCGGCGAGTTTTGCGCGTAAGCCGCCGAGGCGGTGACGAGAAGCGCACCGGCCGTGACGGCGGCAGCACATGCATTGAGAAGGACGTTCTTCATAGTGTTCGGCGCAACGGGGCGCGCAGGTTAGGCGAAAGCGGAAGCTCAGAGATTATCCCAAACGGGCGCCGCACGCAGCGCCGGGCTTCGCATTAAGTTTACGAGCGCTTACTGATTCGCCTTCCAGGCCAGCAATACAACTGCTTGAGCACTCCTCAGGCAGCCACCGCGCCCAGCCCCGCATCGAGATCGACCAGCGTGCCGCAATCGCGCGGATCATAGCCTTCGAGCTGATCGACACTCTGCCGGAAGACGGCGCCGCGCAGCAACTCGACGACCGTCGCGAGCGGCGTCCGTTCGAGGCGCGTGCGGTCGCAGGCGAAGTAATAGTCTTCGTCGACGATGGGAATGAAATCCAGCCCGAAGTGATGCGCCGCCGGCTCGACGCCGAAGCCGACGTCCGCCATACCGCTCGCCACGAACGCGGCAATCGCCGAGTGCGTGAGTTCGGTGGACGCATAGCCGTTCACCCGATCCGGATCGACACCGACTTTGCGCAGCGCGAGATCGAGCAGCATGCGCGTCCCGGAGCCGGGCTGACGGTTGACGAAACGAATGTCGTCGCGCGCGAGATCGCCCAGACCGCTGATCTTTTTCGGATTGCCTTTGCCAAGGAACAGCCCCTGTTTGCGCCGCGTCAGATGGACGAGCACGTGGCGCTGCGGGTCCAGCCAGCGCCGGTAAGTGTCCGCGCATGCCGCGCGAAATTCGCCGAGCGGCAAATGGAAACCGGCCAGATCGCATTCGCCACGCGCGAGCGCAGCCACGGCGTCGGCGCTGTCGCGGTATTTGATGTCGACCGGCAGATCGTTCGCCACCAGCGCAGTGACCAGCGCCGCCACCGCGTAACCGTGCGACGCGTAGATCCGCACGTCGTCGGCGGGAGGCGCGAGCCAGCGGTTCAGGTCGCTGGCGACCTCGCTCGCGAGCGCCTGCATGTTGCCGTCGAGCCGCTCGGCGCACAACCGCTGCGCGCGCAGCACCGCCTGCCCGAGTTCGGAGAGCACCGAGCCGCGTCCGCGTTCCTTGGCGATGAGCGGACCGCCCAAACGCTCCTCGATGCTGCGCAACAAACCCCACGCATGACGATAGGACAAACCCTTAAGCGTCGCCGCCTGCGCGATGCTGCCGGATTCGTCTACCAGCGCCAGCAACGGCACGACGTCCGACAGGCTTGCCTCGCGGCCGTCCTGCCCCTTCACAACCAGCTGCGCCTGGCACTCGATCCTGATCATATATGCTCTACTCGTTCCTATTGCACGAGGCGTTTAGCACGCCTATTGTTCCGCTATACCATATCGAATAAACAAAGCATAAGTGCACGCATTATGAATGACAAGTGCATATATGACTTCTGGAGGAGCCCCACTTGGACGATTCTCAGGCCTTCACGCCGGATCAGATCGTGCAGCGTCATGCTGCACCGGGCAGGTCGCTGATTGCGATCCTGCACGCGATCCAGGACGACCTCGGCTATGTGCCGCCCGACACGGTCCCGGCGCTCGCGCGCACGATGAACCTGTCGCGCGCGGAAGTGCACGGCGTCATCACCTACTACCACCACTTCCGCACCGAGCCGGCCGCGCCGGTCACGGTGCAACTGTGCCGCGCCGAAGCCTGCCGCAGCATGGGTGGCGAAGCGCTCGCGCAGCACATCGAAACGCACACCGGCTGCCGCTTCGATGCGCATCATGAGCAACACGCGCATGACGCGCCCGATGCCACGGTCGAGCTGCAATCGGTCTATTGCCTCGGCCAGTGCGCGCTCTCGCCCGCGCTGACGATCAACGGCACGCTGCACGCGAAAGTCACGCCGCACAAGTTCGACGCGCTGCTTGCCGCCGCGGCCAAATGCGTGGAGGTGACGGCATGACACGTATCTACGTTCCCCGTGATTCGTCGGCACTCGCGCTCGGCGCCGACGCGCTGGCGCAAGCCATCGAAGCAGAAGCCGCGCGTCGCGGCCTCGCCATCGAACTCGTGCGCAACGGTTCGCGCGGCTTGCTGTATCTCGAACCGCTCGTCGAAGTGACGACACCGGAAGGCCGCATCGGCTACGCGAACGTCGAAGCGGGCGATGTACCCGCTCTGTTCGACGCGGGCTTTCTCGCCGGCGGCGAGCATGCGCGGCGCGTCGGCGTGGTCGACGAAATTGCTTACCTGAAGAAGCAGCAGCGTCTGACTTTCGCGCGCATCGGCATTACCGATCCGCTGTCGATCGACGACTACCTCGCACACGGCGGACTCGACGGCCTGCGTAACGCACTGCAAACCGACGGCGACGCCGCCTGCGAAGCGCTGATCGAATCCGGTCTGCGCGGACGTGGCGGCGCAGCATTCCCGGCCGGCATCAAATGGCGCACGGTGCGCGGTGCGAAAGCGGCGCAGAAGTACATCGTCTGCAATGCCGACGAAGGCGATTCGGGCACCTTCTCCGACCGCCTCGTGATGGAAAGCGATCCGTACATGCTGATCGAAGGCATGATCATCGCGGGCATCGTCACCGGCGCAACGGTCGGCCACATCTACGTGCGCAGCGAGTATCCGCATTCGATCGCCATGCTCGAAGCCGCGATTGCCCGCGCGCGCGCCGCCGGCTGGCTCGGCGACAGCGTGCTGGGTTCGTCGGCGCATCGCTTCGACCTGTTCGTCGCGAAAGGCGCGGGCGCCTACGTGTGCGGCGAAGAAACCGCCCTGCTCGAATCGCTCGAAGGCAAGCGCGGCGTCGTGCGCGCCAAGCCGCCGGTGCCTGCGCTCGTCGGCCTGTTCGGCCAGCCGACGGTCATCAACAACGTGATTACGCTCGCCACGGTGCCGATCATCTTCGCGCGCGGCGCGGCGTTCTATAAAGACTTCGGCATGGGCCGTTCGCGCGGCACGCTACCGTTCCAGCTCGCCGGCAACGTGAAACAGGGCGGCCTCGTCGAACTCGCGTTCGGCGTGACGCTGCGCGAGTTGCTCGACGATTTCGGCAACGGCACCGCGAGCGGACGTCCCGCGCGCGCGGTGCAGGTCGGCGGTCCGCTCGGCACGTATCTGCCCGAAAGCCAGTGGGATATTCCACTCGACTACGAAGCCTATGCGGCAGTCGGCGCGGTGGTCGGTCACGGCGGCATCGTCGTGCACGACGACACCTCCAATCTCGCCGAACTCGCGCAGTACGCGATGCACTTCTGCGCGAAGGAATCGTGCGGCAAGTGCACACCCTGCCGCATCGGCTCGACACGCGGCGTCGAAGTGATCGGCCGGATTCGCAACGGCGACACCTCGACCCGGCAAGTGCAATTGCTACGCGACCTGTGCGACACGATGGTGTCCGGTTCGCTGTGCGCGATGGGCGGCATGACGCCGTTCCCGGTGTTGTCCGCGCTCGACCATTTCCCCGAAGACTTCGGTCTCGACCTCGCGCCGAAAGCGGCTGCGGCCTGATCCAGGAGCCTCACATGTCCGACATGCTCAACTCCCCCGCCGGCGGCTGCGGCTCCGGCAACTGCGCGTGCAAGTCGCAAGCGCAGGCGCGGCAAACCGCCCCCCATTCGTTTTTCGACGACACCGACTACGGCACCCCGGCGCGCCACGCCGACGTCGACGTCACGCTGGAAATCGACGGTCAGTCGGTCACGGTGCCGGCCGGCACCTCGGTGATGCGCGCGGCGGTCGAAGCCGGCGTCAACGTGCCGAAGCTCTGCGCGACGGATTCGCTCGAACCGTTCGGCTCGTGCCGTCTGTGTCTGGTCGAGATCGAAGGCAAGCGCGGTTATCCGGCGTCGTGCACCACGCCGGTCGAAGCCGGCATGAAAGTGCGCACGCAAACCGATCGTCTGCAATCGCTGCGTCGCAACGTGATGGAGTTGTACATCTCCGATCACCCGCTCGATTGCCTCACCTGCCCCGCCAACGGCGACTGCGAATTGCAGGACATGGCGGGCGTGACCGGCCTGCGCGAGGTGCGCTACGGCTTCGACGGCGCCAACCATCTGAAAGACAAGAAGGACGAATCGAATCCGTACTTCACGTACGACGCGTCCAAGTGCATCGTCTGCAATCGCTGCGTGCGCGCCTGCGAAGAAACCCAGGGGACGTTTGCACTGACCATCGCCGGACGCGGCTTCGAATCGCGTGTGGCGGCCAGCGAAAACGTGCCGTTCATGGAGTCGGAGTGCGTGTCGTGCGGCGCATGCGTCGCCGCTTGCCCGACTGCCACGTTGCAGGAAAAGACCGTCATCATGCTGGGCCAGGCCGAGCATTCGGTGGTGACCACGTGCGCGTATTGCGGCGTCGGCTGCTCGTTCAAGGCCGAGATGAAGGGCAACCAGGTCGTACGCATGGTGCCGCACAAGAATGGTCAGGCCAACGAAGGACACGCCTGCGTGAAGGGGCGTTTCGCGTGGGGCTACGCCACGCACAAGGACCGCATCACCAAACCGATGATCCGCGCGAAGATCACCGACCCGTGGCGCGAAGTCAGCTGGGAAGAAGCGCTCAGTTACGCGGCATCGGAATTCCGCCGCATTCAGGCGAAGCATGGCCGCGATTCGATCGGCGGAATCACGTCGTCGCGCTGCACGAACGAGGAAACCTATCTCGTGCAGAAGCTCGTGCGCGCCGCCTTCGGCAACAACAACGTCGACACCTGCGCGCGCGTGTGCCACTCGCCGACCGGCTACGGCCTGAAGGCGACGCTCGGCGAATCGGCGGGCACCCAAACGTTCGCCTCGGTCGATAAAGCCGACGTCATCATGGTGATCGGCGCGAATCCGACCGACGGCCATCCGGTCTTCGGCTCGCGTCTGAAGCGCCGTGTGCGTCAGGGCGCGAAGCTGATCGTGGTCGATCCGCGCCGTATCGATATCGTCGATACCGCTCACGTGAAGGCGTCGCATCATCTGCAACTGCGCCCCGGCACCAACGTGGCCATCGTAAACGCGCTCGCTCACGTGATCGTGACCGAAGGTCTGCTGGATGAAGCGTTCATTGCCGAACGCTGCGACATGCGGGCGTTCGATCAATGGCGCGATTTCGTCGCACTGCCGGAAAACGCGCCGGAAGCAACCGAGGCGCTGAGCGGCGTGCCGGCGCAGTCGGTGCGCGAAGCCGCCCGTATCTTTGCCACCGGCGGCAACGCGGCCATCTATTACGGTCTCGGTGTCACCGAACACGCGCAAGGCTCGACCACCGTGATGGGCATCGCCAATCTCGCGATGGCCACCGGCAACGTCGGGCGCGAAGGTGTCGGCGTGAATCCGCTGCGCGGCCAGAACAACGTGCAGGGCTCGTGCGACATGGGCTCGTTCCCGCACGAACTGCCGGGCTATCGTCACATCAGCGATCCGATCACGCGCGCGCTGTTCGAAGACGCATGGAACGTCACGCTGCAACCCGAACCGGGCCTGCGCATTCCGAACATGTTCGAAGCCGCGCTGGACGGCAGCTTCATGGGCCTCTACTGCCAGGGCGAAGACATCGTTCAGTCCGATCCGAATACGCATCACGTGGCATCGGCGCTGTCGTCGATGGAATGCATCGTGGTGCAGGACATCTTCCTGAACGAGACCGCCAAATACGCCCACGTACTGCTGCCGGGTTCGTCGTTCCTCGAAAAAGACGGCACCTTCACCAACGCCGAGCGCCGCATTTCGCGCGTGCGCAAGGTCATGCCGCCGATTCCGGGCTACGCCGACTGGGAAGTCACGGTGATGCTGGCTCGCGCGCTGGGCTACGAAATGGAGTACACGCACCCGTCGCAAATCATGGACGAGATTGCGCGTCTCACGCCGAGTTTCCATGGCGTGTCCTACCGGAAGCTCGACGAACTGGGCAGCATCCAGTGGCCGTGCAACGAAAACGCGCCAAACGGCACGCCGACCATGCACATCGACGCGTTCGTGCGCGGCAAGGGCAAGTTCGTCATCACGAAGTTCATCGCGACGCCGGAGAAGGTCACCCGCAAATTCCCGCTGCTGCTCACCACGGGCCGCATCCTGTCGCAGTACAACGTGGGCGCGCAAACTCGGCGCACCGAAAACTCACGCTGGCACGACGAGGACCGTCTGGAGATTCATCCGCACGACGCGGAAGATCGCGGCATCAAGACCGACGATTGGGTGGGCATCGAGTCGCGCGCGGGGCAAACCGTGCTGCGCGCCAAGGTGACCGAGCGCATGCAGCCGGGCGTGGTCTACACCACGTTCCACTTCCCCGAATCGGGCGCGAACGTGATCACCACCGACAGTTCGGACTGGGCCACCAACTGCCCCGAGTACAAGGTCACCGCCGTGCAGGTGATGCCCGTGCAGCAGCCGTCGCAATGGCAGCAGGACTACTCGCGCTTCAATAGCGAGCAGCTCGATCTGCTGAAGCAGCGCGAGCTGGTCAACGTCAGCTCCGGGAAATAAGGCAAGCCATGGACACACAGAATCTGATCGACATGGCGAACCGCATCGGCGATTTCTTCGATTCGATGCCCGACCGCGACGAAGCGCTCGACGGCATCGCCGATCACATCCGTCGCTTCTGGGAGCCGCGTATGCGGCGCGCGTTGCTGAAGTCGCTCGACGTGCCTGAGACGGGCGGCATCGAGATGTCGGGCATCGTGAGGGAGGCGGTGCTCAAGCATCGCGAGAGTCTGACGCCCGCCGCGCCCGCAACGGTTTGACGTGACCCGCTCGACACGGGACGGCCGCCGCTCTTACAGGGCGGCCTGCTCGGGAATGTCGCTGCCCACCGTGAACCACGACTCGCAGTGCCGCAACAGGCCGAGCAGATCGGTGCCGGTGCGTCCGCGTGCGCTGATGTAGCCGTCCGGCCGCACCAGATAGAACGACGGCCGCGTACGCCCATACGATTCGCTCAATGCCGGACCGCCCTCGCCCGTGGTGTCGGTCACGCGCCAGACGCGCACCGCGCCCGGCAGCAACTTCTCCACTTCCGTCGCCAGCCGGTCCAGCTCCGCGTCCGGCTGCGGCGCGTGCTTCGCGGCCGGATCGAGCGGCGTCTGGTCGGCGGGCAGCGGCGGCACCAGCAGGAACAGCGAGAAGAACGCTGGATCGTGCAGATCGAAAATACAGCCGACACCCGGCGCGCGCCCCAACGGACCGTCCACCACATGCACCAGCGCATCCGGCGCGCGCTCGCCGGCACGCGGACCACCGTCGAGAACACGCTCCAGCGTCAGCGGACTGCGACGATACTGGATCGCGAGTTCGCTGATGGTGAGACGCGCGGCGTCGCGCAACGGACCGAGCGCGGCGAGCACCGGCATCACACGTTCGCGCAGCAGCTTGAGCGGTCCGTGGTCCGCCTCGGCCATATTCGTGATGAAGCCGGTTTGCCGCAGCACGTCACGCTCGATTGGGTGACGCTCCGCGTGGTAGGTGTCGAGCAGACGGTCGGGCGCCGCACCGCGCAACACGCGGGCGAGCTTCCAGCCGAGATTGAAGGCTTCCTGGATGCCGGTGTTCATGCCCTGCGCGCCGGCCGGGCTATGGACATGCGCGGCATCGCCCGCAAGAAAAATGCGATCGACGCGCAGCTTCTCCACCATCCGGCTGTTGAGATGGAAATACGACGACCACGCGAGATCCGACACCGCGACCCGTTGCTGCACGCGACGCGCGATCAACGCACGGCACTCTTCCAGCGACGGCGCCGGCACCTTGTTCAGCGGCGGCTCGCCGAGCACGGCCGGCGTGGGCGGCGGCGCCTCGGCGGCGTGTTCGGCGGGATGATCCGCAATCAGCCGATGCCGCCCGTGTCCCATCGGAAACAGGGCGACCAGACCTTCGCCTGACGCGAAGATGTGGAATTCGTCGTCGGGCCAGTCGGTTTCGGCGTGGAGGTCGGCAAGCAGGAACGTCTGCTCGAAGGTCTTGCCCGCGAAATTCAGGCCGAGCCGGTGGCGAATCGTGCTGTGGGCGCCGTCGGCCGCGATCATGTAGGACGGATGCAGAGTCTCGGTGTGACCGTCCGCACGACGCAAGGTGGCCTGAATGCCGGTGACGCCCTGCGAGAACATGGTCAACTCGACGCCGCGCTCGATGCTCACGCCGAGCGTGGCGAGATGCTCCGTGAGCAATCGCTCGGTCACGGCCTGGTCGAGAAACAGCAGATACGGATAGCGCGTTTGCAGCGGATCGAAGTCGAGCTGCGCGAGACGCATGCCGTTGGAAAAGAGATTGGCGATCCGGGCGCGGTGGCCCAACTCCAGAAACGGTTCGATCAGGCGATGTTGTTCGAGCAGTTCGAGCGTGCGCGCCTGAATGCCGATGGCGCGCGAATACGGATTCGGCACCAGCGCCTTGTCGATCAGGCGCACCGGGATGTGTGCGCGCGCAAGACTCATCGTCGCGGCGAGCCCGGTCGGACCCGCGCCCACGATCAGCACCGGCGACGCATCGTTCGAAGCAGCGTCCATGCAGAACTCCGGAGGCAACAGTGCGCTCTAGTGTACGCCGCCGCTCGCCGGCCCGGCATTGCGCCGCATCAATCGCGGCGGTGCGCGTCGTCCGGCCGAATCCGGGTGCGTCCGGTCGAGTGTGGGAAAATGCGTGCTTCGCTTCACCGACCATGCCACCCCAGCGTCATGCAACCTGTATTTGATCGCGCTTACGCGGCGCATCGCGACGGCCGCCTCGACGACGCCGAACGCGGCTACCGCGCCACGCTCGACAGCAACCCCGCGCACGTGGACGCGCTGCACCTGCTGGGCGTTCTGCGCCACCAGCAGGGCCAGCACGCCGAAGCCGCCGACCTCGTGCGGCGCGCGGTCAACCTGCGCCCCGAAGACGCCGCGCTGCAACTGAACCTCGGCAACGCGCTGAAAGCGCTCGGCCAGGTCGACGACGCGATCGAGCAGTTTCGCAACGCGCTGACGCTCGCGCCATCTTTTCCGATGGCACACTACAACCTCGGCAATGCTTACGCGTCGCTCGGCCGTCACGAAGACGCCGCCGATGCGTTCGAAAAATCGCTGCGACTGCAACCAAACGACGCTTCCTCGCACAACAATCTCGGGAACGCGCTGCACGCGCTCGGCCGGCATGCGGACGCCATCGAATCGTTCCAGCGCGCGCTCGCGCTGCGCCCCGGCCACGCCGGCGCGCTGAACAACATGGGCATGTCGCTGAATGCGCTCGGTCGCGCGGACGAAGCGATTCCCTGCTTCCGGGCCGCGTTGGCCGCCGAACGCCGTTTCGTGGCCGCGCACTTTAATCTGGCCAATACGCTCGACGCCACCGGCCGGCACGAAGAAGCCGTCGCGTCGTTCCAGGCGGCGCTCGGTTTGCAACCGAATCTGCCGCCGGCCATCTTCGGTCTGGGCAACGCGCTGGCGGCCTTGGGGCGTCATGCGCAGGCGCTGCCCTATTTCGAGCGCGCGGTCGGTCTGGACCCGCAGTTCGCCGTGGCGTGGCTGAGTCTCGGCACCGCGCATCAGGCGCTGGGTGCGCACGCCGCCGCAGTGCGCGCGTTCGATCAGGCGTTGCGGCTGCGCCCCGACCTCGCCTCCGCGCATATGAACCGCGCCCTCGCGTGGCTCGCCCAGCGCGATTTCGCGCGCGGTCTGCCCGAATACGAATGGCGGCTGCAGACCATGGCGCAGCCGGTCATCCAGACCTTGCCGCGCTGGCATGGCGAGCCCATCGACCAGCGCACGCTGTTGATCCACGCCGAACAGGGCTTCGGCGATACCCTGCAGTTCGTGCGCTTCGTGCCGCTCGCCGCGCAACGCGCCGCGCGGGTCGTGCTCGAAGTGCAGCCGCAACTGGTGCCGCTGCTGGAGCCGGTCGCACAGGCCTGGCGTGTGACGCTGATCGCTCAGGGTGCGCCGCGTCCAGCGGCCGATCTGCAATGCCCGTTGCTGAGCTTGCCGCTGGCGCTCGGCACGAGCTACGAAACCATCCCGGCGCGCACGCCTTATCTTGGCGTGCCGCCTGCCTACAGTCGCAAATGGCGCGGTTCGCTCGGCGGTCATGCGAAGCGCAAGATCGGCATTGCGTGGTCGGGCCGCATCCAGCAGAACGAAAACCGCTCGATGCCGCTTGCCGCACTCGACCCGCTGTTTGCGCTGGAAGGTATCGACTGGATCGTGCTGCAAGCCGAATTGAGCGAGGCCGACCGCACGGCGCTCGACAGCCATCCGCGTGCCGGTTCGATTCACCGCTTCGACAGCAAGATCGCCGATTTCGCGGACACCGCCGCGATCATCGACCGGCTCGACGCGGTGGTCTCGATCGATACGTCGATCGCGCACCTCGCGGGCGCGCTGAAAAAGCCGCTCTGGCTGATGCTGCCGTTCGCCGCGGACTGGCGCTGGTTCGCGGGCGAAACGCACAGCACGTGGTATCCGTCCACGACGCTGCTGCGGCAGCCGCAACCCGGCGCATGGGACGCCGTGGTCGAGGTGGTCGCAAACGAATTGCGGCGCGGCTGACGGCGGCCCTTCCCGGACTCGCCGGCGGCAAGAAAAAAACCCCGCGTTCTCACGAACGCGGGGTTTTTCGTTTAACCGTGATTGCGGCGCAGAGCGCCGCGGCACTCAGGCCGTGCGGTACTGGTCGCGCGATTCCGGCGTGCGATACAGCACCAGCGTCGCGATCAGGCCGCAAATTGCCGCCACGCCGAGGAACAGGCCGGGCGCCGCCTTGTTGCCCGTGGTGTGAATCAGCAGCGTCGAGATAGCCGGCGTGAAACCGCCGATCGTCGTCGCGAGGCTGTAGGCCAGCGAGAAGCCCGCGGTCCGCACTTCGACCGGCATGACTTCGGTCAGCGCCACGACCATTGCGCCGTTATAGCTGCCGTACAGGAAGGACAGCCACAGTTCCACCACCAGCAGACGGGCGAACGACGGCTCCGCGACCAGCCACTGCAACGCCGGGTAAGCGGTGACGATGGTCAGAATCGTGAACGCGATCAGCACCGGACGACGGCCGATACGATCCGACAGCGCACCTGCCAGCGGCAGCCAGAGCAGATTCGACAGACCGATACAGACGGTGACGACGAGCGTGTCGATGGCCGACAGTTTCAGCACTTCCTTGCCGAAGGTCGGCGTGTAGGCGGTGATCATGTAGAACGACACCGTGGTCATGATGACCATGCCCATGCCGCCCAGCACGATGCCCCAGTTCGCAGCCATCGTCTTCATGATTTCGCCCATGCTCGGACGATGCTTGCGTGCCTTGAACTCCTCGGTTTCCTGCAGCGAACGGCGAATCAGGAACAGGAACGGCACGATCAGGCAACCGATCAGGAACGGCACGCGCCAGCCCCAGGCGCCCATCTGGTCGGCCGGCAGCGTCTTGTTCAGCATCACGCCGATCAGGGCGGCGAACACCACCGCCACCTGCTGGCTGCCCGACTGCCACGCGCAGTAGAAGCCCTTGTTGCCCTTGGTCGCGATCTCGGACAGATACACCGAGACGCCGCCCAGTTCGACCCCGGCGGAGAAGCCCTGCAGCAGGCGCCCGAACAGCACGAGCACCGGCGCGAGCACACCGATGGTGGCGTAACCCGGTATGGCCGCCACCGTGAGCGTACCGAGCGCCATCAGGCCGAGTGTGAGGATCAGGCCCTTGCGACGGCCGTGGTGGTCGATGTAGGCGCCGAGCACGATCGCGCCGAGCGGCCGCATCAGGAAGCCTGCGCCGAAGACCGACAGCGAGAGCATCAGCGAGGCGAATTCGTTACCGCTGGGGAAATAGGTCTTGGCGATGGCCGAGGCGTAATAGCCGTAGACCATGAAGTCGTACATCTCAAGAAAGTTGCCGCTGACCACGCGGAAGACTGTCTTGACCTTGGATTCGTCGGCTGGGGTAGCGTGTGAGGCAGTAGACATGACATTCTCTGATGAGCCC
This sequence comes from Paraburkholderia sp. GAS199, assembly GCF_050436585.1. Lineage (NCBI taxonomy): Bacteria > Pseudomonadati > Pseudomonadota > Betaproteobacteria > Burkholderiales > Burkholderiaceae > Paraburkholderia > Paraburkholderia sp. GAS199. The sequence continues at coordinate 473,470 of NZ_JBNDMM010000008.1, read as the reverse complement.
GTCGCCACACGACAGAGCGGCGCTCAGGCAGTTGAAACGATCCGCTGCGTTCTGGCGAGCGGATGCCGCGGGCAACATTCTTGTGGATCGCGCCGGGGGGCGCAGCATTTTCATGCCGAACGCATTGCCGCGCTATCAGGGTAAACGTTGTGAAACAGGCTGCGCCGGCTCCACGTAATGTTACCCGTGAAGACGCCAATGCGTGAGCGGCGGCTTCATATAGATGGCGCTGCAATCATGCGTGCATGCTGTTCGATGCGCTCGCGATACACTTTGCCGCCACGCATGTCAGTCAATCGTCACACTATTCCGATGCAAACCAAACGCGCGCTTTCGTTGCGCCCAGCAACTACCGGCGACGCCGCCCTCATCGCTTCGATCCACAGCGCCAGCTGGCAGGCCACTTACCGCGGCCTTCTGCCCGACGCTTTCCTCGACACGGACGTGACCCGCGAGCGGGCCGCCTATTGGGAAGCACGCATGCGCGCGCCCGGCGGCGAGCGGCGGTCCGTGCTGATCGCGGAACTCGGCGGCGAACCGGTGGGTTTTGTCTGCGTCGAGCAGCAACCGGACTCTCTGCACGGCGTGCTGCTCGACAATCTGCACGCCTTGCCGCAGCACCAGGGCATCGGCGCGGGCAAGCTGCTGATGCACGCCGCCGAAGACTGGGCGCGCGCGCAGGGCGCCACACAGTTGTATCTTTACGTCCTGGAAGGCAACACGCCGGCCATCGGCTTCTATGAGCGGCACGGCTGGCAATTCGTCGGCGCCGAGCCCGACCAGATGGGCGGCGTGGACATCACGGCGCTGCGTTACGTGCTGCGACTGGACCGCATCGAACAGCCCGCTTTCTAGCCGAGTCGGCGAACCGGCTCGATGCGCCGGTCCTTTCGGAACGGTCCGATCGTGAATTGGGCTGCGTCCTGGCATCATCTTCCGCACCTAGCTGCGGAAATTCCCGATGTCGACCACCGTCCCTCTTACCCTGATCGAAGGGTCCATGGCGCTGCCGCGCCTTCGTCCACTCCGCGGCGTGCCGAAGCCGTTCGGTTGCGAATGGGCCTTGCAGTCCGCCGGCGGCGCGTTGCACGCGGAGTTGACTGCCCCGAAGTTGAGCGCCCTTTACGCGGCCGCGCTCAATACCTTTTGTATGGGCCCGGAAACCATTCGGTCTTTCTGCCAATGGGAGCCGCTGAGCGAGCAGGCCGTGGCGCCGCCGGTCTTGACCTCAGCGAGCGTCGAGATTAGCGCTGTGCCGGGTACGGTGTCCGGTCTGGTGCCGGAGGATGCGCGGCCGGTCTTGGCCCAAACCATTCGCGAACATGGGACGCCGCTTCCAGTTCCGGCAGCGGCTGTCGAATCTGCTGCGGCTGTGACAATTCGTGACGGGCGGCGTGGTGGCTCGTCATCGTGGGGCGGACTGGCGGGAGGGGTTTGTGTGCTTGGCGGTGCAGCGGTGTTGGCGTGGCTCGGGTTGGGACATTTTGTCCAACGGCCCGCGCCGCGCAAGTTGGCGGCGGTTAGTCAGATTTCACCTCGATATGCGAGCCCGTTGGTCGCCGCAGTTCCGCGCGTGAAAAATTCGCGCGCGACGTTGCCGGAGGTTGCGGCGCCGGCAGCCGCGACGAAAGTCGAGTCGCCATCGACGGCCAATTCGGCGTCGAGACTCGTGAAGGCGAAACGCAGTTCGCCGGAACATGTTTCCTTGTCCGCCGCGAACGATTCGGTCCACGGCTCACGCGTCTCGCGTGGCAAGACCAACCCGCATACGACGAATACGGCGCGAGCGAACGGTACCTCCACTCATGCGCAGTTCAACGCATCGGCGAAACTCCAGGTGAAATCGCCGCCGGTCCATGCCGACGCTCATCCGGCCAATCCCCTCGTTCACGCTGACGACACCCGCAAACCATCGGCACCGGGCCTTTACTCGCCGCCCGCGCGGCTCGATGTCGACGAATACGCGTCGATGGCAACAGGCGCTTTCGTGCACGCGCGGACAGCGTCGACCTCGAACGCGTCGCCTGGCACCCAGCCGGACTGGACGAACCGGCTGTCACAGCGACGCGTGACCGAAGCGCCCGACCAGTTCACCAAGTAAGCATCGCACGCGGCGAAAACGCACGCCGCTCAAACGACAGCCGAAAAAAAACACCTCGGACAGTTGGAAAAAGTTCCAACCATCCGAGGTGCGTTTTTCAAACCCGATCAGGCCGCCTTCACGCCCCGCTTACTTTTGCGTCGGCAATCCGAGTTCCGTCTGACGCTGCAATTGCATGACTTCGCCTTGCACCTGACGCAATTGCGCCTGCGCCTTATCCTTCTCCACATGCAGCGCAGCCGCTTCGCCCTGCGTTTGCCGCTGATAGTCCGTGACCTTGGCTTCCTGCGTGCGCGCAATGTCCAGATCGGCCTGCAGCCGTCGGGCGCGATCTTCCGACAACGCGATCACGTCTTCGATATACGCTTTTTGCGCCTGCAATTGCGTGCGACGTATTTCGACGTCCGCAAGCTGCACGGTTTGCTGAACGAAACCGCCATAAACCGCTTCGGCGCGACCCATGTCTTCGGTTCTGATCACGCGCCAGAAATGCTTGTCTTGAAATAGCGCGACGTAATAAGCCATCTCACGCGGATAAAAGAACAGACTTGCGCCATAACTGCCGTTGTACGTGGTGCGCAATTCGCTGAGCTTGCCGTCGTGAATCATTTGCATCAGCTCCGCGACATTGCCTTGCGCATCGCCCGCGACGGCGCCAGCCGAGGCGGAACTGCGCAGCGCGTCGACGACGGGCTGCGCCGTCAGCGTACTCAACGACGGACGCGTGCCGACGAGCGGCGCAGCCTCTTCGCCTTGCGCCGCCAGCACGCTGACGCCATGCTGCAACAGCGCGCACGAGGCCGCAAGCAGCATGGTGCGCCGTACTATTAAGGGGTACTTCATACGTGCATACTCCATGCAAATCCAGAACAGCCCAGGATTATCGCGCGGATTCGTCATGAAGCGAAGCTTTGGAGTCCGTCGTAAATACGCTTTAAATCGAGATAAAACCTTCTCAACGAATTCGATTTAAAAGACACGACGATCGCGAAAGAAACACATTCAGATAAGCCGGAAAGGCAATGATCCGACTCATTCGGAACGGTCCGAATTTGCATTGGACACGTGCGATTCCAACGTCAAACGTCGTCGATGATTTCGGGATAGAGAGTGAGGACGGAAAGAAACAGAAAACGCGGCACTCGAGGCGCGCCGCGAAAATCTCTCGCGCCCCGAATGCGTGACGACACAAAAAAATCAGAAGCGCGTTTCGCGTGCGACGCGCAGAAACGTGTCGAGCAATGGTGTGCAGTCGAGCAATTCCGGGCCGCCCGCGCGATGAAACTCCGGATGCCATTGCACGCCCATCACGAACGGCGCGCGCCGATACCGCACTGCCTCGATGATGCCGTCCGAAGCGGACACCGCTTCGATGTTCAGATCGCGGCCCAGCGTTTTGACAGCCTGATGGTGGATCGAATTGACGATTGCGTCGCGATGACCGGGGAACATGTTGGCAAGCGTCGAACCGTCCGGGAAATGAATGCCGTGCCGATGCTGATCGTAGTTTTCGTTGACGTGCGCGCCGGCCGTGGGAACGTCGGTGGCAATGTCCTGATACAAGGTTCCTCCGAACGCCACGTTGATCAACTGGCAGCCGCGACACACGCCGAGCACCGGCTTGCCGGACTCGATGAACTCATGCAGCAGTTCCAGTTCGTACATGTCGCGCACGCGGTCGCCCGGCCATTCGGGGCTGCTCGCCTGCTCCGCGTAAGACTGCGGCGAAACGTCCGCGCCGCCTTGCAGCAGCAGACCGTCAAGATGTTTGGCGTAATCGCGCAGACGGATATTGCTCGGGTGCAACATGCCTTGGTGGCCGACCGTCGGGATCATGAACACCAGCACGTCGCGCGACATGACCCAGTGCGCAATGGATTCTTCCAGGTATTGCAGCGTCTTGCCGCGCAAACCCTTGGCGCCCGGCTCCGGGTGAAAGATGCGCGCCGACACGCCGATGCGCAGCGTGCGCTGCGTGATGCGCTGCCCTGCCCGGTCGAAAATCTGCCGCGCGCGCGCCGCGATAATCCGGCCGAACACGGTCCACGCCGAGTCGTTGTGCTTCAGATAGCGCGGCGGCGACGGCGGCAATGCATTCGGCGGCGGCGGATTGGTGGCCGAAAAATCCGGCGCGGCACCAAAACCCGGCGGCGGCGAGCCGGCCTGGCGCGCCTTGGGCTCGGTGGTTTCCTGCGTCACCGTGGCATCTTCCGCGGCCGTCAGTTCACCGTTGAGCGCTTCGCTGCTGGATGGCGTGATGACATGCGAGATGGGATGCACGTCGGTCACGCGGGCGTCGCGCGCATGCACTTCGGCTTCCTGCTTCGCGGTGGATGCGGCCGCCGAACTGCGCGCCTCGGCGGCGTCGCGCCGGCGCGCGCTTTGCGGATCTTCCGGCGTGACGGCGGAGGCGCTGTCGGGGTCGTCGGTGGACGAACGCACCGCGGCTTCCTCCGACGGCGTTACCGTCTCCTTGATCGGCGACTGGATGGAATCTTCGTGCGAGGGCGGCAACGACGCCGCCGGATCGGCCGGCGCAGCAGGTTTCGAAGCGCCGGCAGGCGGTGTCGCAGCGGCTGCCGTAGTGGATGTCGGCGCGGCGGGGCTGCCTGGCGACGACGGCGGGTTGCCGGACGCGCCGGCATTTTCAGGTTTGTTTTCGCTCATGACTGTCGGACTGGCGCCTTCCACGCGAACGAATGAATATGCCCTGATTATCCGCTAGCGCGCCAAGCCCCGCAAACTCGCACACAATTGCTCACATTGTCGCGGGAACCGGCAAAAAACGCGCGTCACGCCGGAAACGGCGATTTATGGATCCGGCTGCTCGTCGAAAGTCTCGCGCAGGGCGATCTGCATGCTCGCATGGATTTTCACGCACCAGCGCCACAGCAGCGCCAGCAGCAGGGCCGCGCAGATCAGCACGGCGGCCAGCAGGCCGGTCGGCGGCAAAATTCCGCCCGAAAGCGCCGCGACCAGCAGAAACACGCCGACCATCGACACCACCGGTACGAGATCCGAAATCGCGTAACGGATTGCGCTCGTGAAGCGCCCCGCCGTCGCCGGTTGCACGCTGACTTCGGCCAGCAACAGCGCGAGCGACTTCGTCTTGCGATAAACGGCCACGAGAAACGGCATCGAAACGACCAGCGCCGCACTCCACAGCACGACGCGCTGCATCGGCTCGGAATCGAGCCAGTGTGAAAGCAGCCGGCTCGTGTAAGGCGCGCTGTAGGAGACGATCAGGAAAATCGCCGCGACCAGCGCGAGATTGACGGCAACCTGCAGAATGATCCGCCGCGTCATGCTGAAAAGCGTCGGCTCACCGCTTTCCGTGCTCAGACTGCGCAGCCACTGGCCGTACATGTTGAACACGTTGGCGAGCGTGCGCGGCATGGACCGGCCGAGCCGCTGGGTCAAAGGATCGGCCGCGCGAATCAGGTAAGGCGTGAACAGCGTCGTCAATGCCGACACGGCCACCGCGATCGGGTAGAGAAACGCGCTCGTCACCTTCAAGGTCAGACCGAGCGAGGCGATGATGAAAGAGAACTCGCCGATCTGCGAGACCGTCATGCCGACCCGCATCGCGGTGCGTCCGTCTTTGCCGGCGAGAAAGGTGCCGAGTCCGCACGAGACGATCTTGCCGACGATCACCGCCACCGTGATCACTGCGATCGGCCACGCATAGTCGACCAGCACGGCCGGGTTCAGCATCAGCCCGATCGTCACGAAGAAGATGGCGGAAAACGCGTCGCGCAACGGCGCGATCAGATGTTCGATGCGATGCAGATGACGCGATTCGGCCATGATCGCGCCGATCAGGAACGCGCCGAGCGCGATGCTGTAGTCGAGCTTCACGACCAGCAGACAGAAGCCGAAACAGAAACCCAGCACCGACACCAGCAGCATCTCGTCGCTCCTCGCGCGCGCCACGTAATTCAGCGCGCGCGGCACGACCAGAATGCCGACCACCAGCGACACCGTCATGAAAAGCAGCAGCTTGCCGAGCGTGACGACCGCGACACCCGCGCTCAACTGTCCCGTCTGCGCGATGCCCGAAAGCAGCACCAGCATCGCAATGGCCAGAATATCTTCGACGATCAGAATGCCGAAGACGAGCTGCGCGAAGCTTTCGCGCTTGAGCCCCAACTCCGAGAGCGCCTTCACGATGATCGTCGTCGACGAGATTGCGAGGATCGCGCCGAGGAACAGCGAATCCATCGGACTCCAGCCGAACGCGCTGCCGATCTCGTACCCGAGCCAGAGCATCAGCACGATTTCCGACAGCGCCGCGACGATCGCCGTCGCGCCCACCTTGAAGAGCTTGCGCAGGCTGAATTCGAGCCCGAGCGAAAACATCAGGAAGACCACACCGAGTTCGCCCAAGGTCTGGATGGTCTGCTCGTCGTGGATCAACTGAAACGGCGGCGTGTACGGACCGATGATCACGCCGGCCGCGATGTAACCCAGCACCACCGGCTGTTTCAGGCGATGGAACAGCACGGTGACGACGCCGGCGAGCGCCATCACGACCGCCAGATCCTGAATGAAGCCGATGCCATGATGCATAGATGCGTCCCTTACAAAAAGTAATGTCTCAAAAACGCAGTGTAACGCAGGTGCATGAGCGGCCCACACCGTGCAAACGCCCTGAGCGTCTGGCATGGCGGCCCGTGGCAACGGTCGGCGCCGTCATGGCCGGCCAAAACATTTTTGACACGCTGGACGCCAGTGAAATATCACAATAATATTTGACGCATATTTTCTTGGGAGTGGACTGATGCAGCAGGTGTCTTTCAATGTAGTCGAGCGTTCGGGCAGCCATGTCGCGGATCTGGCCGAGGTCAACCGGCTGACGATCGCCGGCTGGGCCGGACGCGATCAGGCAGCGATCGAGCATCACATTGCCGAACTGGCCGAACTTGGCGTGAAGCGTCCGTCCACGACGCCGTGCTTCTACCGGCTCGGCGCGGAGCTGCTCACGCAGGCCGAACAGATCGACGTAGTCGGCGTGAAGTCGAGCGGCGAAGCCGAATGCGTGCTGGTGCGCTCGCAGCACGGTCTGCTCGTCACGGTCGGCTCGGACCATACCGACCGCGAAGTCGAGGCCTACGGCGTGACCGTGTCCAAGCAGGTCTGTCCGAAACCGGTGGCGCGCGACGCCTGGCGTTTCGACGACGTCGCCGGTCACTGGGACCAGCTCGAACTGCGCGCCTTCGCCGTGACCACCGCCGGCGAGCGACGCGTGTATCAGCAAGGCAGCGTGGCGTCGCTGCTGCCCGCCGCCGATCTGCTGGAACGTGCGCCCCTCGCGCAGGGCGCGGCGATGTTCTGCGGCACGCTGCCGGTGCAGGGCGGCATTGCCGGCATGGTCGACGGCGACGCGCTCGAACTCGAATTGCACGATCCTGTCCTGAACCGCACGCTGCGCCACGCCTACCGCGTGCGCGCGCTACCTATCGTCGAATGAGGCATCCATGAGCTCCCCATCGCTATCCGCAGCCGCCGACGCATCGTCCGAGGCGAGGCTCGAAGCCGCCGCCTTGCGCAAGATCACCTGGCGCATCATGCCGTTCCTGTTTCTCGTCTACGTGCTGTCGTATCTGGATCGCGTGAACATCGGTTACGCGAAGCTGCAATTCACCGGCGACCTCGGCCTCTCGAACGCGGCCTACGGACTCGGCGCGGGGATCTTTTTCTTCGGCTACTTCGTGTTCGAAGTGCCGAGCAACCTGCTTCTGAAGAAGTTCGGCGCGCGCGCCACGATTGCCCGCATCACGATGCTGTGGGGCCTGCTGTCGTGCCTGATGATGTTCGTGCGCTCCGAAACCATGTTTTACGTGCTGCGCTTTTTCCTCGGCGTGGCCGAGGCCGGCCTCGTGCCGGGCGTCGTGCTGTATCTGACGTTCTGGTTTCCGTCGGACCGGCGCGCGCGGATGGTCGCCGTGTTCATGGCCGCGATTCCGGTGGCCGGCATCATCGGCGCGCCGCTGTCGGGTTTTCTGATGTCGGCGCTGCATGAAACGCACGGCCTGCGCGGCTGGCAGTGGATGTTCCTGATCGAAGGCATTCCGTCGATCCTCGCGGGCTTCTGGGCGCTCGCCGTTCTGCGCAACACGCCCGCCGAAGCCGCCTGGCTCACCGACGAGGAAAAACGCGTGGTGCTCGGCCGCCTCTCCCGCGAAAACACGGCCGCGGCGGCGGCCGGCGCCGAGCACAGTCTGGCGGTCGCCTTGCGTTCGGGCCGTTTCTGGCTGCTCACGCTGATCTACTTCTGCCTTGTCACGGGCAATGCGGGTTTCTCGTTCTGGCTGCCGCAGATCGTCAAGGATCTCGGCGTGACCAATCTCGTCGCCAACGGCTTCGTGACCGCCATTCCGTATCTCGCGGCGGGCATCGGCATGATCCTGATCGGCCGTTCGTCGGATATCACGGGCGAGCGCCGCTGGCACTACGCCGTGTGCTGCTTCATCGGCGCGGCGGGACTGCTCGGCAGCGCCTCGGTCACTAATTCGATTCCACTGGCCGTGACCGGCCTGTCGATCGCGTATATCGGGATTCTCGCGGGCTTCGGCATCTTCTGGTCGATGTCCACCACGTTCCTGCAAGGCACGGCCGCGGTCGCCGGCATTGCGGTGATCAACTCGATCGCGAACCTGGCCGGCTACGTGAGCCCGTACGTGCTCGGCATCGTCAAGGACGCCACGCATAGCGTGACGTTCGGGCTGGTGCTGATCGCGGGCGCGCTGATCGTGGGCGGACTCGTCACGCTGATGATGCCGCGCGTGAAGGTGCAGCACGCCGCCGCCGTCGCGCCGAGCCGTGCCTGAATTGCGCGTGATCTGCGCCTCACCTGCGCCCGTGCGGTCCTGCCGCGCCCGGCGCACGGCAGCCCCGGCGCGTGACAGACACAGGCACACGCACAAGCCCGCGCCCGCCACGCGCCGATCGCGCAAAACCTTGCTCTACAATGCGGACGACACCGTCCGCTTCCCTTTCACATGACGCTCCTGCAGACCGCACGCCCTTCGAAGTCCACCCGCGAGACCGCGTCCGCCAGCCTTGCCGAGCAGGCGTACGCGTTCGTCAAGCGCGAGATCATCACGATGCGCCTGCGGCCGAGCGAAGTGCTCAACGAAGCGGAACTCATGACCTTGACCGGCATCGGCCGCACGCCCGTTCACCAGGCGCTGCACCGGCTGGTTCACGAGGGCATGCTGACCATCATGCCGCGCAAGGGCATCATGGTCCGTCCGGTTTCGCTCGACGACGTGCTCGCGATCATCGACGTGCGGCTCGTCAACGAAAGCTATTGCGTGGAACTGGCCGCGCGCCACGCCCAGCAGCATGACTACGACGCCATGCAAGCCCTGCTGCAACGCTCGGAAGTGTGCGTCGCGGCGCACGATATCGAAGGCATGATGGATATCGACCGCGAATTCCATCTGGCGATTTCCGCGGCGTCGCGCAACGCGGTACTGGCCGACATCCTGCGCGGCCTGCACGAGCGCTCGCTGCGTTTCTGGTTCATTTCGCTGTCCGAGCCGCACCATCTCGAAGACGTCCACGAAGAGCATCTCGAACTGTTCAACCTGCTGCGCGAACGCGATGCCGAAGGCGCCCGCCGCTCGGTGCAAAAGCATATCGAAGCGTTTCGCGCGACCCTGTTCAACCGTATCTGACGGAAGACGCCGCGGCGGCGCACGCGAACCAACCCCGCCGCGCGCGCCTCGCCTCCAACCCGGATCACTACCGACACCATGGCCACCGACTTCACGCCCTTCCCGCCGCTCGCCCAACTCGCCACCGACCTCGCCACCGGCCGCACCACCAGCCGCGCGCTCGTCGAAACCGCGCTCGAACGCATCGCCGACCCGGCCGGCCAGGGCGCGGTCGCCTTCATGCACGTGGACGCCGACAGCGCCCGCGCCGCCGCCGACGCCCACGACCGCCTGCGCGCCGCCGGCACGGTGCTGTCGCCGCTCGCCGGCATTCCGGTGTCGGTCAAGGATCTGTTCGATATCGAAGGCCAGCCGACCCGCGCCGGCTCCGTGGTGCTGGCCGACGCCCCCGCCACCACCGCGGACGCGGTTGCCGTGGCGCGCCTGAGGCGGGCCGGCGCGGTGATCGTCGGTCGTACCAACATGAGCGAATTCGCGTTTTCTGGTCTAGGCCTGAATCCGCATTACGGTCACCCGCTGTCGCCGTATCAGCGCGGCGTGAAGGGCGACGAGCGCATTTCGGGCGGCTCGTCGTCGGGCGCGGCGGCCTCGGTCGCGGACGGCATGGCCGCTGTCGCGCTCGGCACCGACACCGGCGGCTCGATCCGCATCCCGGCCGCGCTGTGCGGCCTGACCGGCTTCAAGCCGACTGCCGCGCGCATTCCGAAGCAGGGCGGCGTGCCGCTTTCGCCCACCCTCGACTCCTTCGGCCCGATCGGTGTTTCCGTGGCGTGCTGCGCGCTGGTCGACCGCATGCTGGCCGGCCTCGAGCCGCGCATCCCGGCGGCCCGGCCGCTGGAAGGCGTGCGCCTCGGCATCCTCACGAATTTCGTGACCGACGGCGTCGAACCGGCCGTCGCGGCGGCCGTCGAATCGGCGCTCAAGCATCTCGAGGCGGCGGGCGCGATCGTCAGCGAAGTGCGTTTCGCGCCGCTCGACCGTCTGCCGGAGATCAACCGTTTCGGTTTTTCGCCGATCGAAGCCTACGCCTGGCACCGTCCGCTGCTCGACAAGCATCGTGACCTGTACGACCCGCGCGTGCTGGTGCGCATCCTCAAAGGCCAGCCGGCCAGCGCCGCCGATTACCTCGACCTGGTCGCGGCGCGCGAAGCCATGCTCGAAGAAGCCGCCCGCACGCTGTGGCAGCGTTTCGACGCCGTGGTCGCGCCCACCGTGCCGGTGTTGCCGCCGCGCGTGGCCGATCTGATTCACGACGACGACGCTTTCGGCCGCACCAATGCCTTGATCCTGCGCAATCCGAGCGTATTTAATTTCCTGGATACCTGCGCGTTGTCGCTGCCCTGCCACCTGCGCGGCGAGGCGCCCGTGGGCCTGATGCTGGCCGGCGCGCCGCACGCCGACGACGCCCTGCTCGCCATCGGGCGCGGCGCCGAGGCCGTGCTCAACGCGATCCGGTAACGCAAGCGGCATCGGGTCGCCGGCTCGACGGCCCGATCAGCGACAGGGCGGAGCTTCGCGCTAGAATCGCGGGCAGCCGCCCTTTGCGCCCTAATCCGTTTCTCGACAGCCACACGATCCATGAATAACGACAACGCCATGCTGCGCCGCGAGCGCTCCCTGCTGGTTCTGCTGGGCCTGATCTGTATCGGGCTGGTGGCCGGCGCGCTCTATCTGCAGTATTTCCTGCACGAAGACCCGTGCCCGCTGTGCATCATCCAGCGCTACTTCTTCCTGCTGATCGCGATTTTCGCCTTCCTCGGCGCGCGCTTCGACAGCTGGCGCGGCGTGCGTCTGCTGGAAGTGCTGGCGGCGCTTTCCGCGCTCGCGGGCGTGGTCACGGCGGCGCGGCACGTGTATGTGCAGGCGCATCCGGGCTTCAGCTGCGGTTTCGACGCGCTGCAGCCGCTGGTCGACAGCTTGCCGCCCGCTCACTGGCTGCCGGGCGTGTTCAAGGTGGCGGGCCTGTGCGAAACGCCTTATCCGCCGATTCTCGGCCTGTCGCTGCCGCAGTGGTCGCTGGTCGCGTTCGTCGTGATGTTTGTGCCGCTTGCGCTGAGCCTGGTTCGCAATCGCCGTCGCATCGCCTGACGCCGTGCGCGAGCCCGCGCAGTCGATCGCGCGCTCCGCTCCGCCTCTTTCTAAAAAAAGCCGGCCCCGGCAGCGCGCTTCACGGCGCTGCGAAGGCTGGCTTTTTTACGTCCACGCGTGGCGTCCGGCACTTGGCACCTGACCAGCCGGGCGCATCTCCCCAGCTCTTCCAGCCTTCCAGACCGCCACGGTCCAGCCCCAAAACTGCCGGCGCGCGTCGCTCCAATCCTCCCCAAAGCCCCGTCCGACGGGCTTTTCGCCGCTTGCCGCCGGCCGACGCAACTTCCGGCTCCGTGATGAATCGTACTTATCACATGACCGCTTCCGAATAGGCTTCATGCGAGTTGGGAAATATTTTCGGGACAAGGTAGTGATATCGTCGTAACTGGATGGCGATCTACGTGCGCGAGGCCGGCTTTGGCGCGACCCCATGCGTAACGCGCGCCCGGTCCGCACTGTCTTCTGGATTCGCCATGACATCGCAAACCATCCGCTTTTATCGCCAGGGGTCCGTCCGTGAGATCACGGACGTGCCGGCGTCGCGCACCGTGCTGCAGCACCTGCGCGAGGATGAGCATTGCACGGGCACCAAGGAAGGCTGCGCGGAAGGCGACTGCGGCGCCTGCACCGTCGTCGTGGGCGAACTGGACGCGCACGGCGGCGTCGCCCTGAAAGCCGTCAACGCCTGCATCCAGTTCCTTCCCACGCTCGACGGCCGCGCCCTCTTCACCGTCGAAGACCTGCGTGCCGCCGACGGCGCGCTGCATCCCGTGCAGCAGGCCATGGTGGACTGTCACGGCTCGCAATGCGGTTTCTGCACGCCCGGTTTCGTGATGTCGATGTGGGCGCTGTATGAAAACCAGCCCGCCGACGCCGGCCTGCCCACCCGCGACGAAATCAACGCGGCGCTATCCGGCAATCTGTGCCGCTGCACCGGCTACCGGCCGATCGTCGACGCCGCGCAGAAAATGTTCGACTACCCGCACTATCCGCGCGTCGCACTGGATCGCGGCGCGCTGGCCGGTCAGTTGCGCGGCATCCAGCGTGGCGACACGTTCGAATACCGTGCGCCCGACGCGCGCGGCAAGTCGTTCGGCTCGCCCGCGTTCTACGCTCCGGTCTCGCTCGACGCCTTTGCGAAACTGCGCGCAGAACTACCGCAAGCGCGGCTGCTCGCCGGCAGCACCGACGTCGGCCTGTGGGTCACCAAGCAGTTCCGCGATCTGGGCGACATCCTGTACATCGGCAACGTCGCCGAACTGAAAACAGTCGCGCGCGACGCGCAAACATTGACCATCGGCGCGGCCGTCACGCTCGAAGACGCCTACGCGGCGCTGTCTGCCGACTATCCCGAACTGGCCGAGTTGTGGACGCGCTTCGCCTCGCTGCCGATCCGCAACGCCGGCACGCTGGGCGGCAACGTCGCGAACGGCTCGCCGATCGGCGATTCGATGCCCGCGCTGCTCGCGCTCGACGCCGAAGTCGTGCTGCGGCACGGCGCAAAAAGCCGCACCTTGCCGCTCGATGCGTTCTACCTCGGCTATCAGAAGACCGCGCTCGCCGCCGGCGAATTCGTTGCGGCGCTGCGCGTGCCGCGTCCGCTGGGCAAACTGCGCTTTCGCACCTACAAGGTGTCCAAGCGTTACGACCAGGATATCTCGGCGGTCTGTGCGGCCTTCGCCGTGCATATCGATGACAACGGCACGATCGAAGCGGCGCGCATCGCGTTCGGCGGCATGGCGGCCACGCCCAAACGCGCGGCGCAAACCGAGGCGGCGCTGATCGGCGCAACATGGAACGAAAGCACGGCGCGCGAGGCGATGAACGCGCTCGTCGCGGATTACCAGCCGCTCACGGACATGCGCGCGTCGAGCGCTTACCGCCTCAAGGTGGCGCGCAATCTGCTCTGGCGTTTCTACCTCGAAACGCGTCACGAAGCGCCGCTCGCGTTGTTTGATGTGAACGCGTTCGCCTTCGAGGCGCATGTTCACGAAGCCGCTATCGCGAAGGAGTCGCCATGAACCGGACCGATCGATTCGTCGAGGAAACCGCGATCGGCGTGTCGTCGCCGCATGAATCGGCGGCGCTGCACGTGAGCGGCGAAGCCACCTACACCGACGACATCCCCGAACTCCACGGCACCGTGCATGCCGCGCTCGGGCTGTCGCGTCATGCGCACGCGCGTATCGTGGCGATCGATCTGGACGCCGTCAGAAAGGCGCCGGGCGTGATCGCAGTGCTGACCGCCGAGGACATCCCCGGCGAAAACAATTGCGGCCCCGTGCTGCACGACGACCCGATTCTCGCGACCGGCGAAGTGCTTTATCTCGGTCAGCCGGTGTTCGCCGTGATCGCTGAAAGCCACGATCTGGCGCGCCGCGCGGCCGCACTGGCGAAGAGCGACGACGTGGTCCGCTACGAGCCGCTCGATGCGATTCTCACGCCGGCCGACGCGCGCGCCGCGAAGCAGTTCGTGCTGCCGCCGCTGCATCTGAAGCGCGGCGAGCCGGCGCAGAAAATCGCGGCCGCGCCGCATCGGATCAGCGGCACGTTCGAAGTGGGCGGTCAGGAGCAGTTCTATCTGGAAGGCCAGGTCGCGTACGCCGTGCCCAAAGAGATGGACGGCATGCTCGTCTACAGTTCGACGCAGCATCCGAGCGAAATGCAGCAGGTGGTCGCGCATATGCTCGACTGGCCCGCGCACAACGTCGTGTGCGAATGCCGTCGCATGGGCGGCGGTTTCGGCGGCAAGGAATCGCAGTCGGCGCTGTTCGCCTGCGTCGCGGCGCTCGCGGCGCAACGGCTGCGCCGGCCGGTCAAGCTGCGCGCCGACCGCGACGACGACTTCATGATCACCGGCAAGCGCCACGACGCGATCTATGAATACGAAGCCGGCTTCGACCACACCGGCCGCATTCTCGGCGCGCGGGTGGAAATCGCCTTGCGCGCCGGCTATTCGGCCGATCTCTCCGGCGCGGTCGCCACGCGCGCCGTCTGTCACTTCGACAACGCGTACTACCTGTCGGACGTCGATATCGTCGCACTGTGCTGCAAGACCAACACGCAATCGAATACGGCGTTCCGCGGTTTCGGCGGACCGCAGGGCGCGCTCGTGATGGAAGTGATGCTCGACAGCATCGCCCGTCAGCTGCAATGCGATCCGCTCGACGTGCGGCTCGCCAATTTTTACGGCGTCGGCGACCGCGACACGACGCCGTACGGTCAGAAGGTCGAAGACAACGTGATCGCGCCGCTGACCGACGAACTGCTCGCCTCCAGCGATTACCACGCGCGCCGCGCCGCGCTGGCCGAATTCAACGCGACGAGCCCCGTGCTCAAACGCGGCCTCGCCTTCTCACCGGTGAAGTTCGGCATCTCGTTCAACGTGCCGTTTCTCAATCAGGCCGGCGCGCTGGTGCACGTCTACCGGGACGGTTCGGTGCTCGTCAACCATGGCGGCACGGAGATGGGTCAGGGGCTCAACACGAAGGTCGCGCAAGTGGTGGCCAACGAACTCGGCTTGCCGCTGTCGCGCGTCCGGGTGACGGCCACCGACACTTCGAAGATCGCCAACACCTCGGCGACGGCCGCCTCGACCGGCAGCGACCTGAACGGCAAAGCCGCCGAAGCCGCCGCGCGTACGATTCGCGGCCGGCTCGCCGAACTCGCCGCGAAGCAGCTCGGCGGCCACGCCCGTGACGTGCAGTTCGGCCACGGCGAAGTGTCGGTGAACGGCGGCGCGATGCCGTTCGAGCAACTCGTGGGCGCGGCGTATCTGGCGCGCGTGCAGTTGTGGTCCGATGGTTTCTACACCACGCCGAAAGTCCACTGGGACGCGAAAACGCTGACGGGTCATCCGTTCTATTACTTCGCCTACGGCGCGGCCGTGTCGGAAGTCGTCATCGATACGCTGACGGGCGAATGGAAGCTGGTACGCGCCGACGTGCTGCACGACGCCGGCCAGTCGATCAATCCGGCCATCGACATCGGTCAGGTGGAAGGCGGCTTCATCCAGGGCATGGGCTGGCTGACCACCGAGGAATTGTGGTGGAACCGCGATGGCCGCCTGATGACGCACGCGCCGTCCACCTACAAGATTCCCGCCGTGAGCGACACGCCCGCCGCGTTCCACGTGCGGCTCTATCAGAACCGTAACGCCGAGCCGACCGTGTTCCACTCGAAGGCGGTCGGCGAGCCGCCCTTGTTGCTGCCGTTCTCCGTGTTTCTGGCGATCCGCGATGCGATCGCGGCCGCCGTGCCGGACGCGGACCGCGCGCCGCCCTTGCGCGCACCGGCCACGCCCGAGGCGATTCTCGACGCGCTCGATGCGTTGCAAACGCCGGGCGCCGATGCGCCGGGCAGCGAAACCGCCGTCACCGTGGCGGCAACATGATGTCGAACCGGCACAACCCGCAGGCGGCTCGACGAAGCCGACAAAGCCGACAAAGCCGACAAAGCAGCGGAGCACAACCGGCGCGATGCGACACGAACGCCTCGCGCCACGCACAACCGGTCACGCGGACACCCCGCGCGGCCATGTCTGGAGAACCGCCGGATGCAAGCCTGGCTACCTGACCTGCAACAACTGCTCGCGCACGGCGACGCCGCCGTGCTGGTGACGGTCGCTCGCGTCGAAGGTTCGGCGCCGCGCGAGGCCGGCACCAAAATGATCGTCACGCGCGATTCGGCGAAGCACACCATCGGCGGCGGCCATCTCGAATGGAAAGCGATCGAGACCGCGCGCCGCGTACTGCGCGACGGCATGCGCTCGCCGCACATGCGCCGGCTGGAGCGTTTCGCGCTGGGGCCGAGTCTCGGCCAATGCTGCGGCGGCGCCGTGATTCTCGCGTTCGAGCGGCTCGATATCGGCGATCTCGGCTGGATCACCTCGCTGGCGAAGCGCGTGGCCGCCGGCCAATCGACGGTGCGTAGCGTATCATTCGGCCCCGCACCGGATGCGGTGATGCTGTCCGACCCCGAACCGGGTGTCGACGCCGCCGACTGCCTGCTGTGGGACGGCGCCGGCTTCGACGACAGCGGCGCCCTGCTCACCGAGACCATTGCGCCGGGCGACTTCCATGTCGTGCTGTTCGGCGCGGGTCACGTGGGCGCGGCGCTGGTGCGCGTGTTCGCCACCCTGCCCTGCACCGTGCGCTGGGTGGACGAACGCGACGCGCAGTTTCCGCCGCTCGACACGCTGCACGCGCCGAACGTGAAGATCGACCCGAACGACGCGCCCGACGAAGCCATCGACCAGGCCGCGCCCAACACGTATTTCATCGTGATGACGCACAACCACGCGCTCGACCTCGAACTGGCCGAGCGCATCCTGCGGCGTGGCGATTTCGCGTTCTTCGGCATGATCGGCTCGCACAGCAAACGCAAGCAGTTCGAGCATCGGCTGGCCGCGCGCGGCATCGATCCGTCGCAGATCGCGCGCATGAAGTGTCCGCTCGGCGTGGACGGTATCGTCGACAAGTCGCCGGAGATCATTGCGATCTCGGCGGCGGCCCAGGTGTTGCAGGCCGTGGAGGCGAATGCGCCCGCGCATACCGCGCAGGCGGTCTGATCCGCCACGCGCCGTCGCTCCAGCAAGCGGATCACGCTATCCGGCATCCGGCGCGAACGTACTCCAATGAACTCTTGACCGACCATGACTACAACGACCCTCACCCCACTACTGGAAAAAGCCGCACGCGCTCCGAAGGCCGAGTTGCATATTCACATCGAAGGCTCGCTCGAACCCGAGCTGATCTTCGCACTCGCCGAACGCAACGGCGTGAAGCTCGCCTACGACTCGATCGACGCACTGCGTGCCGCGTATGCGTTCACCGACCTTCAGTCTTTCCTCGACATCTATTACGCCGGCGCGAGTGTGCTGCTGCACGAGCAGGATTTCTACGACATGACCACCGCGTATGTCGAACGTTGCCTCGCCGATAACGTCGTGCACAGCGAGATTTTCTTCGACCCGCAGACGCACACCGAACGCGGCGTAGCGATCGCCACCGTGGTGGCCGGCATCGAACGCGCGCTGGCCGACGCGGAAAAGCGCGGCATGACCAGCAAGCTGATCCTGTGTTTCCTGCGCCATCTGTCGGAAGAAGATGCGCTCGCCACCTTCGACGAGGCGCTGCCGCTGTTCGAGCAGTACAAGCATCGTCTGATCGGCGTGGGCCTCGATTCGTCGGAGCGCGGCCATCCGCCGTCGAAATTCGAGCGCGTGTTCGCCAAAGCGCGCGCGCTCGGTCTGAAGCTGGTCGCCCACGCGGGCGAAGAAGGCCCGCCGTCGTACATCTACGAGGCGCTCGATCTGCTGAAGGTGGATCGCGTCGATCACGGCGTGCGCAGCATCGAAGACCCGGCGCTGGTCGCGCGGCTCGCCGATTCGCGCGTCGCGCTGACGGTCTGTCCGCTGTCGAACCTGAAGCTCTGCGTGTTCGACGACATGACCAAACACACGCTCAAGGATCTGCTGGATCGCGGCGTTGCCGTGACGGTGAATTCCGACGACCCCGCCTATTTCGGCGGCTACGTGAACGCCAACTATTTCGCCACCATCGACGCGTTGAAACTCGACGATGCCGAGGTCTACACGATCATCCGCAACAGCTTCGAAGCGTCGTTCGTGACGCCCGGACAACGCAGCGAACTGATCGCCAGGCTCGACGCGTACTGGCATCCACACGGCCCGCACTGACGGGCCGATAAAGAGCAGCCGGCGGCGGCAAACGGTTCCGCGAGGAACCTGCATCGAGCCGCCGTCTGCGCTGTTTAGCTTCCCCATATCGGAGACGGTTTCACCCATGACTCAATCGGCTTACCGCGCACAACTGCTGACCTTCAACGGCGATCCCGCGCAATCGTCCAACGCGGCGGTCTTCAACGAGGACGGCCTTCTGATCGTCGAAGACGGCCATGTCGTCGCCGCGGGCGCGTATGCCGCGCTGGCGGCGCAACTCGCGCCCGGCGTTCAGGTGCAGGACATGCGCGACAAGCTGATCGTGCCCGGCTTCATCGACACGCACATCCACTATCCGCAGACCGACATGATCGCGTCGCCGGCGCCGGGTCTGTTGCCGTGGCTCGATACCTACACCTTCCCGACCGAGCGCCGCTTCACCGATCCCGCCTACGCGCGCGACACGGCGAGCTTCTTCGTCGAGGAACTGCTGGCTTGCGGCACCACCACCGCGCTGGTGTATTGCACCGTGCATAAGGAATCCGCCGACGCACTGTTCACCGAGAGCGAAGCACGCAATCTGCGCATGGTGGCGGGCAAGGTGCTCATGGATCGCAACTGCCCCGAGTTCCTGCGCGACACCGCGCAGTCGGGTTACGACGACAGCGCCGAACTGATCGGCCGCTGGCATAACCGTGGGCGTCAGATGTACGCGCTCACGCCGCGTTTCGCGCCGACTTCGACCGAAGCGCAACTCGAAGCGTGCGGCGTGCTGGCAAGCCAGCATCCGGACATCTTCATCCAGAGCCACGTCGCCGAGAACACCGACGAAGTGAAATGGGTGGCCGACCTTTTCCCCGGCCATCGCAGCTATCTGGACATCTACGATCACTACGGCCTGCTGCGTCGCCGCGCGGTGTACGGTCACTGCATTCACCTCGACGAGGAAGACCGCAAGCGCATGGCGCAAACCGGCACGGTGGCCTCGCATTGCCCGACGTCGAATCTGTTCCTCGGCAGCGGCCTGTTCGATTTCGACAAGGCCGACGAAGCCGGCATGCCGATCGCACTCGCCACCGACGTCGGCGGCGGCACCTCGTTCTCGATGCTGCAAACCATGAACGAGGCGCACAAGGTCGCGCGTCTCACGGGCCATCATCTGACCGCGACGCGCATGTTCTACCTCGCCACCGCGGGCGCGGCCGAAGCGCTGGATCTCGCCGACAAGGTCGGCACGCTCAAGCCGAAGTCCGAAGCGGATTTCGTCGTGCTCGATCCGCAGGCCACGCCGCTGCTCGCGCGCCGCACCGCGCGCACCGAGTCGCTCGAAGAACTGCTGTTCGCGTTCGCGCTGCTCGGCGACGACCGCGCGATCTACGAAACGTACGCGGCCGGCAAGCGCGTGCATCGCCGTGACGACGTGCGCCAGCACGCGCCGCGCGCCGCGAAGATCGCGGCTTGATCGACCGGTCGATCCGCCGGCCGCACTGAGCGTTTTGCCCGGCGGCTTAAGCTCATCGAATTCGGACCCATAAAAAAACGGCGCTTCAGTACGAAGCGCCGTTTTTGTTTTCGCTCGACACACCGGTCAGCCGTGCGTGCAAACCTCGTGCAACGCGTTCAGCCGCCGCACGGGATCGGCCACATACGGATTCGATTCGTCCCACGCATACCCTGCCAGCACCGAACTGATCATGCGGCGAATCGACGGCGTCTGCTCGGGATAGAAGATGATGTCCTGCAATTCGCCCGTGTACCAACGCTCCACGAAGGCGCGGAACGTGTCGATGCCCTTGCGCAGCGGCACGTCGTATGCCGACGACCAGTCGACCTGCTCGCCGTCGAGTTGACGGTTCAGCGTTTGCACGGCGAGATGCGCCGAGCGCAGCGCGATGGTCACGCCGGACGAAAACACCGGATCGAGAAACTCGCCGGCGTTCCCGAGCAGCGCGTAACCGGGACCATGCAAACG
Organism: Paraburkholderia sp. GAS199; assembly: GCF_050436585.1. Classification (NCBI taxonomy): domain Bacteria; kingdom Pseudomonadati; phylum Pseudomonadota; class Betaproteobacteria; order Burkholderiales; family Burkholderiaceae; genus Paraburkholderia; species Paraburkholderia sp. GAS199. Next base: position 452,945 of record NZ_JBNDMM010000008.1, on the reverse strand, counting down.
CTCGACGTTCGCCGCATAGCCGCCAATGTGACGCACCGGCATCAGGAACGGCGCGTTGCCGATCAACGGCCCGAGCGTCGGTTCCTGCTGGATCAGCGCGCGCAGTGTCGCGTCGCGCTCCGCATCCGGCACGTCGAGGAAACTCGCCTCGGCCACACAACCCACCGACGAGCGGCCGCCCGCCAGCGGAATCATCCAGAACCACACGTCGCGACGTTCGGGATGCGTCGCCACGCAGATCTTGTTACGGTCGGTCCTGCCGGTCGGAATGCCGTCCAGCACGTGCGTGAAAATCGCGGCGCGCGTGGGCATGCGGGTCGGCGCTTCGAGATCCAGCAGACGCGGCAGCACGCGGCCGAAGCCGCTCGCGTCGAACACAAATCGCGCTTCGACCTCGTACGCGTTCTGCGCTTCGTCGAGTACGTCGAGCAGCGGAAGTTTGCCCGGCGCAGCGGGGTGCATCGCGCGGACCGTGTGACCGAAGCGCACGTCGGCACCCTGCGCGGCGGCGCAGCGTATCAGCAGATCGTCGAACACCGCGCGCTCGACCTGATACGTCGTGCCCCATCCCGCCGAATGCTTGTCGCGGAAATCGAACGCCGACGACTGATCGCGATACACGAAGTGAGCGCCGTTCTTGTACTGGAAGCCGGCCTCGACCACCGCCTGCAGCATGCCGGCCTCTTCGAGGTAAGCCATGCTTTGCGGCAGCAGACTCTCACCGATCGAAAAACGCGGAAAGTGCTGACGCTCCAGCACCAGCACCGAGCGGCCGGCCTTGCGCAAAAGCGCGGCGGCGACCGCGCCTGCCGGACCCGCTCCGATGATCGTCACGTCGACGGCGATGCGCATTGAATTTGTACTCACGTTTGCCTCAATCGTTTGCTTGCTCGGAACAGCAATACGCTGCATCCTTACGTCTCGTTACAATCACGCGCACATCAACTGGTGCATCAGTGCGCGTGTTACAGCACAGCACGACAGTCCGACGGGGAGCCCAGCGTGTCGCCATCCGAATCATCCAGTGTGCCTTTCGTGCCGGAAACGGCGTTCGGCATCTGGTTCCTGCGTACTCATACCTGGGAACATCATGTCCTGCGGGTCGCGATCAACGACCTCAAGCGCCTGATCGACGCACCGCTGCCCGCCGCACCGGTGATCGTCGACGCCGGCTGCGGTCAGGGCATTTCGTTTCGCCTGCTCGCCCAGGCTTTCGCGCCGCGCCGCATCGTCGGCGTCGATTTTCACGAGCCCTCGCTCGCGCTCGCGGCCAACGCAGCGCGCGCCTGCCGCGATGCGCTCGCGGACGTGGAACTGCTGCACGGCGACTGCGCGAACCTGCCCTTGCCCGATGCCAGCGCGGATATCGTGTTCTGTCATCAAACCTTCCACCACCTCGTCGAGCAGGACCGCGCGCTCGCCGAGTTCCGCCGCGTGCTCAAACCGGGCGGCGTCCTGCTGTTCGCCGAATCCACCGACGCGTACATCAAGTCGTGGGTAATCCGTCTGCTGTTCCGTCACCCGATGCACGTGCAAAAAAGCGCCGACGGCTATCTCGACATGATTCGCGGCGCCGGCTTCCGCTTCGGCCTGCGTAACGTCTCCCTGCCCTACCTGTGGTGGAGCCGCGCGAAAGACTTCGGCCTGCTCGAACGCATCGGCCTGTACCGTCCGCGGCCCGGCAAGCGTCGCGAGACGCTCGTCAATGTCGCGGCGGTCAAGGCCGATTGAGCCGGCTTACTTGCGCAACGTCACCACGTCGCCCTTCAGTGCAACGCCAGCAATCACCGCACCCGCGCCGCACGTGAACTCGGTCGCGCTCTCGCGCACTTCGTTCTTGTAGTTACTCTTGATGTTGATCACGGCGTTGCCGCCTTCCTTGCGCGCGCGTTCCTGCAATTCGATCACCGCCGAGAGGAACACGTGCTGGCACGCTTCCAGATCGCTCTTGCCGAACGCGTTGGTCTTCTTGTTGGTAGCGAATTCGCCGATCGTGTTCTTCACCGGCGGATGCTTCTGGCCCGCGAAATACAGATCGATATCGTCGCTGACCTTGCCCGGCTCGCTGTGCAGCGCCGGCTCGACCGGATAGTTGGCCACCGTGTCGCGCGCGAAGGCGGGCGCGCTGGCAAGCGTGGCAAAAGAAGCAAGCAGTGCAGCAAACATCAGGTGGCGTTTCATTGAGACTCCTTGGTGGTTTTTGTTGCTCTAGTGAGTTCTGTCAGTTACGGCTCGATTCTGCTTCGCGCACTTTGTCGCAATCCGGTGCGCCTACGTTTGCCTCAGTTCGCTTCCAGCACGACCAGTTTGCCGCTCACCGCGATCGCGGCGGCACTCGGGCTCACGCCGCAGGTGAAGTCGGTGGACGAATGGCTGTCCGTGCTGTGAAAACGCGTGGACACGTCGATCACCGCGTTCGCATGACGCTCGACGGCCGCGGCGCGCAGTTTCTGCACCGCCTCGCCGAGCGCTTCATGGCAGGCGTCTTCCGGACTCGACACCTTGCGCGCGATCCGCACCGAATACGACACATTGCCTATCTGACTCTGCACGGCCGCATGCGGCTGCTCGCCGAAGTACACCGGCACGCCGCCCCGCGACTGACCACCGGCGGCCGCGAGCGGCAACGATTTGACCTGCGTCGCGCACCCCGCCTGCGTCAACGCCACAACGACCAGCACGCCCAGCATTCCTGTTCTTTTCATTCGTAGTGCCCTCGATTTTTAGAATTGTCCCGCCCGGACGACGACCGCTTCAACGGTCCCGCCACCCTTCGAACATCAGGCTCGCGCAACTGCCGCCGAACCCGAATGAATTCGACATCGCCGACCCGATCTCGGCCTCGCGCGCCGCGCGCACGAGCGGCATGCCCGCGACGCTGTCGTCTTCCGTGCCGACCGGCGCCGTCGCCGCGATGAAACCGTCGCGCATCATCAGCAAGGTGTAAATGGCCTCGTGCGCGCCGCTCGCGCCGAGCGGATGCCCGGTCATGCCTTTGGTGGACGAAAACGGCGGCACGTTTTCACCGGCCACGGCGCCGAATATGTCGTTGATCGCGCGCAGTTCCTCGACGTCGCCGAGCGGCGTCGAAGGCGCATGCGTGTTGAGATAATCGGGCCGCCTCGTCGCGCCGTTCAGCGCGCCACGCATCGCGCGCGCGATGCCCGCCGCGCCTGGCGAGACCATGCCGGCCGCGTCGGTGCAGTCGCCGAAACCGGTCAGTTCCGCGTAGATGCGGGCGCCGCGCGCCAACGCATGATCGAGCGATTCGAGCACCAGCACGCCGCCGCCCGAGGCGATCACGAAGCCGTCGCGCGCGGTGTCGTAAGGACGCGAAGCCAGATGCGGCGTCTCGTTGAAGCGGCGCGACAAGGCGCCCATCGCGTCGAACATCAGGGTCATGTTGTCGTGCAGCGCTTCGGCGCCGCCGGCCAGCACGATCTGCTGACGGCCGGTCTGGATCAGTTGCATCGCCTGGCCGATTGCCAGCGCCGAAGTCGTGCACGCAGACGACGGCGAGTAGCTCGTGCCTTCGGTGCCGAACACCTGCGCGACGTTCGCCGAGGCGGTGCTGCTCATCGCCTGCGGCACGACATAGGGCGGTGTGCGATCGACGCCGCGCGCGTTGGCGATGGTCATGGCGGCGTCGTACGCGGACATCGTGCCGACGCCCGAGCCGATCACCACGCCCGCGTGCGGCGAACGCAGCGCGGCGGACGTGAGCGCGGCGTCGTCGATGGCCTTGCGCGCCGCGTGACAGGCAAAGCGCGCCGTGTCGCCCATGAAGCGCTCCAGCTTGCGCTCGAACGGCGTTTCGTTCGCCACCGACGCCACGCCCGCCACCTGCGTACCGAAGCCGCGCTCGCGCCACGCGTCGACACGCGTGATACGCGAGCGGCCCGCGCGCAACGCGGCCGAGACCTCGTCGAGCGTATTGCCGAGACAGGACACGATACCCATGCCGGTCACGACCACGCGTTGCAGCGTCACGCTCATCGAGCGCGCCGGAAAATCAGCGACGTGTTGATGCCGCCGAACGCGAAGTTGTTGCTCATCACATATTCGGCGTCGATCTCGCGCCCCGTACCGGTGATGTAGTCGAGCGGCGCGCAGGCCGGATCGACGTTCTGCAGATTCAGCGTAGGCGCGTACCAGTTGCGCTTCATCATTTCGATGGTCCACCAGGCTTCGAGCGCGCCGCATGCGCCGAGCGTGTGACCCACGTAACTCTTGAGCGAACTGATCGGCATGCGCTCGCCGAAGATCTGCGCGGTGGCGTGACTTTCGGCCACGTCGCCGCGATCCGTCGAGGTACCGTGCGCATTCACGTAGGCGATCGCTTCGGGCGCGAGACGCGCGTCGTCGAGCGCGAGGCGCATGGCGAGCGCCATGGTTTGCGCGGTCGGCTGCGTCATGTGCGCACCATCCGAGTTGCAGCCGAAACCGACGATCTCCGCGTGAATCCGCGCGCCACGCGCCACGGCATGTTCGTATTCCTCGAGCACCAGGGTGGCCGCGCCCTCGCCGACCACGAGACCGTCGCGCGCGGCGTCGAACGGACGCGGCGTGAGATGCGGCTCGTCGTTACGGGTGCTGGTGGCGTACAAGGTGTCGAACACGGCAACCGCCGGGCCGGACAGTTCTTCCGCGCCACCCGCCAGCATCAGCGTCTGCTTGCCGCTCTGGATCGCTTCGAACGCGTAGCCGATCGCCTGGCTGCCCGACGCGCACGCGCATGAGGTTGGGATGATGCGGCCTTTCAGATCCCAGAACAGGCTGACGTTGACGGCCGTGGTGTGCGGCATCATCTGCACGTAGCTGTTCGAGGTGACGTCGCTCATCGAGCCGGTTTCGAGCATCGTGCCGAACGCGCGGATCGGCTGCACCGAACCCGACGACGAACCGTACGCGACACCCATGCGGCCGTCCTTGATGCTGGCGTCGTCGGCGAGACCGGCATCGGCCAGCGCGAGTTCGCTCGCGCGCACCGAGTACATCGAGACCGGTCCCATCGACCGCGTCTTCTTGCGCGGATAGTGCGCGGGCGTGGCGAAGCCGGGCAGCGGACACGCGAGCCGCGTATGCAGCGACTCGAAGTAGTCCCACTCCGGCATGCGCCGCACGGCGTTCACGCCGCGCCTCAGGCGCGCTTCGATTTCGTCCCAGTGGTCGCCCAATGCGGTGACGCCACCCATGCCGGTAATGACGACGCGTTTCATCACACCATCCCGCCGTTGACGCCGATCACCTGACGCGTGACATACGAGGCCGCATCCGACATCAGGAAGCTGACCACGGACGCCACTTCGGCAGGCTGACCGACGCGGTTCATCGGCACCGTCTTCAATGCGTGTTCGAGCGGCATTTCGTCGAGCATGCCGGTTTCGATCAGACCCGGCGCCACGCAATTGACGGTGATGTTGCGCGTCGCCAGTTCGACGGCGAGCGCCTTGGTTGCGCCGATCAACCCGGCCTTGGCGGCGCTGTAGTTGACCTGACCGCGATTACCCATCACGCCGGACACCGACGCGATGGTGACGATACGTCCGCCCTTTTTCGCGCGCACCATCGGCATGGTGAGCGGATGAACGACGTTGTAGAAGGCGTCGAGACCGGTTTCGATCACGATGTCCCAGTCTTCCTCGCTCAGCGCGGGAAATGCGCCGTCGCGGGTCACGCCCGCGCTGCACACGATGCCGTAGTACGGACCGTGCGCCGCCACGTCCGCTTCGAGCACCTCGCGGCACACGGCACGCTCGCGCACGTCGAATTGCAGCACGCGCGCCGTGCCGCCCTGCGCGGCGATGCCCGTCGCGACCGCGTCGGCTTCGGCGCGTCCCGTGCGGCAATGCACGGACACCGCGAAGCCATCGGCGGCCAACTTGTACGCAATCGCGCGGCCGATGCCGCGGCTTGCGCCGGTAACGAGAACACGCCGGCTCATGAACTGAAACTCCCTTCGATGAAAGACTGGAAATTGGGCGGTTGAAAAACCTTGATGACGGCCTCGGCGCACCGCACGTCGCCATGCTGGATCGTGCATTCGTACGCGCCGTGACCTTCTTCGCTGCGCAGCAATTCGACGGTGCGGATCACCAGCGACGCACCCGCCGCGAACGACGGCTGCAAGGCCTTGTAGCTGCGCGAGCCGAGCAGCACGCCGGGCCGCGCCTGACCGCCGCCGCGCATCGCCAGCAACGCCACGTGCGCCGCGATGGCCTGCGCCATCAGTTCGATGCCGATCCACGCGGGCATCGCGCCCTGGGCGTCGGCATACCAGGCGTCGGCGCGGACGGTGGCGCGCGCGTCGAGCGTTTCGTCGTCGAAGCGGTCGATGCCGTCGATCAGCAGCATGGTGCCGCGATGCGGGATGATCGCTTCGATCGGCTGGCTCACGAGGTCCTGGACGGTTCGGGTCATGCGCGTCACCGTCCGAGGATCAGGCTGACATTGCTGCCGCCGAAGGCAAACGAATTGCTCATCACGTATTGCGGGCCGGCCGGCAAGATGCGCTCGCTTTCCACGAGGTCCAGCTTCGGCAGCGCCGGATCGGCGTCGCCGTCCCACACGTGACGCGGCAACGCGTGGCGTTCCTGCGCGAGCGTGAGCCACGCAAAGCCGAGTTCGGTCGCGCCCGCCGCGCCGAGTTGATGACCCGTCAGCGGCTTGGTGCCGCTCGTCGCCACGCCGTCGGGAAACACGCGCGCCATCAGATGCGCTTCCATCTCGTCGTTCTTGCGCGTGGCGGTGGCGTGCAGGTTCACGTAGCCGATCGCAGACGGCTCGATGCCGGCGTCGGCGAGCGCCGCGCGCAAGGCAAGCTCGCCGCCCGCGCCGGTCGGATCGGGCGACGAGATGTGGTGCGCGTCGCTCGATTCGCCGACGCCGGCGAGCCGCACCGCCGCTTCGTCGCGGCTCATCAGAAACACGGCGGCGCCTTCGCCGACGTTGATGCCGCAGCGATTGCGGCTCATCGGATTGCTGCGCACGTTGCTGGTCGATTCGAGCGAGGCGAAGCCCTGCACTGTCAGCTCGCACAGGGAATCGACGCCGCCGACCACCACCGCGTCGCACAGGTTCAGTTGCAACAGGCGCCGCGCGGACGCAAACGCCTTCGCACTCGACGTGCAGGCCGTCGAGATGGTGTACGCCGGGCCGTGCAGGTCGAGCGCGGCGGCGGCGAACGGCGCGGCCGTGCCGATCTCCATCTGACGGTAGTTGAAGCTGGCCGGCAAGCCGCCCGCCTGCGCCTGATAGACGAACGCGGCCTCGGCGGCTTCGATGCCCGACGTGCTGGTGCCGAGCACCACGCCGATCCGATGCGCGCCGTAGCGCTCGCGCGCGGCTTCGACTTGCGGCGCGATCTGCGCGAGCGCGGCGAGCAGCAGCCGGTTGTTGCGGCAGTCGTAGCGCACGAGTTCCGGCGACGGCGCCAGATCGAGCGGCGCAAGCACGCTGCCGACGAACGCCTCGCCGATACCGCTATGCGCGCTCGCCATACCCGGCGCGTGCGCGGCGGCCAGCGCCGGCACGATGCTTTGCAGGCCGCTGCCGAGCGCGTTGATCATGCCGAGCGCGTGCAAATAAACTGATGGCGCCTTCATGCGGCCCTCCTTGATTCCGATGGCATGCCGATCGGCGCGAGCAACACCGATACCGCGATGCCGAGCGCGAGCGTCGCGCCGAAACTCTTCAGCGCGGGCATGTCGCTCATGCCGAGCATGCCGAACGACAGCAGCGTGGTAGCGGCCGAAAGCAGCACGCCCGTCCACACTGCGCCGAGATCCGCGTCCGCGCGCAGGCAGCCTTCGCGCAGAAACACGGCATAGTTTGCGCCCACGCCGAGCACCAGCATCAGCGCAAGCCAGTTGAACAGATTGAGCGGTACACCCGCATAGCCGAATACCGCGAGCGTCACGCCCACCGCGAGCAGCACCGGCAATGTGACGGCCACGCCGCCGCGCACACGATCGAGCAACGCCGGGCGCGCGACGCGTTTCGGGGAATATCTCAGCGTCAGCAGCAACAGCACCAGCGCCAACGCGCCGCCCAGCCACCAGCCGCTATCCACGCGATATTCGCCGAACAGCTTCGACACGCTCGCCGCCTTGTCGACGAACGCCACGCCGGGCACCGAAGCGGCCATCGCGATCAGCGCCGGCTCGTTCTGCGGCGTCACGCCTTGCGGAATCACCACGGCTGCGTAAGCCTTGTTTTGCGGGTCGACGTCACCGCCAACCTCACCGAGCCAAAGATGGCGGTACGGTTGCGACCAGGATGCGGCCAGCCATCGGTCGACGGTGAACGGCGGTTGCGGCTGGGCAAACGCGGCAATCCAGGCGTCGGCGACGTCGTCCTTGAAACCGGCTTGCAGCAGCGTGGCGCGCAAAGCGGCGGGATCGGCGAAGACGTGCTGCGCGAGCAAGGCGCGGTCGCTCTGTTGCCGTTGTGCCGACGGCACGAACTGCGTCACCGACTGATAGCTGCCCACCTTGCCGGCTGTGTCGTTCAACGCATCCAGTTTCACGCCGAGCGCTTCCGCGCGCTGCAATACGTTCTCCGGCGTCTCGCCGCGCACTACGAAGAATTGCGCGCTGTTGTCCACGCCGACGGCGTCGCGCGCCTTGTCTTCCTGCGCCACCAGCGACGCATCGCGCTGGATCAGCAGGTGAACGTCGTCGTCGCTGGTCAGACGCAGCCAGCCCGGAATCGCGACCACCAGCAGCAGCGCGGCGACGAGCCACGCGCGCCGTCCGCCGATGACGCGATGCCACACATCGAGCAAACGCGCCGCAGCCGCGAACAGGCGACGCGGATTATGTTTCGGCGCACGCGTGAGCAGCGCGGGCAGCAGCCACAGCACGGAAGCGAAGGCGGTTCCGATACCGACCATCGCAAAGCACGCGATCTGCTTGAGCGCGGGGAACGGCACCCAGGTGAGGATCGCGTAACCGAGCAGGCTGGTGGCGAGCGCCACCGTCAACGCGGGACGCACCTCGCGCGCGCCGCGCCGTGCGTCCCAGTCACGCGCCGCGCCGAGATACACCACGAAATACTGAATCGAATAATCGACCGCCTCGCCGATCAGACTCGCGCCGAACACGAGCGTGAGCAGATGCAGCTTGCCGAACACGAGCAGCGTGGCGGCAAGCGCGCAGACAATGCCGAGCGCCGTCGAAACGAAGCCGAGCAGGATCAGACGCGGCGAGCGGAACACCCACAGCATCAGCAGCGCAATGCCGCACAGCGACGCGACGCCGATCAGATGTACCTCGTGCTCCGACGCACTGCGCGCGGCTTGCGCGTAAAACACCGCGCCGGTTCGCGCGACGCTGACATCGGGAAACGACTGCTTCAGCGCGCTTTCGCCGCGCGCCAGTGCATCGAGCACGGCACGCTGCGTTTTCGATTCATACGCCGAGCCCGGCAAGGTCGCGACGATCAGCACGCTGGTGTCGGCGCCGCGATGAGCGACCAGCAGGTTGTCTTCGAGTTCGAGATTCGAGGTGGCGAGCGGCAGGCCGCCGAGCCAGTGTTGCAGCCAGCCGAACGGGTCGTCGGCGAGCGGCGTGGTGAGACCGCCCTGCAACGGACTGTAGAGACGTTGCGCGAGCGCGTTCTTCAGATCGGCATTCGCGGCGTTCGCATCCGGCTTCGCCAGCGCGGCGCGGTCGGCGGACGCGAGCAGACCAAAGCGATACGGCAGATACAGCGCCGCGATCTGCGAAAGATCGAAGGGCGGCAATTGCGCCGTCACCGAGCCGAATGCCCCGCTCTTTTGCAGCGACGCGCCGAGCTGGATCGCAGCGGCTTTGGCGTGCGCGTCGTCGTGGCTGGTGACGAGAAACACCGTGCGGTCGCCGAGCGCGCTCGCCAGCGTATCGACCGCCTTTTCGGCGACCGGGTCCGCTTCCGTTGCGGGCAACAAGGCCAGCAGGTTGGTCTGCAACGGCGAAGGTCCGGCGAAACGCCAGCCGCAATAAAGCGCCGCGACCAGCGCGAGCGCGAGCCACGCCACGCGGATGCCCCACGTTTGCGCGACCCGGCGCTGTTGCAGCACCTGCATTACGGCGCTCCGAGCAGGCTGCGCTCGGCCGGCGTCGGTTCGGTCACGACCGCGCTTTTCGCAAAGTCGAGTCGGGTGATGTCGCCGTTCGCGAGCGTGATGCGCAGACTTTGCAGGAATTCGCCGCCTTCCATCTGCAGGCCTTTGATGGACTGCGCGATCTGCGGCTGATTCGGCGTGAGCTGCATGCGCCATTGCGCGGCGCTGCCTTCGGCCTGCACGTCGAATTGCGAATACAGCGCCGAGAGATCGCCTCCGAGCATGGCGCGCATCATCTTCGAGACTTGCGCGACGCCGCGCGTGCCCTGCGCGCCGTGCGTCGTCACACGATGACCGTTGGCGTCCGCTTCGCTCACACCCGCGTCGGTGATCACGTAGGTCGCCTTGTACGGCGTGTCGATCTGCCAGACCACGCCCCGTTCGCGAAAGAACAGCAGCGAGCCGGTGCTCACGAGCGGCTGCTTCATCGCGGCCAGCGTCTGCGTCTGCGTGAATTGCGCACGCACGCCCTTGGCCTGCGCGAGATGCGCGACGATCTGCGAGACCAGCGCGGGATTGCCGGCCGCGGGCGCGGCCTGCGCGGCTTGCACGTTGACGGGTAATGCACCAGCCAAGGCACCGCCCAACGCGCTCATCATGCTCAACGCGAACACGCCGCCCGACAGACGACGGCGCAGCATCAGCGTGACCATACGCGCTCCAGTTTCTCGAACACGACCGGCGGCGACACGAACTGCAATTCCTGGGTTGCCGCATGCACCGCGACCTGAATCGTGTAGCCTTTGGTGAGCCGCGTGCCGGAAGCGCAATCGACGATTTCGTAGCCTATTTTCAGGCGATTTTCGTGTTCCAGCAGTTGCGTGCGTACTTCGATTTTCTGGCCGTACGTGGCGGGCCGCACGTATTTCAGATGCGCCTCGACGATCGGCCAGAGATAGCCCGAGGCCTGCATCTCGCGGTAGTCGTAATCGAACGCGCGCAACAGCGCGGCGCGGCCGATCTCGAAGTACTTCAGATAGTGGCCGTGCCAGCACACGTTCATGGCATCGACATCGTGAAACGGCACCTCGACCTCGGCGCTCGCGCTCAACACCTGATGGGGCGCGCTCATGCATTCGCTCCGCTGCGGTAGTCGTCGAGCAGGTCGCACGCGGCGATGCGCGCGGTCAGTGCGCGCAGGTCGCTTTCGAGCGCGCGGTCTTCGTCCACGAAAGGCGAAGCGGCGCTCACGCTTTCAATGAACGACTGCAAGGGCGCGGGAACCGGCGTGGCGCTGTCGAGCTTCAGACGCAGACGCGCGGCCTGCACGGTGGCCAGCGTGTGCGCCGCCGCCACCTGTTCGGTCAACTCCAGCACGCGCAGGCAGTCGCGCGCGGCGATCGTGCCCATGCTGACTTTGTCCTGATTGTGCGCTTCGGTCGAGCGCGAAAACACGCTGGCGGGCATGGTGTTCTTCAACGCTTCGGCCGTCCATGCCGACGAGGAAATCTGCACGGCCTTGAAGCCGTGATTGATCGCGGCACGCGCCGGCGCCGCGCCCGACAGATTGCGCGGCAAGCCGTTGTTGAAGTTCACGTCGACCAGCAACGCAAGCTGGCGGTCCATCAGATCGGCGAGATTGGCGACGGCCACCTTCAGCGAATCCATCGCGAACGCGATATGGCCGCCGTAGAAGTTGCCGCCGTGCAGCACGCGTTCGTTGTCGGGATCGATCAGCGGGTTGTCGTTGGCGCTGTTCAGTTCGTTTTCGACGTCGCGGCGCACCCACGACAAGGCGTCGCGCGCGACACCGATCACATGCGGCGCACAACGGATCGAATAACGATCCTGCAAGCGATGCCCCGGCGTGTCGTCGCGACCGGCGAGATCGTCGCGAATCCATGCGGCGGCTTCGGCCTGGCCGGCGTGCGGTTTGACTTCGAACAGCATGGCGTCGAAATGCGCGGCGCGGCCGTCGAGCGCGACCGTGCACAAGGCCGTGAGACGCGCGGTGAGGCGCGTCAGGTGATCGGCACGCGCGAAGGCGAGACAGGCGAGGCCCGTCATCACGGCGGTGCCGTTCATCAGCGCCAGCCCTTCTTTGGGCGCCAGCGTGAGCGGCGCATGACCGAGTTCGCGCCACACGTCGCGCACATTGCGCAACTCGCCGCCGAACATCACGTCGCGTTCGCCGGCAAGCGCCGCCGCCACGTACGACAAAGGCGTGAGGTCGCCGCTCGCGCCCACCGATCCCTCGGCGGGAATGCGCGGCAACACGCGATGATTGACGAGGTCGGCGAGACGTTCGAGCAGCACGGTGCGCACGCCGGAAAAACCGTAGGCCAGCGAGTTGAGACGGGCGGCGATCACGGCGAGCGTCTGTGCGTCGTCGAGATACTGGCCCATGCCGCAGCCGTGGTAACGCGTCAGTTGCAAGGGCAGCGCTTCGACCAGTTCCATCGGCACGTCGACCACGCAGGAGTCGCCGTAACCGGTGTTGACGCCGTACACGGTTGCGCCGGATGCGAGATGGCGGCGCAGGAAATCGGCGCCGCGCTGGATGCGTGCGCGCCACGCCGGATCGGCACTGAGCGCGACCGGCACGCGACGCTGCGCGATCGCGACGACCTCTTCGATCGTCAGTTTGCGTCCGCCGATCACCACGGTTGCGGCAGTGTGTGCAGCACCGGCAGACGCGGTGGCAGACGCGGTGTCGATCAGATCATGTTCGGCCATGTGCGCCTCGCTTGGGGCTGGCCCAGAAATCGAAGAAATTGAACCATTGATAAGGAGCCTTGCGGCAATAGTGCTCGAGACGCGCGGCATAGCGCTGCGCCCACGAAGCCAGATGTTGGGCGCGCTCACGGCGCGGCAGTTCGATGCGCTCGGCGAACGGTTCGAAATACAGCTGGTAGCCGTCGCGCTCTTTCAGGCAAAAGAACAGGTAGACCGGACAGCCCAGCGCATGAGCGAGCACGTAAGGACCTTGCGCGAACGGTGCGTTCGAACCGAGAAACTGCGCCTCGGTGGTGCGGCCCGTCTCATGAGCCGGCACGCGGTCGCCGACGATCACCAGCAACTCGCCCGCGTCCACGCGCTCCTGCATCATCATCGCGGTCTCGGGACCGAAGTCGCGTACTTCGAGCAGATGCCGCGCGAACTCGCTATTCGCGGACGCCAGCACGCTGTTGAAGCGCCGCGCATGCTCGGTGTAGACCACCGCCGTGACCTTCGCCAGGCCGCTCTGCGCGGCCAGCGCGCGGGTCATTTCCAGATTGCCGAGATGCGCGCCGATCACGAGCGCGCCCTTGCCGCTCGCCACCAGCGCCTTGAACGCGGACGGGTCGTCGAAGGCGATGTCGGCGTTGTTCACGCGACCCGACCACGCGGCGAGTTTGTCGAAGCCCGACTGCGCGAACGCCAGCATGTGGCGGTACGCGGACAACCAGCCCGGACGCGGCGTGCCGCCTTGCGGCGCACTCTCGCGCAAATGCCGGAAATAGTTGCCCGACGCCTCGCGCGCGGCGCGTCCGGTCAACAGAAAATACGCGACGATGGGATGCAGCCACAGCGCCGTAAAACGCCGGCCGAACAGCTTGCAACTGAGTGCAAGCAGCGACATGCCGAGATGGCTGCCGCGCTCGGCGATACGCCACCAGTCCTGGGTGGACGCCGTACGGCGCGGCATGAACTTGTGCGCGAGCAGCAAGGGCAAGCGGCCGAGCATGCCGAACACGAGCCGCGTATGACAGCGGCTGATACGCACGTTGTCCCACAGCACGTCGAAATGCGACACGCCGTCGGCGGCGTACGTCACGCGCGTGGCGATGGAGCGGAACGCGGCGCGACGCCAGTAGAGCCGCACGAGGATCGCGATATCGAAGTCCATGCGGGTCGGCAGCTGCACGCTGTCGATCAGGCCGCAGGCCAGCGCGAGCGGATACATCCGGAAGCCGCACATCGAATCGCGGATGGTCAGCGAAAGCGTTTCGATCCAGACCCACACGTGCGTCAGATAACGGCCGTAGAGGCGCGCTTTGGGCACGCTCTCGTCGTACACCGGACGGCCGAGAATCACCGCCTCCGGCTCCGCCTGCGCGGCGTCGACGAAGCGCGGCACGTCGGCGGCGTCGTGCTGGCCGTCGGCGTCGATCTGCAAGGCGTGCGTGTAGCCCGCCGCGTATGCCGCGCGCAAACCCGCCATCACCGCCGCGCCCTTGCCGCCGTTGACGGCGAGACGCAGCAACGTGAGCTGGCCCGCGTACTGTTGCGCGAGCGCGGCGAGCACCTGCTGGGTCGGCGCGTCGCTGCCGTCGTCCACCACGAAAATGGGCAGGCGATGCACCGCCAGATTCGCGACGGTCGCGCCGATCGCGTCTTTATGGTTGTAGATCGGAATGACGATGCATGGAACGAAGCGCGTCATGCGGGCTCCCCATACACGATCACACCGGACGCGCACTCGCGTTCGCCCAGCCGGTAAGAGAACTGCACGCGACGGCGCGCGGCTTCGTGAGCCAGCGTGAGATTCATGAGCGCGCCGGGCGTGACGGGCGCCATGAATTTGAGGCGGTCGACCGAGGCGAGCGTGCGCACCGCCGGCAGATGCTCGGCCGCCAGACGCATGGCCCAATCGACCTGCACCACGCCCGGCAGGATCGGCAAGCCGGGAAAGTGGCCGGCGAAATGCACGAGCGTGGGCGGCACGCGCAGTTCGTAATGCAAGGTGTCGCCGCTACGGCCTTCGGCCAGCACTTCCATGCCTTCGCTACGCGGTTCGAACGCCGCGGCCACGGCGGCCACCGGCAGCTTGCCGCGCGCGTCGAACGGCAAGGCGATGCGGAACCGCCAGTGGCGCGGCAGCACGACCAAGTCGAAAAACGCGGCGAGGTGACGGCGCAGCGTTTGCGCGAGTTGCACGCGGCCTTCGTCGCGCAGCGCGGCGCTGCCCGCTTCCGTCAGCGCGACCACGGCGCCGACGCGCTCGCGCGAGGCGCCTTCCAGTGCGACGACCGCCGCCTGCGCGACGAACGGATGCAGCGCGAGACGCGCTTCCAGTTCCGGCAACGACACGCGTTTGCCGTCGAGCTTGAGCACGCGGTCGAGGCGGCCTTGCAAACGAAAACGGCCGTCGGCGTCGAACGCGATTTTGTCGTCGGTGCGATGCCAGCCTGTGTGATCCAGATGCGGCGAGCGCACGTTCAGGGCGCCGTCTTCGTCACGACGCACTTCGATGCCCGCGACCGGCTGCCACGCGTCGGTCTCGTCCTGACGCCGCCACGCGATTCCGCCCGTCTCCGTGCTGCCGTAGATTTCCAGCGGCGCGGCGCCGTAGGCCCGGGTGTATTCGAGCGCGGCGTCCAATGCGAGCGGGCCGCCCGACGAAAAGATCGCGCGCGGCCGCGGCACGAGCGCGGCGAAGCCGGGCAACGCGGGCCAGCGCGACAACTGCGCGGGCGTGGAGACGATCACCGCCGCGCCGCACTGTTCGATCTGCGTCTGCAGATGCAAAGGCTCGATGCTGACGGCGCGGTCGAACGCGCGGCCGGCGGCCAGCGGCCACAGCACGCGAAACAGCAAACCGTAGATGTGATGATGCGGCACGCTCGCGAGCATCGTCGCGTCGCCCACCAGCGCGCCCCACTGCTTTTCGAGCGTGTGCACTTCGGCGTTGAATTGCGCGAGCGTCTTGCGGATCGGCTTGGGTGTGCCGCTGCTGCCGGAGGTGTAGAGCGTCAGCGGCGCGTGCGGATCGATCGCGCCGGTGCGCGTCGCGAAGTCGCGTGTGCGCGCGGCGTCGCGCGAGAACGGCGGCAGATCGGCGTCGCTCAGAATCGTGTCGAAGGCGTCGGCGAGATCGGCCAGATAACCGGGCGTGGCGTTAGCCGGAATCACCGGTTCCTTGCCGCACACGAACAACGCGAAAAGCGCGCAGGCGAAGTCGAAGGGGTCGTCGATACACAGTGCGTAACGCTGCGCCGGTTGCGCACGCAATGTGTCGGCCAGCAGCCACACGCGCTCGCGAAACGCGGCGCGATCGAGTACGGCGGCGCCGTCGCGGCACACCGGCGCGTTGGCGACAACGTCAGCGCCGGGCAGCGACAGCAGATCGTGCAGCGCGATCATGCCGCCTCCGATCGCGCGGCCCGCGGCAACACCACCAGGTAACGCCAGATCACCTCGACCACCAGCAGCAGGCCGATCAATCCGTAGGCGATCGCGCCGTTGTAGAGCGACCAGCTGGCACGGCTCCAGTACAGCGCCGTGTACGCGGAAAAGATGCCGTTCAGCACGAAAAAACCGCACCACACCTGAGTGACGCGCCGCGTGTGGCGCACGGCGCCGGGCGGCAGATCCGGATTGCCGAGCCGCGCGAATTTTTCGATCATGGACGGCCCGCGCACCAGCGTCGCGCCGAATGCGATCAGCAGACCGAGATTGACGAGCGACGGATAAAGGCGCAGCAGCAGTTCGCTATTGGTCGCGACGATCGCGGCCGACGCGCAACTCAGCAGACCGACCACGGCCCAGTCGATCGAGGACAGTCTGCGCAGCGACGTGGCGACTGGACCGCTGCCGGCCCAGCGCTGCAGCCACAGAATCGCGAACAGCATGCAACCGACGTAGCGCGGCGTGTCCCACCGCCACGCGCACAGAATCAGCGCGGGATACGTGAGCTTCAACAGCACCTGCACGACGGTCTTGATCCAGCTGCGTTCAGCGCCGGCTTGCGTGACGGCGGGCTGCGCCGCTGCCGCCTGTATTCGCGAGCGCGCGGATGGCATCAGCCCTGCGCCGCCAGCAAGGACTCGACGGCACCGATCACATCGCCGACCGTGCGCACCGACTTGAATTCTTCCGGCTTGATACGGCGGCCAGTCATTTCCTGCAGTTTGATCGCGAGATCGACGGCGTCGATGCTGTCGAGATCGAGGTCTTCGAACAGATTCGCGTCGACGGTCACACGTTCCGGCTCGATCGCGAAGTTTTCCTGGAAAATGGCGCGGATACGCTCAAGAATCTCTGCCTCGGACACGGTTTATTCCCCCTTCTTGGTTTCGTTCGCAGCATGCGCCGCTTCGCGTTGACTCGCGACCAGCGCGGCCAGCGTGCTGATCGAGCGGAAGTGTTCGCGCGTGCGTTCGTCGTTGGCCGCGATGGTCAGTTGGTATTGTTTGCGCAGCACGATGCCGATCTCGAGCGCGTCGATCGAATCGAGACCGATGCCGTCGGTGTCGAACAGCGGCGCGTCGTCGTCGATATCGGCGGGACTCAGGTCTTCCAGATCGAGTGCTTCGATCAGAAGCTGTTTAATTTCCAGTTTTAAAGAATCCATAAGCGAACAGGTGCTCGGTAATGTGTGCTTCGATGGCGCTGGTTACGCTGCGCGCCGCGAGAGAAGGTGTCGAGTCATGGGCCGCGAGTTGCTCGATGCCAAGCGGCTCGAGCACGTTCACGCGCATCCGGAAAGCGCGCGCGGGCACGTCGTACCAGCGCATCTGTTTGGTGAAGGCCGGCGGATCGCAATCCATCAGCACCGGCACGATCGGCGCGCCGACCTTCAGCGCCATATGCGCGAAGCCGCGTGAAAACGCGTGCAGCCGGTTCGGCGCGGGACTGCGCGTGCCTTCGGGAAAAATGATCATCGTGTAGCCGGCCGCCAGCTGACGCGCGCCCGCTTCGACGAGTTGCGCGGGGTCGGCATTGCTCACGTATTCCGCCGAGCGCACGATGCCCCAGAAACACGGATTACCCCAGTGCGCGTTTTTCACGACGCAGCAGGCGCGCGGCGTGAGCGAGAGCAGCACCATCACGTCCAGATAGGTGGGATGGTTCGCCACCACGATCGACGGGCTGCCCGAGCGCAATGCCGCGGCGCCGGCCACTTCGAGTTCCATCACGCCGATGACGCGCAACACCGCCACCAGCGCGCGGAAAAACCAGTGAATCACGGTGGTCACCGCGAACTGACGCGAGGCCCGGTGCGGCCACAACCATGCGAACGGAAACACCAGCACCGAAAACAGCACGCCGCAAATGCCGAACACGACGAAGGCCATGCCGGTCGCGCAGAAACGCCAGGCGTAATCAAGCCGCGAGATCATGCCAGCTCCAATGCCACGTGGCGTTCGCGCCTTGCCAGACGGCGGGCTGGGCGGTGGCGAGACAATGCTGGAGCGCTTCGCTCTGGGTCGGAAAGCACTCGGCGCCGGCGGCTGCGTCGGCTGCTGCATGAGCCGTGCTGGACTGCGTGCAGGTCAGTCGGCCAGTTGCCGTGTCGTTCAGCAGAATCGCGAGCGCGCCGCCCTGCACTTCGTCTTCGATGGTGCCGTAGGCGGGATCGGCGGGTTCGTCGGCGTAGACGAACAACACCGGCGCGTCCGGCTGCTCGCTGTATTGCGCGTACGCTTCGAGCAACGCGTAGCCGAGCGTCTCGGCGCCGGCCGAGATTGCGCTGGCGGCGGAACGGTCGCCACGGGCAATGCCGAAGATGCCGGTCATGGCGTTCAGCACCGACAGGCTGAAGGCCGTAGGCGACACCGGTTCGCCCGCGCTGATGCTGCGCAGGATGTCGGTAGTGCGACGCAATTCGCCGTGACGCGACGCGAACACGACGCGCGCCGCGTCTTGCGCGACGCAATCGTGCGCGACCTTCAGTGCAACCTTGGACAAAGTGCTCAGACGACGCCGCACGATCGGCTCGATAAAGCCAATGTCGGGTGCGGCAGATGCGGCAGCAGGCCAGCTAGACCAGCGAGCGACCGGGATGGTCCAGTGCAGATCGGGCATTTCGGTGTTCGCGCGTAGAAGCGAGAAGAGGCTGAGGGCGCCTGACGGAAAACACAATCGCCATAACGTACGGGCGCCGTGCCGACGGCAATCTCAAGCCGCAGTCAATCCTATCTTCTTATAAGGGTCAGGATTTTAACGGCACTTGTCCCCGATTATTTAGGGTACCGGCACAAATTAATCGGAGGATTACCTGTGCGTCCTCAGGTCGCCGGAATCATACTGAATATTCTGGATTAAATCAGCCACAAAAGACGTATCCATCTGTATCCGTATCTGATAGGCGACGAATGCCGGAGCGGCCGGCCCGCACGGCTAAGCCTGGACCGGCAAGCCTCGACGTAACACCCCGAAATGAAACAAATTCCTTTCGAATTACTTTCACAAATGGCGGCGGGCAAGAGCCGTCCCAGAATGTAAAAAAGCCCGCCAGGGTGACCTGACGGGCTTTTTTTGCCCCACCGCTCGCGCCGGACGCGCGGCGCCGACGCGTTATTGCACGACCTTGGCGCCCGGCGCGGGAGCCGGCGCGGCCGCCGGCGCCCCGCCGGTTGCGGCCATTTCGTTCGGCGCACCGCCGTTCGGCTCGACCGGCAGCTTGACCGTATGCACCACGCCGTTGCCGAGCGGGAAATCGGATAGCGCGCTGCGCGCCAGATACGGCATGGCCCGCACCAGCGACGACTCGCCGCCCGAATTGCGCGCCGTCACGTTATAAACCTCCTTGCCCGACGCCCGTTCGGTAATACGCACTCCGAGCAAATGGGTGTAGACCGGATAGCTCTGGCTGACGTAACCGCCGCCGTACGGACCCCACGGTCCCCACGGATCGAAGGGGCGGCCCCATCCCCAGTAGGGAGCGGGCCACGGGTTGTAGTACACCGGCTCGGAGACCGTCACCATATCCGAACGAATGCCGTAGGAAAGACCCACGAGATAGCGGGCCTCGTTCGCGTCGACCTGACGGAACGCGTGCGTCGCGAGTTCGTTGGCGACCACGCGTTCATACGTGGAGAGTTCGAGATTGTTCTGCTGATCGGGCGCGCGCGTGAACGCGTAAGTACGGGTGGCGTCGCTGCCGCTCCAGTCGGAGAAAGCGGTGACCTGCGTGTTGACGTACGTCGTGCAGCCGGACAGCAGCACCGTCAGCGTCGCGAGCAGCAGCGCGGCGCGACGGGTCCATCGGTTCATGTTCATGGTCTACCTCGTAATGCCGGTCATCGCGGCCCGGCCGGCCGCTTCGCGGACCTGACGCGCTTCGTCCAGTCGCTTTGCTGAATAATACGCTGACCAGGCGAGCCGGTAAAAAGTTCGGGCCGCACGATCGGCCGAGGCTTTGTACAATGGCTCGACAAGCCCGCCTCGCGTGCCATGAGCGCGCGTGACGGCTCGAGTCCCATCACTACTGAACGCCATGGCCGATACCGCAACGCCCAATGTGATCCGCCGCGCCGACTACGCGCCGCCCGCCTTCCTGATCGACACCGTCGCACTGGAGTTCGATCTGGTTCCCGAACGCACGGTCGTCAGGAATACGATGCGCGTGCGCCGCAATCCGGACGCGTCGCGCGCCTCGAATCTCGAACTGATGGGCGAACAACTCGAGTTCGTCGGCGCCACGATCGACGGCGCGCCCTTCGCGGACGCCCACGCTCACGAGCACGGGCTGACGCTCGCGAACGTTCCCGATAATTTCGAGCTCACGCTCACCAGCATCTGCAATCCGGCGCAGAACACCACCTTGTCGGGCCTGTATGTGTCGGGCGGCAACTTCTTCACGCAGTGCGAGGCCGAGGGCTTCCGCCGCATCACCTACTTCCTCGATCGCCCGGACGTCATGGCGACCTTCACGGTCACCCTGCGCGCCAGCAAGGCCGATTATCCGGTGCTGCTGTCCAACGGCAATCTGCTCGAAGAAGGCGACTTGCCGGACGGCCGCCATTTCGCGCGCTGGGAAGATCCGTTCAGAAAACCGAGCTATCTGTTCGCACTGGTCGCGGGCAAGCTGGTCGCGCTCGAAGAACGCGTGAAAAGCGGCTCGGGCAAGGAAAAGCTGCTGCAGGTGTGGGTCGAGCCGCACGATCTGGACAAGACGCGTCACGCAATGGACTCGCTCGTCAACTCGATCCGCTGGGACGAGCAACGCTTCGGCCTCGAACTGGATCTGGACCGCTTCATGATCGTCGCGGTGAGCGATTTCAACATGGGCGCAATGGAGAACAAGGGGCTCAACATCTTCAACACGAAGTACGTGCTGGCGAACCCCGAGACCGCCACGGATACCGACTTCGCCAACATCGAGGCAGTGGTCGGCCACGAGTATTTCCATAACTGGACCGGCAACCGCGTGACCTGCCGCGACTGGTTCCAGCTGAGCCTGAAAGAAGGTCTGACGGTGTTCCGCGACCAGGAATTCTCCGCGGACATGGCCGGCGGCGCCACCGACGAAGCGGCGCGCGCCACCAAGCGGATCGAAGACGTGCGCGTGCTGCGTCAGATGCAGTTTGCCGAAGACGCGGGTCCGATGGCGCATCCGGTGCGCCCGGAGAGCTACGTCGAGATCAACAACTTCTACACGATGACGGTCTACGAGAAAGGCTCGGAAGTCGTGCGCATGTATCAGACGCTGTTCGGCCGCGACGGCTTCCGCAAGGGCATGGACCTGTACTTCAAGCGTCATGACGGACAGGCGGTGACGTGCGACGATTTCCGTCATGCGCTGGCCGACGCCAACGGCCGCGACCTGGCGCAGTTCGAACGCTGGTACAGCCAGGCCGGCACGCCGCGCGTCTCGGTGCGCACCGCGTACGACGCCGCGCAGAAGCGCTACAGCGTGACGCTCAAGCAAGGTTACGGCGACGCCGCCCCCGCCGCGCGCGAAACCCAGAAGGGACCGCTGCTGATTCCGTTCGCGATCGGTCTGATCGGCAAGGACGGCGCCGATCTGCCGCTGCAACTGGAAGGCGAATCCGCGCCGGGCGCGTCGACCACCCGCGTGCTCGAATTCACGCAGACCGAGCAGACGTTCACCTTCGTGAATGTCGCGCAGGAACCGCTGCCTTCGCTGCTGCGCAATTTCTCCGCGCCGGTGATCGTCGAGTACGACTACCCGGCGGAACAACTGGCCTTCCTGCTCGCTCACGACAGCGATCCGTTCAACCGCTGGGAAGCCGGTCAGCGCCTTGCCACGCGCGAATTGCTGACGCTCGCCGGGCGCGCCGCCACGGGCGTGCCGTTGCAACTGGACGATTCGGTGGTCGAGGCGTTCTCGCGCGTGCTGACCGACGAGTCGCTCTCGCCGTCGTTCCGCGAACTGGCGCTGATGCTGCCGTCGGAAGCTTATCTGGCCGAGCAGATGGCCGAGTCGAATCCGGCGGCCGTGCATGCCGCGCGTCAGTTCGTGCGCAAACGTCTTGCCAACGCGCTGAAAAACGAATGGCTCGCCGTGTACGAGAAGCACCGCACGCCGGGCGCGTACGAAGCCACGCCCGAGGCCGCCGGGCACCGCGCGTTGAAGAACCTGGCGTTGTCGTATCTGGCCGAGCTGGACGATCCCGCCGACACCGTGCGCCTCGCCTCGGCGCAATACGACGCGGCGAACAACATGACGGATCGCTCGGCGGCGCTCTCCGCGCTGCTCAACGCGTCGGCGGCGAACGGCGGCAGCGCCGAAGCACAGCGCGCACTCGACGACTTCTATCGCCGCTTCGAGAAGGAGCCGCTCGTCATCGACAAGTGGTTCGCGCTCCAGGCCACGCAGCGCGGCAGCGCGAAGCGTCCGGTGATCGACATCGTGCGCAAGTTGATGGCGCATCCGGCGTTCAACCTGAAAAACCCGAATCGGGCGCGCTCGCTGATTTTCAGCTTCTGCGCCGCGAACCCGGCTCAGTTCCACGCCGAAGACGGCTCGGGTTATGCGTTCTGGGCCGAACAGGTGATCGCGCTCGACGCCATCAATCCGCAAGTGGCCGCCCGCCTCGCCCGCTCGCTCGAACTGTGGCGCCGCTTCACGCCGACGCTGCGCGACGGCATGCGCGCGGCGCTGGAAAAAGTGGCCGCGCAGGTGAAATCGCGCGACGTGCGGGAGATCGTCGAGAAGGCGCTGGCGTAATGTTTTGCGACACGCTCGCCTGAACGCGTTTCAGGCCACCACGAAAGCCGGCACGCGTTGCCGGCTTTTTTCCATCGACGCAAACCGCACGCCTCGGCCGATTCCGGCAGCGCGGCGCACGGCCGGACCGCCTTTCGCGTGTTCGCGACGGCCCCCGTGGCGTCGTCCAGATCACGCCGGCGTCGCAAAAGCACGGAACCGACACGGCGAGCGGTTAAAATCAAAACATTCCTCAAGCCTCCCCGGAGTACAGCAATGGCTTTGCAACGACGTACCACTCTCACGAAGTACCTGATCGAGCAGCAGCGCGAGACGAACAACCTGCCGGCCGACCTGCGCCTTTTGATCGAAGTCGTCGCGCGTGCCTGCAAGGCGATCAGCTACCACGTCAGCAAGGGCGCGCTCGGCGATGCGCTCGGCACGGCGGGCAGCGAAAACGTGCAGGGCGAAGTGCAGAAGAAGCTCGACATTCTCTCGAACGAAATCCTGCTCGAAGCGAACGAATGGGGCGGCAACCTGGCCGGCATGGCGTCGGAGGAAATGGAACAGTTCTTCCCGATCCCGGCGAACTATCCGAAGGGCGAGTACCTGCTGGTGTTCGATCCGCTCGACGGCTCGTCGAACATCGACGTGAACGTGTCGATCGGCACGATCTTCTCGGTTCTGCGCTGCCCGGACGGCCAGCAACCCACCGAACAGTCGTTCCTGCAACCGGGCACGCAGCAGGTTGCCGCGGGCTATGCCGTGTACGGTCCGCAAACCGTGCTGGTGCTCACCACGGGCAATGGCGTGAACTGCTTCACGCTCGACCGCGAACTCGGTTCGTGGGTGCTCACGCAAAGCGACATGCGCATTCCCGTGGAAACGCGTGAGTATGCAATCAACGCGTCGAACGAACGTCACTGGTATCCGCCGGTCGAGCAGTACATCGGCGAACTGAAGGCAGGCAAGGACGGCTCGCGTCAAAGCGACTTCAACATGCGCTGGATCGCCTCGATGGTCGCCGACGTGCACCGTATCCTGAACCGCGGCGGCATCTTCATGTATCCGGCCGACAAGCGCACCCCCGACAAGCCGGGCAAGCTGCGTCTCATGTACGAGGCGAATCCGATGGCGTTCATCGTCGAACAGGCTGGCGGCGCCGCGACCAACGGCGAGAAACGCATCCTCGACATTCAGCCGAAGAGCCTGCACGAGCGCGTCGCAGTGTTCCTCGGCTCGAAAAACGAAGTCGACCGCGTCACCCGCTATCACCTCGAAGCAAAAAAATGAGATTAGGGGCTTGCCAAGTCGCTGATTAAGTCCATATAATCTCGTTTCTCCTGATGCCGGAATAGCTCAGACGGTAGAGCAGCGCATTCGTAATGCGAAGGTCGGGGGTTCGATTCCTCTTTCCGGCACCATCAAGATTCAAGCAAAAAGCCCAGTCCTTGCGACTGGGCTTTTTGCTTTTCGTCGTCTGCTTCTCGTCCGCCCATCGTCCATTTTTGTTCTGCGGGCAGCGCGGCCTTTGCGCAACCCGACTCAGGCGCCGAAACGCTGCCGGTCAAACGACGCGGTCACGCCGAGATTGTGTGCTACCACGGTATCTTCACGCGCCTCGCTTTTGGCCTGCGGTGCGCCATACGCGGCGATAGCTTCCTGCGGCGCCGACGAAAACCACGAGATCCGGCCAGCACATTCGATCCCGACCTGACGGCCGTTCCAGTAGACAGCGTTTTCCATTGCAAACTCTCCCAAGGGCAAAGACGCCATCTTCCGCGCTGGGATTCGTGCGTCCGTTGTCCAGCGCACGCTGCGCCGAGGTTGACGGTGTTTGCATCATAGGCGCTGGATTTCGTGCCGACCGAATCGGTTCGTCGCGCGTCTTGCACTTGTCGTCTACGGACGAAAGTCTGGCGCAATGTCGGGCAGCCACGTTTAGCCACAATGCCCGCGCTCGTCCGGACCGCACGATATTCGCCGATACTGACGAAACGCCCGAACGCGTCGACATCGACTCCGCTGACCGCTACGCCGAAGCGATGTGCCGCTGGCATGCTCCGTGCAACTTCATTCGCGTTCGCACGGCTCGTCCGGCTGCACATTTCCGCATTTTTCCGCCCTTCTTTCCGCCCCGCTATCGACACACATGGACGCCATCCGCAAGAAGCCCCGCTCGTCGTCGAGCAATCCTGCAACGCCTGCCTCGTCGGGCTTCGTGCGCGTTCGCGGCGCCCGTGAACACAACCTGAAAAACGTCGACGTGGATATTCCTCGCGACTCGCTCGTGGTGTTCACCGGCGTGTCCGGCTCAGGGAAATCGTCGCTGGCATTCGGCACGCTGTACGCCGAGGCGCAGCGCCGCTATTTCGAATCGGTCGCGCCCTACGCACGACGCCTCATCGACCAGGTCGGCGTGCCCGAGGTCGATTCGATCGAAGGTCTGCCACCGGCCGTGGCATTGCAGCAGCAACGCGGCACACCGAGCGCGCGCTCGTCGGTCGGCAGCGTCACGACCTTGTCGAGCCTCGTGCGCATGCTCTATTCGCGCACTGGCGACTACCCGCCGAAGCAGCCCATGCTGTTCGCCGAAGACTTCTCGCCCAACACCGTGCAAGGTGCGTGTCCGACTTGCCACGGACTCGGTCGCGTGTACGAGGTGACGGAAAAGTCGATGGTGCCCGACGATTCGCTGAGCATTCGCGAACGCGCCATCGCGGCGTGGCCGCCCGCGTGGCACGGACAGAATTTGCGCGACATTCTGGTGACGATGGGTTACGACGTCGATGTACCCTGGCGCGATCTGCCCAAAAAAGATCGCGACTGGATTCTCTTTACCGACGAGCAGCCGACCGTCCCTGTGTACGCCGGCCTCACGCCGAAGGAAACCCGGCTCGCGCTCAAGCGCAAGGACGAGCCGAGCTACATGGGCACGTTCACCGGTGCGCGTCGCTATGTCCTGCACACCTTCGCGAACACGCAGAGCGCGCTGATGAAAAAGCGCGTGTCGCAATATATGGTCGGCAGTCTGTGTGCAACGTGCCACGGCAAACGGCTCAAGAAGGAGGCGCTGTCGGTCAGGTTCGCCGGACTCGACATCGGCGAATTCGCGCAGCTGCCGCTTGCGCAACTCGCCGCGATGCTCGAACCGATCGCGCGCGGTGAGTGGCCCGATGCGAAGACAGGCGCCGGCGGCAAAGGCGGTGTGCTGAGCCGCAGTGCGATGCGCGACGCCGTCGACCAACGCGTCGCGGCGGGCGGCTCCGCGCACAAAGCGTCGCCCGATGTGCGCCGCACGCCGAACCTGTCCGAAGAAAAACGGGTCGCCGCCCAGCGCATCGCAGCCGAACTGCTCGAACGCCTGCGCACGCTGATCGACCTCGGCCTCGGCTACCTCGCACTGGAACGAAGCACGCCGACCTTGTCGTCCGGCGAATTGCAGCGCTTGCGGCTTGCGACGCAGCTGTCGTCGCAGTTGTTCGGCGTGATCTATGTACTCGACGAGCCGTCCGCGGGTCTGCATCCGGCCGACGGCGAAGCGCTGTTCACCGCCTTGCAGGCGCTCAAGGCCGCGGGCAACTCGCTGTTCGTCGTCGAACACGATCTGCAGATGATGCGCCGCGCCGACTGGCTGGTCGACGTGGGACCCGCGGCGGGCGAGGCCGGCGGTCATGTGGTGTACAGCGGACCGCCCGCGGGTCTCGCCAGGGTCGAAGCCTCGCAAACGCGGTTGCATCTGTTCGCCTCGCCCACGCCAACCGGCCAGCGCGCCCGCACGGCGCGCACGCCCGTCGGCTGGCTGCGTCTCGCGGATGTCACGCGCAACAATCTGCGCAACCTCGACGTGGCGTTTCCGCTCGGCTGCCTCACCACCGTCACCGGCGTGTCGGGCTCCGGCAAATCGAGCCTCGTGAGCCAGGCACTGCCCGAACTGGTTGCCGCCCATCTGGGGCGCGTCGTCGAGAGTCCGGACGAAGACGAGCAGGACCCATTGCTCGCGGGCGAAACCGTGCCGACCAGCGGCCACATCGCGGATGGCATGCAGTCGCTGCGGCGGCTCGTACGCGTCGATCAGAAACCGATCGGGCGCACGCCGCGCTCCAATCTCGCGACTTACACCGGCCTGTTCGATCACGTCCGCAAACTGTTCGCCGACACGCCGCTCGCCCGCAAACGCCGTTACAACGCCGGCCGCTTCTCGTTCAACGTCGCGCAAGGCCGCTGTCCCGTCTGCGAGGGCGAAGGCTTCGTCAGCGTGGAGTTGCTGTTCCTGCCGAGCGTCTACGCGCCCTGCTCGACCTGTCACGGCACGCGCTACAACCCGCAGACACTGGAAGTCACCTGGTGCGATAAAAACATCGCGCAAGTACTCGATCAGACCGTCGACGCTGCCTGCGCGCTGTTCGCCGACGAGCCGCAGGTCATGCGCGCGCTCGGCGTGCTGCGCGACATCGGGCTCGGCTACCTGCGGCTGGGCCAACCCGCTACCGAGCTTTCCGGCGGCGAGGCGCAACGCATCAAGCTCGCCACGGAACTGCAGCGCATACAGCGCGGCGACACGCTCTACATCCTGGATGAGCCGACCACCGGCCTGCATCCCGCTGACGTGGACCGGTTGATGGTGCAGTTGCAAGGTCTCGTCGACGCCGGCAACACGGTCGTGGTGGTCGAGCACGACATGCGCGTGGCCGCGCAAAGCGACTGGGTCATCGACGTCGGTCCGGGCGCCGGCGATGCGGGCGGCACGATCGTGGCGAATGGGCTTCCCGCTGAAGTCGCGCGCGCCAAAAACAGCCGCACGGCAGCCTATCTGCGAGAGCGTCTCGCCGGTTGAAAAGCGCGACGCTTGGCGCGTTTGTCCGGGTCGATTAAAAAACTATTGGAAATCGTCAACGAACTGGCGAAATGGTTCGTTTACAAAAGATCACGAGCGATTTTAATTGCCTGAACAAAGCGGTATTAAACGAACGTTCGGACGCGCATCGATAAAATCCGGGCGATGACGCAATGCACAATAAACGCGTTGCCGCATGTGTATCACCAGATGCAAACCACTGGTATTGAACTGGATTGCGGATTAATACCTGGAAGGCATGCGAGCCAAGGCTCGGCGGGGAACGAAGGGAGTTAAGACAGGCGAGAACAGGCAGGAAACAGCGGCTGGAAAATATCGGCACCAATTGCAGACAGGCCAAGGTCAACCGGTAAATTCTATTTAAACATTCCGCGTTCGGGTTGACCTGTTCCGTTAAAGCAACACACGACATGCTATCTGCGTTGGATGCTGGTGCAAAACAGGGACCGAGGCAGATAATCGGTTTGTAAAGGAGAGAGATCATGGATGCCAAACCAACGAAAATTCCGACCCCGGATAAAGTCTTTTGCCCGGATCCGGAACCCGCTGGCGTCGAATTTTTGGGTGCGGAACTGCCTGAGCACGTACGCGCTTTTTTCGACGAACAACGTAAGTCGTGCGACTCGAAGTAACGGTGTTGCGGCGCACCCTGTTTGAGGCGTCCGCGCGTCCCGCGCGCGGCGGTTGCAGGCACGCGCCCGAGCATTTCTACTGCGGTCGCGCCGACGAACCGATTCGTTCCGCCTGACGGCGGCGCCCGGCCAGACGGCCCGGCGTCAGAGTGCGCGTGCCCGTCGCGCAAGTTCAAACACGGTTTCCGCTCGACAGAAGTCATCGCCTGCTCATACTGTATTGCGTTGGATCGCGTCTGAATAACGGCGCTTCGTCTATTCTTCTGCCTTTCCCCTTCCGCTGCGCTCCTCTTTCATGACCCGTTCGTTTCGCTTCACCGCGTCGTGTGCGCTCACGCTCGCCCTATTCGCTTCGTTCGCGCTTGCGCCCAAGGCGGCTCGCGCCGACGGCGACGATACCGCGCTTACCAATCTGATCGCGCTGGCTTCGCAGCGGCTCGCACTGGCCGAGCCCGTCGCGCGCTGGAAGTGGGCAAATCATCAGGCCATCACGGACACGCCGCGTGAGAACGCCTTGCTGGCCGACGTCGGCAAGCGGGCAGCGGCCGCGAACGTGGACCCGGCGTTTGCGCGCGCCTTCTTTCAGGATCAGATCGACGCCAGCAAAGACGTGCAGAACGCGCTGTTTGCCAATTGGCGCGCCACGCGACCACCCGAAGGGCCCGCGCCCGATCTGGCGACCAGCACGCGACCGCAACTGGACCGCCTGACGCAATCGATGGTGGCAGGACTTGCACGCGTGCAGCCGCTGCGCGACGCGGCGGATTGTCCGTCGCGCGTGGCGCAGTCGTTGGCCAACTGGAAATCGCTGACCCGCTATGACGCGACCGGTAGCGCGGCGCTGACGCGCGCGCTGGGTCATGTCTGCGAAACGGGTGGAGTGGGCGCGACCGGCTGAGCAGCGGCGCGCGCAATTCAAGGATCAGGCGGGCGTTGCCGCCACGGACGACGCCGCCGAAACGCTCAGCGGCAGTACGCGCAGGCCCCGCGCGAGGTGACTCTGCAGAATCCGGTAGGTCGACAATTCGAACAGGCCGACGACGCTCGTCGCGTGCAGCGCGCTGGCCTGCGCGAGCGTAGGCGCGTGACCGAGATAACACCAGCGGTCGATGACATGAAACGCGCGCGCCTGTGAGGCCTCTTCACGCTCTTCGAAGACGATCGGACCGTCGAACGGCCACGGCGCATCTTTCGGGTCGCTTTTCGACACACGGGGCACGCGATTGTGACCGGGCCGCAAGCTCGCGATCCATTGCGATTCGGTGAGCATGGCGCCGAGTTCGCCGCCCGTCTCGCGCCATTCGACCCGCCGCACCTGCTGCGCCAGCCGCATGTCTTTGGACGACCGCCGCTCGCCTGTCAGATGCGCGCGCAAACGCTGACGCACTCGCACGCTACGCCCTACGAAGAGCGGCACGTCGTCGTCGCCATAAAACGCGTAGACGCCACAGCCCGCAGGCGCGGTGTCGAGCAGATCTTCCGTGATATCGCCGGCCAGCCGGTAACGCCGCGTCGTGCGCTCGATCTGCGCGCGCAACACATCGATCGGCACGAGCCCATGCAGACGCTGCCAGAACTGCCAGATCAGATCGGCGTCGGCGAGCGCGCGGTGGCGATCCGACGGGACGAGCGCGTGACGTTCGACCAGCGCGTCGAGCCCGTGGCGCTTTTCCGCCGGAAAGAGCGCGCGCGACAGGCGGACGGTGCACAGGACATCCGGATCGAATGCGAAGCCCGCGCGGCGGAATTCGCCACGCAGGAAGCCGCGGTCGAAGCTGGCGTTGTGCGCCACGAACAACTTGCCCTGCAGACGCTCGAACAGCTCCGGCGCGACCGCGTCGAAGGTCGGCGCGCCGCGCACCATGGCGTTGGTGATGCCGGTCAGTTGCTGGATGAACGAGGGAATCGGCTGCTGCGGGTCGACGAGCGTGCTCCAGCGCGATACGCCGGAAGGACCGACTTCGACTACACCTATTTCGGTAATGCGATGCTCGCTGGTTGAACCGCCGGTCGTCTCGAGATCGACAAAAGCGATCGGGACGTCGAGGGCCGATTCCGGCAGAAACTGTTCAGACATGGAAAAAGAGACTTTGGACGCGTGATTTGGCTGCAAGTATGCACCAGTTGACGCTTGCGCACGCGGATTGCCTTGTCATCCGGCGCGGTTATCGGCATGGCGTAGCTGGCTATGCGGAGTTTCCCTTTGCAGCGAACGCTTTTGATCGGAGAAGCGGATAGTCAGGCAAACAGCCGCGATCGATAACTCCGCAATTGGATTAACGCGGAAAAACGTAACTGTCTGGTTAATTCAGATGAAATGCATTTCAAATAAAAAACCCCCGCACGAAGCGAGGGTTGTTTGAGCGCGGCGCAACCTGCAGGCAATGCAAGTCGACGCGGCTTCGTATGGCTTTACAGCGGCTGAATGTTGGCCGCCTGTTTGCCCTTCGGGCCGGCCTTCACGTCGAAAGAGACGCGCTGGTTCTCTTTCAGCGACTTGAAGCCTTCGGCGCGAATTTCCGAAAAGTGGGCGAAGAGATCGTCGCCACCCGAGTCCGACGTAATGAAGCCAAAGCCCTTAGCATCGTTGAACCATTTGACGATACCAGTTTCCATGTTCCAGTTTCCCTCGAAATTTTTATCAAAATCGGGCGACGCCCACGCGCTTTTTTCTCTGCGAAGAGATGGTCTTCATGCGAGAGAAAATCAGCTTTGCCGTTATACGGGGAACGAAGAATTATCGTCAAGAAAAATCTTGTTATGTATTTATCACCGACGCCGATTAAGCGAGGTGAATAAATCGGCAGAATTCACCTACATCTAGATAAGCACTTTGTTAATTACGAGGTCATATTTACTTGTGCACACAGCGCTATGTCTTGCGACGGGAAATATTGCCTATTGGTCAATAAAACTGTAACAAATAATGATTTTAGTAAGTGTTTGTCCGAGTTGTTGCAGTGCATTCATGGCGGGATCATGGGTATTGCGAGCACGTCGTAGTACGCATCAGGAGATTGCCATGCTGTTCAATGAATTCCGCCGTTTCGTCACCTGGCTCACGCAGTCGCACGCAAAAGACGCTTCCGAACCCGCCACCACACCCGCGCCGTCGGCCTTTGATTTCGATCCGATGTGGCACGGTGACCACTGGCAGAATCTGCTGTCGTCGCCCATGGACGCACGCCGCTACGTGATGGAAGACTGGAGCATTCCGACCGAGACCGACTGGGGCGCCGCGGACGGCATCGCGCCGGCGCACTAAAGCCGGTTCGGCGACACGACGCCCGCGGTCGTTCCGGCCGCCAGGCGAAAAAAAAGCGCGACTGGGAAGTCGCGCCGACAAAGGTTTGGAGATCTTTTTCGTCAACGAAAAAGTCTGCTTCGAAAAGCAGAAATTTCAGTATAGCGTCTCAACGAATTTCCATTATTCGCACAATTAACAATCATCTATTGCCGCAATAACAACAATCGAGATTTAGGATTATTTGCGTTGTTTTTTTGCGTCGATTACTGTCGCAATTGAGCAACGCCAATGTGTCAAGATTGCTTGGCAATTCACCCCAACCTGCCTGAAAGCCTTTATCAGCAAGGCTTAAGCGGCATTCAATCATCGTTTCGAATCGCGTAATACTTTATTGCGAGAATCGGAATGCCCATTGGCGCAAGCGCCTCTCTACACTCTGCCTAACCGGAAACCAGCGTGTCCGACCACGACGCGCACATCACGCGGTATCGCCTCTCGCAGCGACCGCGTGAAGGTCTCCTAAGCCTGGGTTCAACGCCCACTCTCGCTCTCGGAGTTAGAAAATGAAAAAGACTCTCATGGTCGCTGCCCTCACGGGCGTTTTTGCAACGGCTGCTCACGCACAAAGCAGCGTTACGCTGTATGGCTTGATCGACGCCGGCATCACCTATACGAACAACCAGCACGGTCACAGCAACTGGCAAGAAACCAGCGGTTCGGTGAACGGCAGCCGTTGGGGCCTGCGCGGCGCTGAAGATCTGGGCGGCGGTCTGAAGGCCATCTTCACGTTGGAAAACGGCTTCGGCATCAACGACGGCACGCTCAAGCAAGGTGGCCGTGAATTCGGCCGTCAAGCGTTCGTCGGTCTGACGAGCGACCAGTTCGGCGCCGTCACCCTCGGCCGTCAATACGACAGCATGGTCGACTACGTCGGCCCGCTGGCTCTGACCGGCACGCAATACGGCGGCACGCAGTTCGCCCACCCGTTCGACAACGACAACCTGAACAACTCGTTCCGCGTGAACAACTCGGTCAAGTATCAGAGCGTCAACTACGGCGGCTTCAAGTTCGGCGGCATGTACGGCTTCTCGAACCAGGCAGACGGCTTTGCGAACAACCGCGCATACAGCGCAGGCGCATCGTATAACTGGGGCGGCCTGAACCTCGCAGCGGCTTACCTGCAACTGAACAGCAACGGCGCGACCGGCGCAGCTGCAGCGTTCAACTCGGGCGGCGCAGTGTCGAGCGACAACACGTTCTTCGCACAACGTCAGCAAACGTGGGGCGCAGGCGCGAACTACGCGTTCGGTCCGGCAACCGTCGGCCTCGTGTACTCGCAAACCAACCTGACGGGTCTGGCAGGCATCGGTGCAGGCGCATCGGGTCAATCGGCAGGCATCGGCGGCTTCGGCGGCAGCAGCGCACACTTCCAGAACTTCGAAGCAAACGCTCGCTACGCACTGACGCCGGCAGTCAGCATCGCCGGTTCGTACACGTACACGCGTGCAAGCCTGGCCGGTACGCGTCCGCACTGGAACCAGTTCAACCTGCAAACGGCATACGCGCTGTCCAAGCGTACCGACGTGTATCTGCAAGGCGAATACCAGCAAGTCAACGAGAACGCGATTGTCGATGCAGACATCAACGGTCTCGGCGCTTCGGGCAACAACAAGCAAGTCGCTGTCACGGCAGGCCTGCGCCACCGCTTCTAAGCGTCTGGCAGCATCTGCAGTATCGAAAGGCGCCGTTCGCGGCGCCTTTTTTCATGCTGCAGCAAAACAAAACCAACAGAGAGGAGAATTCGATGGACCGTCTGTCGGACGCCGAATGGGAGCGCGTCGGGCACCTGTTCCCCGCCGCGCGCGCGAAAAAGTCGACTGGCCGGCCGACCGCCGACTCGCGAGCCGTGCTCGACGCCATTCTCTGGATTGAACGGACGGGCGAGCGTTGGCTTTACCTTCCCGCTGAATTCCCGCCGCAGCAGACCTGCTACGCCCGTTATCTGCAGTGGAAACGCGACGGCACGCTGGAGCAGGTCCATGCGTTGCTGGCCGACCGGCAAGGCGCAGGCGCCCGCGAAATGGCTACTGAAGCGAACGAAACTGTCGAGACAGACTGAAGCGGTCGAACCTTTCCCGACCGGAACGACCGAGTCCGCCAGCCTGGTGCCAATGACCGCCTAGCCGCCGGTATCGGGCTGCGGATATTTGACGTCGAGAATTTCGATCGGCTGCGGGCCGGCCGGCGTGAACAAGGTAACCGTATCGCCGATCTTCGCCTTGAGCAAAGCGCGGGCGATCGGCGAAATCCAGCTCACGTGACCCACGTCGAGATCGACCTCGTCGACACCGACGATCGTTACCGCATGCGCCTCGCCGTCTTCCGTCTCGTACTCGACGGTCGCGCCGAAGAAAACCTGGTCGACGTTTTCCTGTTTGCTGCTGTCCACCGGCTCGGCGAGGTCGAGACGTTTGGTCAGAAAGCGGATGCGCCGGTCGATCTCGCGCAGACGGCGTTTGCCGTAGATGTAATCGCCGTTCTCAGAGCGGTCGCCGTTCGACGCCGCCCACGACACGAGCTTGACGACTTCCGGCCGCTCGTTGTCGATCAGATTCAGCAGTTCATCGCGCATGCGCCGAAATCCGGCGGGCGTAATGTAGTTTTTCGTGCCCGGAGGAATCTCCGGCTGTACGACGTCGAGGTCGTCGTCATTCTCTTCACTCGACTCTTTGACAAAGGCCTTGTTCATGATGGTCCGTTAACCGCAGCAAGCGACTGCCTAACAAGGGTACACGATCAGGGGAATGAGACAAATCGCAGTTACATGCTTCCCTTTTGCAAAACCTTTGCTATAATCTCGTTTCTGCGTGCGGCTGTAGCTCAGTTGGATAGAGTACTTGGCTACGAACCAAGGGGTCGTGGGTTCGAATCCTGCCAGCCGCACCACTTATTCGAGGGCCTCCCTCCCGGGAGGCCCTTACGTTTTACCCGGTTTTACTGCAGTATCATTGCAAGCGTCACCTGTTTTAGCGTGCGGCTGTAGCTCAGTTGGATAGAGTACTTGGCTACGAACCAAGGGGTCGTGGGTTCGAATCCTGCCAGCCGCACCACCTATGAAGGGCCTTCCGATCGGAAGGCCCTTTGTTTTTCCAGCGCCGCTTTTCAGAAAATGAATCGCCGCTCGGGCGACTCACCGCGGCGGCGACTGAATATCGCCAATCTGTCCGTCGGGCGTCGGCATATCGCCGATCGAAAAACCCGCCGACTGTTCACCTATCGCCTGCACCCGCTCGCCGATCACGGCCTGTGCCTCGCGTATCACCTCGTCCACCTGCTCGCCAAACCGGCTTTCGACAAACGCCCGCAGCAGCGCAATCCGCAACGACTCGCCCCGCCCTTCCACGGTCCGATGTGCTCCATGGAATTCCGCGACGCAGTGCGCCGCGTTTCGCTCGACCTGCTCGCGCAGTTCGAATCGCTGGGCGCGCTCCAGCACCGTTGCGGCCGCTTCCCATGACGTCGACGGCGTGAAGCGGCCATCCCACGGACGGCCGCGGTCGTTGCCGCGAATCGAGACCGTTTCGCCGCTGTCGGTAAAGTGAATTTCACGCACGAAGTCGTGCAGGCTGCGGGCGACCCAGTAGTCGAGCGCCACGCCGTTGAGGTCAGCTACTTTCATGTGCGTTCTCCCTGTCGATCAGGTGAGACTAGCGGGCGAGCGCCGCGTTCAGATTGAAGCGTGAAGCACTGCGCGACTGCGCGGCCCCGCGACGCTTGAGCGACGCGAGGTGATTCGCGCCGCAGACAGGATCAGTAATCGGCCCGTTCGCGATCGATCCGCATCCCGCCGTCGTGACGATGATGTCCTTCGTCGCTCGGCCGTTCGCGCGCGATCCGCATGACGTCCTGGTTGGTCCGCACGCGACGCATGACGTTGGCGAGATGAACGCGGTCGCTGACCTGAATCACGAAGCGCAGTATGGTCGATTCCTGCGACAGGTCTTCGTCCATTGCGATGTGAACGATGTTGGCGTCCGCCGACGTGATGTCCGCCGCCACGCGCGCGAACACGCCCTTGGTGTTCTTCACGAGCACCTTCACGGCGACGTCGAAAAGACGGCCAGGCTGCGGCGCCCAGGCGACGTCGATCCAGCGGCCCGGATCGCGCCGGTGAATACGTTGCGCGACGCGGCAATCCGTCGTGTGGATTGCCATGCCGAGGCCGATGCCGATGTAACCCATGATGTCGTCGCCCGGAATCGGGCGGCAGCATGCCGACAACTGCACCGACATACCCTCGGTACCGGTGATGACGACCGGCGGCGCATGCGGATGGCTGCCATCGGAGCGCGAGCCGTCGTCGTCGGCATCGCGGCCGCTCATCAGCACCTCGATGCGCTTCGCCATGACGGCCGCGACGCGCCGGCCGAGGCCGATGTCCGCGAAAATTTCCTGACGGTTCTTGTTGCCGGTCCACTGAACGAGCTTTTCCCACGCTTCCGGCGTGACGTCCGACAGCGCAAAGCCGTAACCCTTCAACGACTGATCGACCAGCCGCTCACCGAGCTGCACGGATTCGTTCAGACGCATTGTCTTCAGATAGTGGCGGATGGCCGAACGCGCCTTGCCGGTGCGCACGAAGCCGAGCCATGCCGGATTCGGTTTCGAGTACGGCGCGGTAATCACTTCGACGATGTCGCCGCTCTTCAGCTCGGTACGCAGCGGCAGCAATTCGTTGTTGATCTTCACCGCGACACACTGGTTGCCCAGGTCGCTGTGGATCGAATACGCAAAGTCGAGCGCCGTGGCGCCGCGCGGCAACGCCATGATCTTCGACTTCGGCGTGAACACATATACCGCGTCCGGGAACAGGTCGATTTTGACGTGTTCGAGGAATTCGCTCGAATCGCCTGCTTCGCTCTGAATGTCGAGCAGCGATTTGAGCCACTGGTGGGCGCGCTTCTGCACGTCGTTCAGATCGGCGCCGCCGTTCTTGTACAGCCAGTGCGCGGCAACCCCCGCCTCGGCGATCTCGTGCATCTTGCGCGTGCGCACCTGGAACTCGATCGGCGCGCCGAATGGGCCGACCAGCGTGGTGTGCAACGACTGATAGCCGTTCACCTTCGGGATCGCGATGTAGTCTTTGAACTTGCCCGGCACCGGCTTGTAGAGCGCATGCAGCGCGCCGATGCAGGTGTAGCACTCCAGCGCGCTGTCGACCACCACGCGGAAGCCGTACACGTCGAGCACCTGCGAGAACGACAGCTGCTTGTCGCGCATCTTCTTGTAAATACTGAAGATGGTTTTTTCGCGGCCCGTTACTTCGGCGTCGAGCTTGGCGTCCGCAATGGCGCGCTGCACCGATTCCAGAATCTTGCCCACCACTTCGCGCCGGTTGCCGCGCGCAGCCTTGACGGCTTTTTCGAGCGTGGCGTAGCGATGCGGATTGAAGTTCGCAAAGCTCAGATCCTGCAGCTCGCGGTAGGTATTGTTCAGGCCGAGACGGTGCGCGATGGGCGCGTAAATATCCAGCGTTTCGCGCGCCACGCGGCGACGCTTTTCCGGCGGAACCGCGCCGAGCGTGCGCATGTTGTGCAAACGGTCGGCCAGCTTGACCAGAATCACGCGGACGTCGCGCGCCATCGCGAGCAGCATTTTGCGGAAGTTTTCCGCTTGCGCCTCTTCGCGATTGCGGAACTCCATCTTGTCCAGCTTGGACAGGCCGTCGACCAGTTCCGCGACTTTCGGCCCGAAGCGCTCCGCGAGTTCGGCCTTGGTGACGCCCTGGTCTTCCATCACGTCGTGCAACAACGCCGCCATCAAAGCCTGGGCGTCGAGGTTCCAGCCGGCGCAGATTTCCGCGACGGCGACAGGATGCGTGATGTAGGGCTCGCCACTCTGGCGGTACTGCCCGAGGTGGGCTTCGTCGCTGAAATGGAAGGCCGCCTTGACCTCCTTGATTTCCTCCGGCTGCAGATAGCCGGAAAGAACGGAGGTCAGCTTGGCAATGGAGACGACGTCATGCCGGCGCGGTTGCTCCGGCGTGGCGGTGGGCCCGAACAGATGGCGGAACGACTGTTCGAGGACCGCGTCGATGTACTTGCGTGCAGACGAGGGTGAATCGGCGTCGTGGTCCGCTTCCGTGGCGGTGGGCGGGGTAGCACTCATGGTCGCCTCCGTTAGCGGTTAGGGTTGGACGCCGGTCTGCACGATGATGCAACTACTGTGGCAACGAAGTGTTGCGAATACAGGTAAATCGAAAACGGAAATGCGCGCCTTAGACAGGCACCTTCTTCAGCATTTCGACGCCGACCTGGCCGGCTGCGATTTCGCGCAGTGCGACGACGGTGGGCTTGTCGCGGCTTTCGATCTTCGGCGTGTGGCCTTGAGCGAGCTGACGCGCGCGATAGGTTGCGGCAAGCGCGAGTTCGAAACGGTTCGGGATCTGTTTGAGGCAGTCTTCGACGGTAATGCGGGCCATGTTGGGTTCCTTCTCAGTATGT
The DNA here is from genome assembly GCF_050436585.1 of Paraburkholderia sp. GAS199. NCBI lineage: Bacteria > Pseudomonadati > Pseudomonadota > Betaproteobacteria > Burkholderiales > Burkholderiaceae > Paraburkholderia > Paraburkholderia sp. GAS199. The sequence continues at coordinate 414,780 of NZ_JBNDMM010000008.1, read as the reverse complement.
AGCTTATTCTACCTTATGTGCTCGGTACACCGCCGCGCTCACGCGTGCGGCAGGTGAATGCCGAGCTGCACGAAAAGCTGCGTGTGGCGCGCGTATTGCGAGGCGAAGCGCGAACGCGTCGCCGCCACGAGGCACTGCAGTTCGCTGAGCGCGCGATCGAAGTTCTCGTTGATCACCACGTACTCCGCTTCCGCCGCGTGCGCCATCTCGCTGCCCGCTGCCAGCAGACGGCGCGTAATCACGTTCGGCTCGTCCTGGCCGCGCTTTTTCAGACGCTCTTCGAGCGCTTCCAGCGACGGCGGCAAGATGAAAATTTCCACCGCGTTGTGAAACTGCTTCTTCACCTGCTGCGCGCCTTGCCAGTCGATTTCGAGCAGCACGTCATGGCCGCTTTTCATCTGCTCCTCGATCCACACGCGCGACGTGCCGTAGTAGTTGCCGTGCACTTCGGCGCTTTCCAGAAACTCGCCTTCGTCGTGACGCTTCATGAAATCGTCGACGGTCGTGAAGTGATAGTGCTCGCCGTCCTGTTCCTTCGGACGCGGCGGACGCGTCGTGTACGAGATCGACAGACGGATCGCGTCGTCGCCCGCGAGCAGCGCGTTCACGAGCGTCGACTTGCCGGCGCCCGACGGCGCGACGACCATGAACAGATTGCCGGGGTAAGCGCCGGCGTAGGGATTGCGCGGTGCGCCGTGATCGCGTGAGTGGTCGGTCATGTTCGTGTTGCTCCAGCTTTATTCCAGATTTTGTACTTGCTCGCGCATCTGTTCGATGAGCAGCTTCAGGGTCATCGACGAATCCGCCAGTTCCTTGGCGGCCGCCTTCGAGCCGAGCGTATTCGCTTCGCGGTTCAGTTCCTGCATCATGAAGTCCAGCCGCTTGCCGACCTTGCCGCCCTTCTGGATCACGTGACGCGTTTCGTTCAGATGCGCGGTGAGGCGCGACAACTCTTCGGCGATGTCGATACGGATGCCGTACATCGTCACTTCCTGGCGAATCCGTTCGTTGATTTCCTCGCGCGAAACGATTGTCGCGGCCGTGTCCGGCGCGGCGATGCCGAGCGCTTCCTGCAGACGCTCGACGATCTTCTGCTGATGCTTCGTGATCAACTCCGGCACGAGCGGCGTGATCTTCGTGACGATCGCTTCCATTTCGGTCACGTTGGCGAGCAGCATGGTCGCTAGTTGCGCGCCTTCGCGGGCGCGCACGTCGATCAGATCGGTGATGGCCTGCTTGCCGCACGCGAGCACCGCGTCACGCAACGTTTCGGGCGCGACGCCGGTTTCGGCCAGCACGCCCGGCCAGCGCAGAATTTCGCCGGTGCGCAGACGCCCGGCTTCCGGGAACGTGGACAGCACCGTGCGTTCGAGCAGCGCGAGTTGCGTGAGCGCATCGCGATTGATCGAACCGGCGTTGGCCGACTGTTCGCTGCGTTGCAGGTTGATACGGATATCCACCTTGCCGCGCGAGAGCTTGTTCATCAGCATTTCGCGCAGCGTGGGTTCGCAGACGCGCACGTCTTCCGGCATACGGAAGTTGAGGTCGAGAAAGCGCGAGTTCACCGTGCGCAGTTCGACCGACACGCTCACGCCGCCCGTGCCCGAAGCCGCGACGAGTTCGCGCGTGGCGCTCGCATAGCCAGTCATGCTGTAGATCATCGTATTTCTCGCGATTGTGGCCATGCATCGACGATGGCCGGAGAGTCGAATCGCCCGGCGTGTACGAGACGCGGGGCGGAGAATCCGCATTATCCCATTTTTACCGGCGGCACTCCTTGTCGAGCCCCGGCCGATGCGGCCGGACGCGCGCGTACGCGCCTCACACGATCGGCGGTAAAATTGCGGTTTCCCTCAGCTTTTCTTCGACACCGATCCCAACATGACCAACACCACCCAACGCCCCAGCGGCCGTCCGGCCAATCAGCTGCGCGACGTGCGCATCACGCGCCACTACACGAAGCACGCGGAGGGCTCGGTGCTGGTCGAATTCGGCGACACCAAGGTCATCTGCACGGCCAGTATTGCGGAGAGCGTGCCGTCGTTCCTGCGCGATCGCGGCCAGGGCTGGCTGACCGCCGAATACGGCATGCTGCCGCGCGCCACGCACACGCGCAGCGACCGCGAAGCCGCGCGCGGCAAGCAGACCGGCCGCACCCAGGAAATCCAGCGCCTGATCGGCCGCGCGCTGCGTTCGGTGTTCGATCTGGAAAAACTCGGCGCACGTACCCTGCATATCGATTGCGACGTGATCCAGGCCGACGGCGGCACGCGCACGGCGAGCATCACCGGCGCGTTCGTCGCCGCACACGACGCGGTCGCCAGACTGCTGGCTACCGGCCGCATCGAAAGCTCGCCGATCACCGACTACGTCGCGGCGATTTCCGTCGGCGTGTACGACGGCCTGCCGGTCCTCGATCTCGATTACGACGAAGACTCGCAGTGCGACACCGACATGAACGTGGTGATGACCGGTTCCGGCGGCTTCGTCGAAATCCAGGGCACCGCCGAAGGCGTGCCGTTCTCGCGCGACGAAATGAACGCGCTGCTCGATCTCGCCAGCGACGGCATCAATACGCTGATCGCGAAGCAGAAAGCCGCGCTGGAGCAGAAGGGTGAGTAACGCCGTCCCGACGAGCGGCGCGGCAGCGGCTTCGCCGTTGACGAAAGTCGTGCTCGCGTCGAACAACGCGGGCAAGCTGCGCGAGTTTGCGGCGCTGCTCGGCGCGGCCGGCATTGAACTGATCGCACAGGGCGAACTGAACGTGCCGGAAGCGGAGGAGCCCTACCCGACCTTCGTCGAAAACGCGCTGACCAAGGCGCGCCACGCGTCGAAGCTCACCGGACTGCCCGCCCTCGCCGACGACTCCGGCCTGTGCGTGCGCGCCTTGCATGGCGCACCCGGCGTCTATTCCGCGCGTTACGCACAGCTGGCCGGCGGCGAGAAAAGCGACGCCGCGAACAACGCGCGCCTCGTCGCCGCGTTGCAGGGCGAAGCCGATCGCCGCGCCTATTATTTCTGCGTGCTGGCATTGGTGCGTCACGCCGACGACCCCGAGCCGCTGATTGCCGAAGGCCGCTGGCATGGTGAAATTCTCGACACGCCGCGCGGCGAGCACGGCTTCGGCTACGACCCGCACTTCTTCCTGCCGCAACTCGATGCCAGCGCCGCGCAACTCGAACCGGCGGTGAAAAACGCCAGCAGCCACCGGGCGATTGCCCTGCGTCAGTTGCTCGCGCGTTTGACGGAGGAAGCGTGATCCCCATCAAGCCCGTGCCGGCCGATATCGGCAACGGCGTCATCAAGGCATTCACGTCGCCGGGCAGCATCCGCCTGACGTCGCTGCCGCCGCTCGCGCTCTACGTGCATTTTCCGTGGTGCGTACGCAAGTGTCCGTATTGCGATTTCAACTCGCACGAGTGGAAAGGCGACACCTTTCCCGAGGCCGATTACCTCGACGCGCTGCGCGCCGACCTCGAGATGGCCTTGCCGCTCGTGTGGGGGCGTCAGGTGCATACGGTGTTCATCGGCGGCGGCACGCCGAGCCTGCTGTCGGCGGCCGGACTCGATCGCATGCTGTCCGACATTCGCGCGCTGCTGCCGCTCGACGCCGACGCGGAGATCACGCTCGAAGCCAATCCCGGCACGTTCGAGGCCGCGAAGTTTGCGCAGTTTCGCGCGAGCGGCGTGAACCGTCTGTCGGTCGGCATTCAGAGTTTCGACGAAGCGCATCTGAAAGCGCTCGGCCGTATTCACGACGCCACGCAGGCGCGCCATGCCGTCGAGGTCGCCGCGAGCACGTTCGAGAACTTCAATCTCGATCTGATGTTCGGCTTGCCGCAGCAAACGCTCGCGCAATGCCAGGCCGACGTGGAAACGGCGCTGTCGTACGCGCCGCCGCATTTGTCGCTGTATCACCTCACGCTCGAACCGAACACGCTGTTTGCGAAATTCCCGCCCGCCCTGCCCGACGACGACGAATCCGCCGACATGCAGGACTGGATTCACGAGCGCACCTCGGCTGCCGGCTACGGTCGCTACGAAGTGTCGGCGTATGCGCAGCCGCATCGTCAAAGCAAACACAACCTGAACTACTGGCGTTTCGGCGACTACCTCGGCATCGGCGCGGGTGCGCACACCAAGCTGTCGTTCCCGAACCGCGTGCTGCGTCAGGCGCGCTACAAGCATCCCACTACGTTCATCGAGCAGGCGAAAGCCGGCACGGCGGTGCAGGAAGAGCACGAGGTCGGTCCGCGCGATCTGCCCTTCGAGTTCATGCTGAACGCGCTGCGACTCGTGGAAGGTTTCCCGGTGCATCGCTTCATCGAACGAACCGGCCTGTCGATGACGTCCATCGAACCGGCGCTGCAGGAAGCGGAACGGCGCAAGCTGATTACGCGCGACCACGAAAAGATCGCACCGACTCCGCTCGGTCAGGCGTTTCTGAACGATCTGCAGGAGCTCTTTCTGAAAGATCCGCAGTAATTGCGCCCCGACCGCACGCCGCGGAGTGCCGCATCGCGTGTTTTTCAGGTTACAATTTAGGGCTTGGAGGTGTGGCCGAGTGGTTTAAGGCACCGGTCTTGAAAACCGGCGAAGGAGTGATCCTTCCGTGAGTTCGAATCTCACCGCCTCCGCCAGATACACAATGCAAAACGGGCCTCTCGGCCCGTTTTGCATTTCTATCGCACTTCTCTTACTTCCCTGTCCCCTCACCAACCCTTCCCTTTCACAAACCCCGCCACTTCCTGCGCCACGATCTTGTAACCGCCAGCACTCAAATGCTGGTTATCCACCCGCAACGATCCCGGCACGACATCGGCCGCACGATCCGCCTGATCCGTCGGCGATGCGTTTGCGTGCGTCACGAGCGCCGTGCGCACGTCGACAAAATTGTGGGGAAACCGCGCGGCGAGTTGCCGGTTCAGCGCGACCACCGTGTCGTATTTCGCGGTGCCGCGGCCCTCGCCTGCGCCGTTCAGAATCGCCAGCACGATGAACCGGTCGTGGCCGACATGCACGGTCATCCGCTCGATATTGCCTAAGGTCATGCCGGTCCGATTCGTGTTGACATCGTTGCGACCGGCCCAGATCACGTTGATATCGCGACGGTAATCGTCGACGAGAAACGGGCTGCCGGACGGTACGTTCACCGGCGCGCCCGCTGCGTCGCGGTCGAAAACCTGAGCGCCCGACGCCGTGTAAGCCAGCTTGCCGGGCGTGCCGAGCAAGGTGCCGTGAACCTCGCCGAGACCGGCGCCCGGAATCGAAACGCCATTCGTTATCGCGACCACGACGCTTCCGTTCGACGGCAAGCGGTTATCGGCGACACGCAACTGCGGCACGAGCGCGCCCTCGCGCGCGGCGATCGAATCCGATGTCTGTCCCGACACGCCGAAGTTGCGCACCTCGCGGCCGTCGAGCAACGCCGACAACTGATACGGCCACGTGCCCGGCAAACCGCCGATGCCGGGCGTGCCGGTGGTCAACGAATCGCCCCATGCGTCGATGGCTTGCGCGGCCGGCCGGGTCTGCGCCGACGCCGTATGAAGCACGAAGCCCGTCGACGCCAATAGCGTCATCGAGGTGGTCAGCATGACGGCCAATCCACGAGTCCGGCGCGAAGGCAATCCACTCATGATGTCGTCACGACACGTCGATGCCGGCCGCGCCCTGCACCGGCGCACGGGCCGCCGTCAGCTTGCGCGCCAGCAGACTGCCGAGGCGCATGCCGGGACGCTCCAGACCGACATAGGCAAGATAGCTCACCGGCACGATCAGCACGGCCGCGAGAATCAGTGAAGACGTGGGTCCGAGCCAGCTATGCGTTGCATGCACCACGGCAAGCAGAACGACGGCATGAAAGAGATACAGGCTGTACGAAATTTTGCCGAGAAACGGCAACGGCCAGACGAGCAGCAGGCGCGCGAACGGCGCGACCGATATCGCCGACGCAATCACGCCGCACACCGCAAGCAGCACGAGCCAGTCGAACAGATAATCGCTGACCACGCCGGACGCGAGAAAGGAAATGGGCCGCGCCGCCACGTACAGCAGCAGCGAACCGGCCAGCACGGCATAGCCGAAGCGCCGGGCCGCGGGCGTGCCGCTCAATCGCGCCATGAGTTCGCGACGATGTTTCGCCAGCGCGGCGCCGGCAACGAACATCAGCAGGTAATGCAGCGTAGGCAGCCATTCGGTCGAGACGCTGGCCTGGATAACGGGATGCGCGGTACGAACGGCATAGACACACACGGCGAACGAAGCGAGTGCTGCGCCGAGCAATGCACGCCGGGTCGGCACGTGACGCATGAAAAGTACGACCGGCATGAAGATGAGCGAGATGCGCATTTCGTACACGAGCGACCACACCACGGGGTCCAGCCGGTCCGATTGAAACGGCAGTACGAAGAGCACATGCCGAAGCATATCGACATCGGCAAAAGACGATTGCCAGCCGCCGTTGAACCACGGTCCCGCCCAATCGACGACACCGTCGTAGGTCAGCGCATAGCACGCACAGGCAAACGCGATCGCGCCGGCATAAGGCAGATAGATGCGGCAGATGCGCCGCACGGCGTATTCGGCATAACCGAGCTTGCGCGCGCCGTCGATCTGCAGCGTCAGTACGAAACCGCTCAATGCAAAGAACAGGATGACCGCTTCGTGGCCGCCGAGCAGCAGCCGCAACGGCGTGTGTCGCAAGCCGAGCAACGGCGCCAGCAATGTGAAATGCGAGAACACGACGGTCAACGCGGCCACGCCACGCAAGGCGTCGAGTTGTGCATAGCGCCCGTCGCGATCCATTGAAGCTCCTTGTCGTCGATCGCCCGGCGTCGCGCGCGAAATGCGTCGGCGAACCTGGGCGGGAGCTTCGATTGTTATGAGGTTTCACTGCCCAGTCTGTGCCCTGTCCAACTTTCGGCATGGATTCGCAGCGCATCAGGTCGGCCTTACAGCGTCTTAGTTGCAGCGCCTCGGTGAAAGCCCTGTCTCAACTTCGACGATGGCGGGTCGATATCCCGGATAGTCGTCCGTCGTGGACGCGTCCGGGAGAGGCTCATGACAATCCGTTCTTCAGCTTTCGTGGTGGTGGGAATCGTGCTGGGCGCAAGCGCGTTTGCCGCGCATGCGGAGACGTCGCCGGCGAGCGCCGCGGACGATACGCTCGCCCTCTTCGGCGCGACCAGGCTCTCGGTCACGCAGGATATCGGCGGTAACGTGAAGGTGGGCGCGACGCCGCTCACGAGCGCAGCCGCAGTCGGCTCGGACGCGTTGCGCAACGTAAGCGGCAACGTCGGCGTGAATCTCGCCGCGGGCGCGCTGAACGCGCAGACGAACGACATCGCGTTGAACCAGGCAGCGCAGGTTTCGATCGCGACGGAACAGCGCGTGCACGTCGTTGCCACCCAGGCCAGCGGCAACGCCACGGCCACACTCGGCGCAGGCGCGTTATCCGGCGCGAGCGGTAATGTCGGCGTGAACATCGCGGCCGGCGTGGGCAACGCCCAGCTCAACGCGCTCGCGATTCACTGACTCCGCAAGCCGTACCCGCCGGCACACTGAACGCCGGCTTACACGCTAAGCGCATCCAGTTTTTCGCGTGCGTCCGCGCAGCGACGATTCAGGTCGCGATGCATCAACTGGCTGTCGAGCAGCGCCGACACATCGGACAAACCGTAATCAAAGCGCAAGACGTATTCGATATCCGTGTAATCGTGATAGGCGCCGCTGTCTGCCAGCTTCTGCGCTTCGACGAATGCGGCATGTTGCCGTTCGCCGTTCATCAAGTCTCTGATCGCCATGATTGCCGCTCCGAGGAACAGTGGCTCCCATCATAGCAATGCAAATTCAAACGCACGGTAGCGCGCGCGCAACACCTGGTGTTTTCCGTAGACGCCGCCGCGCTGTCATCACGCGGTCACGACGGGCGCCTTGGTGCCGTGCCATCTGACGACGAGGATTCGTCCGACATAACACAACGTACCGGCCACGCCGACCACCACGCCCATGCCGGTCGGCGAATTGCCCTGCCACAAGCCGACGGCGAGGCTCGACACCGCGCCCAGCGCGAGCTGCATGGCGCCGAACACGGCGGCCGCGGCGCCGGCATTCATCGGATAACGGTGCATCAGGTCGGTCGTGCAGTTCGCGGACAACAACCCCACGACACCCACCACGAAAAACAGCCCCGCCACGATCGACCACAATCCGCCCCAGCCGGTCAGCGAGACGAGGCACACGAACAGCGACGCAACACAGCTGACGGTTGCCGCAAACGAAATGATCGGCAGCGGCCCGAGCCGCCCCACGAGCCGCGTGTTCATGAAATTGCCGAACATGATGCCGACGATGTTCAGCCCGAACAGAAACCCGTAATGCTGCGCGGACACATGGAAGTATTCGATGTACACGAACGGCGTGGCCGTGATGTACGCGAACATCGACGCGAACGCCATGCCGCCGCACAGCATGTGGCCCCACGCAACCGGATCGCGCAGCAGCTTGCCGTAGGCGCCGAACGATTTCAGCAACGCGGACTCCGCACGCTTCTCGCGCGGCCAGGTTTCCGGCACCTTCAGGAATGCGGTGACCGCGCATATCGTGCCGAACAGCGTCAACACCGCGAAGACCACGCGCCAGCCGCCGAGCAGCAACAGCTGCCCCCCGATCAGCGGCGCGAGCAGCGGTCCGATCGACGTCACGATGGCGAGCATGGAGAGTACGCGCGCGGCGTCGGTCGGGCCGTGCGCGTCGCGGGCAATGGCGCGCGCCAGCACGGAAGCCGCGCCCGCACCGAGCGCCTGCACGAAGCGGAACGTCACCAGCGAGCCGATCGAAAACGACATGGCGCAGGCCACGCTGGCGAGCGCATACATGATGATGCCGCCGAGCAGCACCGGACGGCGGCCATACGTATCCGACAACGGCCCGTACAGCAGCATGCCGATCGAGAAGCCGAACATGAAACTGGTCAGCGTGGTTTGCGCCGCGCCGGTGGTGATGGCGAACGCCTGCGCGATGGTCGGCAGGCTCGGCAGGTACATGTCGATGGAGATCGGCCCGCACGCGGCCAGCGCGCCGAGCAACAGAATCAGCCGGCCATCGGGCCGGCTTCTGGTGACGTAAGACATGGGAATCCAGATGAAGCCCCGCGCCGTGGCCGGCAGCGGAACAGGTGAGACGGAAAGCGCGGATACAGCCCCGATTGTACGCGACGCCCGATGCGTCAACGACGCCGGCAAGCCGTCGGATACCGCCTCGCGTATAGCTTGCAGGCGCCAGGGCGGGTGCGTCACCAATCGGTTAAGCTGCCGCCTGAACGGCGCTCGACCGGCGCACGCCATTCGCCGGCGTCTCGCCGGCGCCCCCGTAATTTGCCTTTTTCGACCATCCCATGACCGCATTCCTGCTGATCTGGAGCCCGAAGAAATGGCCGTGGCCCGAGTTGCCCGAGGTGGCCAAACGGGTCGCCGCGGGCGTGGCCGTCGCCGATGTGTGGGGCTGCGGATTTGCCCGCGGCATTCTGCCGGGCGATCGCGTCTTTCTGCACCGTGTCGCGCAGGAACCCAAGGGCATATTCGGCTCGGGCTACGTGACCCGCGCGCCGTACGAAGTCCCCGATCCGGCGACCAAACGCGGCTACCGCCTGTGCATCGACTTCGTGTACGACTGGCTGGTCGACGCGCATGAGGAAGTCGTCATCTCGCGCGAGGCGTTGCGCGTGCATCCGTTTTCCGTGCAGACCTGGGATGCCCAGAGTTCGGGCACGGTCATCAAGCCGATTGCCGAAGGCGCGCTGGAGAAGCGCTGGGCGGAACTGACGGGCAAGCGCAAACCGCCGCCGCTCGATCCGCCCAAAGGTCCGACGCGTTCGAGCAAGGTCACGGCTCACGCCGCCGCAGCGGGCCGGGCTACGACGCGTGGCCGGGGCTAAAGCCTGTTCACGCCGACTCCGGTACAATTTCCGCACCTTCCCAGCGCCGCACCGAGCGCGACACATCAGCCCTTCGTGCCGCTGCGCAACCCGTTCCAGTCACACACCATGTCCAGAAACCAGACCCTTTTCGACCGCGCCCAATTGACCATTCCCGGTGGCGTGAACTCTCCCGTGCGCGCTTTCCGTTCGGTCGGCGGCACACCTCGCTTCATCGAACGCGCGCAAGGCCCGTACTTCTGGGACGCCGACGGTCAACGCTACATCGACTATATCGGCTCCTGGGGACCGATGATTCTCGGCCACGTCCATCCGGAAGTGCTGGAGGCCGTTCAGCGTGTGCTGGGCAACGGCTTCTCGTTCGGCGCGCCGACCGAGTCCGAAGTGGAAATCGCCGAGGAAATCTGCAAGCTGGTGCCGTCGATCGAACAGGTTCGCATGGTGTCGAGCGGCACCGAGGCGACCATGAGCGCGCTGCGTCTTGCGCGCGGCTTCACGAATCGCAGCCGCATCGTCAAATTCGAAGGCTGCTATCACGGTCACGCGGATAGTCTGCTGGTCAAGGCCGGCTCGGGCCTGCTCACGTTCGGCAATCCGACTTCGGCGGGCGTGCCGGTGGATATCGCCAAACACACCACCGTGCTCGAATACAACAACGTCGCCGAACTCGAGGAAGCGTTCAAGGCGTTCGGCAACGAGATCGCCTCGGTGATCGTCGAGCCGGTGGCGGGCAATATGAACCTCGTGCGCGCCACGCCGGAGTTTCTGCAGGCGCTGCGTCGTCTGTGCACGCAGTACGGCGCCGTGCTGATTTTCGACGAAGTGATGTGTGGTTTCCGCGTCGCACTCGGCGGTGCGCAAGAGGTCTACGGCATCACGCCGGACCTGACCTGTCTGGGCAAGGTGATCGGCGGCGGCATGCCGGCCGCGGCGTTCGGCGGACGGCGCGACATCATGGCGCATCTCGCGCCGCTCGGCGGCGTCTACCAGGCGGGCACGCTGTCGGGTAATCCGATTGCGGTCGCGGCGGGGCTCAAGACGCTGCAGCTCATTCAGGCACCCGGCTTCTACGACACACTCGCCGCGCGCACCACGCGCCTCGCGCAGGGTCTCGCGAATGTCGCGCGCGAAGCGAACGTGCCGTTTGCGGCGGATTCGCTCGGCGGCATGTTCGGTCTGTACTTCACCGAATCGATCCCGACCAGCTTCGCCGAAGTCACGAAGAGCGACGTGCCGCGCTTCAACGCGTTCTTCCACAAGATGCTCGACGCGGGCGTGTACTTCGCACCGTCGGCGTACGAGGCGGGCTTCGTGTCGATCGTTCACGACGACGCGATCATCGACGCCACGATCGAGGCCGCGCGCCGCGCGTTTGCCGAACTCGCCGCCTGAGCGGACGTCCCTTCAACCACGGCTACTGCACCCGACCGGACACCGATGTTTTCGCAAACCGACTTCGTCCATATGGAACGCGCGCTGGCTCTCGCCAAACGCGGCATGTACACCACCGACCCAAATCCGCGCGTGGGTTGTGTGCTCGTCAAGAACGGCGAGGTGATCGGCGAAGGCTTCACGCAACCGGCCGGACAGGACCACGCCGAAGTGCGCGCGCTCAAGGACGCGCGCTCGCGCGGCCATGATCTGCGAGGCGCCACCGCCTACGTGACGCTCGAACCGTGCAGCCACTTCGGCCGTACGCCGCCCTGTGCAAACGCGCTGATCGACGCGCAGATGGAACGGGTGGTCGCCGCCATGGAAGACCCCAATCCGCAAGTCTCCGGACGCGGCCTGAAGATGCTGCGCGACGCCGGCATCGAAGTGCGCTGCGGCCTGCTTGCCAGCGAAGCGCAGGAACTCAACATCGGTTTCGTGTCGCGCATGACGCGCGGCCGCCCGTGGGTGCGCATGAAGGTCGCGGCCTCGCTGGACGGCCGCACCGGTTTGCCGTCTGGCGCAAGCCAATGGATCACCGGCGAAGCGGCGCGCGCCGACGGTCATGCCTGGCGCGCGCGCGCCTCGGCCATTCTGACGGGCATCGGCACCGTGCGCGAAGACGATCCGCGTATGACCGTGCGTGCCGTGGATACGCCGCGTCAGCCGCAACGCGTGCTGATCGACAGTCAGCTCGACGTCTCGCCTCAGGCGCAGATTCTGGCGGGCGCGCCCACCTTGATTTTCTGCGGCAATCTCGACGAACGTCACACCGAACGCGCCGCCGCACTGCGCGATCGCGGCGCGGAGATCGTGCAACTCGCCAATGCTGCCGGCAAGGTGGACCTGCCTGCCCTGATGAAGATTCTCGGCGAGCGCAGCGTCAACGAACTGCATGTCGAGGCGGGCAACAAGCTGAACGGTTCGCTGCTGCGCGAGGGCTGCGTGGACGAACTGCTGGTCTATCTCGCGCCGAGTCTGCTCGGCATGGACTCGATGAGCATGTTCAGCCTGCACGCGCCGCATAATCTGGCCGAGCGCATGCAGCTGAATTTTCATTCGGTGGATCGTATCGGCGAAGACGTGCGGATCCTCGCGCGCTTCGTGCCGTCGAGCGGCGACGAGCCCGCTCCCCAACCTACTTCGAATTGATCAAGGAATAGCACGATGTTTACTGGAATCGTCGCGGCAGTGGGCCGCATCGAATCGGTCAATCCGCTGGGCAACGACGGCGACGCGGGCGTGCGCCTGAACGTCGAAGCCGGCGGCCTCGATCTGGCAGACGTGCAACTCGGCGACAGCATCACCATCCAGGGCGCCTGCATGACCGTGGTGGAGAAGACCGCGCATTCGTTCGAAGTGGACGTGTCGCGGGAAAGCCTCAACTGCACGGTCGGACTCGGCGAGCCGGGCGAAGTCAATCTGGAAAAAGCGCTGCGCGCCCACGACCGGCTCGGCGGCCACATCGTCTCCGGTCACGTCGACGGACTCGGCACGGTCACGCATTTCGCGCCGGTCGGCGAGTCGCACGAACTGCGCATCCTCGCGCCGCGCGAGATCGGGCGCTATCTGGCATTCAAAGGCTCGATCACGGTCAATGGCGTGAGCCTCACGGTCAACTCGATCAAGGATCGCGACGACGGCTGCGAGTTCTCGATCAACCTGATCCCGCACACGGTTCAGGTCACATCGCTCAAGAATTTGCGCGCGGGCTCGCAGGTGAATCTGGAGATCGATCTGATTGCGAGATACGTGGAGCGGATGCTGTCCGCGTCACACGAAGGCCAGCAGCCGGCGAAGTAATCGCGCGGTCATCACGTGGTCATCGCGCAGCAATGAAAACGGGCGGCGTCTTTGCAGACGCCGCCCGTTTTTTACGGCTCGCATTTTCACGAGCCGCCGCTTGGTGCTCTAGCGCGATTTCACTTGCGCTTCAGTTGCGACAGATCGCGCACCGCGCCACGATCGGCCGACGTAGCGAGTGCCGCGTAAGCCTGCAGCGCCTGCGACACCACGCGCTCACGATTCACCGGCAACCACGCCGCATCGCCGCGTGCTTCCATCACCTCACGACGACGCGCCAGTTCCTGGTCCGAGACCGCGAGGTGCATCTTGCGCTTCGGAATGTCGATCTCGATCACGTCGCCGTCTTCCACCAGACCGATCGTGCCGCCTTCCGCCGCTTCGGGCGAAGCATGTCCGATCACGAGGCCCGACGAACCGCCCGAGAAGCGGCCGTCCGTGAACAGCGCGCAGTTCTTGCCCAGACCCTTCGACTTCAGGTACGAAGTGGGATACAGCATTTCCTGCATGCCCGGACCGCCCTTCGGACCTTCGTAGCGGATCACGACCACGTCGCCCGCGACGATCTTGTCGCCGAGAATCGCGTCGACCGCGTCGTCCTGGCTCTCGAACACGCGCGCGCGTCCCGAGAAAATCCACTGCGATTCGTCGACACCCGCCGTCTTGACGATGCAGCCCTTCTCCGCGAGGTTGCCGTACAGCACGGCGAGACCGCCGTCTTTCGAATACGCGTTCTGCTTGCTGCGAATGCAACCGCTCTTGCGGTCGGTATCGAGCGAGTCGAAGACGGCTTCCTGGCTGAACGCCACCGTGGTCGGAATGCCGCCCGGCGCCGCGCGGAAAAATTTCTGCGCGTCTTCGCCCGCGTCGCCCGCGACGTCCCATTGTGCAATTGCATTGCCCAGCGTGCCGCTGTGCACGTTACCGCACGACAGATCGAGCAGTTCGGCGCGCGCCAGCTCGCCCAGAATGCCGAGGATGCCGCCGGCGCGATGCACGTCTTCGATATGGTATTTATCGGTTGCGGGCGCCGCCTTGCACAGACACGGCACGTTGCGCGAGATGCGGTCGATGTCGGACATCGTGAAATCGACGCCGGCTTCCTGCGCTGCTGCCAGCAGGTGCAGCACGGTGTTGGTCGAACCGCCCATCGCGACGTCGAGCGCCATGGCGTTCTCGAAGGCCTGCTTGGTGGCGATGCTGCGCGGCAGAACCGAAGCGTCTTCTTCCTGATAGTAACGGCGGCACAGATCGACCACGAGACGGCCGGCCTGTTCGAACAGACCCTTGCGCCATGCGTGCGTCGCGACGATCGTGCCGTTGCCCGGCAACGCCAGACCGATCGCTTCGGTCAGGCAGTTCATCGAATTGGCGGTGAACATGCCCGAGCACGAACCGCACGTCGGGCAGGCGTTGCGCTCGATTTCCGCCACTTCGGCGTCGCTCACGCGCGTATCCGCCGCCTTGATCATGGCGTCGATCAGGTCGATCTTGGCGATCACCTGGCCGTCCGTGGGCGACTTGACCTTGCCCGCTTCCATCGGACCGCCGGACACGAACACGACCGGGATGTTCAGGCGCATGGCGGCCATCAGCATGCCGGGGGTGATCTTGTCGCAATTGGAGATGCAGACCATGGCGTCGGCGCAATGCGCGTTGACCATGTATTCCACCGAGTCGGCGATCAGTTCGCGCGACGGCAGCGAGTACAGCATGCCGCCGTGTCCCATGGCGATGCCGTCGTCCACGGCAATGGTGTTGAATTCCTTGGCCACACCGCCCGCCGCTTCGATCTCTTTCGCGACCAGCGCGCCCAGGTCGCGCAGGTGCACGTGGCCCGGCACGAACTGGGTGAACGAGTTCACCACGGCGATGATCGGCTTGCCGAAGTCGCCGTCTTTCATTCCGGTGGCGCGCCACAGGGCGCGGGCGCCGGCCATGTTGCGGCCGTGAGTCGAGGTGCGTGAGCGGTAGTGCGGCATGATCTGTCTCGAACGTTGAGCGGGGAAATTGTTGTGAAGGCAGCCTTCGCAGGCGCGACGAATTATAACAACGTCACCCTCGCGGACCGCCGCGGAACGCCCGCCCGCCTGACCGAACGGCCTATACCGTCCAGCGGAGGCGACTTGGACGGCCGCGTGGCGTAAAATACGCGCTTTCTTCGAAAAACTCCGCCAACATGACGCTCGCCTCCACTCAAGAGATCATCGCCGAACTGAAAGCCGGCCGGATGGTGATCCTCGTCGACGAAGAAGACCGCGAAAACGAGGGCGACCTGGTGATCGCCGCCGAATTCGTCACGCCGGAAGCGATCAACTTCATGGCCCGCTACGGCCGTGGCCTGATCTGCCTGACCTTGACGCAGGAACGCTGCAAGCTGCTGAACCTGCCGCT
Source organism: Paraburkholderia sp. GAS199 (assembly GCF_050436585.1). Lineage (NCBI taxonomy): Bacteria > Pseudomonadati > Pseudomonadota > Betaproteobacteria > Burkholderiales > Burkholderiaceae > Paraburkholderia > Paraburkholderia sp. GAS199. Next base: position 399,215 of record NZ_JBNDMM010000008.1, on the reverse strand, counting down.
CATGACGTATCGCAACGGCACCCAGTACGGCACCGCGTTCACGGTCAGCATCGAGGCTGCCGAAGGCGTCACCACCGGCATTTCCGCCGCCGACCGCGCCCGCACGATCGCCGCGGCAGTCGCGCCGGACGCGAAGGCGGAGCATATCGTCCAGCCGGGCCACGTGTTCCCGATCATGGCGCAGCCCGGCGGCGTGCTGGTGCGCGCGGGCCACACCGAAGCCGGTTGCGACTTCACGGCGCTGGCGGGCCTCACGCCGGCCGCCGTGATCTGCGAAGTCATCAACGACGACGGCACGATGGCGCGTCTGCCCGACCTGATGGAATTCGCCGCGCAGCACGACCTGAAGATCGGCACGATCGCGGACCTGATTCATTACCGCAGCCGTACCGAGTCGATCGTCGAGCGTATCTGCGAGCGCACCATGCAAACGGCGCACGGCGCCTTCCGCGCGGTCATGTATCTCGACCAGCCGAGCGGCCAGCCGCATATCGCGCTGGTACGCGGCACACCCACGGCCGAGCAGGAAACGCCGGTGCGTGTTCACGAACCGCTGTCGGTGCTGGATCTGCTCGAAGTCGGCGAATCCACGCATTCATGGACGCTCGACGCGGCCATGAAGGAAATCGCACAACGCGATCTCGGCGTGATCGTGCTGCTGAATTGCGGAGACTCGAAAGACCATCTGATCGACGTGTTCAAGGCGTTCGATTCGAAAGAAAAGGCCGAGGCGCTCAAACGCCGGCCGGTCGATTTCAAGACCTACGGCATCGGCGCGCAAATCCTGCGCGAACTCGGTGTCGGCAAGATGCAGGTGCTGTCGAACCCGCGCAAGCTGGGCAGCATGTCGGGCTACGGGCTCGAAGTCACGGGCTTCGTGCCGATGCCCGGCAGCACCGCGCAGGCTCCGCAACAAGGCTGATCCGACCATTCACGCGCTTTACGCGCCCACTCAAAACACTACGGAATTCACATGGAAATCGGACAATACCAACCGAATCTCGACGGCGACGGACTGCGCATCGGCATCGTCCAGGCGCGCTTTAACGAACCGGTCTGCAACGGCCTCGCCGATTCGTGCATCGAAGAACTCGAACGCCTCGGCGTGACCGGCGAAGACGTGTTGCTGGTCACGGTGCCGGGCGCACTGGAAATCCCGCTGGCCCTGCAAAAGCTGGCCGAAAGCGCGCAATTCGACGCACTGATCGCGCTCGGCGCGGTGATTCGCGGCGAGACGTATCACTTCGAACTGGTGTCGAACGAAAGCGGTGCGGGCATCACGCGTATCGGTCTGGACTTCGGCATTCCGGTCGCCAACGCCGTGCTGACCACGGAAACCGACGAACAGGCCGTTGCGCGCATGACCGAGAAGGGTCGTGACGCAGCACGCGTGGCCGTCGAAATGGCCAACCTCGCCGTCGCGCTCGAACAACTCGGCGGCGACGACGAAGAAGAAGACGAAGAAGAGGAAGAGGCATGAAGAGCGCACGCCGACGCTCCCGCGAACTGGCCACGCAGGGGCTTTACCAGTGGCTGCTGTCGGGTTCGCCCGGTGGCGAAATCGACGCGCAATTGCGCGGCGCGCAAGGCTTCGACAAAGCCGACCACGAACATCTGGACGCGATCCTGCATGGCGTGATCCGCGATTCTGAAGCGCTCTCCGCCGACATCGCGCCCTGCCTCGACCGTCCGATCGAGCAACTGTCGCCGGTCGAACGCGCCGTTCTGCTGGTCGCCGCATTCGAGCTGAAAAATCACCTCGATATTCCGTATCGCGTGGTGATCAACGAAGCAGTCGAACTCGCCAAGACCTTTGGCGGCGCGGACGGCTACAAGTACGTGAATGGCGTACTCGACAAGCTGTCGGCAAAACTGCGCACGGCTGAAACGCAGGCCGCCCGCAAATCGTGAGCGCGAGGCGCGTGAAGCACGCCGGTCACGCGCCCTTTCTCGCCCGAAACACCTGAAGCCGGCTTAGCGGATAAAGGTATGGCCGGCACGCCGGCCGCACCGGTTGCCGGCTCGTCGTTCTGCTCTTCGCTTTCTGTATGTCGCTTCTGAACTGGATTTGACCGCATGAACTCCGTGACCGAACCTTTGGTGCGGCTTGCTGCCCGCGTCGACGCCATCCAGCCGTTCTACGTGATGGAGCTGGCCAAGGAAGCGGCGCTTCTCGAACGCGAGGGGCGCGACATCATTCATATGGGAATCGGCGAACCCGATTTCACCGCGCCCGAGCCTGTCATCGAGGCTGCCGCCAGCGCACTGCGCCGCGGCGTGACGCAATACACCAACGCACTCGGTTTGCATGCGCTGCGCGAGGCGATTTCGGCGCACTACGCCGAGGTCTACAACGTCGAGGTCGATCCGGCGCGTATCGTCGTGACCGCGGGCGCTTCCGCTGCCCTGCTGCTGGCGTGCGCCGCGCTCGTCGACCGCGACGACGAAGTGCTGATGCCCGACCCGTGCTATCCGTGCAACCGCCACTTCGTGATTGCCGCCGAAGGCAAGCCCGTCATGGTGCCGAGCGGACCGGCCGAACGCTTCCAGTTGACCGCCGCGGACGTCGAACGTTTGTGGACCGAGCGCACGCGCGGCGTGCTGCTGGCGTCGCCGTCGAACCCGACCGGCACGTCGATCGAGCCGGCGGAACTCGAACGCATCGTCAAGGCCGTCCGCGCGCGCGGCGGCTTCACGATCGTCGACGAGATTTACCAGGGCTTGAGCTACGACGCGAAGCCCGTTTCGGCGCTCTCCTTCGGCGACGACGTCATCACGGTCAACAGCTTCTCCAAATACTTCAACATGACCGGCTGGCGGCTCGGCTGGCTGGTCGTGCCGCCCGGCATGGTCGGCGCGTTCGAAAAACTCGCGCAGAACCTGTTCATCTGCGCGTCGGCGCTGGCGCAACACGCCGCGCTGGCGTGCTTCGAGCCGGAAACGATCGCCATCTACGAAGCGCGGCGCCTCGAATTCAAGCGTCGCCGCGACTTCATCGCACCGGCGCTCGAGTCGCTTGGTTTCTCCGTACCGGTGATGCCCGACGGCGCGTTCTACGTGTACGCAGACTGCACGACCGTCGCGCACCCGGCGGCCGGCGACAGCGCCGCGTTGACGAAGGCGATGCTGCACGACGCAGGCGTGGTGCTGGTGCCGGGCATGGACTTCGGCACGAGCGCACCGCGGGAGTACATCCGCCTGTCTTACGCAACCGCCTATCCGAAGCTCGAAGAGGCGGTCGAGCGGTTGGCCAGGCTGTTCGGCCGGCCCTGAGCCGCCACGGCGCGCGACTCCAGACAAAGTCTCCGCGGAAATGAAAAAAGGACACCCAGTGGGTGTCCTTTTTGTTTGGCGACCGATTTCGCGTTACACGCTCAGGCGCCCAGTTCCGAAGCCGAAGCGACGTGTTTCGTCGCATTGGCGCTGGCGTCGTCTTGCTCCGAGACCGGCGTCTTCACCGGCGTGGCGGAACTCAGCGGATGGCCGCCGTCGAGCGTCATCTGCACACGCTTGCCGTTGCCCGAAGCCGCTGCCGGCGTAGCCGTGTTCGAGGCCGTCAGCACCGGCGCCTGCGGCGCGTTGATCGGCACCTTGCGGCCACGCGCCACGTCGCGCAAACGGCCACGCTCGGCCATGACCTTGGCGCCGTAGCCGCCGTCGTCAGGCGAGGTCGAGCCGACGTACAGACGCAAACCACCCGGCAGCGAGCCGCCGCGTGCGATGCAATCCTTGAGCACCAGCGCGCCCACCTTGATGTTGGCGACCGGTTCGAGCGCCGCGCTCTGTCCACCGAAATACTGGAACTTGTCCGAGTGCACCTTGGACATGACCTGCATCAGACCCTGCGCGCCCACACCGCTCTCGGCGTACGGGTTGAAGCCGGATTCGATAGCCATCACGGACAGCAGCAGCAGCGGGTCGAGGCCGACTTCACGGCCGGTGTCGAACGCCGCCTTTACGAGCTCGCTGACGGGCTCCTGAGCCACGCGATAACGCCGCGCCAGATAGGACGCCACGAGATCCTGCTCGCGGGTCGAAACCAGCACGCGGTCGTCGCGCGCGTCGGCAGACACGCGTTGCGCCGGGATCAGGCGCGCGAGCGCCGTGACGCTCTGCATGGTGCGCGGATCGAGGCCGTTCAGCGCCGCTACGCCCATTCCGGCAGAGCCGGAGCCGTCGAATGCGCCGTCGTAGCTGGTATTGCTGACGGTGACGCTGGTGTTGCCGCTGTTCGCGCCGCTGGCGGCGTCGTTGTTGATCGAGTTCGCCGACAGCGAGTCGTCGGCGGGTGCGCCGCTGGGCGGACCGAAGGCCGGCAGCGGGTTGCCCTGGAGGAGACGGGCGGGTCCGGCTTGCACGGCGGCCGAAATGACCGGCATCAGCTTGGCGGCGAGAGTGCCGCGCCAGGCCGGCATCAGCCACAGTGCGAGTGCCAGCACGACAGCGAAACCGCCGACAATGCTGAACAGGTGATGACTCATTCGCGTCCCGCGACGCAACGCACCACGCACGATCTGCGCAATACGTTCATCGGGACGCCACGATAACCAGGCGTTCATTCAGATCTCCCATGTTGCATGATCCGCGAACATCGCCGGTAGAGCAGGCGCAAACACTTGTTCGCAGAGTCAAGACATCGCGTGCTCTGTCTGGTTAGGGCAGCAGCGACGTCGGGAAAACGGCAAATACCGTCTGTGGGGAGCCATCAAAAAAATGGTCCGCGGCACGCAAATTGCGGGCGGGCGGAAGCTCCCACGCGAAAAACCAGCGTCAGAAAACGCTGGCGAGGACTTCAGTAAGACCGTCAGATACCGTGCAGGGAGTCGGCAAACGGTGACGCGTTGCGTCGAGTGGGACCGGGGGCAGTGGTAAAAAGGTTCACGCCCTGCAACCAATGTGGACGGATTCTATGCAGGGTTTTATAGATCGTCAACACTATAGATGGGCAAATGTATAACTAATTGTAATAATGAACAGTGTTCAGTCCGTCCAGAACCGCGTGCCGCGCGCCTTTTGAGCTATCTCAATTAGGTCTATCGGGATAAGCCGTTTGGCCAATCCACGTGCGCCAGCCAACACAGGTAAAATCGACAATCTTTTTGGCGCCATCATCCAGTCGCGCGCCGCCCTTTTTTGCCGCTTGCGCGGCCTTGAACCGCACCAGATGAAATACAAAGACCTGCGTGATTTCGTCGGCCGTCTCGAGTCGATCGGTGAACTGCGCCGCATCCCGCAGAGCGTCTCGCCCGTCTTGGAAATGACCGAACTGTGCGATCGCGTTCTGCGTGCCGGCGGGCCGGCGTTACTGTTTGAGAGCAAGGCACAGCATGCGTTCCCGGTGCTCGGCAATCTGTTCGGGACGCCCCGCCGTGTCGCGCTGGGCATGGGCATCGATGCCGAGCCCGGCGCAGGCGACGCGGCCGCGCTGGAGTCCTTGCGCGACGTGGGCCGTCTGCTTTCCGCGCTGAAGGAACCGGAGCCGCCCAAGGGTCTGCGCGACGCGGGAAAACTGCTCACGCTGGCGAAGGCAGTGTGGGACATGGCGCCGAAAACGGTGAGCGCGCCGCCATGCCAGGAGATCGTCTGGGAAGGCCAGGATGTCGACCTCGGCAAGTTGCCGATTCAGACCTGCTGGCCGGGCGACGCAGGGCCGCTGATTACATGGGGCCTGACCGTCACAAAAGGCCCAAATAAGAGCCGACAAAATTTAGGCATATATCGCCAGCAGCTAATCGGCCGTAACAAACTCATCATGCGCTGGCTCGCGCATCGCGGCGGCGCGCTCGATTTTCGCGAGTTCGCGCTGCAGAATCCGGGCAAGCCGTATCCGGTCGCCGTCGTGCTGGGCGCCGATCCGGCAACCATCCTGGGCGCGGTCACACCGGTCCCGGATACCTTGTCCGAATATCAGTTCGCGGGCCTTCTGCGCGGCGCCCGCACGGAACTGGCGAAGTGCATTACCCCCGGCGTCGACGGCTTGCAGGTGCCTGCGCGCGCCGAGATCGTGCTCGAAGGCTTCATCTATCCGCAGGAAGGCACGCCCTCGCCCGCCCCGGCGGGCGCGCCGCCGCGTCCGTCGAAAGGCGCCTCGGCCGCCTACGAACATGCGCTCGAAGGTCCGTACGGCGACCACACCGGCTACTACAACGAGCAGGAGTGGTTTCCCGTTTTCACCGTCGAGCGGATCACCATGCGGCGCGACGCGATCTACCACTCCACCTACACCGGCAAACCGCCCGACGAACCCGCCGTGCTCGGCGTCGCGCTGAACGAAGTGTTCGTGCCGCTGTTGCAGAAGCAGTTCACCGAAATCACGGATTTTTATCTGCCGCCCGAAGGTTGCAGCTACCGGATGGCGATCGTGCAGATGAAGAAGAGCTACCCCGGTCACGCCAAACGCGTGATGTTCGGCGTGTGGAGCTTCCTGCGCCAGTTCATGTACACCAAGTTCATCGTCGTGGTGGACGAAGACGTGAACATCCGCGACTGGAAAGAGGTGATCTGGGCAATCACCACCCGCATCGACCCGGTGCGCGACACGGTGCTGGTCGATCGCACGCCGATCGACTACCTGGATTTCGCCTCGCCGGTCGCGGGACTCGGCTCGAAGATGGGCCTCGACGCAACCAACAAATGGCCGGGCGAAACCGACCGCGAATGGGGCCGCCCTATCGTCATGGACGAAGCGGTCAAGCGGCGCGTCGATACCTTGTGGGGCGAGTTGGGACTTTAAGCGTACCTATAAACACGAAGTTCTCGGGCGTCACGCGTTCGAATCGATCAGAAACAGAATAGAGCTGGAGCAGTCGCGCGGATGCATGCCTTTTCAATGATGTCGGATGGTTTCTTTCTGTCGTTGTCGTTGTGCCTCGACATCGGACTCGTCAACGTCGCCATCATTTCGCTGACCTTGTCGCATGGCTTCAAACCGGGCTTCTGGCTCGGTCTTGGTTCGTGCATCGGCGACCTGATCTACGCGGCGCTCGCGCTGGCGGGCATGACCGCGCTGCTGCAGTTCGAGTCGGTGCGCTGGGTCGTGTGGATCGGCGGTGCGGCGGTTCTGCTTTTTCTGACCTGGAAGATGGCGCGCGAAGCGCTGTTTCCGGCGTCGGCGCCACCGGTGAGCGGCGCGGCGGACAGCAAAACGCCGCATCTGTCGGCGTGGCGCGGCTTTCTGCGCGGCGTGCTGCTCGCGGTGTCGTCACCGTCGGCGATCCTGTGGTTCGCGGCCGTGGGCGGCGCGCTGATCGCGAAAGCCGGCGCCACCAGCGTGACGACCGCGCCGGTGTTCCTCGGCGGATTCTTCCTCGGCGGCCTGTGCTGGACCGTCTTCATCTGCGGTCTCGGCAGTCACGGCCGCAAGCGCGCGGGCAACGGTTTGCTGCGCGCTTGCCACGTGCTCTCGGCGTTGCTGTTCGCGTATTTTTCGTACAGCGTGATCGTCAACGGTTATCGCGATCTGATCGTGCAGACGGCGCACGCGGTGAGCTAACTCTGGCCGCATTCGGCGGCCGGCTCGCCCACTCAGGCGAGGTATTGCGCGAGTTTGGCCAGATCGACGTTGCCGCCGCTCACCACCACACCCACGCGCTTGCCCGTCACCGGCACGATGCCGTTCATCACGGCGGCCGCGGCGAGACAGCCGGTCGGTTCGACCACGATCTTCATGCGCTGCGCGAAAAAGCGCATCGTCTCGATCAACTGCTGGTCGCTGACCGTTTCGATTTGCGCCACCCGTTTCTGGATGATGGCGAACGTGTAGTCGCCGAGATGCGTCGAAGCTGCGCCGTCTGCAATGGTGCGCGGTGTGTCGATATGCACGATCTCGCCGCGCGCGAGCGATTGCTGGCCGTCGTTGCCCGCTTCCGGCTCGATGCCGATCACGGTGCAGTCCGGGCTCAACGCCGCCGCGGACAACGCGCTGCCGCCAATCAGACCGCCGCCGCCGAGGCATACGAACAGCATGTCGAGCGGTCCGGTTTCCTCGATCAACTCCTTGACGGCCGTGCCCTGCCCGGCGATCACATGCGGATGATCGTACGGCGGGATCAGCGTCATGCCGCGCTCTTCCGCGAGACGCCGGCCGATCTCTTCGCGGTTCTCTTTGTAGCGGTCGTACGTAATGACTTCGCCGCCGTAGCCCTTGGTGGCAGCCACTTTGGCGGCCGGTGCGTCGTGCGGCATGATGATCGTTGCGTGGATTCCCGCGAGACGCGCCGACAGCGCGATTGCCTGCGCATGATTACCCGACGAAAAAGTCAGCACGCCGGCCTTGCGTTGCTCCGCGTCGAAGTGCGAGATCGCGTTATAGGCGCCACGAAACTTGAACGCGCCCATCCGCTGAAAGTTTTCGCACTTGAAGAAGACCGACGCACCCGTGCGTTCGTCGAACGTGCTCGAAGTAAGAACGGGCGTGCGGTGTGCGACGCCTTCAAGACGCGCGGCGGCGTCGAGTACGTCATCGAAAGTGGGAGCGGGCAGCGCGTGCATCGACGAAATTCTCCGGAAGCGGTGGCAAGGGAAGCCACCATTCTCCCAGCTTCGTGCGTCGTTTGGTATGGCCGCGCTTGCGTCGACGGTTGTGTCGACATGGGCACGAGATCAATATCCCGGAGCCGGTAAAGCCTCAAATGCAAAACGGCGCAGCAGGCTGGAGCCGGCTGCGCCGTCGAACAACTTCAGACGAAATTACTTAAGCGGTCCGCCGCGTTCAGCGACGATAGTAGCCATGGCCGTAACCGTGACCGTAGTAACCGCGGCCGTAATAGCCGTGATGATAATAAGGATGGCCATAGCCGCCGTAATAGCCACCCACTACGACTGCGGGCGGCGGCGCATAGACGACCGGAGGCGGCGGCGGCGCGTAATAAACCGGCGGCGGCGCGGCATAAACCGGATAAGCCGGCGCAATTGGCACCCCGATGCCGATACCTACCGAAACGTGAGCTTCAGCAGCGGTTGCGAATCCGACACCGAGTGCAGCGGCAACAACGAACGGAACGATCTTTTTCACTTTATTCTCCAGAGCGACCACTAAGGCCGCCGACTTCGCATGACTTGCATGCTCTGAATTAAATGTATCGAAAAAGACCGCGTAACGCTGTCTGCATTTGTTGCAAATTGCAATTGTCGAGAATGAGCCGCAACGCCGCCAGCCGCGCCACGACTGCCTCGCGCGCCGCAAGCGGCTGATAATTAAGGGTTCGCAGAGGTCCGTGCGACGGCGCATTCGGGCCAGTTGACGGGTAAGCGCTTAAGCGGCGGTTTATCAGTAATCTTTCATTACAAATTCGCTTCATTGCTGACAGGCGGCAACAAGTACCTGAATCGAAACGACGGAAACGCAAATAAAAAATGCCCGGTGCGCGGGCACCGGGCATTTCGTGAAAGCGCAATTTTCTCAGCCGACTTTAACGTAGGCGAATTCCCTCGAAACATTGGGCGGAACGTAGGCGCCACTAATACGTACGCGTGGCGTCAGACGTTTTTTCTGATCCCACCAGCGACGGCGCTGCGAGTGAGTAAGGAACCGCAAGTGCTTTCGGTAAGAAAAAATATTCATCGTAACCTCCCGAATCTGACTGCGAGACAAAAACCCAGAACGGCAACTGCCAAACCGGCTCATGGAGAAATTCTGAGCAGTTTTTGAGCCTGCGGGGCGCGCGTTTCCGGATAACCGGCGAAGCGCGCCATATCGCGCGAAAACTGTTCCGATGAAAGCGGTCGCGAGGCCGCGCCAATGGCGCAGCGGATGCGCGATACTTCAGCTTTCCGTCAAATGTCCCGTCTGGAGCAGGTCACCATGTCCCAGCCCTCTCTTCCGCGTATCGGTTTCATCGGCGCGGGGCGGCTCGCGCGCTGTCTGGCGCTGAGCTTCTCCCGTGCCGGCTATCCGGTGACGGCGGTGGCAAGCCGCACGGCAACCTCGGCCAGCCGGGTTGCGAGTCAAATCGAGCACTGCACGGCATTCGACGATCCCCAACAGGCCGTCGACGCCGCCGATGTCCTCTTTTTAGCCGTTCCCGACGACATCATCGGTACGACAGCGCACACACTGCGCTTTGCCCCGGACGCGGCGGGCGTCCCGCACGGCAAGGCGCTCGTGCACTGCAGCGGCGCCTCGCCGGTCGAATTGCTGGCGCCGGCGCGAAGCCAGGGCGCGGCAATCGGAGGTTTTCATCCACTCTACCTGTTTAGCGGCGATCCCGCAGACAGCGAGCGGATCGCCGGCTGCTCGGTCACGATCGAGGCCGACGGCGCGCTCAAGGAGACACTGACGGCGCTCACGCTCGCCCTGCGCTGCCACCCTTTGTCGATTCCGCCGGGCGGCCGCATGCTCTATCACGCCGCCGCGCACTACGCGGCGAGTTTTGCGCTGTGCAGCCTCGCGGAATGCGTGGCGCTGTGGCGCACGCTCGGTTTCGCCGAAGACGACGCCTTGCGCGCGCTGCTGCCGATGCTCGCCGGCACCATCGAAACCGCCCGCGACAAAGGCCTGCCGAATGCGCTTGCCGGCCCGGTGTCGCGCGGCGATACGGGCGTCGTGCAGAAGCAGCTGGCGCTGCTGGAAGGCCTCGGCGGCGATCACGCGGCGCTGTACGGATTGCTCACGCGACGCGCCGTCGAGCTGGCCGAGCGACGGGTAACGCCGCCCGCCGCCATCGACGCGATCGCGGCGGCCGTCGAAGATTCGCTCGACCGTTCGCTGAATCAGGCGGCAGCAGGTGCAAGCGTCAAGTAAGCCGTGATAATGTGACGTCCGGCGCTGCGCGCAATCCGCCAGCGACGCGCTTCGGGACCAACAGACGAGAACGCACAATGATCAAGGTCAGCATCCTTTATCCGTATCGGGAAAACGGCCACTTCGACGTGGACTATTACTGCGTCACTCACATGCCGCTTGCAGCGAAGCTGTTCGGGCCGTCGCTCAAAGGCTGGTCGGTGGACGTCGGCATCAATGCGGGGCCGCCCGGAACGCCGCCGCCTTATGTCGCGGCCGGCCACTTCCTGTTCGACAGCACGGAAGATTTCTATAAAGTCTTCAAGCTGGCGTCGGAACAACTGGTCGCCGACATTCCCAACTACACCGACGGCGGCAACGGCTCGATTCTGATCAGCGAGATCAAGGTCTCGCATTGATTCGCGCGGCGCGCGGATCGGCCAGGGCATAACGTGCCTGTCGTGCCGCTCTGCCGCTCGTGAGTCGTGTGACGTAATGCGCCCGATCGCGGGACGGGCGCAGGCAATCCAAATGAAACCGCCGGCGCACCATTCGGTCAGCACCGGCATCCTGCGGCCAATCGAAGGCCGCCATCCGAAGGATAAGGACACGAGATGTTTGGCGATATCGCCCGTTTTCTGCTCAATACCGTCTTTACGCTGTTCGGCGCGGCATTGCTTCTGCGTGCCTGGCTCCAGGTCGTGCGCATGCCGCCGTACAACCCCGTCACCAACGCCGTGCTGCAGGCCACCAACTGGATCGTGCTGCCGTTGAGGCGCATCCTGCCGAGCACGCGCAGCATCGACTGGGCGAGTCTCGTCGCCGCCCTGCTCGCCGCTCTGGTTTATGTGGTGCTGATGGTGGTGCTGACCGGCGCCGATCCGCTCACGCTCGTACCCACGCTTGTGATCGTGGCGGTGCTTACGCTCATCAAATGGGCGCTGAATCTGATCATCTGGATGACGATCCTGATGGCGCTGCTGTCGTGGCTCAATCCGCGCTCGCCGGCCATGCCGATCCTGTATCAGTTGACCGCGCCGTTTCTGAATCCGCTGCGTCGCGTGGTGCCGCAACTCGGCGGGATCGATCTGTCGCCGATCCTTCTGTTTGTGATCGTCCAGGTGTTGCTGATGGTCGTCACGCGTGCGGCCGTTCAACTCACCTACTTCGTGATCTGAACGTCATCGGGAAGGGACCGGTGAGCCGGCGCGATTTGCGCTAAGCACCGGTTCCCGAGTAAAATCGGGCGCTCTGCGGGCGTCGTATAATGGTAATACCCTAGCTTCCCAAGCTAGAGCCGTGGGTTCGATTCCCATCGCCCGCTCCAGATTCTTTCCGAACTCAGCACGAGCCGCCTCCAAGAAGGCGGCTTTTTTGTAATGGCGGCGGCCCGCTGCGGCACAATGCGCATGACGGCCGGCGCCGGCTCGACTGACGCCGTGCGCATGTCATTGGGTCCCTGCGCGCAACTGCGTGAACACATCGCGCAAGCGCCGTCTCACGCCGCCATGACCGCAGACTCGCCTGCCAACGCGCTATCCGTGTTGCGATGGCTTCATCCTTGAAAAGCAGTATCGATATGATTCACGATCCAAACGACACCGCCGCGCCGGACTCGCTTCCGCCCGACTCGAACGAAGCACAAGACCCACCCGTGGACGAAGCGCTGCATCGCCGCCGCATTCGCAGTTTCGTCACGCGCGCGGGCCGCGTCTCGACCGGTCAACGCCGTGCCATGGACGAACTCGGTCCGCGCTTCGTCGTGTCGTACGCGCCGGAACAGCCCGACTGGAACAATGTGTTCGGCCGCGAGGCGCCGCGCGTGCTGGAAATCGGCTTCGGCATGGGCGCGACCACGGCGGAGATCGCTGCGCATCGTCCCGACGACGACTTTCTCGGCGTCGAGGTGCATGAACCCGGCGTCGGCGCGTTGCTGAAGCTGATGGGCGAGCAGAATCTGTCGAACATCCGCATCATTCAACACGACGCCGTCGAAGTGCTCGAACAGATGATCGCGGCAGATAGTCTCGACGGCGTGCACATCTTCTTTCCCGATCCGTGGCACAAGGCACGGCATCACAAGCGCCGCCTGATCCAGCCGAAGTTCGTCGCGCTGCTGGTGTCGCGTCTGAAGCCGGGCGCGTATCTGCATCTCGCCACCGACTGGCAGAACTACGCCGAGCAAATGCTCGAAGTTTTGAGCGCCGACCCTGCACTCGACAACACAGCCGAAGGCTACGCGCCGCGTCCGGAGTATCGCCCGGTGACGAAGTTCGAACGCCGCGGCCTGCGGCTCGGGCACGGCGTGTGGGATCTAGTGTTCAGGAAGCGCGTCGGCGAATAAGCCCTTGGACGGCTCGCCCGGTTCAAGAAGGCGGCCGGGTGCTTGCACCCAAATGAAAAAGGTCCACGCAATGCAATGCGTGGACCTTTTTTCTTGGCGAAGCGTTTTATGAGCGAGCTAAGTCAGCGATCTCAGTTGGCGAACTTAGTCAGCCCAGCTCAGCGCGCCGCTGTAGCCCACCAGCAGGATCAGCAAACCGAAGCCGATGCGATACCACGCGAACGCCGTGAAATCGTGCGCGGCGATGTAGCGCAACAGCCAGCGCACGCAGGCAAACGCGCTCACGAATGCCGCGATGAAGCCAAGCGTGAACGTGCCGAGCGCGTCGACGGACAGGGAATGCCAGTCCTTGTAAAGCTCGTACGCGGTCGCGCCGAAAATGATCGGAATGGCGAGGAAGAAGGAAAATTCGGTGGCAACGCGCCGGTCGAGGCCGAACAGCATGCCGCCGATAATGGTCGAGCCCGAACGCGACATGCCCGGAATCAGCGCGAAGCATTGCGCGAGGCCGACCTTGAGCGCGTCGAGCGGGCTCAGGTCATCGACGTGCTGGACACGGGGCGGCACACTGCCGCGCGAGCGCTGGCGCGCCTCGGCCCACAAGATCACCACGCCGCCGGCCACCAGCGCAAACGCCACGGGCACAGGCGAAAACAGCGCGGCCTTGATGGCCTTTTCGAACAGCAGACCGAGCACGATCGCCGGAATGGTCGCGATGATCACATTGAGCGTGAAGCGGCGCGCGTCGGGACGGCTCGGCAAACCCGACACCACGCTGCCGATGCGCCGGCGGAATTCCCAGCAGACGGCGAGAATCGCGCCCAGCTGGATCACGACATCGAACGTCTTTGCGTGCTCGTCATCGAAATTCAACAGGCTGCCGGCGACGATCAGATGCCCCGTACTCGACACCGGCAAAAACTCCGTCAACCCTTCGACAACGCCCAGAATGAGCGCCTTGCAAGCCAATAGCCAGTCCATCCGTGCCCCTCATCGCTGTTGATAGCAGACGCGGGGTTCGCACGGAAACGCGCGGCCCCGCGGCCGCGCGCCACGTCATTTTTCGACGATTTGCACGCGTATGCCGTTTGTAAGGATAGTGATTGTACCGGGTTCATAACTCACACCGGCAAATTGCAGCTGTTCGGGCTTGAACGTGTAAATCGGATAGTTGGTCAGTAGCTGGGTGGCGAGCAGCGCGGCGGCCGCATTGATCTGCTGGGTATAGGCCTGCGCCTGCCCGGTCACGCTCACATTCTCGACATTCGGCGATTTCAGCACGACTGATTTGCTGGCCGCGTCGTAGGCCAGTTCGCTCGACAGCGTGAACACGCCATCGACAGGTTGCGGCATGAACGGGCTGGCAAGGCGTGCGTCCAGCTTGACGGACACGCGATTGGCGTCCGGCAGGAAGCCGACTACCGGATTGGTCAACGCCACGTCGAACACCTGCGACACCGTGCGCTGATACGGGAATTTGCGCTGTACCGCTTCCTGCACCTGCTGCTGCGAGAACGTGTAGTGCGACGGGATGAACGGGAACGTCGCAGTGGCACAGGCGCTCAGCGAAACCGTGACGCCCAGCGCGGCGCAGCCCGCGAGCGCCGCGGCCAGAAAGCGGCGCCGGGCCGGCGCAGCGGAACGAATCATGCAAATCTCCTGTGGAAGCGATTTCGGTAAATACGCGTGAGTGTGCGCGGGGGCGTCGCCGCGACGGCTCAGACGCGCGCCGCCGGTTGGGTGAGCGTCTCGAGTTGCGTGAGCCAGGCCAGCGCTTCATCGCGATTTTCGCCGCACATGTCCGCTTGCGGCTGCAGACCGGAACAGCATGCGGGCCGCTCGGGAAGGCCGAAGATCGCGCAACGCAGATCGTCGCCGAGTTGCACGCAGCGCACGCCCGCCGGCTTGCCATGCGGCATGCCCGGAATGGGACTCGAAATCGACGGCGCGATACAACACGCGCCGCAATCCGGACGGCATGCATGACCGCTCACGTTGAACGGAGACTCGCGCTTCGCAGCGCTGTTCGACACATCTTTCACGACAATTTTCCTGAATCCAGACTCACGACAACTCACGACATCCCACCATCAGACACGCATTGTGCCACTGCATTCCGTGCGACCTTTTTACACAATGCCGGGCGTGCCCGCTCACTTAAACTCGACGCATACATAAGGCCACTTTCGCTTCTGCAAAAGCGTGCGCGCCATGCGGTCCGGTGAATCGAACGGGCGTCAGCCCGCGCCATCTGCGTAACGTGCTCGGTGGCCGTCAATGCGAGGCTCACATGTCCACCGCCAGCACGCTGTTCCGTCCAGACCTGCTCGCCAGATACGGCGCAAACGGTCCAAGGTATACGTCGTACCCAACCGCCCTGCAGTTCAGCGACACGTTCGACCCCGCCGACTACCTGCGTGCCGCCGCCGACCCCGGCGCGAGCGCCACCGACCTCTCGCTGTACTTCCACATCCCGTTCTGCGACACCGTCTGCTTCTACTGCGGCTGCAATAAAGTCGCGACGAAAAACCGCGCGCATGCCCGGCCCTACGTCGACCGACTGAAGCGCGAAATGGCGCTGCAGGCTGAGCATTTCGACACGCGCCGGCCCGTGTCGCAATTGCATTGGGGTGGCGGAACGCCCACCTTTTTATCGCACGACGAAATGGCCGAACTGATGGCCGCGACGCGCGAGCATTTCACGCTGCTGCCCGACGCCGAAAGCGAGTATTCGATCGAAGTGGACCCGCGCGAAGCGTCGCCCGACACCATCGCACATCTGCGCAGGCTCGGCTTCAACCGGCTCAGTCTCGGCGTGCAGGATTTCGATCTGCGCGTGCAGCAGGCCATCAATCGCGTGCAGCCGCTCGACTTGACGGCGTCGGTCATGCAAGCCGCGCGCGACAACGGTTTTCATTCGATCGGTGTCGATCTGATCTACGGGCTGCCGCATCAAACCGTCGAGAGCTTTACGCGCACGCTCGACACCATGATCGAACTCGCGCCCGACCGCCTCTCGGTGTTCGCCTACGCGCACATGCCGCAGCTCTTCAAGATGCAGCGTCAGATGGACGAAGCCACCTTGCCCGCGCCCGACGTGCGGCTCGCGATCCTGCAACGCGTGGTCGAGCGTTTGACGGGCGCAGGTTACGTCTACATCGGCATGGACCATTTCGCCCTGCCCACTGACGAACTCGCGCTCGCTCAGGCGAGACGCACGCTTCATCGCAACTTCCAGGGCTACAGCACGCGCGCGGAGTGCGATCTCATCGGTTTTGGCGCTTCGTCGATCGGCAAGGTGGGCGACGTCTACGCGCAAAACGCCAAGGACCTGCCAGGCTACGCCGCCGCCATCGACGCGGGCAAGCTCGCCATCGCGCGCGGCATCCGGCTGACCGCCGACGACCGTCTTCGACGCGACGTCATCACGCAGTTGATGTGCAACCTGGAACTGCGCTTCGACGAATTCGAGGCCGCTTATGGCATCCGCTTCGTCAACACCTTCGCGACGGAACTGGAGCGCCTGCGCGACTACGAACGCGACGGCCTCGTCTCGCTCGAGAGCGGCAAACTCGAAGTGCTGACAGCAGGCCGCATGCTCGTGCGCAACATCGCCATGGTGTTCGACCGCTACCTCGGGACGCAAACGCTCACGCGCTTCTCGCGCACCGTCTGAAGCACGCTTCATTCGACAGGCAAGCAACGCGGGTCGCCAGGCACGCGACCGGCTTGCCCGTCGCCGATTTTTCGGACATAATCTGCGTCTTCGCTTCGCGCCGTCATCCGGCGCGTGAGTCGCGAGATCTGCCCAGGTGGTGAAATTGGTAGACGCAGGGGACTCAAAATCCCCCGCCGCAAGGCGTGCCGGTTCGATTCCGGCCCTGGGCACCAATAAGAATTCCGTCGTTCGTCATCGAACTACCGCATCGAATTGAAAAAGCCCCGCGTAGCGCAAGCTCGCGGGGCTTTTTTTGTTTTATCTGGCCTCGTTAGTCGCACGGCGTCGACGGCGCACCGCGTTGCGGCCAGCCGGCGCGTCCCGAACTGCACGAGCCCACTCGATGCCCCACCATCAGACCCGCGTCGTAAGCGGCTTCGAGCGCTCTTGCCAGACTGTCCACGCGCACGATGCGTAGGTCGGCGCTCGGCTTGCCGCTCAGTTCGAACGTCGCAATGCCGAGCGTGTCTTGTGCGATCGACAACAGTAGATCTTCTCGTGTGTCGAGTTCCGCGGTCGTGTTCATCTTCAACTCCAAAAAGGCGACATTGCACTTACCAGCTTAGGCAATAATTGCTTAAGCAGTTTGTGGCGTTCTGTCGCACGTCGGAGTTGCCGGGGGAGCGGCACGCCCGCAAAGCGCGCCACGCTCTCCGCGCGGTTGAATCGTCTCCACGCGAAGCGAACGCTTACCGCCCTGCCGCTCGCGCGCCGCCCTGCAACGCCGCACGCCGGCACTTGAACACATAGCCCGCCCACATCAGGACCAGCCATACCGGCACCAGCCACACCGACACCGAAAGACCCGGCGTCAGCGCGAGAATCACGAGAATCAGCGCCATGAAGGCGAGGCAGATCCAGTTGCTGACCGGAAACCAGAACGACTTGAACACGAGCGTCTCGCCGGCCGCTTCCATGGCCTTGCGCGACTTCAGGTGCGTCAGGCTGATGAGCGCCCAGTTCAGCACCAGCGCGGCCACCACCAGCGCCATCAGCAGACCGAGCGCTTCCGCGGGAATCAGATAGTTGATGATCACGCACGTGAAGGTGGCGAGCGCCGATAAACCGATCGCCATGTAGGGCACGCCGCGCCGGTCAACCTTCATCAGCGCGCGCGGCGCGTTGCCCTGCTCCGCCAGACCGTAGAGCATGCGGCTGTTCGCGTACACGCCGCTGTTGTAGACCGACAGCGCGGCCGTCAGCACGACGACGTTCAACACGTTCGCGGTCAGCGTCGAGCCGATCTGCGAGAAGATCATCACGAACGGGCTGCCGCCCGCCGCGACCTGATTCCACGGATACAGCGAGAGCAACACTGCCAGCGAGCAGATGTAAAAAATCAGGATCCGGTAGATCACCTGATTCACGGCTTTCGGAATGCTCTTTTGCGGCTGGTCGGCTTCGGCTGCGGTAATGCCGATCAACTCCAGGCCGCCGAACGAGAACATGATGACGGCGAGCATCATGAACAGGCCGTGGAAACCGTGCGGAAAGAAGCCGCCGTTCGCCCACAGATTCGTGATCGACGCCTGCGGCCCACCGTGGCCGCTGATCAGCAGATATCCGCCGAACAGGATCATGCCGATGATCGCCACGACCTTGACGATGGCGAACCAGAATTCGGTTTCGCCATACGCCTTGACATTGGCGAGGTTGATCGCGTTGATGACGGCGAAGCACACCAGCGCCGACACCCACGTCGGCACGCCGGGCCACCAGTAATGCACGTAGGTGCCGACGGCGGTCAACTCGGCCATGCTCACGAGCACGTACAACACCCAGTAATTCCAGCCCGACAGGAAGCCGGGGAAATCGCCCCAGTACTTGTAGGCAAAGTGGCTGAACGAACCCGCGACCGGTTCCTGCGCCACCATTTCGCCGAGCTGGCGCATGATCATGAAGGCGATCACGCCGCCGATCGCGTAGCCGAGAATCATCGACGGACCGGCCGATTGCAGCACGCTGGCCGAGCCGAGAAACAGGCCCGTGCCGATCGCGCCGCCGAGCGCGATCAACTGGATATGGCGATTCTTCAGCCCACGCTTCAGGCCGTCTTGATGCTGTGCACTATTCAACGTTGCGCCCCAGTGTATGGATATCGATCACCCGATCGGACTTATGGTCCGGTCCGGCAGAACCGTAAATTTTACCCCGGACGATATTGCCTAAATACTGGGACCAACCCGCGTTGGTCTCGCAGCGCACCGAACGCGGACGATTGTGATTGACACCGCTTGCCGCTTCGGTATGTTCGCGTAGTCGAGGTTTCAGCCTTCGGAGATTCAACATGTCGCCCAAAAACATGTCGCCCAAACGCCTGCTTTGCGCCGCTACCGTGTGTCTCTGGTTCGCTGGGGCCGCTGCCCTTGCGCAAACTCCGGCACCCGGCTCCGAATCAACGACGATGCCCGCCTCGATGCCCGGCATGCAACCGGCCGAACCCGAAACGACTGCGCCGGCGCCGGCCCCTACACCGTCAGCCGCGCCCGCTGCAGCCGCGCCGACACCTGCTCCCACACCGCCCATGACGAAACCCGCCGCCGCGCCGATGGCGGGTCCGGTGCGCAACGTCGTGCTCGTGCACGGCGCGTTCGTCGACGGTTCGAGCTGGAACGGCGTGGTCGCGAAGCTGCAGAAGAAGGGCTATCACGTGAGTTCGGTGCAGAACCCGCTCACCTCGCTCGCCGACGACGTGGCCGCCACCCGTCGCGTGCTCGCGCAGCAGGACGGCCCGACCATGCTGGTCGGCCATTCGTGGGGCGGCGTCGTGATCACGCAGGCGGGCGCGAACGCGCCGAACGTCGCGGGGCTCGTCTATGTCGCGGCCATCGCGCCGGACCTGCATGAGTCGACCATGGATCTGATGAAGCGCGCCGCACCGGCACCGGCCGGGGAGAACATCAGTGCGGACGCCGCCGGTTTTCTGTGGTTCGATCGCGCTCACTATCACGCCGACTTCGCCGCCGACGTGCCCGAAAACGTGACGCGCGTGCTCGCCGCCGCTCAGGCGCCGATTGCCGCCAAGGCGTTCAGCGAAACGGTCAGCGAGGTGGCGTGGCGGGAAAAGCCGTCGTGGTACGTGTTGACCACGCGCGATCGCGCAGTGTCGCCCGAGGTTGAAAAATTCATGGCCGACCGGATGAACGCGAAGGTCGTGCCGATGGCGGCCAGCCATCTCGTGCCGGTGTCGCACGCAGGCGCCGTCGCGGACGTGATCGATCGCGCGGCGCGTGAGTTGAGCCGTCAGCAGTAATCGAACGGTAACGGGCCGGATGCCGCCTAGCGCAGCATGAACGACATCGCCGACAGGCAGTTCAGCATCCGCACCGCATGCTCCACGCTCGCCGCGTCGAAACGCAACGTCACGCCGTCGATTCGCGTGAGCGTCGGCCATTGACAGAACAGGTCGGCCAGCGCCGTGGTCTGAACGCGCAACTCGCACGTCACCGCTTTCACGCGCGCATCGGCGCGGCTGGTTTGCCTGGCGAGACCGCGGGAAAGATGCGACTGCACCGCTTCACGCGCGGCCGCGCCGATGGCTTCGCGCGCGCGAGCGGGTGTTTGCGTGACGCCGCTTGCGTGCCCCGTCGCGGATTTCGTCACGACGAAGCGCGCCTCCGGAAAACGCGGCGCGGTTTCTTCGGCAAACACGTCGTCGCCGGATAAAAGCGCGACACGTGCGCCATATTCTTCCGCCAGCGCGCCGTACAAACCCGCTTCCCCTACTTCCACGCCGTCGAGCGACACGCGGGCGAACGCGAAGCTGTTGATGGTGTGCGCGAGCACGCCGCGCGTTTGCGCTTTCGAGTGATAGCCGATCATGAACACGAGCGCGGCGCCGTATTCGAGTCCGGCCATCATGCCGAGCGTACGCGGTTTGCCGAGCACGACCTCGGCGCGTGCGTCGAGCAGATCGGGCAGCAGATTGCGAAAGCCGCCGTGCGAATCGTTGACCCACACCTGCGTCGCGCCGCCGGCGAATGCGCCTTCGATCGCGGCGTTGGCTTCGAGCGTCATCCAGCGACGCGCGGCTTCGTATTCGCCGTTGCCCGCACGCGTCTGCTCGGGATGAAACACGCCCGCCACGCCTTCGATGTCGGCGGAAATCAAAACTTTCATCAGGAAGTTCGCTTGAGAAGTTGAGCAAGATCGGCCGCGCTATCGCGCAGCGAAACACGCCGATGACCGTCGCGCCCGGTGAGCGACGTGGCGCTCCACAAGGCATCGACGACAGCCTGCTCGACGCTGTCGGCGCACGCGCGAAACAGCGGATCGAGTTGCGCGTCGGCAAGCAGCGGCGGCAGCGGGACGAACGCCGAATCGTGCGGCACGGTATAGGCGGTCGAGAAGGCCAGCGCGATATCGCCGCTGCCGTGACCGTACACCGAACCGGTTCGCGCAAGGCCGGCCGCCGCACGCAGGGAAACGCGCTTGAGCTGGCGCGCGTCGAGCGGCGCATCGGTCGCGACGATCATGATGATCGAGCCCTGCTCGGGTTCTTTCGCCGTGCTCTTGGCAGCCTGCGACGCCCGCTCGGCGAGCACGCGGCCAAGCGGTGCGCCGTCGATGGTCAGCATCGGCAAGCGTCCGAAATTGGCGAGCACGAGTGCGCCGACCGTATAGCGCTGCCCCGCCACGTCGACCACGCGCGACGCGTTGCCGATCCCGCCCTTCAGGTCGAAGCACGACATGCCGCGCCCCGCGCCGACGCAACCGCCCGTCACGTCGGCACTCGCCGCGGCGTACGCCGCATCGTAGTGAGCTTCGCGTACGGCCAGCGCCTGGATATCGTTCAGATAGCCGTCGTTGCATTCGAACACGAGCGGATTCACGGTCGACCATTCGCGGCCGATGCGCGGATTCGCCTTGAACGCCGCGCGAATCTGCGCCTGCGCGAGCGCCGCGACGCCGAACGTGTTGGTCAGGGCAAGCGGCGTTTCGAGCACGCCGAGTTCTTCGACCTGCACGAGTCCGATGCTTTTGCCGAAGCCGTTCATCACCGAAACCGCCGCCGGCACCTTGGCGAGAAACGGATCGCCGTCATGCGGACGGATCACCGTCACGCCGGTTTGCACGGCGCCTTCGTCCAGCGTGCAATGGCCCACCGTCACACCGACGACATCGGCCAGCGAGCCGCGCGCGCCGCTCGCCAGCACGCCGATATGCGGCATGCCGGCGCGTGCGGATTCGATCGGGTTCATGGCCGGTCGAGCTTCGGATCGAGCGCGTCGCGCAGACCGTCGCCGAGCAGATTGAAGGCCAGCACCGTGAGGAAAATGGCCAGGCTCGGGAACAGCGCGATGTGCGGCGCAGTCACCATGTCGGCGCGCGCTTCGTTGAGCATCGCGCCCCACTCGGGCGTCGGCGGTTGTGCGCCGAGGCCGAGAAACGACAGGCTGGCGGCCGTGATGATCGAGGTGCCGATACGCATGGTGAAGTACACCACCACCGACGAAATCGTGCCCGGCAGGATGTGCCGCACGATGATGGTCCAGTCGGACGCGCCGATGCTGCGCGCCGCCTCGACATACGTGAGTTGCTTGAGCATGAGCGTGTTCCCGCGCACGAGCCGCGCGAACGCCGGGATGCTGAAGATCGCCACCGCGCAGATCACGTTGATCATGCCGTTGCCGAGAATCGCCACCACGCCGATGGCCAGCAGAATGCCGGGGAACGCGAACAGCACGTCGGCCACACGCATGGTGATGCGATCCCACCAGCCTTCGTAATAGCCGGCCAGCAAACCGAAAAACGTGCCGATGGCCGCGCCGATCGCAACCGACAGAAAGCCCGCTTCGAGCGAGATGCGCGAACCCGCGAGGATGCGGCTGAAAATATCGCGCCCGAGTGAATCGACGCCGAACCAGTGCGCCGCGGATGGCCCTGCATTGAGCGCGTCGTAGTCGAAGAAATTCTCCGGATCGTACGGCACGATATGGGGCGCGGCGATCGCCACTGCGATCAGCAGCAGCACGAAAATGCCCGCGGCCAACGCCACGTGCTGCTTGCGGAATTTGCGCCAGAACTCGCTCCACGGCGTGCGGATCGCGCTTTCCGGTTTGACGTTACTGGCCGCGTTCGGCCCAGTGGCTGTCGTGCTCATGCGCGCCTCACTTGAAACGGATGGTCGGGTTGATCACGGCGTACAGCACGTCCACGACCAGATTGATGATGATAAATTCGAGCGAGAACAGCAGCACTTCGGCCTGAATCACGGGGTAGTCGCGCATCGACACGGCATCCACCAGCAGACGCCCGAGCCCCGGCCAGTTGAACACCACTTCGACCACGATCGAGCCGCCGAGCAGAAAACCGAATTGCAGACCCATCATCGTGATGACGGGAATCATCGCGTTGCGCAGGCAATGCTTGACGATCACGAGCCGCTCGGGCACGCCCTTGGCGCGCGCGGTACGCACGAAGTCCTCGTTCATCACCTCGACGAACGACGCACGCGTGAAGCGCGCCATCACCGCCGCGACGGCCGCGCCCAGCGTGAGCGAGGGCAACACGTAGCTCTTCCACGAGCCGTCGCCGACGATCGGCAACCAGCCGAGCTTCACCGAGAAAATTTCCATCAGCAGCATGCCGAGCGCGAAGGCGGGAAACGAAATGCCCGACACCGCGAGCGTCATGCCGAGACGATCCGGCCAGCGATTGCGCCAGACCGCGGAGACGATGCCGATGCCCATGCCGAGCACCACCGCCCACACCATACTGGCCAGCGTGAGCAGCAAGGTCGGCATGAAACGTTCGCCGATTTCCTGCGCGACCGGCCGCTTGCTGCGTGTCGAGATGCCGAAGTCGCCGTGCGCGATCTTCACGAAGAAGCTGGCGAATTGCTGCGGCATCGGCTTGTCGAGTCCGAGGTCGGCGCGCACCAGCGAGACGGTCGCTTCGTCGGCTTCGGGGCCGGCGGCGAGCCGCGCGGGATCGCCCGGCAACAGATGCACGAACAGGAACACCAGCACGGCGACGATGAAGAGCGTCGGCAGCAGGCCAAAAAGACGTTTGACGAGAAAGTTCAGCATGAAACCCAATCCGGCAATGATGCGGGCAACGAAAGATCGCGCTCGGCGAAACGGGGATCGCCGGCTTGCGGGTGAGTCAGCGACCCACAAGCCATGCGATCCATGCAGCGCGCGGCTTACTTGATGGCGATCTCGTCGAAATTGAACGAGCCGTCAGGCGCCACGTAGGCACCCGACAGACGTTTGCTGCGTGCGTACACCACCTTTTCCTTGACGAGGAAGATCCACGGCGCGTCGTTCCAGATGCGCTTCTGCGCGTCGGTGTAAAGCTCGGCTTTCTTCGCGCGGTCGGTGGTTTCGAGCGCCTGCTTCAGATCGCCGTCCACCGTGTCGTTCTTGTAGTACGCGGTGTTGACCATCTTCGGCGGGAACGACACCGACGCGAGCAGCGGCGTGATCGCCCAGTCGGCCTCGCCCGTCGACGACGACCAGCCCGCGTAGTACATGCGCACCGGCGCGGTGGCGGCGTCCTGCGCGCTTTCGACCTTGGCGACGCGCTGACCCGCTTCGAGCGCCTCGACCTGCGCCTTGATGCCGACCTGCGCGAGTTGCTGCTGCACGAACTGGATGACCTTCTGCGCCGTCGAGTAGTTATAGGCCGACCACAGCGTCGTTTCGAAACCGTTCGGATAGCCCGCTTCCTTCAGCAGCGCGCGCGCCTTGGCCGGATCGTACGGCCACGGGCCGAGCTTCGTCGCGTACTCGACACCTTGCGGCACCACGCCGTCGGCCGGCGTCGCATAGCCCGCGAACGCAACCTTGGTCAGCGCATCCTTGTTGACCGCGTAGTTCAGCGCCTCGCGCACCTTCGGGTTGTCGAACGGCTTCTGATTCACGTTCAGGCTGATATAACGCTGGATGATCGACGGCGACGCGATCAGATCCACCTTCGGGCTCGACTGCAACTGCGCGGCCTGTTCGAACGGCACCTGGAAGGCGAAGTCCGCTTCGCCGGTACGCATCAGCGCGGCGCGCGTGTTGTTGTCGACCACCGGCTTCCAGTCGATTGCGTCGACCTTCGGGTAGCCCTTCTTCCAGTAGCCGGCGAACTTCTTCACCGTCAGGTCGCCCGCCGGATCCCACTTCACCAGTTCGAACGGACCCGTGCCGACCGGATGGAACGCGATGTCCTTGCCGTACTTCTTCAGCGCGTCGGGCGAAATCATCACCGCCGACGGATGCGCCAGCACGTTCACGAAGGCCGAGAACGGCGCCTTCAGCGTGATCTTCACCGTGTACGGGTCCACCACTTCGGTCTTCTCGATGCGGTTGAACATGTTGTAGCGCTTGAGCTTGTTCGCCGGATCGGTCACGCGATCGAAGTTCGCTTTCACGGCCGCGGCGTTGAAATCGGTGCCGTCCTGGAACTTCACGCCGTGGCGCAGTTTGAACGTGTACACCTTCGCGTCCGGGCTCGCTTCGTAGCTGTCGGCCAGCACATTGACGAGCTTCATGTCCTTGTCGAAACCGAACAGACCTTGATAGAACGACTTCGCGACGGCTTGCGACAGCGTGTCGTTGGCGTCGTACGGATCGAGCGTGGTGAAGGTCGAGGCGACGGCCATCACCGCCGTGGTGTCGGCGTGCGCCGCGTTGCCGGCGAGCATCGCGAACATCACCGCGCCGCCGCTGATCAGCGCGCGCAAACGAAACGAAGAAGACGGGACCAGCAGATTCATGAGGTTGGCTCCAGGCTGCGAATGTGAACGGGTTTGAGTGCTGTCAGGTGCTGCAAAGGAATCTAGTAAGCGCCGCCGACGCGATGCTGTGCGACGAAGTGATCGGGGCCCACTGCGATCAGTGGCGCGACGACCGGTTCGTCGTCGAGCGCGCGAATCGGGCTCGGAATTTCGTCGGCGGCGAGCATGCGTTTGGCGTGACGGCGCGCCGGATCGGCAACCGGCACCGCGCCCATCAGCTTCTTCGTGTACGGATGTTGCGGCGCTTCGAACACCGCCCGGCGCGGACCGATCTCGACGATCTGACCGAGATACATCACCGCCACGCGATGACTGACGCGCTCCACCACCGCCATGTCGTGCGAGATGAACAGATAGGCCACGCCGAGTTCGCGCTGCAGATCGAGCATCAGATTGACGATCTGCGCCTGCACCGAAACGTCGAGCGCGGAGACGGATTCGTCGGCGATCACCACTTTCGGATTCAGCGCGAGCGCGCGTGCAATGGCAATGCGCTGCCGCTGACCGCCGGAGAATTCGTGCGGATAGCGGCGCGCCGCCTCGGGCGGCAAACCGACCTTCTCCAGCAGCCACGCCACCCGCGCCTGCGCTTGCGCACCTTCCGCCACGCCATGCACGAGAAGCGGTTCCATGATGGAAAAGCCCACCGTCAATCGCGGATTGAGCGAGGCAAACGGGTCCTGAAAAATGAACTGGATGTCACGGCGCAGCGCCTGCAAGGCCGGACCGGTGAGCGAGCTGATTTCGCGGCCGTCGAATTCGATCGAACCGCTCTGGCTTTCCACCAGACGCAACAGCGAGCGGCCGGTAGTGGACTTGCCGCACCCCGATTCGCCGACCAGCGCCAGCGTTTCGCCCGGCCGCAGATCGAAGCTCACTTTCTCGACGGCATGCACACGTCCGGTCACGCGGCCAAAGAGCCCGCTCTTGACCGGAAAGCGCGTGACCAGATCGCGCACGCGCAGGATCGGCGGCGTGCTTTCGCGCACTTCGGGCTGCGGTTCTTCGGCGACTGCCGCAGCCGGCCGCACGGCGGCGTCGGCGCCCGTCAGCGCAGCCTGCTCGACGGTCAGGATCGGGAAGCGCGCGGGACGATCCGTGCCCTGCATCGCACCCAGACGCGGCACGGCGGCGAGCAAGGCTTTCGTATAAGGATGCGACGGCGCGGCGAACAGCGCGTCGGACGCGCCCTCTTCCACCTTCTCGCCGCGGTACATCACCAGCACGCGGTCGGCCACTTCGGCAACCACACCCATGTCGTGCGTGATGAAGAC
Source organism: Paraburkholderia sp. GAS199 (assembly GCF_050436585.1). Taxonomy (NCBI): domain Bacteria; kingdom Pseudomonadati; phylum Pseudomonadota; class Betaproteobacteria; order Burkholderiales; family Burkholderiaceae; genus Paraburkholderia; species Paraburkholderia sp. GAS199. The sequence continues at coordinate 372,428 of NZ_JBNDMM010000008.1, read as the reverse complement.
CACGCCCATGTTCATCTCGTCCTGCAAGCCGCGAATCAGTTGCAGGATTTGCGCCTGAATCGTGACGTCGAGCGCGGTGGTCGGTTCGTCTGCGATCAGCAGCGCGGGTTTGCACGAGAGCGCCATGGCGATCATCACGCGCTGCCGCATGCCGCCCGAAAGTTGATGCGGAAAACGCGCGGCCACGCGCCGCGCTTCGGGAATCCGCACCAGTTCCAGCAGACGCAGCGTTTCCGCGTGCGCGGCCGCGCGGCTCTTGCCCTGATGCAGGGCAATCGCTTCGCTGATCTGATCGCCGACCGTGAACACGGGATTGAGCGACGTCATCGGCTCCTGGAAGATCATCGCGATGTCGGCGCCGCGAATCGAGCGCATCGTGCCGGCCGACGCTTTCGCGAGATCGAGCACGCTGCCGTCGCGGCGCCGGAATGCGATGCCGCCGCCGGCAAGGCGCCCACCGCCATGCTCGATCAGCCGCATCAACGCGAGCGACGTCACCGATTTGCCCGAACCCGATTCGCCGACGATCGCCAGCGTCTCGCCGCGTTCAACGGTGAACGACAGATTGCGCACCGCGTTGAAGGTCGTCTCGCCGCTGCGAAACGCGACCGACAGATCGTCGACTGCGAGCACGCGTTGCGGCGGCAAGGTGTCGATCAGCGGGCGGGCGGAGTGCGATGTAGTCGGCACAATGATTCCTTTGAATTCGTACGCGGCAAAAAGCGGCAGGCGGCGTGAGTGATATCGGCTAGCGGTAGATCGCCGTCACCGGCGTCTCGCCGAAGCGGGCAAAGCCGCGATACATGCCTTCGGTGTTGAACGGCAGCGTGACGTTGCCTTGCGCATCCACGGCGATGAGTCCGCCGCGGCCTTCGATCTTCGGCAGGCGGTTCATCACCACATCGCGCGCCGCTTCTTCCAGCGACACGTTGCGGTAAGCCATCTGCGCCGCCACGTCGTAGGCGGCGACCATGCGCATGAACATCTCGCCGGAACCCGTGGTCGAGACCGCGCAGGTGGCGTCGTCGGCATAGCAGCCCGCGCCGATCAGCGGCGTATCGCCGACGCGTCCGACCTGCTTGTTGGTCACGCCGCCGGTGGAGGTTGCCGCGGCCACGTGGCCGTGCCGGTCGAGCGCCACCGCGCCGACCGTGCCGAACTTGCGGTTCGGGTCGATCGGTTCGTGCGGCACCGGATTTTGACCAGCGGGCTGGTCAGCGGACGCCATGCCCGATGCCAGCGTCGCGCCGTCGTGATCGAGCACCGCGCGTTGCTGGTCTTTCGCCAGCAACCATTGACGATGCCGCGCCTCGGTATGGAAATAATCCTGCTCGACGAATTCGAGCCCTTGCGCCGCGGCGAAAGCTTCCGCGCCTTCGCCGGTGAACAGCACGTGTTCGCTGCGTTCGAGCACGCGGCGCGCCGCGAGAATCGGGTTGCGCACGCGCTTCACGCAGCAGATCGCGCCGGCGTCGAGCGTGCTGCCGTCCATGATGGCGGCGTCGAGCTCATGCGTGCCGGCCGCGGTGTAGACGGCGCCGTGTCCCGCGTTGAAGAGCGGGCAATCTTCGAGCAGACGAACGGCTTCGCTGACGGCGTCGAGCGCGCTGCCGCCATCGGCGAGCACGCGTTGGCCTGCGCTCAGCACGGCATGCAAGGCGGCGTGATAGTCGGCTTCGGCGCTCGCCGACATGGACGCGCGCAGGATCGTGCCGGCGCCGCCGTGAATGGCAATGACTGCGTTGGAATTCATCGTTTTGCTTTGCGGGTGCGGGTAGTTCGGTTGCTTGAAGAGGTGACGCGCGCGGACTCGCCGTCGGTGGACGGCGTGGTGTCCTGATGGGTCGATGGCTTGTTCTGCGGCTCGACGAGCCACGGCAGCACGAATTCGCTGACGCCGGCAGCCGCCTTCACGGAACGCTTCGCGCGATACGCCACCGCGTCGCACAGGGCTTCGATCACGGCCAGTACGGCGGAATCGGCATTGGCCGCGAGACGACGTTCGGAGCGGATGTACAGCGAAAGATCGGCGAACTGCGCGAGCGGCGAGCGCGAGCTGTCGGTCAGCGCAAGCACGCGCGCGCCCCGGCTGGCAGCGCGACGCGCCAGTTCGATGGTGTCTTCGACATAGCGCGGAAACGCGATGCCGATCACGAGGTCGCGCTCGTCGGTGGCGAACAGACGGCGCGCGGCGTGCGACGGACCGCCGATCAGCGCAAGCGACTGCACGTTGTCGTGATACGGCATCAGGCCGTGTTCCATCAGACCGGCGAGAAACGCGCTCGCGCCGTAGCCGAGCACGAACACGCGGCGCGCCGCGATGATCGCCTCGACGGCGGCCTCGGCGGCGGCGCTGTCGATGGCGGTGCGCGTGGTGTTCAGATTGGCGGCGGCCTGTTCGAGCAAGGCGTCGAGCAGGTTTTCGCCTGCTGCCAGCGACTCCTGCGCGCTGCGCAGCCGCTCGACCGGCGCGAGAGTGGCTTCGAAGCCGCGCACGAGCGCGTCACGAAACTGCGGATAGCCGTCGAAGCCGAGGGCGCGCGCGAAACGGTTCGCCGTTGCCACCGACGCGCCCACCACGCTCGCCAGTTCGTCGATTCGCATGGTCGCGGCACGGAACAGATTCGCCAGGACGTACTCGCCCATGCGCCGATGGATCGGTGTGAGGACCGGCATGGCGGCGACGATGCGCGCGGCGATCGCCTGCTCGGCCTGGTTCTCGGCATTGGACGGGTGATGGATCATGCAAGCGGTCCGACGGACGGTCTGTAATCGAAATGAATGAAAGTATATTTACATGAATTCGCTCTGGAAAAAAATTCATTTTCATTTCCGAGGGTTTTCACCCAATCCGCGAGACCCTGAATGCATCGCGTCCGGCGCGCGGTGCTATGCTCGCTCGCCATGAATCTCGAAAGCATTCTCTTCACTCAGGGCTTCGGCTCGCGGCGTCAGTGCCGCGCGTTGATCGCCGACGCGCGCGTCGCCGTCGGCGAGACGGTTTGTACCGACGCCGACGCCGATTTCCTCATGACGGACGGCGCCTTCAGCTTCACTGTGGACGGCGTGGAATGGCCGTATTGCGAGCACGCTTATCTGCTGCTGAACAAGCCCGCGGGCTACGAATGTTCGCGCGATCCGCAGCATCATCTGAGCGTGTTCAGTCTGTTGCCGCCGCAGTTTGCCGAGCGCGGCGTGCAATGCGTGGGACGTCTCGATCAGGACACAACCGGCCTTCTGCTGCTCTCCGACGACGGCAAGTTCGTGCACCGGTTCACGTCGCCCAAGCGCAAGGTGCCGAAGCTCTACGTGGCGACCACTCGCCATCCGCTCGACGACACACAACTCGCCGCGTTGCGCGACGGTGTGTTGCTGCACGGCGAGCCCAAACCGATCGCGGCGGTGGCGGCCGAAGCGCGCGGCGAGCATTCGCTGGCGCTCTCCGTGATGGAAGGCAAGTATCACCAGGTCAAGCGCATGATCGCGGCGGTCGGCAATCGCTGCGAAGCCTTGCATCGTGAACGGATCGGCGGACTCGCATTGCCAGCGTCGCTCGCGCCGGGCGCGTGGCAATGGCTCGATCAGACCGGACTCGACGCCCTCGGATCTTTACCGAGCGGGTAAACCGGTAGCGCACCGGTAGCGCCCCTTTAAAGCCTTGATCTGTCGAAGAAAGTGGACGCGGGCTCGCAGGCCGCATGCAGCCACGCGCTCGCCTGCGCTGCGCCGCAGCATGCCCTTCGTCGCGAGTCGCCCTATACTCGTTTAAACAAAGACTACAAAGGTTTCAAGGAGGGGCGCCATGGCTATCCATGACACGATCGCGATACCGTATGCGATGCTCGTTTTCACGTGCCTCGGGCTGGTGCTGGTGGGCGGGCTGCTGGTCGTGATGCGACTGCGCCACAAATATCATCCGAACCTGATCGGCGCTCTGATCGGCGCGATGCTGTGCTTCCTGCTGCTCGAAGCACTGCCCGCGCTGACCTGACACCGTCCGTTGGCTTGAGCCTGGTTTCGGCCGGGCTCGGCCGGGTTCAACCCGATTCTGGCGTGGCTATTTCCGGCGCCGCAGCGCGCGACGCGGCACGCCCGGCAAGATTCCGGGCGACGCCGGCGGAGTTGCGTTTTGCAAAAAATCTTCCACGCTCGGATAGCGCAGGTTCACGCGCAACTCGTCCTTGAGCCGTCTGTTCACGAGCCGCCTCGATTCGCGCATGAAGGACAGCAAGGTCGGTTCGATCTGCTGTTCGGCTTCCGCCCGCGTGATCCGTGGCGGATGCTTCAGGCCGTAGGCGTCGGCCACCACGTCGAAGTATTCGCCCATTTTCAACGCCGAGTCGTCGGACGCATGGATCACGCGACCGGGACGCGCGTGCGTGGTCATGCGCACGAGAATGGCGGCGAGGTCGTCCGCGTGAATGTGGTTGGTGTAGACGTCGTCGGCGTCGATGAGCGCCGGGGTGCGCTTTTCGAGTCGCGCGAGCGGCAGACGATTGCCCGCGTAGATGCCGGGAATGCGCGCAATGCTCGCGGACACGATGCGGCGGGAAGTCGCGCGGCGCAGTTGCCGCTCGGCCGAAACGCGGCGTTTCGCGCGGGGATTGGCGGCCTGGGTCGCGCGCGTCTCGTCGATCCATGCGCCGCCGCAGTCGCCGTAGACGCCCGTCGTGCTGGCGTAGACGAGCCGCACCGGCGCACGGGAAGCGGCGGTCCAGCGAGTCCTGTCGGGTACAATATTGGCTGTCTCAGATTCGGCCCACGAGGCGCGAATGCGGCGCAACCGCCCTACCGGCGCCACCGCGCCACGCGCGGCACGCGGCGTGCGTTCCCGGGTAGCGAGTGTGGCAAGCAGCGCGCGGGTGCGGCGGTCGTCGTCGCCGGTTTTTTGCGGCGGCGCGAGGTGCAGCACGGTCGGCGCGAGGCCCGCGAGACGTTTCAGGCTGCGCGGGTCGTCGAGGTCGCCCACCAGCGGCGTCACGCCGGCGGCGCGCAACTCGGCGCAGCGCGCGGCGTGGCTGGTCAGCGCGAAGATATGCGCGCCAGGCCGCAGCAGGGGCACGCAGCGCATGCCGACATCGCCGCAGCCCACAATCAGCACGCGCGGCCGGCGTAAGTTTCGTGTCGCTTTCATGGTGGACGCATTGTAGCCGTCAGGCGCTGCATGCATGGCACATCGGACCGCGAGTCCGATAATGCGAGCCTCACGAACGCCCGACGAATCCCCAACGAACCCCCAATTTTTCGATTTCACGCTATGGCATTTAACGTCACGCTCCGGCAAAGCGGCCGGCAGTTTCAGGTAGAACAGGACGAACCCGTGTTGAGCGCAGCCCTGCGCCAGGGCATCGGCCTGCCGTATGGCTGCAAGAACGGCGCCTGCGGTTCGTGCAAGGGCACCGTGGTCAGCGGCGAGGTCGAGCAGCGTCCGCACTCGTCGTCGGCGTTGTCGAACGACGAAAAAACGCGCGGTATGGCGCTGCTCTGCTGCGCGACCGCCTGCACGGATCTCGAAGTGGACATCCGCGAAGTGGCGGGCGTGGGCGACGTGCAGGTCAAGAAATTGCCCTGCCGCGTGAACGCGATCGAGCGCAAGGCCGACGACGTCATCGTGCTGAAGCTGCAGTTGCCCGCCAACGAGCGTCTGCAATATCTGGCCGGCCAGTACCTCGAATTCATCCTCAAGGACGGCAAGCGCCGCAGCTATTCGATGGCGAGCGCGCCGCACACGGAAGGTCCGATCGAACTGCACATCCGCCACATGCCCGGCGGCGCGTTCACGGATCACGTGTTCAACACCATGAAAGAGCGCGACATCCTGCGCTTCGAAGCACCGCTCGGCACGTTCTTCCTGCGCGAAGATTCCGACAAGCCGATCGTGCTGCTCGGCTCGGGCACCGGCTTCGCGCCGCTCAAGGCGATCGTCGAGCATGCGGTGTTCAAGAATCTCGACCGGCCCATCACGCTGTACTGGGGCGCGCGTCGCAAGAAAGACCTGTATCTGCTCGACCTCGCCGAACAATGGGCGCGCGAGATTCCCAATTTCAAGTTCGTGCCGGTGCTGTCGGAACCGGACGCGGGCGACGCATGGACGGGCCGCGTCGGCTTCGTGCATCGCGCGGTGATCGAAGATCTGCCGGACCTGTCGGCGTATCAGGTTTATGCGTGCGGCGCGCCGGTGATGGTCGAATCCGCGCAGCGCGATTTCACCCAGCATCACAAGCTGCCGGAAGACGAGTTCTACGCGGATTCCTTCACGAGCGAAGCCGATCTGGCCAACGCCGTCTGAACGCCGTTTGAAGACCGGAGCGGCTCGACGGACATCCGTTCGGGCCGTTCATCAAAACGCCATCGGCACGCTGGCAGACTGACGCCAGGCCGTCTTTCATGCGGCATCGTGCAAATTCATGGTTTACACCGGCGCTTTGATTGTCGTATTCTTTCGCGCATGAACCGCATCCAGTCCGAACTCCGACGTCGCCGCTCGCCGCTCCCTTAGGGACGCCGCTGGCTTCGTCACGGATTCGCGCCGCACAAGGGCGCAAGCAGTTCGAATCATGAAAGCCACGGCATGCCGTGGCTTTTTTATTTGGTTTTTCGTTTGTCCGGCTTTGCTTCGTCTCCCGAGCCAGCCGTTTTCAACCTTTCATCCCGTTGTCTGGAGCCTGCCGTCATGAATTTCAATGAATATCCGATCGAGTCGCTGATGTACATCACGAACCGGCCCGAAATCGTTTTCACGCACGGCAAGGGCTCGTGGCTCTATGACAATAACGGCAAGCGATATCTGGACTTCATTCAGGGTTGGGCCGTCAACAGTCTCGGCCATTGCAACGACGGCATGATCGAAGCGCTGAACGCGCAATCGAAGCTGCTGCTGAACCCGTCGCCGGCCTTCTACAACGAACCGATGGCGAAGCTCGCCAACCTGCTCACGCAGCACAGCTGCTTCGACAAGGTGTTCTTCGCGAACAGCGGCGCCGAAGCCAACGAAGGCGCGATCAAGCTCGCGCGCAAGTGGGGCAAGAAATTCAAGGACGGCGCGTTCGAAATCATCACGTTCGATCACAGCTTCCACGGCCGCACGCTCGCCACCATGTCGGCAAGCGGCAAGCCGGGCTGGGACACGATCTACGCACCGCAAGTGCCGGGCTTCCCGAAAGCGGATCTGAACGACATCGCGTCGGTCGAAAAGCTGATCAACGCGAAGACCGTCGCGGTGATGCTCGAACCGATCCAGGGCGAAGGCGGCGTGATTCCCGCTTCGCGTGAATTCATGCAGCAACTGCGCGAACTGACGAAGAAGCACAACCTGCTGCTGATCGTCGACGAAGTGCAAAGCGGCTGCGGCCGCGCCGGCACCCTATTCGCGTACGAACTGTCGGGAATCGAGCCGGACATCATGACGCTCGGCAAAGGCATCGGCGGCGGCGTGCCGCTCGCGGCGCTGCTCTCGAAAGCGGAAGTCGCGGTGTTCGAAGCCGGCGATCAGGGCGGCACGTACAACGGCAATCCGCTGATGACGGCGGTCGGCTATTCGGTGATTTCGCAACTGACGGCGCCGGGTTTTCTCGAAGGCGTGCGCGCTCGCGGCGAATATCTGCGCGCGAAGCTGCTCGAACTGTCGGAAGAGCGCGGCTTCAAGGGCGAACGCGGTGAGGGTCTGCTGCGCGCGTTGTTGCTCGGCAAGGACATCGGCAACCAGATCGTCGAAAAGGCGCGCGACATGCAACCGGACGGCCTGCTGCTGAACGCGGCGCGTCCGAACCTGCTGCGCTTCATGCCCGCGTTGAATGTGACGAACGAAGAAATCGACCAGATGATGGCGATGCTGCGTTCGATCCTCGACACGCTGTAAGCGCCGGAGATTGCCGATGACAGCCGCCGTCACGCTATCGATCCGCCGCTTCGACGCGCGCGACACCGACGCCGTGATTGCGCTGTGGCAGGAAGCGTTCCCCGAGTACCGGGACGTGACGCGGCCGCAGCGCAACCCGCATCTGTCGATCGCCAACAAACTGGCGACGCAGCCGGAACTGTTCTTCGTAGCGGTGCTCGGCGAGCGTATCGTCGGCACGGTGATGGGCGGCTACGACGGCCATCGCGGCTGGCTGTATTCGCTCGCGGTGGACGAGTCGCTGCGTCGTCACGGCATCGGCACGCGGCTGGTCGCGCATGTCGAAGAAGCGTTGACCGCGCGCGGCTGCCCGAAACTGAATCTGCAGATTCTTTCTGCGAAGACCGAGTTGCGCAAGTTCTACGAAGCGCTCGGCTATCGCGCCGACGAAGTGATCAGTCTCGGCAAGCGACTCGGCGAGGTCGCGACGTCACCGGCGTGAATTCCCAGAGCCGGCAGATTGCCCGAAAAGAAAAAGGCTGCATTCTTCGAAAAGCATGCAGCCTTTTTTGTGGGCTCATTCACACTGAACGGAGCGACCGGCCCCGCTCAGTCAGTTGGCTTATTCACCCAGATACGCAGCACGCACCTTCGGATCGTCGAGCATCTGCTTCGCGTCGCCCGACATCGTGACCAGACCCGAGTCCATCACGTAGCCGCGGTTCGCCGCCTGCAGCGCGAGTCGCGCGTTCTGCTCGACCAGCAGCACGGTCATGCCTTCAGCGGAAATGGCGCGCACCACTTCGAAGATCTTCTCGACCATGATCGGCGAGAGACCCATCGACGGTTCGTCCAGCAGCAGCAGTTTGGGACGCGAGATGATCGCGCGCGCCATTGCCAGCATCTGCTGTTCGCCGCCCGAAAGCGTACCGGCAAACTGCGTCGCACGTTCCTTCAGACGTGGGAAGAAGCCGAACATGCGATCCACGTCCGCCTTGATGCCGTCGGTGTCGGTGCGCAGATACGCGCCCATCTGCATGTTTTCGACGATCGACATACGCGCGAAGATACCGCGGCCTTCCGGCACCATCGCCAGACCTTTCTTCAGCAGCAGATGCGGCGGCACGCCCTTGATCGACTCGCCCATGTATTCGATGTCGCCGATCGTGTAGGGCTTCAGGCCCGTGATCGCCTTCATCGTGGTCGTCTTGCCCGCGCCGTTCGCACCGATCAGCGTGACCAGTTCGCCCTGCGCGACTTCGAGATCGATACCCTTGACTGCCTGGATGCCGCCGTAATTGACCTGCAGGCCCTTGATTTTCAACATTGCTTGCGTTGTGGACATCAGTGGACTCCTGCACCCAGATAAGCTTCGATCACCTTCGGATCCTTCTGCACGTCTTGCGGCAAACCTTGCGCAATCACCTTGCCGTAGTCGAGCACCGTCATCTGGTTGCACAGACCCATCACGAGCTTCACGTCGTGCTCGATCAGCAGAATCGTCTTGCCGTCAGCGCGGATCTTGTCGAGCAGCTTGGTCAGCTCGACCTTTTCCGTCGCGTTCATGCCGGCCGCCGGTTCGTCCAGCGCGAGCAGCTTCGGATCCGTTGCCAGCGCACGGGCGATTTCCAGACGGCGCTGGTGACCGTACGACAGATTGCGCGACGTGTAGTCCGCGTACTGCGCAATGCCGACGTACTCCAGCAGTTCGATTGCGCGCTCCTTGATCTCGCGCTCTTCCTTGCGCTCGGCCGGCGTCTGGAACACGGCGCCGATCAGGCCGTGTTTCGTGCGGACGTGCCGGCCCACCATCACGTTTTCCAGCGCGGTCATGCCGCCGAACAGACGGATGTTCTGGAACGTGCGCGCAATGCCGGCTTTCGCCACCTGATACACCGCGGTCGGCGTGTAGTTCTCGCCGTCGAGCTTGAAGTCGCCCGAATCAGGCGTGTACAGACCCGTGATCACATTGAAGAAGGTGGTCTTGCCGGCGCCGTTCGGGCCGATCAAACCGTAAATCTGGCCGGACTTGATCTCAAGCCCGACGTCGGACAAAGCCTGCAAGCCGCCGAAGCGCTTGTTGACGCCCTTCACGGACAGTCGAATGTTGTCGCTCATCTTTTTCTCCTCGGTGCTCAAGCCCGCACCGGCTTCTTGCCGTTACGCTTCGACAGTTTCGCGATCTTGTCTTCGTGCTTCGGCGACGGCCACAAGCCTTCCGAGCGGTACAACATGATCAGCACCATCGCGAGTGCGTACACCAGCTGACGGATCACTTCCGTGTCGACGATTTCGTGACCGAACACCATGTTCTGCAGCGGACCCATGGTCGAGCGCAGGAATTCCGGCAGCACGGCGAGCAGCACGGCGCCGAGAATCACGCCCGGGATGTGGCCCATACCGCCCAGCACCACGCACGCCAGCACGACGATCGATTCCGGCAGCGTGAACGATTCCGGCGACACGAAGCCCTGGAACGAGCCGAACATCGCGCCCGACAGACCGCCGAACGACGCGCCCATCGCGAACGCCAGCAGCTTCACGTTGCGGGTGTTGATGCCCATCGCCTTGGCGGCGATTTCGTCTTCGCGGATCGCGGCCCATGCGCGGCCGATACGCGAGTGCTGCAAACGCGTACACACCCAGATCACCAGCAACGCGGCCAGCACGAACAGGTAGTAATACGAGTACACCGACGGGAACTGGAAGCCGAGCAGCGAGTGCGTCTGCGCGAGGCTGAAGTCGCCGAAATGCACCGGGTCGATCGCCGTGATCCCCTTCGGGCCGTTGGTGATGTTCACCGGACGGTCGAGGTTGTTCATGAAGATCCGCACGATTTCCCCGAAGCCCAGGGTCACGATGGCGAGGTAGTCGCCACGCAGACGCAGGGTCGGTGCACCGAGCAGCACGCCGAACAGCGCAGCCAATGCCATCGCGCAAGGCACGATGATGAGGAACGGCACGTGCAGCCCGTTCGGTGCGAGGTGAGCGATCCACTCGAATTGCGACGACAGGTGCGGCGAGCTCAGCAAGGCGGCCACGTAAGCGCCGACTGCGTAGAACGCGATGTAGCCCAGGTCGAGCAGGCCGGCGAAGCCGACCACCACGTTCAGGCCGAGCGCCAGCATCACGTACAGCATCGCGAAGTCGAGCACGCGGACCCAGTAGTTGCCGCCGGCCGTGCCGATGATCATCGGCGCCGCGATCACGAAGATCGCGGTGATGATGCCGACGGTCCACGTCTTCGTACGGTTCTTTTCAGGGATGAGCGTCGTGGACGGCTCGATCGGTTGAATTGAGGTCATGTTTATTTACTCCCTGGATCAGGCTCGATCCGCAACGCGTTCGCCGAGCAGGCCCGACGGTCGGAACACCAGCACAATGATCAGCACGATGAAAGCGAACACGTCCTGATAGTTACTACCGAACACACCGCCGGTGAGGTTGCCGATGTAGCCGGCGCCCAGCTGTTCGATCAGGCCGAGCAGCACGCCGCCCACCATCGCGCCGCCGAGATTGCCGATACCGCCGAGCACTGCCGCGGTAAAGGCCTTCAGGCCGGGGATGAAGCCCATGTAGAAGTGTGCGTTGCCGTATTCGGACGCGATCATCACGCCGGCCAGCGCAGCGAGCGCCGAGCCGATCATGAAGGTGGCCGAGATCACGAAGTTCGGGTTCACGCCCATCAGCGACGCATTGCCCGGATTCTCGGCAATGGCGCGCATCGCGCGGCCCAGCTTGGTCTTGTGCACGAGCAGCAGCAAGCCGCCCATCACGAGGAACGCCACTACGATGATCACGATTTCAGTCATCGAGATCACGGCGCCCGGCGTGGTGTCCGTGGCCTTGATCACGTTGAGCGGATCGGTGGGCAGCAGCTGCGGGAACGGCAGCGGGTTGCGCGACCAGATCATCATGGCCAGCGTCTGCAGCAGGATCGACACGCCGATCGCGGTGATCAGCGGGGCGAGACGCGGTGCTTTACGCAACGGCCGGTAAGCCACGCGCTCGATCGTATAGCCGACGACCGCGCACACGATGGCGGCGATGATCAGCGCGATGACGAGCGTCGGCACGTTGCCGAGGCCGGGGAAGTGGTTCTGCAGCACGCCGATGGCCGAGAGCGCAACCATCGCGCCCACCATCAACACATCGCCGTGCGCGAAGTTGATGATGCCCAGAATGCCGTAAACCATCGTATAGCCCAGTGCGATGATGGCGTAAACGCTGCCAAGCACCAGCCCGTTGAGGACCTGCTGGATGAAGATATCCATTTAATGCTCCTTAGCCCGTGCGACTGGATTCGCGTTCTTCATCAGCCGGTGGGCGGTGATGCGGTACGCCAATCTCAACGGCACTGCGGGTACTGATAAAAGACCGGTAAGGGTTATCCGCCGCCGGTTCGTCCGACGACTGTCATGCAGTCGCGGCCTCGCCTTGAGCGGATGCAAAAACGGCACCGTTGGGTGGTTTCGGTGCCGTCAGGCTGAACGTCCCGTCATCACATCTTGACGACGTCGAGGACCGCTTTCTTGCCGTCCTTGAAGTCGTAAAGCGTAATGGCGCCCTCTTTCAAATCACCCTTGTCGTCGAACGCGATGTGTCCGATTACCCCGTTGTAATCGGTGGACGGCATCGCAGCCAGCACCTTGGGCGCCTCGATCGAATTAGCGCGCTTCATTGCATCGACGATCACGTATACAGCGTCATACGTGAACGGCGCGTAAATCTGCACCGGCGTGTGGAAGCGGTCGACGTACTTCTTTTCGAAGTCCGCTCCCTTGTCCATTTTCGAAAGCGCGAGTCCCGCCTCCGAACAGACCAGGTTTTGCACGGCGGTTCCCGCCAGCTCCCCCACCTTGTCGGTACACACGCCGTCGCCGCCAAGGATTTTTGCCCTGATACCGAGCGCCGCCGCCTGTTTGGTAAACGGCCCGCCCGTCGCGTCCATGCCGCCGAACATGATGACGTCCGGCTGAACACTCTTGATCTTCGTGAGGATGGCCCGGAAATCCGTGGCCCGGTCGTTCGTCGCTTCCCGAGCGACGATCTTTGCCCCGTTCGCCTCGACGGTCTTCGCGAATTCGTCCGCGAGCCCCTTACCGTAGGCGGTTGCATCGTCCACTACCGCGATGCGTTTGGCGCTCAACGCCTTCGTGGCGTAATTGGCGAGCGCCGGACCTTGTTGTGCGTCAGTGGCAACCACGCGATACGTGGTCTTGAAACCCTGCTGCGTGTACGCCGGATTGGTCGACGACGGCGAAATCTGCACGATGCTCGCGTCGCTATAGATCTTCGACGCCGGAATCGACACGCCCGAGTTCAGGTGTCCGACTACCGCGACGACATGATCGTCGACCAGCTTCTGCGCGACCGCCGTTCCCGTCTTCGGATCCGCGGCGTCGTCCTGAGCGTCGAGTTCGAGCTGGATCTTGTGACCGTCGATGGTCAAACCCTGCGCGTTGATTTCCTCGACGGCCAGGCGCGCGCCGTTTTCATTGTCTTTGCCCAGATGAGCGATGCCGCCCGTCAACGGGGCCGCATGACCGATCTTGACGATAGTCGCTTCGCTTGCCGGTGCTGCTGCCGCCGTGGCCGCCGATGCACCCGCTCCCGCCTCGCCATCCTGTTTTTTGCCGCACGCGGTCAACATCGCAACCGCGGCCGCGATGGACACGGCGTAAGCAAATCTGACTCGCATTAAATAGGTCTCCCGCGCCTTGCAAAATCTATTGTTCGGGACCCGGAGGCCTTGAGAACGCGCGCATTGTAACTCCAATTTTGCGACGGGCAATATTGTTGAAGCGACAGGGTTTTCCTGCATTGCAACCATATTTAAAGAGCGGAATTTGCTCGCCGTCGCAACCGGGTTGCGACTATTTTTCGTGCATCAGTTGCACCAGCGTTGCAGCCCGTAGCATCAAGTGTTGCGGCGATATCGCCAAACGCCCGATTACACCGTGGTTTTGCTTAAGTATTACGTTTGCCGTGTTATCGAGGCCTACGCACAATCTTAGTGCGTCAAAATTAGATGTGGCCGCTTTGACCATTTATTAACGGGGTCACATCAATAAAAAGTAGCTGAAAAAATGAATGGGTATTCAAAATAATTTCTGTCCCGATGCGGGATTCGCTTCATTTTTTGATGATGTGGCACTTTTTATTTAAGCACCGATGGAACTGACGGGCGAAAAAAAAGCGCGCCATCGGGCGCGCTTTTCTTTCAAAACTGTCGATTGCCTGTCAGGCAGGCAGACCCAAGCCTCGCGGCAGCGGAAACGCAATGTTCTCCTCGATGCCTTCGAGCGCGCGCACATTGCGCACGCCGAGTTCACGCAGACGGGCAATGACCGCTTGCGCGAGGACTTCCGGCGCGGACGCACCCGCCGTCACGCCGATGCGACGTTTGCCTTCCACCCAGACCGGATCGATCTGGTCGGGCGAGTCCACCATATAGGCCGGCACGCCCAGCTTTTCAGCCAGTTCGCGCAGACGGTTCGAGTTCGAACTGTTCGGGCTGCCGACCACGATCACCACGTCGCATTGCGGCGCCATGAACTTCACCGCGTCCTGGCGGTTCTGCGTGGCGTAGCAGATGTCCTGCTTCTTCGGCTCGCGGATGGACGGATACTTGGCCTTCAACGCGCCGATGATCTCGGCCGCGTCGTCCACCGACAACGTGGTTTGCGTGACGAACGCGATCCGCTCGGGATCGGCCAGCTGCAGCGCCTGCACGTCTTCGATATCTTCGACCAGATGCATGCCCTCGCCGGCCTGCCCCATCGTGCCTTCGACCTCGGGGTGGCCCTTGTGGCCGATCATCACGATGTCGAAACCGTCCTGGCGCATTTTCGCGACTTCGATATGCACCTTGGTGACCAGCGGACAGGTGGCGTCGTACACGCGCAGACCACGCGACTCCGCTTCGGCGCGAACCGCCTTGGACACGCCGTGCGCGCTGAAAATCACGGTATTGCCCGCCGGCACTTCTTCCAGTTGCTCGATGAAGATCGCGCCCTTCTTGCGCAGATCTTCGACCACGTAGGCGTTATGGACAATCTCGTGGCGCACGTAAATAGGCGAGCCGTACAGCTTGAGGGCGCGCTCGACGATCTCGATAGCGCGGTCGACGCCGGCACAGAACCCGCGCGGCTGCGCCAGCAGGATCTCGGCTTCGGCAAGAGTCGTATCCGTCATGCTCATGTTTACAGAATCCCGATGATTTTCACTTCGAACGCCAGCGCCTGGCCGGCAAGCGGGTGATTGAAATCGAACAGTGCGGAGGTTTCGCCCACTTCCTTCAGGACGCCAGCGTAACGACCGCCGCCCGGGGCGTTGAATTCGACCAGGTCGCCCGGCGAAAAATCCTCACCAATCATGCTGTTTTCGCGCAGCGTGGCTAACGACACGCGCTGGATCAGTTCCGGGTTGCGGGGCCCGAACGCTTGCCCGGGCGCTAGCTGAAAGGTCGAATGGTGGCCGACCTTCAAACCCATCAGAATGTCTTCCAGCGGCGGCGCGAGTTGGCCGGCACCAAGCAGAAGCGTGGCCGGCTTTTCGGCAAACGTATTGATGACTTCGGCGCCATCGGCAAGGGAAAGCCGGTAGTGAAGCGTGACGTGTGAACCGGGTTTCACTTCGGAAATGTCGATGATGCTCATGCAATGCTCGCTCAGTCGAAGCGCGCTGCACGCGTGCGCCACGGGCGCAGTGGACGCGTGTGGCAAACCGTCGGCCTGCCGTGCGCAAAGCGCCTATTGTAAGCCACATAGCGGACGACGGTTTGGCTCCGTCATGTGCGCCTCCGCACGCTGGCGAACCCCGAACTACAGGATGGACAATTATGGACGCACATCTGCGCGCGATAGACGAAGCCGAGCTGGACATGCCCTTACCCGCGACGCGACCACGCGGCGCAACGCGGCACGAACCTGCGCTCACGTTGATGCCGAACTGCACGACGCCGGACGAAATCCGTGCGCGGCGTCGCCATGCGTCCCGCGCCAGATGGCCGCATTACGACATGCCGCGCGAACGGCTGATCGACGGCGGCCCCGCCCTGCTTTCCGACACGGAGCTCGTGGTGCTGGTGCTCGGCACAGGCTTGCCCGGTCACAATGTCTTCGATGTGGCACGGGCGCTACTCGAACACTTTGGTTCATTACGCGCCATGCTCGACGCCAGTTACACGGATTTTCAAGGTCTGCGCGGCATTGGCCCGGCAAAGGCCGCGCAGTTGCTCGCCATCATGGAAATGGCGCGACGCTCGCTCGTCGACAAAATGCGCGAGCGCTCACTGATGAACTCGCCCGAAGCCGTCGAAGACTACTTGCGGTTGCTGATAGGTGGGCGCCCGCAGGAAATCTTCGTCGCGCTCTTTCTCGACGCGCGGCATCGGCTGATCCGCTGCGAGGAATGCGCGCGCGGCACGCTGACCCGCATGGCGGTCTATCCACGTGAAATCGTGCGGCGGGCGCTCTCCTTGAATGCAGCCAGCCTGATCGTGGCGCATAATCACCCTTCCGGCGCCGTCCAACCCAGCGCCAGTGACTGCGCGCTGACCCACACCTTGCGTGAGGCGCTTGCTTTGATCGACGTGCGGCTGATCGACCATCTGGTGATTGGCATCGATAGCACTTATTCGTTTGCCCGCGCCGGCTGGCCCTGACAGCAAGGATCGCGCGCACGAAGGCGAAGACCCAGGGTCTTCATCGCAAATAAGGTTTGATTTTGCGGCTTTTTTTCCGCTATAATCCCGGTTTGCCTATTTCCAACCCCCCTGTTCCGAAGCCACCAAGGCGTTCCGGAAAGGAAAAGCGACTGAAGTTCATAAACTTAAGCGCGGCTCTTTTCGGGAAACTTTCACGGCGTTCGAACTCAGAATTAGCGTATTAGGAGTGCTCTCATGGCACGCGTATGCCAAGTAACTGGGAAAGCGCCGATGAGCGGCAACAACGTTTCCCACGCGAACAACAAAACCAAGCGCCGGTTCCTCCCGAACCTGCAAAACCGCCGTATTTGGGTGGAAAGCGAAAACCGTTGGGTGCGTCTGCGCGTTTCGAACGCCGGCCTGCGCCTGATCGACAAGAACGGTATCGACGCTGTGCTCGCAGATCTGCGCGCACGCGGTGAAGCCTAAGGAGTAAATCATGGCGAAAGGCGCACGCGACAAGATCAAGTTGGAATCGACCGCAGGCACGGGTCACTTCTACACGACGACGAAGAACAAACGCAACATGCCGGAAAAGATGCTGATCAAGAAGTTTGATCCGGTCGTCCGTAAGCACGTTGAGTACAAAGAAACCAAGATCAAGTAAGTCTGGGTTTCTGCCTGACGAAGGCAAAAAGTTATGCAAAAGGCCTCGCATTCGTGCGAGGCCTTTTTGTTTCTGGCAGCCGCTTTCGCAGGATCGCGTCCTACGCGCTAGAAGCTTAACTTCCTATTCCATTTGGCCAGCTTTCCCTACCCCGTCGCGACGCGTATCCTTTCTCGTTTTAGCGACGTGTGCACAGTACACTGTCACGGCAAAACAGAAAGACGGAGATGCAGGCGATGGAATTCGATGTGGCGATTGTCGGAAGCGGGCTGGCAGGTTTGAGCGTCGCGCTCAATCTCGCGGAGACGCGCAGGGTTGCAGTGGTCGCCAAGCGCTCGATGACAGAAGGCGCGAGCGACTGGGCACAAGGCGGCATCGCGGCCGTACTGGATTCGGCAGACAGCATCGACAATCACGTGCGCGACACGCTGATCGCAGGCGGCGGCTTGTGTGACGAAGCCGCCACGCGTTTCATCGTTGAAAATGGCCGGGCTGCGATCGAATGGCTGATCAATCAAGGCGTGCCGTTCACGAAAGACGACGCCGCCGAACTCGGCTTTCACCTGACGCGCGAGGGCGGCCACAGCCATCGCCGCATCATTCATGCCGCAGACGCTACCGGCCACGCAGTCGTGGCTACGCTCAGCGAACGGGTGCGCCGTCACCCGAACATCACGCTGCTCGAAGATCACTACGCAATCGACCTGATCACCTCGGACCGCATTGGCCTACCCGGACGACGCTGCCACGGACTGTACGCGCTCGATCTGCAAAGCGGTCGCACGGTAACGATCGAAGCACCGCACACGGTGTTGGCCACCGGCGGTGCCGGCAAGGTCTATCTGTACACAACCAATCCGGACACGGCAACCGGAGACGGCATCGCGATGGCGTGGCGCGCCGGCTGCCGGGTATCGAACATGGAGTTCATCCAGTTCCACCCAACCTGCCTGTTCCATCCCTACGCCAAGTCATTTCTGATATCGGAAGCCGTGCGTGGCGAAGGCGGCATTCTGAAATTGCCCGATGGCACGCGCTTCATGCCGAACCACGACGAGCGCGCCGAACTCGCACCACGTGACATCGTCGCGCGTGCAATCGACTTCGAGATCAAGAAGCGCGGTATCGACTGCGTGTATCTCGACATTAGCCACCAGTCGCCCGAATTTCTGCGCGAGCATTTCCCGACCATTCTGGCCCGCTGCCTCGAGTTCGGCATCGACATCACGAAAGAGCCAATCCCCGTCGTGCCGGCCGCCCATTACACCTGTGGCGGCGTCGTCAGCGATCTTGCCGGTCGCACGGATCTCGCGGGTCTTTACGCAGTCGGCGAGACTTCGTGCACGGGTCTGCACGGCGCGAATCGCCTCGCGAGCAACTCGTTGCTCGAGTGCCTCGTCATCGGACGATCGGCTGCACAAGCCATCGAGGAAGAAGGCTTTAGCGCGGCCGTGCATGCTCCGCTGCCGGACTGGGACGAAAGCCGCGTGTCCGATCCGGACGAAGAGGTCGTGGTGGCCCACAACTGGGACGAACTGCGCAGATTGATGTGGAACTACGTCGGCATTGTCCGCACGGACAAGCGTCTGGCTCGCGCAAAGCACAGGCTCGCGCTGCTGCGCGACGAGATCCACGAGTACTACGCCAACTTCAAGGTAAGCCGCGATCTGCTCGAGCTACGTAATCTCGTCGATGTCGCCTCGTTGATCGTCGAAGGCGCCCGCTCGCGTCGCGAAAGCCGCGGCCTGCACTTCAGCCGCGACTGGCCGGCCACGCTGCCGAAGGCGTTGCCGTCGGTTCTGTCGCCGGAGCACGTGCGTAATCGCAACGTTTAACCGACCGCCAATAAAAAAGGCCATTGCCCGTACTGTCGGCAATGGCCTTTTTTCGCGCCCGACAGGGATCAGACGATACGCATCGAGTAATCCGTCGCACGTACGTCTTTTGTGAGCGCACCGATCGATACGCGGTCAACGCCGGTTTCCGCAATTGTCCGCACGGTGTCGAAGTTCACGCCGCCGGACACTTCCAGGACCGCTCGCCCAGCTGTGATTCGCACGGCGTCGCGCATGGCGTCGAACGAGAAATTGTCGAGCAGGATAGATTGCGCCCGATGCGCCAACGCGCTTTCCAACTGCTTAAGCGTTTCCACCTCGATCTGAATCGAGACGCCGGCATTCAATGCAAGCGCCGCGTCCATTGCCGCGCCCACGCCGCCGGCAGCGGCAATGTGGTTTTCCTTGATCAGGATGCCGTCGTAAAGCGCAAGGCGCTGATTCGCGCCACCACCGACGCGCACCGCGTATTTCTGCGCGAGGCGCAAGCCCGGCAACGTCTTGCGCGTATCGAGAATGCGCGTTCCGGTGTGCGCAATTGCGTCGACGTAGCGACGCGTCGCGCTCGCCACACCCGAGAGCAGCTGCAGAAAGTTGAGCGCGTTGCGTTCGGCCGTGAGCAGCGCGCGCACGGGACCACGCAGTTCGCAGACCGTACTGTCAGCCGACATCCGATCGCCTTCCCGATAATGCCAGCTCACCTCGATACGCGGATCGACCGCGCGCAGCACCGCGTTGAACCAGGGCACGCCGCATAGCACGGCATCTTCGCGAACGAGAATGCGCGCCTCGCGCACGGCGTCCGCGGGAACGAGCCGACCGGTCTGGTCGCCCTTGCCGACGTCTTCCGCAAGCGCGTCGCCTACGTTGCGCGCCAACGCGGCGTCGAACGCCGCGCCATACTGAGCATGAATTTCCGCAAACAAAGGGGACACGGCGTCGGTCTGAGCGTGCCCGGTGACAACTTCCAAAGCGCTCATCAAGCCGCCCCCACGTTCGAATACAGTTGCGTGTCGCGCGCAAGATCGCCGCTCGCCTGCACGCGCTTCTTGTGACGTGCGGCAAAGTCGAGCATACGGTCGATCGGCAGGCGCGCCCGTTCGCCGATCGCGCGATCGACGAAAATTTCGTTGTGACCGCGCTCGAGCACCTCGGCCAGATTCGCCAAACCGTTCATGGCCATCCACGGACAATGCGCGCAGCTCTTGCAGGTCGCACTATTGCCCGCCGTGGGCGCGGCGATCAGCGTCTTGCCGGGCGCGGCGAGTTGCATCTTGTGCAGGATGCCGAGGTCCGTTGCGACGATGAAATGCGTGGCGTCGAGTTTCTGTGCAGCGTCGATCAACTGGGTAGTCGACCCGACCACATCGGCCTGCGCGACCACGTTGGCCGGTGATTCCGGATGCACCAGGACTTTCGCGCCCGGATACTCCGCGCGCAACAAATCGAGTTCGATGCCTTTGAATTCGTCATGCACGAGACACGAGCCCTGCCAAAGCAGCATGTCCGCGCCAGTCTTACTCTGAATATAGCTGCCGAGATGGCGGTCGGGTGCCCAGATGATTTTCTCGCCGCGCGCGTGCAGGTCGGCGACGATCTCCAGCCCAATTGACGACGTCACCATCCAGTCCGCGCGAGCCTTAACCGCCGCACTGGTATTCGCGTAAACAACGACCGTTCGATCAGGGTGAGCGTCACAGAACGCGGAAAATTCGTCCACCGGACAGCCGAGGTCGAGCGAGCAGGTCGCATCGAGATCCGGCATCAGAATGCGCTTCTCGGGGCTCAGAATCTTTGCGGTTTCGCCCATGAAGCGCACGCCGGCCACCACCAGCGTCTGCGCTTCGCGATCGCGGCCGAAGCGCGCCATTTCCAGCGAATCGGCCACGCAACCGCCGGTTTCGTCGGCGAGTTCCTGCAACTCCGCGTCGACATAATAGTGAGCGACGAGCACGGCCTTTTCGCGTTCGAGCAACGCGCGAATGCGTGCCTTCAACGCCACTTTTTCTTCCGCCGACGGCGTACTGGGCACTTTTGCCCACGCCTGCCCGATCCCGCAGCTGCTGCCCTGCGCTTGCGGCCGGTCGTACTCGACCGCCCTGATCGCCTGCTGATCCATGTTCTCCTCTGCCTTCGCTCTGCCGCCTCGGCCTGTCAATCGTGCGTTGTTGCAGTTTCTGCGGCCCAAAAAGCAAAACCCCGCCAACGCGGGGTTTTGTGACGTAACGAAATTTTAATGGATTTCGCGATCAAGCATAACGGCGCAAACGCAGCGCAAATTCCTGCAGCGCCTTGATGCCGCTTTGTTCAGCGCGGTGACACCAATCTTGCAACTGAACCAGCAACTGGTCGCGCGACGCATTCGAACGCTCCCACATGGCCGCAAGTTCGTTGCGCATGTCGATGTAGGTCTTCAGCTTCTGACTGTTCGCAAAGATCTGCGGCAGCTGACGCTTCTGCGGTTCGTCGAGCCCGGCCTCTTCCTTGTGGAACCAGCTGCGCGCACCGCGCATGACCTGATACTTCTCACGCGCACCGACTTCCTTCAGATGCGCCAGTTCCTGACGGTAAGCGCGCTTGAGCGCCTTGCCGTAACGCGCCATGACTTCATAACGGTTGGCCAGAACCGCTTGCAGCGTGTCCTGATCCAGCACCAGCTTGCCCGTAGTAAGACGCGGCGTCGGCGCAATCTTCTTGACCTTGGCCAGACGGAACGCCTGCATGATGCGGATGTACATCCAGCCGATATCGAACTCGTACCACTTGTTCGACAGCTTGGCCGACGTCGCATACGTGTGGTGATTGTTATGCAGCTCTTCGCCACCGATGATGATGCCCCACGGGAAGATGTTGGTGCTCGCATCCGACGAATTGAAGTTGCGATAACCCCACCAGTGCGCGAGACCGTTCACCACGCCGGCCGCCCAGAACGGAATCCAGATCATTTGCACGGCCCAGATGGTCAGGCCGACGATGCCGAACAGCGCAACGTTGAGCACCATCATCAGGCTGACGCCGAGGATCGGGTATTTCGTGTAGACGTTGCGTTCCATCCAGTCGTTCGGCGTGCCGTGACTGAACTTGCGCATGGTTTCTTCGTTCTTGGCTTCGGAACGATACAACTCAGCGCCTTCGAGCAGCACCTTCCAGATGCCGCGCGTTTGCGGGCTGTGCGGATCTTCTTCGGTCTCGCACTTGGCGTGATGCTTACGGTGAATCGCGGCCCACTGGCCGGTCAACATGCCGGTGGTCATCCACAGCCAGAAGCGGAAAAAATGACTGACGATCGGATGCAGCTCCAGCGCGCGGTGCGCCTGGCAGCGGTGCAGATAGACCGTTACGCCAATAATCGTGATGTGCGTCGCGACGAGCGTGTACACAACGAGTTGCCACCACGAAAAGCGAAGCAGGCCGTGGGCAAGGAAATCGAGCAAGGAATTCAACAAGGCAATTTACCTGTGGAACGAGAGACACGAGACACACGCAAAATGCGCGTGTCAAGAAAGTGAAAGCATACAGCTGGATTGGACGATATTCTACTTGAAGCGTTCCAAGTGTTTGTAACAAATAGGGATTTTTTGTGCGACATCAACCTGCGAGCACTCTACGGCGACCCATTTCGCATCGCCGGAAGGCTGCGGAAGCCCGTCAGAGGGCTTTGTCGGCGGGATTGACCGTTGATGCGGTCATTGTTACCGGGCGCGACACGGTGTCGCTGATTTCGCCAGGATTGGCGACGCCGCCAACGATTCGCACTTCGCGTTGCGCGAACGGAATCGAAATATCGTGCTCCGAAAAAAGGCGCCAGATGTTGCGGTTGACGGTCGAGCGCACGCCTGAAGTGCCGGTCGCCGCGTCTTCGATCCAGAAACCCAGTTCCAGATTGATGCCGTCCGAGCCGAAGCTTGCGAGATAGGCCGTCGGTGCGGGCTCCTGCAAGACGCGCGGAACGCCCTGCGCGGCCTGCGTGAGCAGCGCCATGGCCTGTTCGACGTCCGATCTGTAGGCCACCTGCACAGCCAGCTTCGCGTAGCCGCGCGTCAGATACGATGACTGGTTCTGTACGACGTCCGTAATGAGCTTCTCGTTTGGAATCAGCGTTTCGATGCCGTCGAGACCACGCACCACGGTGTAGCGCGTGCGGATTTGCGTGACCATGCCCTGCAGGCCCGCCACGTTGATCGTGTCGCCGATCCGCAACGACCGGTCGATCAGAATGATGAAACCCGACACGTAGTTGCTGGCGATTTTCTGCAAGCCGAAACCCAGCCCGACGCCCAGCGCGCCGCCGAACACGCCCAGCACGGTGATGTCGATGCCGACCAGCGACAGGCTGATCAGCACCGCCGCCAGCATGAACGCCGCGCGCCCGACCCGTGCCACCACGACCTTCAGATTCGCATCGAGCGTGGTGGAGCGAATCAGGCGGTCTTCGAAGGCCGAGCCGAGCCACATCGCGACGATCATGGTCACACAGACCCACAGCAAGCCGGTGATCAGCGAAAGCAGCGTCAAATGCGCGTTGGCGACCCGGAAATGGACGCTGCCCATCCATTCGATCACGTCTTCCTGAATGCCCATGACCGTGAGCACCATGCCGATCCACACGACCAGGGAAACGATCTTTTCGACCAGAAACAGCCACGGATGCGTGGCGCCGTCGCTGCTGAAAACCCGGCGCGCAAAGAAAAACACGATGTAGATCAAGCCGATGCCGAACAGCGGCACCAGCGCGAGATCGAGCAGCGCAGTGTGCATGAACGGCCCGGCGACCGTACGCGCGAGCCAGACCAGCGTCGCGCCGATCAGCGGAAAGAAGGCCCGGTTCAGGCTCTCCGCGCCGAAGCGCAGCGTCTGGTAGCGCGTTTGCCGGCGCAGGTCCAGCGTCCGGCGCAACAGGCGCGCGATCAGCCACGCGAGGCCCAGCGTGCCGAGCAGCAGACCGACCTGCCAGAGCATCACGGGCGCGCCGAAGTCGCGTACGAGGTCTCCGAACATATGAGGAAAAATGCGGTTTTGCATGATGTTGCCGGACTTGCCGGCGCGTCGGGTTCGGGATCAAACCGCGGCACGCGCCGGCCAATGGCCATTACGCCTAGCTCTGGCGTTCCAGCACGGCTGCGAAGAAGCCGTCGGTGGCATGGCGATGCGGCCACAGCGACAGGTAGTCGCCCATTTCGAGTTCGATCCGTTGCTCGGCCAGCACGTCGCGTGCGGGCACCAGCGCGAAATCCGGGTGGTCGGCGAGGAACTGCTGGACGACCGCTTCGTTTTCCGCTTCCAGAATCGAACACGTTGCGTAGACCAGACGGCCGCCCTTCTTCACCAGACGCGAGGCGCTCGCGAGAATCGACGCCTGCTTCGGCGCCAGTTCGGCGACCGATTCCGGCGACTGGCGCCACTTCAGGTCGGGATTGCGGCGCAGCGTGCCCAGGCCGCTGCACGGCGCGTCGACCAGCACGCGGTCGATCTTGCCCGCGAGCCGCTTGATCTTGGCGTCGTGTTCGCTATCGATCAGCACCGGATTCACGTTCGACAAGCCGCTGCGCGCAAGGCGCGGCTTGAGCTTGGCGAGGCGTCGCTCGGAAATGTCGAACGCATAGAGACGGCCGGTGGAGCGCATCGCCGCGCCCAGCGCCAGCGTTTTGCCGCCGGCGCCCGCGCAGAAGTCGACGATCATCTCGCCGCGCTTGGGCGCTACCAGCGAGCACAGCAACTGGCTGCCTTCGTCCTGCACTTCGAGCCAGCCGTGCTGGAAAGCGTCGAGCTTGGTGAGCGGCGGCTTGCCGACCACCCGCACGCCGAACGGCGCGAACGGCGTCGCGCCGGCTTCGATACCGGCCTTCGACAGAGCGTTCAGTACGTCGTCGCGGCTTGCCTTGATGGGGTTCGCGCGCAAATCGAGCGGCGCGGGGTAGTTCAGCGCGGCGGCCAGTTGCGCCAGTTCCGCGGGTTCGAAGCGCTTGGACAGCGCCTGATAGATCCAGTCGGGCAAGTTCAGGCGAATGCGCAGCGGCAGGCTTTCCGGGTCGATCATCGACACGTGTTCCAGCCACCGCGATTCGGCTTCCGACACGAACGGCTTGAGCGCGTTGCGGCCGGCGGTCTGCATCAGACCCAGCAAGGCCATACGGCGCGCCGGACTGCCCGCGCCGCTTTCGGCCAGATGCGCGAATTCCATACGGCGGCGCAGGACGGCAAAAACCGCCTCGGCGATCACGCCGCGTTCGCCGTGTCCGAGCTTCGGATGGGCGCGGAAGAAACGGCTCGTGGTGGCATCCGCCGGGCCGTTCAGTCGTAGGACTTCAGCCAGCAAAGTCTCGGTTTGTCCAATCAAAAAACCATGTAATCTCATGCGCCCTCTCCGGCGGTGTGACCGGCAAAGAGCCATTGCGGCTCTGACGGCGTAAGCGTGACGCGCAGGCCATCGAGGGCAAGACGCCCTTCGACGAACCAGCGCACCGCGCGTGGATAAATAATGTGTTCGGTTGCCAGCACGCGTTCGGCGAGCATGGCGGGCGTATCGCCAACCTCGACGGGAACCGCCGCCTGCGCGACGATCGGCCCGTGGTCCAGCTGCGACGTGACAAAATGTACCGACGCGCCGTGCAGCCGCACGCCGGCGTCGAGTGCCTGTTGATGCGTTTTCAGACCTGGAAAGCTCGGCAGCAGCGACGGATGCACGTTTAGCATGCGTCCGGCGTAGCGGTCGACAAAGCCGGCCGTCAGCACCCGCATGAAACCCGCGAGCACGACCAGATCGGGCGCGAAGGCGTCGATTTCGCGCGCCAGCGCGGCGTCGAAGCTCTCGCGGTCGGGATGCTGGCGGTGGTCGACCACCGCCGTGGCAATACCGTGCGACGCCGCGAACGCAAGGCCCGCGGCATCGGGACGGTTGGCAATCACGGCGGCGATTTGCGCCGGCCAGGCCTCGTCCGAGCAGGCTCGAACGATGGCTTCCATGTTGCTTCCCCGTCCGGAAATCAGGATGACGAGTTTTTTCATCCGCGGATTTTATCATTCGGGGACCCCGAAACCGCGACGCGCCGCCGTCTCATGCGCTGAGCGTTTATAATCGTTTGTTTTGCGGCACCCCGGCCGCCCTACCTCAAACCCGCTATCGTGAGAGTCTTCCGCGGTCTTCCCAATGCCGAGAGCCGTGCGCCCTGCGCCCTGACCATCGGCAACTTCGACGGTGTCCACCGCGGCCATCAGGCTTTGCTCGCCCACGTGCGGGCCGCCGCCGATGCGCGCGGCCTGCCCGTCTGCGTGATGACCTTCGAGCCGCACCCGCGCGAGTTCTTCAATCCGGCCGGCGCGCCGCCGCGTATCGCCATGCTGCGCGACAAGCTCGAGGCGCTGCGCACCAACGGCGTCGATCGCGTGGTGGTCGAGCACTTCAATCACACCTTCGCCAGCCAGTCGCCGGATGCATTCGTCGAACGCATCATCGTAAACGGACTGCATGCGCGCTGGATCATGATCGGCGACGACTTCCGCTACGGCGCCAAACGCGCCGGCGATTTCGCGTCGCTACAGGCCGCGGGTCAACAGTACGGTTTCGAAGTCGAACAGATGGCCACGGTCGCCGACCCGTCCGGCGCGCGCATTTCCAGCTCGGGCGTGCGCACGGCGCTGGTGGCGGGCGACCTCGACGCGGCGCGTGCCGCGCTGGGCCGCGATTACCTGATCAGCGGCCACGTCGTGCACGGCATGAAGCTCGGCCGCGACCTCGGGTTTCCCACGCTGAATCTGCCGATCGCCCACAAGCGCCCTGCGCTCGCAGGCATTTTCGTCGTGCGCGTGCACGGCGTGGCCGATGAGCCGCTGCCGGGCGTCGCCAGTCTCGGCCTGCGGCCCACGGTCGACGATTCCGGCCGCGTGCTGCTCGAAGTGCATCTGCTCGACTGGCACGGCGACGCGTATGGCAAACTCGTGCGCGTCGAATTCCTGAAGAAGCTGCGCGACGAAGAAAAGTACGTGGACCTCGAAACGCTGACCGCCGCCATTTCGCGCGACGTCGCCAACGCGCGCGCGTGGTTCGCGGCCGTCGGCGCCGGCACGCCGGGCAGCCGCTCGACCGGGTTCGCCACCTCGGCCACCGACCGAATTAGATAGCCGCCGCGGTACGCGCTGGCGCTGTTCGCGTCACACGTACCCTCGCTGCGCGCATCGAAGGGCGTCCGTGAATCACGCGACATGCCTGCCGGGCGCGCCCAACGCCCTTGCGCATTCCGCGCATCCCGCAGCCCTGCTGCGCATAGAAAGCATTCAACGCGACCTCATCATGAGCAACAAGAAAGCCGATTCGAAACCGCAGTCACGCTATCCGGTCAACCTGCTCGACACGCCGTTCCCGATGCGCGGCGACCTGCCCAAGCGCGAGCCGCAATGGGTCAAGGAATGGCAGGAACGCAAGATCTACGAAAAGATCCGCGCCGCCAGCAAGGGCCGCAAGAAATTCATCCTGCACGACGGCCCGCCGTATGCGAACGGTGACATCCACCTCGGCCACGCGGTGAACAAGATCCTGAAGGACATGATCGTCAAGGCGCGCAATCTGGCGGGCTTCGACGCGGTCTACGTGCCGGGCTGGGACTGCCACGGCATGCCGATCGAAATCCAGATCGAAAAGCAGTTCGGCAAATCGCTGCCGGCCGCCGAAGTGATGCAGAAAGCGCGCGCCTATGCAACTGAGCAGATCGAAAAGCAGAAGGTCGGCTTCCGCCGTCTGGGCGTGCTCGGCGACTGGGACAACCCGTACAAGACCATGAACTTCACGAACGAAGCCGGCGAAATCCGCGCGCTCGCGAAGATCATGGAAAAGGGCTATGTGTTCCGCGGCCTGAAGCCGGTCAACTGGTGTTTCGATTGCGGCTCGGCGCTGGCCGAGGCGGAAGTGGAATACAAGGACAAGAGCGATCCGACCATCGACGTTCTCTTCAGCTTCGCCGAACCTGAAAAGACCGCGCAGGCGTTCGGGCTCGCCGCACTGCCGCGCGCCGAAGGCGGCATCGTGATCTGGACCACCACGCCGTGGACCATCCCGGCCAACCAGGCGTTGAACCTGCATCCGGAAATCGTCTACGCGCTCGTGGATACGCCGCGCGGCCTGCTGATCCTCGCGCAGGAACGTGTCGAAGAATGCCTGAAGCAATACGGTCTCGAAGGCACGATCATCGCCACCACGCCGGGCGCGAAGCTGGTCGAACTGCGCTTCAACCATCCGCTCGCGTCGGCCCATCCGGCGTACAAGCGCACGGCGCCGGTCTACCTCGGCGACTACGTCACGACGGAAAGCGGTACGGGTGTCGTGCACTCTTCGCCGGCGTACGGCGTGGAAGACTTCGTGTCGTGCAAGGCGCACGGCATGTCCGACTCCGACATCATCAACCCGGTGATGGGCGACGGCCGTTATATCGAATCGCTCGCGCTGTTCGGCGGCCTGTCGATCTGGGCGGCGAATCCGCAGATCGTCGAGGCACTGCAGAACGCCGGTTCGCTGATGCGCACCGAGAAGTACACGCACAGCTACATGCACTGCTGGCGCCACAAGACGCCAATCATCTACCGCGCCACCTCGCAGTGGTTTGCCGGCATGGACGTCAAGCCGAACGACAGCGACCGCACGCTGCGCGAAACCGCGCTCGAAGGCATCGAAAACACGGCCTTCTACCCAGCGTGGGGCAAGCAGCGCCTGTTCAGCATGATCGCGAATCGCCCGGACTGGACGCTTTCGCGTCAGCGCCAATGGGGCGTGCCGATGGCGTTCTTCGTGCACAAGGAAACCGGCGAACTGCATCCGCGTACGCTCGAGTTGCTCGAAGAAGTGGCGCAGCGCGTCGAGAAGGCCGGCATCGAGGCATGGCAATCGCTCGATCCGCGCGAACTGCTCGGCGACGACGCCAACATGTACGAAAAGAACCGCGACACGCTCGACGTGTGGTTCGATTCGGGCACCACGCACTGGCACGTGCTGCGCGGTTCGCACAAAGACGAACTGCAATTCCCGGCCGATCTGTATCTGGAAGGCTCGGACCAGCATCGCGGCTGGTTCCATTCGTCGCTGCTGACCGCCTCGATGATCGACGGCCGTCCGCCGTACAACGCGCTGCTCACGCACGGCTTCACCGTCGACGGCGAAGGCCGCAAGATGAGCAAGTCGCTCGGCAACGGCATCGACCCGCACGAAGTGGCGAACCGTCTCGGCGCGGAAATCATCCGTCTGTGGATCGCTTCGACCGACTACTCGGGCGAGCTGGCCATCTCCGAAGAAATTCTCAAGCGCGTCACGGAAGGCTATCGCCGTATCCGCAACACGCTGCGCTTCCTGCTCGCCAACCTGTCGGACTTCGACTTCGAGAAGCACGCACGGCCGGTCGAAGACTGGCTCGAAATCGATCGTTACGCGGTCGCGCTGTCGGCGAATCTGCAGAACGATATCCTCGCGCACTACGAGAAGTACGAGTTCCACCCGGTCGTCGCGAAGCTGCAAACGTACTGCTCGGAAGACCTCGGCGGCTTCTATCTCGACGTGCTGAAAGACCGTCTGTACACCACGGCGGCCGATTCGGTGGCGCGTCGTTCGGCACAAACCGCGCTGTATCACATCGCGCACGGCTTGCTGCGTCAGATGGCGCCGTTCCTCTCGTTCACCGCCGAAGAAGCGTGGAAAGTCTTCTCGCCGAACAGCGAAACGATTTTCACGGAAACCTATCACGCGTTCCCGCAAGTGCCGGACGCCGGCGCCCTGCTCGACAAATGGACGCTGTTGCGCGCCGCGCGCAGCGACGTGACCAAGGCGCTGGAAGAAGCACGCGTGGCGAACCTGATCGGTTCGTCGCTGCAGGCGGAAGTCGAGATCCGCGCGAGCGGCGCACGTTACGACGCGCTCACGAGCCTCGCCGACGACCTCAAATTCGTGCTGATCACGTCGGCGGCGAACGTCGTCGAAGTGGCAAGCGAAGCGGAGGAAGCGGTCGAAGTCGTCGCCTCGAAGTATCTGAAGTGCGAACGCTGCTGGCACTACCGCGCGGACGTCGGCGCGAACGCCGAACACCCCACGCTGTGCGGCCGCTGCTTCAGCAATCTGTTCGGCAACGGTGAAACGAGGAGCGCGGCATA
This sequence comes from Paraburkholderia sp. GAS199, assembly GCF_050436585.1. Classification (NCBI taxonomy): domain Bacteria; kingdom Pseudomonadati; phylum Pseudomonadota; class Betaproteobacteria; order Burkholderiales; family Burkholderiaceae; genus Paraburkholderia; species Paraburkholderia sp. GAS199. Next base: position 342,315 of record NZ_JBNDMM010000008.1, on the reverse strand, counting down.
ATGGCGAGAACCATGTCGAAAACCGCATCGAAATCGCCCGTTGTCGGCGGCTCGCTGGCACCCTGGCTCGGCGTCGCACTGATCGTCATCCTGTTCGATCAGCTGACGAAAATCGCGGTCCAGAAAGTGTTCGCCTACGGTATCGCGCACGAGGTCACGTCGTTTTTCAACTTGATCCTCGTGTACAACCGCGGCGCGGCGTTCAGCTTCCTCGCGATGGCGGGCGGCTGGCAGCGTTGGGCGTTCACCGCGCTCGGCGTGGTGGCGGCGCTGGTGATCTGCTATCTGCTCAAGCGTCACGGCGGACAGAAAATGTTCTGCACGGCGCTTTCGCTGATCCTCGGCGGCGCGCTCGGCAATGTGATCGACCGGCTGGCCTATGGCCACGTGATCGACTTTCTCGATTTCCACGTGCGCACGTGGCACTGGCCGGCGTTCAATCTCGCCGACAGCGCGATCACCATCGGCGCGGTTCTGCTGGTGCTCGACGAACTGCGGCGCGTACGCGGCACGCGCTGATTCCATCGCGCACGAGCGCCGGTTCGCCTGACGCGCCGCGCGCGTGCCGATGGGCGGCCCGGTCGCTTTGAAAGTGAGCGGTAGCGCGGTACAGTGCCGCCGCTCACCACCACGCTTTGTCGGAGGCTTTCGTTGGCTACCGCAGAACTCGCAGGAAAACACCTCGTCCTCGGCATGACAGGCGGGATCGCCTGCTACAAGATCGCCGAACTCACGCGTCTGCTGACCAAAGCGGGCGCAACCGTGCAGGTTGTGATGACCGAAGCGGCCACCCAGTTCATCACTCCCGTCACCATGCAGGCGCTCTCGGGCCGTCCGGTCTACACGAGCCAGTGGGACGGGCGTGTGCCGAACAACATGGCGCACATCGATCTCTCGCGTGAAGCCGACGCGATCGTGATCGCGCCCGCCTCCACCGATTTCCTCGCCAGACTCGCGCACGGCATGGCCGACGACCTGCTCGCCACGCTCTGCGTCGCGCGCGATTGCCCGCTGCTCGTCGTGCCGGCCATGAACCGTCAGATGTGGCAAAACCCGGCCACGCAACGCAACGTCGCGCAATTGCGCGCGGACGGCGTCGAGGTGCTCGGCCCCGACTCGGGCCCGCAAGCGTGTGGCGAAATCGGCGACGGACGCATGCTCGAGGCAGCCGCCACCTACGAAGCCATCGCCTCGTTTTTCTCACCGAAGATTCTCGCCGGTCGGCGCGTGCTGCTGACCGCCGGTCCGACGTTCGAACCGCTGGACCCGGTGCGCGGCATCACCAACCGTTCCAGCGGCAAGATGGGTTTCGCGCTCGCGCGCGCGGCGCAGCAGGCCGGCGCAGACGTGCATCTGGTCGCCGGTCCGGTGTCGCTGGAAACGCCGTGGGGCGTGTTCCGCGAAGACGTGCAAACCGCCCAGCAAATGCATGATGCAGTGATGCGCTCGGTCACCGACGCCGACATCTTCATCGGCGTCGCGGCGGTGGCGGACTGGCGCGTCGATCACGTGAGCGAGCACAAGATCAAGAAGACCGCCGACCGCGCAATGCCGACGTTCAGCTTCGTCGAGAATCCGGACATTCTGGCCTCGGTGGCGAAGCTGCCGCATCCGCCGTTCGCGGTGGGCTTTGCGGCCGAGAGCGGCGACCTCGAAGTGCATGGCGAGGAAAAGCGCATCCGCAAGAACGTGCCTTTGCTGATCGGCAATCTCGGCCCGCTGACTTTCGGCATGGACGACAACGAAGTCATCCTGTTCGAAGCAAACGGGGCGACAAAGCTGCCGCGCGCCGACAAGCAGACGCTCGCGCGCGCGTTGATTGCCGAGATCGCGAAGCGTCTGCCCGACACAAGCCTGATCCGCTGACGCCGTACGCGCGTCCTCCGGTCCGCGCCACGAAGCCGGATCGCCGGACGCCCGCACGAGCGGATCTTCTGGAGCCGTACTGACATGACGCTACTTTCCGTGCTCGATCAAACGCCCGTGATCGACGGGCACTCGGTGGCGGACGCAATCGCCGCCACCGTCGAACTGGCGCAACTCGCCGACGACCTCGGCTACACGCGCTACTGGTGCGCCGAACATCACGGCCTGCGCGGCGTGTCGAATCCCTGCCCGGAAGTGATGCTGGCGCGACTCGGCAGCGTGACGAAACGCATCCGCCTCGGCTCCGGCGGCGTCATGCTGCCGTACTACAGCCCGTTCAAGGTAGCCGAGCAGTTCATGATGCTCGAGGCGCTCTTCCCGAACCGCATCGATCTCGGCGTAGGCCGCGCGCCCGGCGGCGACATGCATACCGCGCAAGCGGTGGCGGGCGGCGCCTACAATCGCGGCGACATTTTTCCGCAGCAAGTGGCCGATCTGATCGGATTGATGCACGGCACCTTGCCCGCCGACCATCTCGCGCACGGCGTGCTTCTGCAGCCGCAAGTCGCGACGCGGCCGCAATTGTGGATGCTGGGTTCGAGTGAATTCGGTGGTTTGCTCGCGGCGCAACTCGGCATCCGCTTCGCGTTCGCGCATTTCATCAACGCGCATTTCGGCCATCAGGTCGCACTCGCCTATCGCGACCGTTTCAAAGCCGACAACGAAGCCCAGCAACCGTATCTGGCCGCCGCGGTCTTCGTGATCTGCGCCGATACCGAACAGGAAGCCGCCGATCTCGCCAAAGCCGTCGACCTGCGCCGCGTGCAGATGGCCTACGGTCTGAACGAGCCGATTCCGACGATTGCGCAAGGCATCGCGCAGGAATACGGCGAGCGCGAGCGGCTGGTGATCGACCGCGAGCGGCCGCGCAGCATCATCGGCACGCCGGAAGTCGTCACCGAACGGTTGCATGCGCTGCAGGAACAGTTTCAGGCCGACGAACTGATCGTGCTCACCGTGTCGGGCAGCTACCGCGCGCGCCTACGCTCTTACGAACTTCTCGCCGACGCGTTCGAACTCGCACGCCCGGCGTCCCATCCCTGATTCAACCTTCTTTCAACTTTGCGACCTGCATGAAACTCGACCTGAAGATTCTCGATGCGCGGATGCGCGACCAGCTCCCGGCCTACGCAACCACCGGCAGCGCGGGACTCGACCTGCGCGCCTGCCTCGACGAACCGCTGACGCTCAAACCCGGCGAAACCGCGCTGGTGCCGACAGGCCTCGCGATTCACGTAGGCGATCCGGGTTACGCGGCGCTGATCCTGCCGCGTTCGGGTCTGGGCCACAAGCACGGCATCGTGCTGGGCAATCTGGTGGGACTGATCGACTCGGATTACCAGGGGCAACTGATGATCTCGACGTGGAACCGTGGCGAAACCACGTTCGTGCTGAATCCGATGGAGCGCCTCGCGCAACTGGTGATCGTGCCGGTGGTGCAGGCCGAATTCAATATCGTCGACGATTTCGCGCAGAGCGAGCGCGGCGCGGGCGGCTTCGGCAGCACCGGCAAGCACTAAACGCTTCGCCAAAAAGAAAAACGGCGCGGGTTCGAAACCCGCGCCGTTTTTTTGTGAGCCGAAAACCGAGGTTTTACTCGACTTCCACCGCTTCCGGATTCGGATTGCGCGGTGCCGGATGCTCGTCGAAGGTCAACTGCACCTTGTCTTCGGCATCCACGTCGACCGTCACGCGGCCGCCGTTCATCAGCTTGCCGAACAGCAACTCGTCGGCCAGCGCACGACGGATCGTGTCCTGGATCAGACGTTGCATCGGCCGCGCGCCCATCAGCGGATCGAAACCGTGCTTGGCGAGGTGCTTGCGCAGCGCGTCGGTGAAGAGCGCATCGACCTTCTTCTCGTGCAGCTGATCTTCCAGTTGCATGAGGAACTTGTCGACCACGCGCATGATGATTTCTTCATCCAGCGCACGGAAGCTGATCGTTGCATCCAGACGGTTACGGAACTCAGGCGTGAACATGCGCTTGATGTCGACCATTTCGTCGCCGGTTTCCCGACGATTCGTGAAGCCGATCACCGACTTGCCCATTGCCTCGGCGCCCGCATTCGTCGTCATGATGATGATGACGTTACGGAAATCCGCCTTGCGTCCGTTGTTGTCCGTCAGCGTGCCGTGGTCCATGACCTGCAGCAGCACGTTGTAGATGTCCGGATGCGCCTTCTCGATTTCGTCCAGCAGCAGCACGCAGTGCGGCTTCTTCGTGACGGCTTCGGTCAGCAGACCACCCTGATCGAACCCGACATAGCCCGGCGGCGCGCCGATCAGACGGCTGACCGCGTGACGTTCCATGTATTCCGACATGTCGAAGCGGATCAGCTCGATGCCCAGCGTGAACGCCAGCTGCTTCGCCACTTCCGTCTTGCCGACGCCCGTGGGGCCGGAGAACAGGAACGCGCCGATCGGCTTGTCCAGCTTGCCGAGGCCCGCACGCGCCATCTTGATCGCAGCCGAAAGGGCGTCGATAGCCGGGTCTTGCCCGAACACCACGCTCTTCAGATCGCGATCCAGCGTTTGCAGCTTGCTGCGGTCGTCTTGCGACACGCTTTGCGGCGGGACACGAGCGATCTTCGAGATGATTTCTTCGATCTCGTTCTTGCCGATGGTCTTCTTCTGCTTCGACTTCGGCAGGATGCGTTGCGCCGCGCCAGCCTCGTCGATCACGTCGATCGCCTTGTCCGGCAGATGACGATCCGTGATGAAGCGTGCCGACAGTTCAGCCGCAGCCGACAGCGCGCCCGACGAATATTTCACGCCGTGGTGCTCTTCGAAACGCGACTTCAGGCCACGCAGGATCGCCACCGTCTGCTCGACGGTCGGCTCGGTCACGTCGACCTTCTGGAAACGACGCGACAAGGCCGCGTCTTTTTCGAAGATGCCGCGATATTCCGTGAACGTGGTCGCGCCGATGCACTTGAGCGTGCCCGACGACAACGCCGGCTTCAGCAGATTCGATGCGTCCAGCGTACCGCCCGATGCGGCGCCCGCGCCGATCAGCGTGTGAATTTCGTCGATGAACAGGATGGCGTGCGGACGTTCCTTCAATTCCTTGAGGACCGTCTTCAGGCGTTGTTCGAAATCGCCGCGATACTTCGTGCCGGCCAGCAGCGCGCCCATGTCGAGCGAATACACCTGCGCGTCCGCCAGAATGTCCGGCACTTCGCCGCGCGTAATTCGCCACGCGAGGCCTTCGGCGATCGCGGTCTTACCCACACCGGCCTCACCGACCAGTAGCGGATTGTTCTTGCGGCGGCGGCACAGCACCTGCACGACGCGCTCGACTTCCGACTCGCGCCCGATCAGCGGATCGATGCGGCCGTCTTTCGCCATCTGGTTCAGGTTCTGCGTGAACTGGGCGAGCGGCGTTTCCTTCTGCGCGGCGGCTTCGTCGGACTCGGCATTCGCGTCGCTCGCTTTCGCGGCGTCCGTGCTGCTCGTCTTCGCGATGCCGTGCGAGATGAAGTTGACCACGTCCAGACGCGTCACGCCCTGCTGTTGCAGGTAGTACACCGCGTGCGAATCCTTCTCGCCGAAGATGGCGACCAGCACGTTCGCGCCGGTCACTTCCTTCTTGCCATTCGAGGTGGACTGAACATGCATGATGGCACGCTGGATCACGCGCTGGAAACCCAGCGTGGGCTGCGTGTCCACGTCGTCCGTGCCAGGCACGGTCGGCGTGTTGTCATGAATGAAGTTGCGCAGGTTCTGGCGCAGATCCTCGATATTGGCCGCGCATGCACGCAACACCTCCGCGGCCGTTGGATTGTCCAACAGTGCCAGCAAAAGATGTTCGACCGTTATGAACTCGTGCCGCGCCTGGCGTGCTTCCATGAACGCCATGTGCAGGCTGACTTCCAGTTCCTGGGCAATCATGCTTCCTCCATCACACACTGCAGCGGATGCCCGGCCTGCCGTGCGTGGGTAACGACTTGCTCGACTTTGGTCGACGCGATGTCCCGCGTATAGACCCCACAAACTCCCCTGCCCTCGCGATGCACCTTCAACATTACCTGTGTTGCGGTTTCACGATCTTTATTGAAGTATTCCTGCACGATCATCACGACGAATTCCATCGGCGTGAAGTCGTCATTCAACAGCACCACCTTGTACATGGCCGGCGGCTTGAGCTTCTTCTCCTGCCGCTCCAGTACGGTGCCGTCCTGCTTGTCCGGAATAATTGCCATACACCCATTCTAAACATCTAGGACAGGCCCGCAATCCTGTCAAAACCCGGCCATCCGGCCGGTTAGCCCGTTCGCAGCCGTTCCATGGGTAATTACCCCGAAACATTGCGTCATTCGACGAGCCGATTGCGGAGCCGGCCCCCTATCCTGTGATGCCTCGCGGCCGTGTTGCGCCGCAGTCGGATCGAGTATCGCACAACCTGCCGGGACTGGCTGGCAGGCGTTCGGCGCGCTGGCTGCCCGCCGTGCGACCCGCAGAACAGCATGTGAGTCGATTATGCGACTTTTCAAGACGGCCCGCTTGCGCAACCGCACATAACTGACAAAAGCCGTAAAAACCCTGGAACGCCCTGTTTGCAACGCGACAACGGCGTCTCAAAATTTTCTTGACACTCGAATTAAGAGCCTCAACAATCAAGCTGGCACTTTTTTCACTGAGCCATAATTCGAAAAAATGCCGATGGTGAGCTTGTGAGGAGGGAGCGGCTGCATCGCGCGGTCGTCGAGCTTTTCGAGGGCTCGTGGTAGTGACATGAGTTACAGGGGAAGTTGGAATGGCAACTGGTACGGTCAAATGGTTCAATGACGCAAAGGGTTTCGGATTCATCACGCCTGACGAAGGCGGCGAGGATCTGTTTGCACACTTCTCGGCCATCCAGATGAATGGGTTCAAGACCCTCAAGGAAGGTCAGAAGGTCACTTTCGAGGTCGTGCAAGGCCCGAAAGGCAAGCAGGCATCGAACATCCAGGCACCTGCCTGATACGGTTCGTTACCCGATCCTTGAAAACCCGGCTTCGCGCCGGGTTTTTTTTCGGGCGTTCCCTCTAATTTCTTCGGGTTCCGGAACGCGGATCCGTCTTGCGGACGGAATTGCGCGAAAAAAAACCCGGCCGTCTCGCGACGCCGGGTTTTTCACTGCGAGCTACTGCGAGCCACTACTAGCCGCGAAATCGCAAATCAGGCTTCCTGCATATTTTCGATCAGCACCTGACCGAAGCCCGAGCAGGAGACTTGCGTCGCGCCTTCCATCAGGCGCGCGAAGTCGTACGTGACGCGCTTCTGCAGAATCGAGGTTTCCATGGCCTTGATGATCAGATCGGCCGCCTCGGTCCAGCCGAGATGGCGCAGCATCATTTCCGCCGACAGAATTTCGGACCCCGGATTCACGTAGTCTTTGCCCGCATATTTCGGCGCGGTGCCGTGCGTCGCTTCGAACATCGCGACCGAATCCGACAGATTCGCGCCCGGTGCAATGCCGATTCCGCCAACCTGCGCCGCCAGCGCGTCCGACACGTAGTCGCCGTTCAGATTCAGCGTGGCGATCACGTCGTATTCGGCCGGACGCAGCAGGATCTGCTGAAGGAACGCGTCGGCAATCACGTCCTTCAGGACGATGTCGCCACCGGTTTTAGGATTCTTGATCTTCATCCACGGGCCGCCGTCGATCAGTTCCGCGGCGAACTCCTTCTGCGCAAGACCATAACCGTAATCACGGAACGCACCTTCCGTGAACTTCATGATGTTGCCCTTGTGCACCAGCGTGACCGAGCGGCGGTCGTTGTCGATCGCGTACTGGATCGCCTTGCGCACGAGCCGCTCGGTGCCTTCACGCGAGACCGGCTTGATGCCGATGCCCGACGTGTCAGGAAAGCGGATCTTCTTTACGCCCATCTCTTCCTGCAGGAACCGGATGACTTTCTTCGCCTGCTCGGATTCAGCGGGCCATTCGATGCCCGCATAGATGTCTTCGGAGTTCTCGCGGAAGATCACCATATTGGTTTTTTCCGGCTCGCGCACCGGTGACGGCACGCCCTTGAAATACTGTACCGGCCGCAGACACACATAAAGGTCGAGTTCCTGGCGCAGCGCGACGTTCAGCGAACGGATGCCGCCGCCCACCGGCGTGGTGAGCGGTCCTTTGATGGACACCACGAATTCCTTGAGCACCTGCAGCGTTTCTTCCGGCAGCCAGACGTCCGGGCCGTACACCTTGGTCGACTTCTCGCCCGCGTAGATTTCCATCCAGTGAATCTTCTTCTTGCCCGCGTACGCTTTTTCGACCGCCGCATCCACCACCTTCAACATCACCGGCGTGATGTCGACGCCCGTGCCGTCGCCTTCGATATACGGAATGATGGGCTGGTCGGAGACGTTGAGTGTGAAATCCGGATTGACGGTGATCTTGTCACCGCCGGTCGGAACCTTGATGTGCTGATACGGCATGGTCGGACTCCAGTGAAGGCTGTGCTGAAAGCTGATGGGAGACTGCGAAAACTGACGCTCCTCGCTACGCGCAATGCCGGACGTCTGCGAGCGGCTGGTCGCCCATTCTAGCCCACGCAGATGCAGCCACGAGGCACCGGCGGCTCGGGGTTTTCCAACATTGCAAAAAAGCTTATCTAAAGTCCAACTCTTATGTCTTATATAAGACAAAGAACGGTCAGCGTCGCGTTATGCATTATCATCGCGCCACTCTTCATTCGCTGGCGCAGCGCGCGCCGCGCGGCTGTCACCACGCTTTTCACCGATTCTCGCCATGCGTCTTCTCGCCCTGAACAAACCGTTCGGCACCATCTGCCAGTTTTCTCCGCACGAGACACGCGCCTCGCTGGCCGACTGGGTCAAGGTGCCGGGCGTCTATCCGGCGGGCCGGCTCGACTCCGATAGCGAAGGTCTGCTGCTGCTCACCGACGACGGCGCGCTCCAGGCACGCATTGCCGAGCCGCGTCACAAACTCGTCAAACGATATTGGGCGCAAGTGGAAGGCGCGGTCGACGAAGCCACGTTGAAGAAGCTCGCGCGCGGCGTCGATCTCGGCGATTACGTCACGCGTCCCTGCCGCGCCGACTTCGTCGAGCCCGGCGATGCCTTGTGGACGCGCACGCCACCGATCCGTCATCGCGCCGCGATTCCGACCAGCTGGATCGAACTCTCGATCACCGAGGGAAAAAATCGTCAGGTGCGTCGCATGACGGCGGCAGTCGGTTTTCCGACGCTGCGTCTGGTGCGTGTTGGCGTCGGTGCACTCGATATTTTTTCGCTCGGTCTTCTGCCCGGCGAGAGTCGCGATCTGCCTTCGAATGCTCCGTGGGACGGCATCGTATAACGCGTGCAATGCGCGTCTGGAAATGCCCGAATAAATCGCTAAGCCGTTGTATCCGCAAATGAATTGCGACGTGAAACACGAGTTAAAAATTCGTGAAACACAAGGCATGAGATAAGCCTCGCGATATCGTCAACACATCGTCGTAACGACGAATAAATTTTCCACGAAATTCGCGTCAACCGCTCTGCAAGCTCACGCGTTATTCGACGCAGATGCCGCCCAAAGCTGTCCGGCATTCAGCCTTAAGAGCCTTTGCACGAGCCGTTCTTGCGGTAGACGCAGGCAGTCTGAGCGCTAAGCAGACGCGTCGAAAAATTTGTTCGATGCGGCTGTCAACCGAAAGGTGGATGGCACGTTTACCGACATGACTCTACATATAACCGGGTCATTTGGTTAATTAACTAAAGCTGAGGATTCACAAAATGAACAAACTGATCGCCGCTCTGGTCGCTGGCCTCTTCGCAACGGCAGCATTCGCACAAGCTTCGGCACCGGTGGCAGCTTCGGCAGCTCCGGCAGCAGCTGCTTCGTCGGCAAAGAAGACCACGAAGAAGGCTCACAAGAAGTCGCACAAGAAGGCAGCAGCTGCTGCAGCTGCATCGGCAGCTTCGGAGTAAGTTTGTTGTAAAAACGCAGTCAAGAACTAGCTTCATTGCCGTTCTTACGGCGTTGAAAGGCAGATCACCGAAAGGCGATCTGCCTTTTTGTTTTTGACGTGCTCGCGTAACATTCGCGGGTTAATTTCCAGCAAGGAGTCATGCCGTGCGATTTCCCATGCGCTCGTTGATTGCGCGTTTCGCTGTTGCCGTTGCACTGCCGCTCGCCGCTCTGTCGTTCGTCGCCACGACCGCTGCTCCCGCTCACGCGCAGCAGATGCCGGCCGGCGCGAAACAGCCCAGCGAATTTCCGCGCGCGAAGCTCACCGCGGGCATGTTCGTGATCGACGCCGCCGTCGCCGCGAACGATGCGGATCGCGAGCAAGGTTTGATGTATCGCACGAATCTCGCGCCGAACGAAGGCATGCTGTTCGTCTTCAACGAGAACGCCGTGCATTGCTTCTGGATGAAGAACACGTTGATACCGCTGTCGATCGCATTCATGCGCGCCGACGGCACGGTCACGGACATCGACGAAATGCAGGCCGAGACCACCAACAATCATTGCCCGCGAAACAACGGCGTGTATGCGCTGGAAATGAGCAAAGGCTGGTTCACGTCGAAGGGCATCAAGCCGGGCATGAAGATTCAGGGCCTGCCGGCCGCGCAATAAGCCGGCCGCCTCGACATTCAGATATCACCTGATATCGCCGTTTCCCGGTAAGCCGGCGCCTTTTCGCAGGGCGCCGGCTTTTTTATTGGACGCGCGCCCCCATATCGGAGCCACGCGCGCAGCCGTCGTCAGCCGCCGCCTTGCCTGCCGGCCGTCGCGGACGTTCAGCGCTCAGGGCGGTGGCGAGATTCCTGCAAAAGACGGGCCGACGCGCTATCCTAGTATTCGTAGCACCGCAGCACCCAGGCTCCCCGGGCAGCACAGACTGCCGCCCGGCAAGCGTTTCAGGCGCGCCATTCCAAGGAGGTTCACGTGCCCCGCAAGACTCCCATCGAGCGCTACCGGAATATCGGCATCAGCGCTCACATCGACGCCGGCAAAACCACCACCACCGAACGCATCCTGTTCTACACAGGCGTGACCCACAAGATCGGCGAGGTTCACGACGGTGCGGCAACGATGGACTGGATGGAACAGGAGCAGGAGCGCGGCATCACCATCACGTCGGCGGCCACCACCGCCTTCTGGAAGGGCATGGCCGGCAACTATCCCGAACATCGCATTAACATCATCGACACACCGGGACACGTCGACTTCACGATCGAAGTGGAGCGTTCGATGCGCGTGCTCGACGGCGCGTGCATGGTGTACGACTCGGTCGGCGGCGTGCAGCCGCAATCGGAAACCGTGTGGCGTCAGGCGAACAAGTACAAGGTGCCGCGCATTGCGTTCGTCAACAAGATGGACCGCGTGGGCGCGGACTTTTTCCGCGTGCAGCGTCAGATCGGCGACCGCCTGAAGGGCAATGCCGTGCCGATCCAGATTCCGATCGGCGCCGAAGATCATTTCCAGGGCGTGGTCGATCTGGTCAAGATGAAGGCGATCTACTGGGACGAGGAGAACCAGGGCATCAAGTTCGAATACCGCGACATCCCGGCCGAACTCGCGGATACCGCGAAGGAATGGCACGACAAGATGGTCGAGGCGGCCGCTGAAGCCAACGAAGAACTGCTCGACAAATACCTCGGCGGCGACACGCTGAGCGAAGAGGAAATCAAGTACGGCATTCGCACGCGTTGCATCGCCAACGAGATCGTGCCGATGCTGTGCGGCAGCGCGTTCAAGAACAAGGGCGTGCAGGCCATGCTCGACGCCGTGATCGACTATCTGCCCTCGCCGATCGACGTGCCGGCCATTACCGGTCACGACGAGCACGACAAGGAAATCGAGCGTCATCCGAGCGACACCGATCCGTTCTCGGCACTCGCCTTCAAGATCATGACCGACCCGTTCGTCGGCCAGCTGATTTTCTTCCGCGTCTATTCGGGCGTGGTGAATTCCGGCGACACCGTCTACAACGCGGTGAAAGAGAAGAAAGAGCGTCTCGGCCGGATCCTGCAGATGCACGCCAACGAGCGCAAGGAAATCAAGGAAGTCTACGCAGGCGACATCGCCGCGGCAGTCGGCCTGAAAGAAGCGACCACGGGCGATACATTGTGCGATCCGAACAACGTCATCATCCTGGAGCGCATGATTTTCCCGGAACCGGTGATCTCGCAGGCCGTCGAGCCGAAGACCAAGGTCGACCAGGAAAAGATGGGCATCGCGCTCAATCGCCTCGCGCAGGAAGACCCGTCGTTCCGCGTGCAGACCGATGAAGAATCCGGCCAGACCATCATCTCCGGGATGGGCGAGCTGCACCTGGAAATTCTGGTCGACCGCATGAAGCGCGAATTCGGCGTGGAAGCCACGGTCGGCAAGCCGCAGGTGGCATATCGCGAAACCGTGCGCAACAAGGTCGAGGACGTCGAAGGCAAGTTCGTCAAGCAGTCGGGCGGCCGCGGCCAGTACGGTCACGCGGTGGTCACGCTCGAACCGGCAGCGCAAGGCAAGGGTTATGAATTCGTCGACGCCATCAAGGGCGGCGTGATTCCACGCGAATACATCCCGGCGGTCGACAAAGGCATTCAGGAAACGCTCAAGGCCGGTGTGCTGGCCGGCTATCCGGTGGTCGACGTGAAGGTGACGCTCACCTTCGGTTCGTACCACGATGTCGACTCGAACGAAAACGCGTTCCGCATGGCCGGTTCGATGGCCTTCAAGGAAGCGATGCGCAAGGCGAAGCCGGTCCTGCTCGAACCGATGATGGCCGTGGAAGTGGAAACGCCTGAAGACTTCATGGGCAACGTAATGGGCGATCTCTCCAGCCGCCGTGGGATGGTGCAAGGCATGGAAGACATCGCCGGCGGTGGCGGCAAGCTGGTGCGCGCCGAAGTGCCGCTCGCGGAAATGTTCGGCTACTCGACGTCGCTGCGCTCGGCCACGCAAGGCCGCGCAACCTACACGATGGAGTTCAAGCACTACGCCGAAACGCCGAACAACGTGGCGGAAGCCGTGATCAACGCGAAGCAGAAGTAAGCGTCCCGTTCATCGCAGGCGCAGCATCGAAGCCCGTCCTCTGGACGGGCTTTTTTTATGCCCTCGCCGCTTGCGCATCGCGGGACGACCGCTCGCCACACGCCGCTGCGCGAACGTGCAAGAATGCATAACAGCCACACAGTCCGGCGCCAGCGAGGAGACAGGTCATGAGCCACGATCACGAACATCCGCATTACAGGGACGAACAGCGGGACGAACACCGCGACGACAAGGCCGCCGCGCCGGTCGACTGGCGCGAGAACGGCGTCAAGGTCATCAAGGGCGATCAGCTGGACAGCAACACGGCCCAGACGCCGGGCATGAATCGCGCGGCGGCGATCAACGCGGCGCGCGTCGGCGCCCAGAAAATCTGGGCCGGCACCGTGACGATTCATCCGAATGCGAAGACCGGCGCGCATCATCATGGCGCGCTCGAAAGCGTGATCTACGTGGTGCGCGGACAGGCGCGCATGCGCTGGGGCGAGCATCTGGAATTCACGGCCGAGGCCGGTCCCGGCGACTTCATTTTCGTGCCGCCCTACGTGCCGCACCAGGAGATCAACGCGAGCACCGACGACCCGCTCGAATGCGTGCTGGTACGCAGCGACAACGAAGCCGTCGTGGTGAACCTGAACATCGACGCGGTCGAGCAACCCGAAACCGTGTTCTGGGTCGATCCGATCCACAAGCATCCGCACGATCACTGAAGGCGCGCCGCCCGGCCGGCGACGCGGTAAATGCAACGAGTCTCCGGTGCAGCGTCGGTAAAGATGTCATTGCGGCGCACAGACAGCCGGCAGGCGGCCGGCAAATGCGCGCTACGCCTGCGCCGGCGTTGTCACGACGACACACGCCGGCCGCTTTATCCGCCAAACGTGAAGCCGGCGTTGCGCGAGGCGCGCCGAATGAGCGAGCATCGCTTAAACTGAAGCCGCTTCAGGCAAGCCGCATCAGATCAGCCGCATTGCCCCGAAAAGAAACAGATCGCCTCGTCGCGCGAATCCGGCGCGGCCCTTCAGAACCCGACAGCAGAACGGACTGGACATTCCATCGATGAAGACTCCCGCGGACCGCATCTCCGACCTCGCACTCGACACGGCTCGCCTCACTGCCGACACCTACGGCAATCACGCCATCGACGAATTCTTCGCCGGCCGTATCTCGCGCCGCGAACTGCTGCGCTACGCAAGCGTGATCGGTCTGTCGCTGGTGGGCGGCGGGGTGCTGAACGCGCCCAGGGCGAATGCACAGGCAGCGGCAGCGGGCGCCGGACAAACCATCCGCGTCGCGCATCTGACACCCGCGGGCGCTGTCGATCCGCTCACCGTGACCGACGCGGCGAGTCTCGCGCTGCTCAACCAGACCGGCGAATTCCTGATCGACGACGACGGCGACAAGCTCGTGCTGAAACCCGCCCTCGCCTTGTCCTGGAAGCCGAACGACAAAGGCGACGTGTGGACCTTCAAGCTGCGTCCGAACGTCAAGTTCCACGACGGCCAGCTCTTCACCGCCAAAGACGTGGTCGCCACCTTCGACCGTCTCGCCGACCCGGCCAGCGGCTCGGCGGCACTCTCGGTCCTCAAGGGCGTGCTTTCGAAAGGCGGCGCGAAAGTCGTGGACGATCACACGGTGGCGTTCCATCTCGACGCACCGAACGGCAACTTCCCGTACTACGTTTCCTCGGACAATTACAACGGCGTGATCCTGCCCGCGAACTACGCGGGCGGCTATGAAAAGAGCTTCATCGGCACCGGTCCCTTCAAGCTCGAAAAGTATCAGGCGAAGGTCGGCGCGTCGTTCGTGCGCAATCCCGACTACTGGGGCGAGAAAGCGTTACCGCAACGCGTACAGTTTTCGTTCTACGCCGACGAGCAGGCACAACTGCTCGCGCTGCAAGGCCGCCAGGCGGATGTCATGGGCACCTTCACCGTGCAGGGCGGCGCCAGCATCCTGAACAATCCGGACTACAAGGCAGTCGGCGTGAAGTCGAGCGCGCATCGGCAGATTCACATGCGCAACGACAACCCGCTGTTCAAGGACAAACGCGTGCGCCAGGCGCTGGCCTTGTCGCTCGATCGCGACGTGCTGGTGCGCGGCCTGTTCAAAGGCCGTGCGCAACTCGGCAACGACAGCCCGTTCGCGCCGGTGTTTCCGTCCTCCGATGCCGGTGTGGCGCAACGCCGGATCGACGTCGCCAAGGCAAAGCAGTTGCTCGCACAAGCCGGCGTGCCGAACGGTTTCGACGTGACGCTCACCACCGAGAAGTACATGGAGATTCCCGACCTCGCCGTGGTCGTGCAGAACGCGGCGAAGGCGATCGGCGTGCGGATCAATCTGAAAGTGGAAAGCCAGTCGCTCTATTACGGCGCCGGCACGCCGGGTAAATCGGACTGGCTCGATTCGCCGCTCGGCATTACCGACTACGGTCATCGCGGTGTGCCGAACGTGTTCCTGAATGCGCCGCTCACCAGCAGCGGCACGTGGAACGCCGCGCACTTCAAGAACCCGCAATACGATCAACTGGTGGCGCAATTCGTGGCCGCCGTCGATCTCGGCACACAGAAGAAAATCTCCGGACAGATCCAGACGCTGTTGCTCGACGAAACGCCGGTCATCATTCCGTTCTTCTACGATCAGCTGATCGCCATGCGCAAGGGTGTGAACGGCGTGCGCTTCACGGCGCTCGCGCAGCTCTATTTCGATCGCGCGGTTCTGAGTGCCTGACACGCAGCGCATGAGCGCACGGCGCTTCTTTGGGAGGAGCTTGCCATGTCCACCACGGTAACCCCATCGACACCCACCGTGCCGCGCGGCAACGCGGGACGCGTCGTGCGTTTTCTGGCAACGCGCGTCGGCCTCTCGCTGGTCACGTTATGGCTGCTTTCGGTCATCGTGTTCGCGGGCGGCCAGTTGCTGCCGGGCGATATCGGCCGCGCCGTGCTCGGGCCGCTAGCCGACGCGCGTGCGGTGGCGGCGCTCAATCATCAACTCGGCGCGGACCGTCCGCTGATGACGCAATACGTCGACTGGATCACGCACTTCGTACGCGGCGACATGGGGCTCTCGTATGCCTACCGCGAACCGGTCGGGCCGTTCATTGCCGACGCGCTCGCGCATTCCGCGAAACTCGGTCTGCTGGCGTTCATCGTGGTCGTGCCGCTCGGCATCGCGGGCGGCGTGTGGTCGGCCATGCATGCGGGACGCTGGCTCGATCGCACCATCAGCATTGCCGGTTTGTCGGCGACCGTGGTGCCCGAATTCGTTTCGTCGATCGTGCTGATTCTGGTGTTCGGCGTGTGGCTGCGCTGGCTGCCGATCGAAGCGTCGTATCCGCCCGACGCGGGCGTGCTCGAACAGTTGCAGCATCTGGTTCTGCCCGTGCTGCCGCTCGTGCTGGTGTTCTTCGGCTACATCGCGCGAATGGCGCGGGCCGGCACGGTCGAAGCGCTCGACGCCGACTACACGCGCACCGCCATTCTCAAGGGCTTGCCGCGCCGCGTCGTGATCTTCCGTCACGTGCTGCGCAACGCCTTGCTGCCGACCATCACGGTCGCGGCCACCCAGCTCGGCTACATGATCGGCGGCCTCGTGGTCGTCGAGACGCTGTTCCACTATCAGGGCATCGGCTCGCTGATTTACAACGCGGCCAAAGCCAAAGACTTTCCCATGCTCGAAGCCGGTGTGCTGACCATCGGCGTGGTCTACACGGCGGCCAATCTCGTCGCCGACGCGCTGCACGTTCTGCTCAATCCGCGTCTGCGAGTCAGGAGCGCCGAATGAGCAGCATCGTTCCACCGACCTCGCCCGCTTCTTCGTCGCCTTCCGCGTCGCCGCCTTCCTCGCCCTCGCCCGCCGAACCGCGGTTCGAGCAGCTGCGCGTGCTGCTGCGCTCGCCCACTTTCGTAGTAGGCGCGCTGATCGTGCTGTGGTGGATCGTCTGCGCCATTGCCGGACCCTGGTTCGTGCGACTCGATCCCTACGCGTCCGACCCGCTCAATTCGCTGACGCCGCCGGACGCGACCCACTGGTTCGGCACCGACCAACTCGGACGCGACGTGTTTTCGCGCGTGATCGTCGGCGCGCGCGATATTCTCACCATTGCACCGCTTGCCACCCTGCTCGGCACCGTGGCGGGCACGGCGCTCGGTCTGATCGTCGGTTATTTCGAGGGCTGGGTGGACAACGTGGTCGGCCGCGCGATCGACGCCGTGCTGGCGCTGCCGCTCGTGATCGTCGCACTGCTCGCGCTGGCCGCCGTCGGCGCATCGAACCTCACGGTGATTCTCGTGATCGGTATCACCTTTACGCCGATTACCGCCCGCACCGTACGCGCCGCGGTTTTCGCCGAGCGCCATCTCGACTACGTGGCCGCTGCGCAACTGCGCGGCGAACGCGCGCCGTACATCATGTTCGCGGAAATCCTGCCGAACGTGCTGCCGCCGATCATCGTCGAGGCGACCGTGCGCCTCGGCTACGCGATCTTCGCGGTCGCCACGTTGTCCTTCCTCGGCTTCGGTATCCAGCCGCCGTCGGCCGACTGGGGACTCGCGCTCTCCGAGTCGTACACGTTGATGGCAGGCGGCGCATGGTGGACCGTCGTGTTCGCGGCAGGCGCGATTGCGTCGCTCGTGGTCGGCGTGAATCTGATTGCCGACAGCGTTCAGGGCGCGCTCGACCGATGACCGGCGCACCGCTCTCCTCGTTCCCCGCCTTCGACGTCTCGAAGAGCGACCGCACGGACGCGCTCACGCTCGTCGGCCTCACGGTCACGTACCGGATACGCGGACGCGACCGCGAAGTGCTGCAGGACGTGTCGCTGCGCATCCGGCGCGGCGAGGCGTATGGACTCGTCGGCGAATCGGGTTGCGGCAAATCGACGGTCGCGATGGCTGCACTGCGCTATCTGCCGCGCAACGGCAAGGTCAAGGCGGGCAAGATTCTGATTGCCGGCGAAGACGTGCAGAAGCTCGACGCCGATGCCTTGCGCGAGATGCGGGCCAACACCATCTCGATGGTTTATCAGGACCCTGGCCGCGCGCTGAATCCGTCGCTGACGATCGCGCGGCAAGTGAGCGAGGCATTCGAAGCCGCCGGTGCGTCGCACGACGAAGCGTTGCGACGCACACGCGAGATGCTGGAACGCGTGCGAATCGCCGCGCCCGAGCGCGTGATGGACAGCTACCCGCACCAGCTCTCGGGCGGCATGCAGCAGCGCGTCGTGATCGCCATGGCGCTCGCGTCGAATCCCGCCCTGCTGATTCTCGACGAGCCGACGACCGGGCTCGACGCCACCGTCGAAGCCGAAGTGCTCGATCTGGTCGCGCAGTTGCGCGAAGAACTCGGCACCGCCGTGCTGTTCATCAGCCACAACCTTGCCGTGATCGGACGCATGTGCGAACGGGTCGGCGTGCTGTATGCCGGCAAGCTCGTCGAAGAAGGCGCGACTCAGGACGTGTTCGCGCGGCCGCGTCACCCGTACACCGTGGGACTGCTGCGCTGCCTGCCGACCACCGGACGCAGCAAGGACACCGAACGGCTCGACACGATCGCGGGCAGTCTGCCCTCGCCCGGTTCGGTGACGCAGGGCTGCATCTACGCGGAACGTTGCCGTCTCGCCGACGACCGTTGCCGTCGCGACGCGCCGCCGCCGCATCGTGTGAGCGCCGCGCATGGCGATCAGATGTCGCGCTGTCACTATCACGAACGCGCCATCGAATTGCCGCGTGCGAACCCACACACGCCGCCCGAACTCGCCGCCGACGCACACCACGGCCGCTCCGTGGAACCGGTGCTGCGCGCGTCGAATCTGTCGAAGACTTTCCACGTGTCCGGCGCGCCGCTTCGCGCAGTCGACAACGTCTCGATCGATCTGGCCAGCGGCGAGACGCTCGGGCTGGTCGGCGAATCGGGCAGCGGCAAGACCACGCTCGCGAAGCTGATGCTCGGCCTGCTCACACCCGACGCAGGCAGCGTGCTCGAACTCGACGGCAAACCGCTCGCCGCGCGCGTCACGCGTCGCAACGACGACCAGGTGAAGTCACTGCAGATCGTGTTCCAGAATCCGGATTCGGCGCTCAACCGCGCGCATTCCGTCAAACGGCTGATCGGCCGCGCGCTGTCCCGCCTCACGCCGCTGCGCGGCGCGGCAATCGACCAACGGCTCGCCACGCTGAGCGCTGCCGTGCGTTTGCCGGAGCGTTATCTCGGTTCGCGCACGCGACAGTTGTCGGGCGGCCTCAAGCAACGTGTGGCGATCGCGCGCGCGTTTGCCGGCGAGCCGCGCGTGGTGGTTTGCGACGAGCCCACTTCGGCGCTCGACGTTTCCGTGCAGGCCGCGATCCTCAACCTGCTTGCCGATCTGCAACGTGAACGTGGCGTGAGCTACGTGTTCATCTCGCACGATCTGCATGTGGTGCGCTATCTGTCGGACCGGATCGCGGTGCTGTATCTCGGCAGGCTGCTGGAAACCGGTCCGGCTGCCGCCGTGTTCGAAGGACCGCATCATCCTTATACGGAAGCGTTGCTGTCCTCGGTGCCGACGCTCGATCCGCAGGCATCGCAACACGGCACGGCACGCATCCGCTTGTCCGGCGACCTGCCGAGCGCTGCGTCGCCGCCATCCGGCTGCGTGTTTCATACGCGCTGTCCGCGCAAGCTGGGCGCTATCTGCGAGCAGCAGGACCCGCCCTTCCTCGACGCCGCAAAACCCGAGGACGGTCCTCGCGCGATGCATCGTATCCGCTGCCATATCCCCGTCGACGAATTGCGCGTGCTGCAGGCGGGCACGCGTCGCACCGGCGCGCCTGACGCTTCTTCCCGCGCTTCTTCCAGCAGTGCTCACGGCGGCACCGGCAACGCATCGGCCAACGCCGCACGCGACGAGTAACGGCTAAACGCGCGGTCAATGCGCCGCGCGTTTCACCGCCGAAACGTTTTTGCGCGTTTTTTCGCACTGCGCGTCGCACATGCCGATTGCGTCCCCGTCGCCATAAGGCTTTGCGCCCAGTGGCATGCTTATCGCTAAGTAGTGTTCAGACATTCCGGAGCCATCGGACCGAAGCGCGGCAGACGCGCGACGCTCTCGACGGCGTTGCGCGCGATGCCCGCGCGTCGGAATGGATTCGCTGAGGCGCGAAGTCTGCGCCGGTCAGCGCACCGGCCGGCGAGCCGGAACGACAGCGATAGCGGTGCTTTTGCACACGCATGCGCAAGATAAAACTCGGGGGGCGACGAGGCCCGCGCGCAGACGGGCCCGCCGCCGACGAAACGTCGTGAGAGACGGTAGCGGCGAGGCGCCGGCGTCCCTCCGGGAGAGATGCAATGAGGACCAGAAAATTTGATAAGCACTGCTTCGGGACTTTGCGGTTTGCCGTCATCGTGGCAGGTGTCGCGTTGCTGACGACCGAGCTGGCGTACAGCGCTTCGACCGACGTCATCCCTCGATGGATGGTGCTCGCCGACGCCGCGCTGCCCGCCAGCGCGCCGCACGCTTCGATGCAGCTTGCTCAGGAAGAAGGCTCGGCGGCGGGTGGATCGTCGACGGGCACCGCAGCCGGCGAGACGACCGCCGCCGACGACGCCGCCTCGGTCTTTGCGCCGCATGCGTGCAGCGGTATCGGCGACATTGCATGCGGCCACCGCGGCGGCAGCGGCAGCAACGGTGCAGCGAGTTCGGGCAATAGCGGCGCGGGCAACAGCGGCGGCGGCGCGGGCGCAGCGGGATCGGCGGGATCGGCCGGCGGCAACGGCTCCGGAGCGGGCGCGGGCGCTGGAGGCAAGGGGAATAGCGGCGGTGGTAGCAGCGGAGGAGGCAGCAGTAGCGGTGGTAGCAGTAGCGGCGGTAGCAGCAGCGGTGGTAGCAGCAGCGGCGGTAGCAGCAGTGGCGGTAGCAGCAGCGGCGGTAGCAGCAGTGGCGGTAGCAGCAGTGGTGGCAGCAGCAGCGGTGGTGGCAGCAGCGGTGGTGGCAGCAGCAGTGGTGGTAGCAGCAGTGGTGGCAGCAGCAGCGGCGCAGGCTGCGGATGTGGTGGTTCCAGCGGCGGTCCCGGTGGTGGAAAGGGAGGCGGCCCTGGCGGCGGTAAAGGCGGTGGCTTTGGTGGTGGGTTTGGCGGCGGCTTCGGTGGCGGCTTCGGCGGCGGCTTTGGCGGAGGCTTCGGCGGCGGTCACGGAGGCAAGGGTGGCGGTGGTGGCAACGGTAACGGCGGAGGAAACGGGCACTAGCAGCCGCCCGCTTTTCGGACAGGGGGCCCCCGCGCCCTGCCCGGCTCCGGCCGACCGGGTTTCACTGACGGCCCGTCACCCGCCGGCATCGGCGGTGATGTCTCGATCCCCCGGTCGAGCGTCACCGCCCGAGGCCGGTTCACCTTCGACGCCGCGCGCGCTGTCCCGGCCGGCGCTCCTCGCATCACGCGAAGCTGGAACCAAAACGCCACGTGCGCCTCATATCAATTCAACGTTCGATATGAGGGCCCACAACATGCAACGAAATGTCCCCCGTCAGGCGGCGCGCGCCGCCACCAGCCTGCTGATGGTCGCCGCGCTCTCCCTCGCATCGCTCGCCCAGGCGCAAACGCCTGCTCCGGCTGCCGCGTCGGCCCAGCCTCAAATCATGTCGCAGGCCGCGCCGCCGGTCGATCCCACCTTCTCCGCGTATTCGCTCGCCCAGACCTGCAAGCAGAAGAGCGACAACGTCGCGCAAGGCCAGTGCGTCGGCGCGATTCGCGGCATCATCCACGGTTATCAGTACGGCGTGCTGTTCCTCGGCCAGCGCGCGTCGCTGCCGGCCAACGAAACCCAGCGCGTCTCGCTGTGTCTGCGCAACGTGCAGGTATCGTCGATCGTCGACGAATTCGTGGCCGACGCGGCTCAGGTCAACGAAGTTTCGCTGAAGCACACGCCCGCCGAAGTCGCAGTGCTGGGCTCCGTGCACATGCACCACAGCTGCAGCTAAGCCGGCCGGCGTGCAGTGAGGCGCGCATGGATTGACGTCATGCCAGGCGCCACACCATGCGCGCCACCTTCTTCACGTCACGTCACGTCACCTCGCGGCAAAGCTCGACTCGACGCGCAGTGCGATTCGGCGCCGCCGCGCTCACAGCATTTCGAGCGGCCGCTTGCTGCGCGGCGGCTTGAAATACGCGTCGATCGCGGCCAGTTCATCCGCGTCGAGTTCCAGTTGCGACGCGCGATGGTTGTCGCGCACATGCTCGACGCGGCCCGACTTCGGAATCGCGAACACGCCGGGCTGCCGCAGTACCCATGCGAGTGCGATCTGGAATACGGAGACACCGCGCGCGCTCGCCATATCGTCGAGCGGCGAGCGCTTCGGCAAACGGGCGTGATCGATCGGGCTGTAGGCCATGGTCGGCATGCCGCGCGCCGCCAGCCACGGCAGCAGATCGAATTCAGGACCGCGACGCGCCACGTTGTAGAGGATCTGGTTGGTCGCGCAGGCTTCGCCGCCGGGCGCCGCGACCAGTTCTTCCATATCGTCGGTGTCGAAGTTGCTGACGCCCCAGTGACGGATCTTGCCCGCGTCGCGCAGAGCCTCGAAGGCGCCGACCGTTTCTTCGAGCGGCACCGAACCACGCCAGTGCAGCAGATACAGATCGAGGCGGTCGGTCTTCAGGCGCTTCAGGCTCTGCTCGCAGGCAGCGATCACGCCACGCCGGCTGGCGTTATGCGGATACACCTTGCTGACCAGAAAAACCTGCTCGCGCAAGCCCGCGAGCGCTTCGCCGAGCAAGGTCTCGGTCGCGCCGTCGCCGTACATTTCGGCCGTGTCGATCAGCGTCATGCCGAGTTCCACGCCGCAACGCAACGCGGCAATTTCGGCGGCGCGCCGCGAGGGATGCTCGCCCATTTCCCACGTGCCCTGCCCCAGCTTCGGAATGCGTTCGCCGTTCGGCAAGGACACGGTGGCGATATCGGTCGTCATGCTTTCTCCTCGAAGTGGATGATGGGTCGCCAGCACGATCGATGCCGGTTCATTCACGTCGCATCGAAACGAAATCTGGGGACAAGAAAAGGTCGAATTAAGAACGAGTTTAGCGGCTGCGCGGCCATCGGATCGGCCACCAGGCAAAAGCCCGCTATAACGGAGCGCGCCGATGTCTTAGAATTGCCGCTTGCCCTTCTTGCGTGAGCCCCATGACCTCTGCCTCGGAAGACCGCTGGCGCGATCTGCGCCCGGACCCGGATAACGACACGCCGCTCTACCTGCAACTCGCGCGCAAGCTCGGCAATGCGATTCACGAAAACCGCTGGAACGCGGGCGAGGCGTTGCCCTCCGAACGCGTTCTCTCCGAAGCGCTGGGCGTGTCGCGGATCACATCGCGCAAGGCCATCGCTTTGCTGGTGGAACAGGGCTTGATCCGGCGCACGCAGGGCGCGGGCAGTTTCATCACGCCGCGCTACGAAGATCCGCTTTCGCGCCTGTCGAGCTTCAGCGAAATGCTGCGGCGCCGCGGTTTCACGCCGAGTTCGAAATGGCTGTCGCGTGAAATCTCGCCGGCCAATCGAGACGAAGTCATTCAACTCGGTCTCTCGCCGGCCGCCGCCGTGACCCGCTTGCGACGCTTGCGCCTCGCGGACGGCATCGTGATGGCTGTCGAGAACTCGACGTTTCCCGCGGCGATGATTCCCGATCCGCAGGCAATCGGCGACTCGCTGTACACGTATCTGGAGAATCGCGGCCTGTCGATCGTGCGCGCCTTGCAGCATTTCCGCGCGGTGAACGCGAGCGAGGAAATCGCGCAGCAGATGAGCATCGCGCCCAACGAGGCGCTGCTGCTGATCACGCGCGTGGGCTACACCGCCGACCAGCGCGCGATCGAATTGACCGACACGTATTGCCGCAACGACTACTACGATTTCGTCGCCGAGTTGAGGAAGTAGCGGCGCGCGCGCTGGTTGGGCCCGCTGGTTACTCTCGTTAAACCCAGCGCGCCTCGTGCGCGCCGATTTTCGAAGGCGGCAGCGCAAAGAACGCGGGCGTCTCGGACAGCACCTCGGCAGGCTGCACCGCCGTCACGCGGCCAAATTCGGAATCGACCTCGCTCAGACAGTCCTTGATGTCGTCGATCGACACATCGTCGGCTCGCCAGCCATCCGCCATCGTCCCGAACGACTGCAACCAGCGCCCCGTCTGCGCCAGCGACACCTTCACATGCCAGGAGCCGCCCTCGGTGGCCCGTCGCGCCAGCGCCGCCATCGCGCCGAAAGCCGCAAGGTATCCGGTGGCGTGATCGAGCGCCTGACACGGCAGATGCTTCGGCTCGTCCCATCCGGCGGCCTCGCGCTCGGTATGAGCAATCCCGCTTGCGGACTGCACGAGACTATCGAAACCGCGACGCTGCGCCCACGGTCCCTCATGGCTGTATGCACACACCGAGACATAGACGATCCCCGGCCGCAGTCGCGCCAGTTCGGCCGGTCCGAACCCGTGCGCCGCCAGCGCGCCCGGACGATACGCCTGCAGAAACACATCGGTGTCGCGCGCGAGGCCTTGCAACGTTTCGCGTCCCACGGCATCGCGCAGGTCGACCACGGCGGAGCGTTTGCCGCGGCTGTTATCGATGACGAGCGGCGCGATATTGGGCAGATGCGGCCCGTTGATCATCAGCACGTCGGCGCCGTGCTGCGCGAGCGCCCGTCCGCCTACCGGCCCCGCGATGATGCGCGACAAATCCAGCACGCGCACGCCGCCCAGCGGCCTCGGCGCACCGTCGTCTCGCGCCGCTGACGGCGGCGGCGCTTCCGCCGGTGCGTCGCCGATGCGCTCGATCTCGAACAGCGGCAACGCCGCGATCGCCTTTGCCTGTTCCTGCGCAGCCCACTCTTCGGGCGTACGGATCAGTGCTGCGCATAGACCGGCGTCGGCGAGCGTCTGGTCGAGCGTCGCGCCGTCCCACTGGCGAATGGCGTCGGCCACGGCCGCGCGATCGTTGGCGCAGCCGAGCACGTTCAACACACCCTGGAGATGGTGAGGAAAGTTGGTGTGCAACTGAATCCAGCGCCCGTCGCGTGTGGCGTAAAAGCCCATGACCGGATCGCGCAGCGCGGGCGGCGGCCCGTTGTCGATGCGCAGGTAACGCTCGCTGCGAAACGACGCCAATGCGCGGCGCATCTCCACCTCGACACTCTGCCGACGCCCCGTGCGCAACCGGAAGTATTCGGCCGCTGCGAGTGCGGACGCGGCGATCGTGGCCGACGCCAGCGTGCCGACCGGATAGACCGACGGCAGGCCGGGATCGTGACCGGTCAGCGACACCGATCTGAGCGCGGTCGGGTCGCAACCGGCGAGGGTCCAGATATGTTTCAGGGCGAGTTCGGGAGTCATGGCGTTCACGTCGAAACAGGAAGAAAGTGAACCGAGTCTAGAATCACGCCTTGCATCAATCAATCTTGATTATGATAATCAATATATATTGATTTCTTCTGCTTTTGCCCACTTCCATGCCGACCTCGAAATCCCTCACCGCCAGCGAGGCCGCCGCGACGCTCGGCATCAGCGTGTCCACGTTATATGCGTACGTGAGCCGGGGCATGCTCGGCTCGTCGCCGGATGCGCAAGGCAGGCACCGCGTCTACGACGCCGCCGAAGTGCGCCGGCTCGCCCGGCGCAAGGAAGACGGCAAACGCGCCGGCAAGGTGGCGCAGAAGGTGTTGGACTGGGGCGTGCCGGTGCTGGAATCGTCGATCACGCTAGTTGCCGACGGACGGCTGCTGTATCGCGGACACGACGCCATGGAACTGGCGCGCACGGCGTCGCTGGAAGAGGTGGCCGCATTGCTGTGGGAATGCGACGCAAGGCGTATCGCGGAGGCGCCCGCGCTGCCGCTGGCCGCGGCGCAATGGTCGGCGTGGCTCAAGTTGTGGAGCGACAGCACGCCGCTCGATCGCGCGCTGGTCCTCCTGCCGGCTGCCGCCGCGCAGTTGCCGCGCGTCTGGGCGCTCGGCCGCGACGCGCAACTCGACAACGCCTGTGCGGTGACGCGGCTGCTCGCGGCCGCGCTGATCTCCGCGGCGCCGTCGAACGATCCGTTGCACCGGCAACTCGCTTCCGCATGGCAGGTGCGCAACCGTCAGCAGGCTGCGTTGCTGCGCGCGGCGCTGGTGGCCTGCGCGGATCACGAGCTGAATGCGTCGACGTTCACGGTGCGCTGCATCACGTCGACCGGCACTCATCTGTTCGGCGCGGTAGCGGGCGGTCTGGCCGCGTTGGCGGGACCGCGACACGGCGGCGAAACCGCGCGCATTGCAGCCTTGCTCGACGAAGCCTCACGCGCGCCCGACCTCGATCACTATCTGGCCAACCGCCTTGCGCGGCACGAACACGGGCCCTACGGTCCGGTGCTGTCGGGATTCGGTCATCCGCTCTATCCGGAAGGCGACCCGCGCGCGCGTCTGCTGATGGACATGCTGGCCGACTGTGCGCCGAGCCGCTCGCCGCTCGGCGACGTGCAGGCGCTCGCGCGCGCCGTGCGCGACACCACGGGCGCCGAGCCAACTGTCGACTTCGCGCTGGCGTCGATCGAACGCGTACTGGCTTTGCCGGCCGGCGCCGCCTTCACGCTGTTTGCGGCGGGGCGCGTGGTCGGCTGGATTGCGCACGCCATGGAACAGGCGCGCGACGGCAGACTGATCCGCCCGCGCGCACGCTATATCGGCGACTACGAAGCGGCCGGTAACCACGTTAGTGCGGGCAACGGGCGCGACGCGCCTTGAGACTGCGACGTCGAGCGATGACGTCACACCATTGAGTCATGCCATTAAGCCGCGCCGAGCCAGCGCGGCAGCCAGCTGAACACCGGCAGGCCGCGCGTCGGCCGCGCCACCCGCTGCTCCGAGCCGCTCGCCAGCGCGAAGCGCGCGCCCGACTGACCGGCGCTGACCCAGGCCACGGCACGGCGCGGCAGTTCGATCGACTCGCCGGTTGCGAGCCAATGATCTTCGCTGTCGCCTTCGATGGTCAGCCAGATTTCACCCGAGATCACCTTGAAGATCGACGGACGCGCGACACGCCAGGCCGCGGCAGGCTCGCCATGTTCCAATTCGAAAATACGGACTTCACGCATCGCTGTTCTCCTTCAAAGAACTTTCCCTGTTGATCTCATTATTGGCGTGTGATCATCGAAGTCCCATGCACAGTTCCGAACAGTTCCATCGGAACTGTTCAGTCGAAAAACCGGACAGTTGGCGACCGTCGTATTGGGGCGTGCAAATCTCGCACTGGAGAAACAGCGCTGCAGCAGGTGTCCGGTGAAGGAAAGCACCGTATGAAACTGGAAATGCAACTCGATCGGGACAACGGCGTGCCGCTCACCGAGCAGATCGTGGCCGGCGTGACGGGCTGGATTCGCACGCGTATTGCGCACCCCGGCTCGAAGCTGCCGTCGATCCGTCAGTTCGCCGCCGATTACGGCGTTAGCCGCTTCCCCGTGATCGAAGCCTACGACCGGCTGGTCTCGCTCGGTTACGTGGACTCGCGGCACGGCTCGGGCTTCTACGTGGCCGACCGTCAGCCGACCGGCACGCACTCGAACGGCACGTCCGATCCGCGCCGCGCCGAGGGTGAGTCCGACCATCTGCTCCAGCAGTTCAACCATCCCGGTGAAACGCTCAAGCTCGGCAGCGGCTTCATTCCGGAGCCCTGGCGCGACACCGACAGCATCGCGCAGGCGATCCGCCACGTGTCGCGCACCGATCCCGCGAGCATGGTCGACTACGCCACGCCGCTCGGCAATCTGACCTTGCGTGAGCACTTGCAGGCGCGCATCGGCCAGTTGGGCATTCAGGCCGACCCTTCGCAGATCCTCATCACCAACGGTGCGAGCCAGGCGTTCGATCTGCTCCTGCGCTACATGCTCAAGGCAGGCGACACGATCTTCGTGGAAGATCCCGGCTACTACAACCTGAACGGCCTGCTGAAGCTGCACGGCGTGAATCTGATCGGCATTCCACGCACCCGCACCGGCCCCGACCTCGACGTCATGCAGGCGCAGTTGAAGTTGCATCGGCCGAAGCTACTGTTCATCAATACCGTTTTCCATAACCCGACCGGCACGACGGTCGCGCCGCAGATTGCGTTCCGGCTGCTGCAACTGGCGCGCGAACACAACTTCTCGATCATCGAGGACGACATCTACGCGGACTTTCAGACGGATATCACCGACCGCCTCGCCACGCTCGACCAGCTCGAACACGTGATTTACGTGGGCGGCTTGTCGAAGACGCTGTCCTCGTCGCTGCGGATTGGCTGCGTGGTGGCGAGCCACGCGATCATCAAGGATCTGGTGGACATCAAGATGCTGACGAGCATCGGCGGCTCGCGCTTTGCCGAGGCGGTGGCCGTGTCCTTGCTCGAACGCGGCGCTTACCGCAAGTATCTCGAACGGCTGCGCCGCCGCATGCGCGACGCGCTGGGCTCGACCATTCAGACGCTCGAAGATGCTGGCTGGGAATTGTTCGAGAAATCGGTTGGCGGCAAGTTCGTCTGGGCGCGCGTGCCGCATGTCGACAACGCCGAGAGGCTGGTGGAATGTGGCGCGCCACTCGGCGTCACGGTCGTGCCGGGCAGCTATTTCCGGCCGAACATGGAAGTCAGTCCGTATATCAGGATTCACACGGCGTTCGGCAACGATCCACGCGCGCTAGCCTTTTTCCATGCGGCCGCGGCGCTGCCGGGTTGAGCCCGACCCACTGCGCCGCCGCCTGCTTTTCCATAGAATAGCGACTCCTCATCCCCTCCTCGCGCGCCCTGCCGCCCTTCATGTCCACACCGCCGACCCTGCCCGCTTCAGCCCCCGCGACTCCTTCGGCACGCTCGCTGACCGTGATGCTGTGGATCGTGGCCACCGGTTTCTTCATGCAAACCCTGGACTCGACCATCGTCAACACGGCGCTGCCGGCAATGGCGACGAGCCTCGGCGAACTGCCGTTGCGGATGCAATCAGTGGTCATTGCCTATTCGCTGACCATGGCCGTGGCGATTCCCGTCTCCGGCTGGCTTGCGGACAAGCTCGGCACACGTCGCGTGTTTCTGAGCGCGATTCTCGTGTTTTCCATCGGGTCGCTGCTCTGCGCGAATGCGCACACCTTGAATCAATTGGTGGTCTACCGCATCGTGCAAGGCGTGGGCGGGGCGATGCTGTTGCCGGTCGGACGGCTCGCGGTGTTGCGTACTTTCCCGGCCGAGCGCTATTTGCCGGCACTTTCGTTCGTGGCGATTCCCGGTTTGATCGGACCGCTGATCGGGCCGACGCTCGGCGGCTGGCTCGTCAAGATCGCGTCATGGCATTGGATCTTCCTGATCAACGTGCCGGTGGGCATCATCGGCTGCATTGCGACGTTTATCTTCATGCCGGACAGCCGCAACGAGCACACCGGCAAGTTCGACATCAAAGGTTATCTGCTGCTGATTTTCGGCATGGTGGCCATTTCATTCGCACTGGACGGCCGCACCGAATTCGGCATTCAGCACGCCACCGTGCTCGTGCTGCTGATCCTGAGTCTCGCGTGTTTCGTTGCCTACGCGCTGCACGCCGTACGCGAGCCCTCACCGATTTTTTCCCTCGACCTGTTCAAGATTCACACTTTCAGCGTGGGACTGCTCGGCAACCTGTTCGCACGGATCGGCAGCGGCGCGATGCCTTATCTGATTCCTCTGCTATTGCAGGTGAGTCTCGGCTATAGCGCCTTCGAAGCCGGCATGATGATGTTGCCCGTTGCGGCCGCGGGCATGGCGGCCAAACGGCTCGTCACCAAACTCATCATCAAGTACAGCTACCGCAGCGTGCTGATCGTCAATACCGTGCTGGTTGGACTGACCATGGCAAGCTTCGCGCTGACCAGTGCGAGCCAACCGCTGTGGCTGCGCCTCGTGCAACTGGCATTTTTCGGCGGCGTAAATTCGATGCAGTTCACCGCAATGAACACGCTGACGCTCAAAGACCTCGGCACGGGCGGCGCAAGCAGCGGCAATAGCCTGTTTTCGCTCGTGCAAATGCTTTCGATGAGCCTCGGCGTGACAGTAGCGGGCGCCCTGCTCGCCACCTTCACCGGTTTGCTGCCGCGCGTAACCGCAGCCAACTCGTTGCCTGCGTTTCATGCCACGTTCCTGTGTGTCGGCATCATCACGGCGGGCTCGTCATGGATCTTTGCGCAGTTGTCGCCCGACATTCGCACGCCGGCGAAAAAGACCGATCCGTCGGAGCGGACTTGAGCCTGGTTTTCGACACGGCTTGCCGTGTCGAAACACGCTCGACGCCTTGGGTCGAACTCATACGCCGCACGACTGGCGCACGAGTGCCGCGCGATTTTGCCGACCCGCGACGGGGCGCGAACCGCACCAGCAAAGTGCGAATCTTCACGTGCAATCCCTCGCTGGCGCACAATCGTCTTAACTTCGGTCACAACGATGCCTCGGGCCGAGCTTTTCGCTCGCGCATAGTTCTTGCTCGCCTATCCTGTAAACTGACGTTTTGCGCGTGCGAAATTCTTGCCGCTTACGTTCTTGCCTGACAGGTGTTCAGGCAGGTGGCACTGGCAACGCGCTGACACATTCACACGACTGACATGATGAGCATGATCGAACTCGATCCTCCCGGCTTCCAGCCGCCTCGCCCGATGGCTGGCGACGAAGGCTCACGGCGCACCGTTCTGTACGGCGGGTACACCGTGTTCAGCGTGTTTCAGCCCGTTTTTTCCGTGTCGCACCGGCGCGCGATCGGCTACCACGCCTCGCTGCGCGCGCGCGACGAACACGGCCAGCAAGTGCCTTCGCACGAAGTATTCACGCAAGCAGCACGACGCGGCGATCTTCTCGAACTCGGCCGGCTTGCCGAATCACTGCACCTCGGCAACTTCAACGCATTCGACAGCCACGACGAATGGCTTTTCCTCAGCCTGCACCCCGCCGCGCTGATGGACACCAGTTACGGTGACGCACTGCTCGCCGGCCTCAAAGCCCTCGGCCTGCCGCCGCAACGCGTGGTGCTCGAGGTGTCCGAGCAGGCCGGCGGCGAGACCACCCGTTTTGCCGAGATCATCGACGCGCTGCGTAAATCAGGCTTCCTGATCGCGCTGGACGGCTTCGGCGCCAAGCACTCGAACATCGACCGCGTGTGGAACCTGCGGCCCGACATCGTGACGCTCGACCGCTGCATCCTTGCGCAAGCGAGCGAGCATTCCCACATTGAACGCGTGCTGCCAGGCCTAGTTTCGCTGCTGCACGAATCCGGTCAGCTCGTGCTGATGGGCGGACTCACCACCGAACGCGATGCGCTGATCGCCCTCGAATGCAACGTGGACTTTGTCCAGGGCGCATTCTTCGCAGGCCCGAGCGTCGATCCGGTGAAGCCGCAAGTTGCAGCCAGCCTGATGGACTCGCTCTCCGCCGCGCTGCGTGAACGCGTAGCAACACGTGAGCGCGCACAATCGACCCGCCTCGCACCGTACGTCAAAGCGTTGGAAACCGCAGCGGCACAACTCGTTGCCGGTGAATCGGTTTCGCAGGCAACCGCGCCCTTGCTTACGCTCGGCGAAACCGCTCGTTGCTTCGTGCTCGACGGTTCAGGCCGCCAGATCGGCGACAACGTGCTCCCACCCGGCCGAGCCTCGCAGCGCGCAAAACGCTTCCGCCCGCTGCTGCATTCCGAAGGCGCAAGCTGGGAACGACGGCCCTATTTCATCCAGGCGATGCGCGTGCCGGGCCAGGTCCATCTCACGCCGCCCTATCTCTCGATTAACGAAGCACACCTTTGTGTAACGGCCTCGATCGCCGCTCACACGCCGCACGGCACCCAGGTGCTCTGCGTGGACATCAACTGGGAAGTTGCGGCGCATCGTAGCTGAGGATTCGCGGACGCAGCCTGAGCGTATTGACCACGCGCTTGGCGCTACCGTGCCAGCCGTGTGAATCAGCGCGCTCGACCCGCATGGATCAGACCATGACCGCCAACTGCCCGAGCGCAACAGTGGCAGGTGCGGCAGCTGTAGTAGCGACGCAAGTCATGGCGGCGACGGAACCGGAATTCCGCTGAATTCGCTCCAGCAACTGCGTGACCGCCGCGCGACCGACCGCACGATTGGTTGCACGCAGACTGGCTGCATTGGTGACGGCCCGCAACTGCACGATTCTCGCAGCTTCGTCTGTGGACACGTCGATCACCCCGACCACCGAACCTTCGCAGAGCAAAGCGACGCACTTTGCTCCCTCGACGGACACCACCTCCACATAACTCACCTGCTCCGCAAGCGAGGTGACCGCTTCCACCCAGCCGGCAGACGTGGCCGCCTGCGCCGCTACCGGTGCGTCGCTGACGATTTGCGGCGTGTCGCTGAACAGCCTGAGCAAACCAGCGCGATCCTGCTCCTCCAGCGCCGTGCGAAGTCGTTCTACGATCCGCGCGTGGACAGCGGGGTCCGGGCGCTCCAATGGCGCACCCGCCCGCTGCAGACGCCCTTTGGCCCGATGCACGATCTGCCGGCATGCCGCCGGTGTGCGTTCGAGGATTGCCGCAATTTCCGCGTAATCGCAATCGAAAGCCTCGTGCAGCACGAATGCCGCGCGTTCGTCTGGTTTGAGCCGTTCGAGCAGCAGCATGACGCCGTAAGACATGTCGGCCGCCCGCAACGCCACCTCTTCCGCCGACGGTGCGACCTCGTCCACCCACGGCTCCGGCAGCCAGCCCGAAGCCTGCGACGCGCGTTCGCGCTGAACGTGCCGCAGGCGGTCTATCGCCGTGCGAGTGGTGAGTGTGGTGAGCCACGCCACCGGGGTCTGTACCGCGGCGGTGTCGGCGAAATGCCACTTGAGCCAGACGTCCTGCACCACGTCTTCTGCTTCTGCGCGGCTACCGAGCATGCGGTACGCGAGTGCAAGCAGCCGGGCGCGCACGCCCTCGAAACTGGATGCCTTGTTGTTTCCTTGTTCCCGCATGCGTGGTCCTCCAGTTCTTGCGTGGTGAAAGGCGCAAAGCTTAAAAAAGCTCGTACGCCGGTAAGCTCAGTATGCGCCTGCGCATTCAATTTGCGCGAGCCGGGCATCTTGTTCGTTTGACGCATCAGGGCCCGACGATGTGACAGCTTGCGAAAAAAATATTCGTGTCACGCAACCGCCTTTGCCGACGTCATAAGGGATGAAAACGGCGCAACGGCATGTCGACTCTGAACATGCGCGATGGGCCGGAAATTTCAGCAACCCTTTGGCTCAAAGGAAAAATATGCGCCTCTCCTATCCGTCAGTCACGGCCCTCGGGCTCGTGCCCACCGTGATCGAACAATCCGGCCGCGGCGAGCGCGCCTACGATATTTACTCCCGCTTGCTGCGCGAACGTATCGTGTTTCTGGTCGGCCCGGTCAATGACCAGTCTGCCAGTTTGATCGTTGCGCAATTGCTGTTTCTGGAGTCGGAGAATCCCGACAAAGACATTTCTTTCTATATCAATTCGCCGGGCGGCTCCGTGTACGACGGCCTCGCAATCTACGACACCATGCAGTTCATCAAACCGGAGGTGTCGACCTTGTGCACGGGATTCGCGGCGAGCATGGGCACGTTTCTGCTCACGGCAGGCCAGCGCGGCAAACGCTACGCACTGCCGAACGCGCGCATCATGATCCACCAACCCTCGGGCGGCAGTCAGGGCACGGCCGCGGACGTCGAGATACAGGCAAAAGAGGTCATCTATCTGCGTGGAAGGCTCAATGCCATGATGGCGGAACGCACCGGCCGCACGGTCGAGGAAATCGAGCGCGACACCGACCGTGACAACTTCATGTCCGCCCAGGCCGCGAAAGACTATGGGCTCGTTGACGAAGTGCTGGAAACACGCACGGCGCTCGGAGGGCTCACACGGCACAACGATATGTAGCGGCCCACACCGCAGCAACCTTGGCCGTTTGCCCGATCCGTCGGTCGATCCGTCGGTTGAGCCAGCGCGCCGAAAAATACGCCGAAGGCACAAAAGCTGATCCGCTTCGCAGGAATCGCTATCATGGTCGCGATTCGTCGAGTCCGACGATCGCTTCAATGGAGATAACCATGGCGTCATCCAACGAAACTGTCAGCATGGCGCTATTTTGCGACTTCGAGAACGTTGCGCTCGGTGTGCGCGATGCGAAGTACGACAAGTTCGATATCAAACTCGTCCTCGAAAGATTGCTGCTCAAAGGCAGCATCGTCGTGAAAAAGGCGTATTGCGACTGGGATCGCTACAAGAGTTTCAAAGGCGCGATGCACGAGGCCAATTTCGAATTGATCGAAATTCCGCACGTGCGCCAATCGGGCAAGAATTCGGCCGACATCCGGCTCGTGGTCGACGCGCTCGACCTCTGTTACACGAAATCGCACGTCAACACGTTCGTGATCATCAGCGGCGACTCGGATTTCTCGCCGCTCGTGTCGAAGCTGCGAGAAAACGCCAAGCAGGTGATCGGTGTCGGCGTGCAGCAATCCACGTCCGATCTCCTGATCGCGAATTGCGACGAGTTTTTCTTTTACGACGACCTGGTGCGCGAGAGCCAGCGCACGGTTGCCAAACGCGAAGCTGCGCGTCCGCAGCAGAACGCGCAGCCTGCCGCCAAACGCACGCCGGACGAAGAGAAATCGCGCAACAAGGAAGACCTCGAAAAACGTCGTACCAAGGCGGTAGAGATTGCCGTGCAAACGTTCGACGCCCTCGCCTCCGAGCGCGGCGATAGCGGCAAGATCTGGGCGTCAGTGCTGAAGAACGCCATCAAGCGCCGTAAGCCGGATTTCAACGAGACGTACTACGGCTTCCGCGCTTTCGGCAATCTGCTGGAAGAAGCGCAGGCTCGCGGTCTGCTGGAGTTCGGTCGCGACGAGAAGTCCGGTGCGTACGTGTACCGGAGCACCGGCGCGAACGTAGCGAGCGAAAGCGCGAACGAGCGGATCGACGCGTCCGAATCGGCGGAACAGACCTACGAGGCGCAAGTTGCCGAGACGGTCATCGCGGAATCGGGTGGCAAGCATGAATCGCGTCGCAACCGCGGACGTGGCAATCGCAAACCGGGTCGCGGCCAGCAGGAGCCGGCGGCGGAAGAACGCGCGGCGCCGGAGCAGACTGTTCAAGCCCAGCTTCACGGCAATGAAGAACAAACGTGGACCCACGACGTCCAGGAACACGTTTTTGCGCAACCTGACCCGGACTGGGCCGAACCGGAAACGGTCTTCGCGGAGCCGACGGTCACGCGGGAAGTCGAGCGTACCGTCGAGCCGGCCGTCGTGAACGACGAGCAGCCCAACGAGGCGAACGATAAACCGTCCAAGCGCAGCAAGGCTCGCACACCACGTAAGACGGCCGCGAAAAAAGCCAACAAGGTGAAAAAGTCGACGCCGCGAACGGCTGATGACGCTCCCGACATCGCTGCGCCAGCCGAAGGGTCATCGGCGTCTGTCAGCGAGGAAGGCGCGCCTGCTGCTGCGAAGAAAGCTGCGCGCAAGGCCGCACCGAGAAGCCGTCGTCCGCGCAAGGCAAGCCCAGCGGCCGCCTCGGGTGAGACCGAGTAAGCCTGATGCCTGGTGTTTCCGGATCGGCCAGGTCGGCTCGATCCGGAAACGCAGGACGATGTGTTTACCGCAGTCCGAAGACCGCGACGCCATTGGTCGCGCCAACATAGACCTTGCCGCGCGCGATCATCGGCGTGATGAACTTGTTGCCCGCGCCCCATTGATCGCGCGTGCCAGCCTGGTTGCTGTTGTAAAGCTCGCGGGACAGATTGCTCGCGTCATACGCGTGCAAGGCGCCGACCGTGCCGTTTTCGGCAGCCCAGACAATGCCGTTGCTCGTACCGTTGGCCGAGACGGCCGGCGTCGCGCCCGGATAGACGAAGGTGGTCGGGCTCTTGCTCGCGGCGGTGGTGGCGAACATCGCCGACGTCACCGGTAGCGCCTTCAGGTTGTCGTTGATACCGCCGTAGTAGACCGTGCCGTTGAAGTAAGCCGGCGATCCCCAGATGCCGCCTGCCAGCGTGCCGGTCAGCACCTGCCAGTTGTTGTTGGAAGTCGGGTTGAATTTGCCCATCGAATCGCGATCGACCACGTAGATGAGGTTGTCTTTACCGGCGGCAACGGCCAGATGCTTGACCGTACCGCTCGCCGTTGTCTGATCGGGCAGCAGCATGACGCCGCCCGAGCCGAAGTCGCCGTCCACGTTAGCTTCCTGCACGACGTTGTACATCGCGAAGTAGTCGGTCACCTGGAGGTTGCCGGTCGAAAGCTTCATCAGCGAATTGCCGAAGTCGCCGTCGACAGGAAAACCTTGCGCGTTCAGCGTCGTGCCGAACGTGCCGTTACCGTCGACCACGTAGAGCGACGTGCCGTCCGAGGCCATGCCCGAACCCGCCATCCAGATGGAGCCCTGGCTGCCATTGGGCGTGATATTGAGCACGCTGGTCTGCTTCAGCGTGTCCGCGCTGTAGGCCATCAGCCAGCCCGTGTATGCGCCCGACATGCAATGCGCGGTCCAGCCCATGTAGATGTTGCCGTTGACCAGCGTCAGCGCCGCGCGTTCGGTGTGTAAGGAGGGATTGAAGGTCTGAACGCCGTTCACGCTGCCCGAGCCATTGCCCGGAAAGGTGGCGGCAATCTCGGTCGGTCCGCCGAGCACCTCGGCGCCGGTCGCCAGATCGAGTGCGTGCAGCCGGTGATGGTAGCCGCCGCTGCTGTCCTTCGTCATCGCTACCGCGTACAGCACGCCGTTGGTGCCGCGATTGCGATCGATCACCGGCGTCGACGTAATGCCGATCTCGGGCATGATGTCCTGGCAACTATGCGGATCGCTCGTCGTCTCGCCGCTGCCGTTCAGGGAAACTTGCCACAAGGGCACGAAGGTCGAGGCGTCGTAGGCGTAGACGCTATTGTGTTCCGTGGCCACGTAGACCACGTCGTGAAGCGTGCCGCCTATCGAAAGACTGGTGACGAAGAGAGGCTGCGCGTCGACTTTGCCGTCGGCGGCAAGGAAGGCCAGTTTGCCGAAAGTCGTGGAGTTGACGTTGGCGAGCGTGAGCGACGTTTCGGCAAGCATCTGCCCGGTGCGGCCGAGGTCGTTGTGATGCATCAGAACGTCGGTGGCGAAAGCGATGGCCGGCGTGGTCGTGCTGCCCGAACCTGAGCCGCCGCTGGTCGTGCCCGTGGTCGTGCCACCCGACCCTGAACCGGAACCCGAGCCGGAACCGCTCGCACTGCCGCTGCCGGAGGTCGTCCCCGAAACGGTTCCGGACGCCCCGCCGGAGCCGCCGCCGCAAGACGCAAAACAGAATACGACCAGGCCAATCGCCACCGCTTCGCCCACGCGGGACCACTTGCTCTGCCCGGACGCGCCAGCGCCGCCTTGAGAGATCCGCATATCCGCCTCGCCTTGGTAACGATGCGACGCTCTTCTCAACGCACGTCGTGCGCTTCACGAAGTCACGTCGCGCCGCATGCGAGGAGTTCGCCAACGGCGTCCCCCGGATCGCGACACGCTCGATCCTGTTGCGGCAAACTAAACGTACGCTGTTTGTAACGTTATTTGCCGCCATCGTTTCGCGTCTCGCCGCCATATGTGAATGCTTCGTGACGGCGACGCCGATCCAGCGAATTTATTTCGCGGAACCGGCGAGGAAAACAGGTAAAAGGCTCGCTCAATAATACGGATACGGCGCATACATGACCGGCGGCGGCGCGACATAACGCGGCGGCGGGGCAACATAAACCGGCTGCGGCGCATAGACCGGCTGCGGGGCATAAACGGGCATTTGCGGCTGCGAAATGGTGTTGCCTTTCGATGTCATGCATTGCGCATAAGCAGCGTCGTAACGGCCTTGCAGGCTGTTCGCCGAGTATTGCGCGCCGTTCGCGCCCGCAGCGCCGCCGAGCAGCAAACCGCTGCCCGCGCCGATCGCCGCGCCAGCGCCGGGATTGCCGGCAGCCGCGCCGATCAATGCGCCGACGGCCGCGCCGCCGAGCGTGCCCACGGCCGCGCTGTTCACGCTGTTGTTCGTTGCGGCTTGCGAAGCACCCGCGACATCGCTGGAATGGAACGCGTAGTCGCGACAGGCGTAGTCGTCCTGCTGGAACTGATTGAGCGGTTCGCCGGCGCGCGGCAGTGCGACGATGCTTGGGCCGCTTGGCGGCATGACCGCGCAGCCGCCGAGTAGCGCCAGCGCCACGGCGCCGACAGGTATCGCGATCCGAACGGGGTTGATGCTTGAGATCATGTTGGCGCTGATTCGTTGATATTGGAACCCAACGTTAGGCCAATCCGCGCGACACCTGGTTACGACTTCGTTACCGGATGTTTTTCTCTTAATAATTGCGCCCCACGCACACGGCTTTCCGCGCAACGGCAGTATCCGCCGTTACTAACTGTGACAAACACATGGCACGGCGCTTTCGATCGGACACGATCTTACGGATCACGAACTGTCCTGAGCGTGGATGCAAAAAAGCCCTCCAAGGAGGGCTTTTCGACAAGCTTGCGTGATGCCGAGAATTACGCGAAGTTCTTCGACGCGAATTCCCAGTTGACGATGTTCCAGTACGCTTCGACGAACTTCGGACGCGCATTGCGGTAATCGATGTAGTACGCGTGTTCCCACACGTCGATCGTCAGCAGTGCTTTTGCGTCGGTGGTCAGCGGCGTTGCAGCGTTGCTCGTCGACACGAGGTCGAGCGAACCGTCGGCCTTCTTCACCAGCCATGCCCAACCCGAGCCGAACGTGCCGACTGCGGTCTTGGCGAATTCTTCCTTGAACTTGTCGAAAGAACCCCACTTGGCGTTGATTGCGTCTGCCAGTGCACCGGTCGGTGCACCGCCACCTTGCGGCGACAGGCTATTCCAGAAGAACGTGTGATTCCACACTTGTGCTGCGTTGTTGAAGACGCCGCCCGATGCCTTCTTGACGATTTCTTCGAGCGACAGGTTTTCGAACTCCGTGCCCTTGATCAGATTGTTCAGGTTGGTGACATAGGTCTGGTGGTGCTTGCCATAGTGATACTCGAGCGTCTCTTCCGACATGTTCGGAACGAGAGCGTTTTTCGCGAACGGCAGCGGCGGGAGCGTATGTTCCATGGTGCTTTCCTTCTATCTGTATCTGTTGTGGGGGAGTCTGCGGATAACGCTTTAGAGCACTCGATTGTAGGCGAGTTGGAATAACCCCGCAAACGAGCGGACTTTATGTCCGGCATGGCAAAAGCGCTACGCAGCGCGTGCGAAACAATCGTTCCGCACGCGCCGTGCCTGGTCGGCCGAGGCCGGCAAAGTATGTCGGTGAAGTGTCAGAAACCGTCGGTCAGACGCGCTTGCACGTCGGCCAGCGCGATGTCCGCGGCGCCGTCCGCGAGATGCACCGTCAGACGCTTGCCCGGTTTCAATGCAGACGGCGAACGCACGGCGCGGCCGTTTTGCGCGTCGAGCACGGCGGCATAGCCGCGCTCCAGCGTGCGCTGCGGACTCAACACTTCGAGCCTCGCATGCAGGTTCGCCATTCGTGCGCTCTGGCGCTCGTGCTGACGCAACAGTGCTGCGTCCAGACGTTGCGTCAGATTGTCGAGCTTCGTGCGATGCGCGGCGAGATCCGGATGCCACCGCTGCCAGCGCATCTGCAGCAGCGAAAAACGCGCTCGCGCGTCGCGCACCGGACGCGCACCGGCGGAGGCCAGTCGCACGTGCAACTGCTGCAAGTGCGTGCGTTGCCGCGCCAGGCGCTCGGCTGGCGACACGAGCCGCCGGGCCAGCCAGTCGAGTTGCTGTGCGCGCCGCTCCATCATGCGGTCAAAACCGCGGGCAAGCGTGGCGTGTCGTTGATCGAGTTCGCGCAGCAACAGCACGCGTTGCGGGCTGACGAGTTCGGCGGCACCTGTTGGCGTCGGGGCGCGCACGTCGGCGGCAAAGTCGGCGATCGTGAAATCGGTTTCGTGACCCACCCCGCTGACGACCGGCACAGCGCTCTCCGCGATCGCGCGCGCCAGGACCTCTTCGTTGAACGCCCACAGGTCTTCGATCGACCCGCCGCCGCGGCACACGATCAACACATCCACTTCACGCCGCGCGTTGGCGGCGTCGACCATGGCAGCGAGTTTCGCGCTGACGCCCACGCCCTGCACCGGCGCGGGATAGACGATCACGGGAATATGCGGCGCGCGGCGCGACAAGGTGGTCAGGACATCGCGCAAGGCCGCGGCCTGCAACGAAGTCACGATACCGATTGCGCGCGGATGAGCCGGCAAGGCCCGCTTGCGCTCGGCGGCGAACAGGCCTTCGGCTTCGAGTTGCGCCTTGAGTCGCAGAAAGGCTTCGTAAAGACGGCCCTGCCCGGTTCTGCGCACGGCTTCCACGTTCAGTTGCAGTTCGCCGCGCGGCTCGTACATCGTCACCAGCGCCCGCACTTCGATACGGTCGCCTTCGCGCGGCGTGAATTCGGCGTATTGCGCGCGACCCCGGAACATGACGCAGCGCATCTGCGCTTGCGCGTCCTTGATCGAAAAATACCAGTGACCGCTCGCGGCGCGCGTGAAGTTGGACACTTCCCCGGCCACCCAGACGAGAGGAAACGAGCGCTCGAGCATCGTGCCGATCGCGCGATTGAGCGCGGAAACCGGAACGACGACGTCGCCGCCGGCCGTGGCCGACGAAGCAAATGGACTATCGGGATTCATGCGAGGAATATCTGTGACTGGCCGGACAGACGATAGACCGACTGGCCATCGGCGTCCAGCGCGTCAGAGGAATTGTTAAAAGTGTCCACATGGCGGGACTCGCTAGACGAATACCGCCAGATCGTCCGCCAAACCACGAAAATTCGAAGCATGTCGTTGATTTATATGGAGTTTATATCTTGTTAAAAAGAACGATTGTCGATTGAAAGCGCATCGAACGGCCCTCTCGGGGCGTTGGAAGGCAGGTTCTCCACAAAGTTATCCACAGCTTGTTTTAATCGTCTGATCTGTTCTGGCGGAAG
This sequence comes from Paraburkholderia sp. GAS199, assembly GCF_050436585.1. Lineage (NCBI taxonomy): Bacteria > Pseudomonadati > Pseudomonadota > Betaproteobacteria > Burkholderiales > Burkholderiaceae > Paraburkholderia > Paraburkholderia sp. GAS199. The sequence continues at coordinate 301,433 of NZ_JBNDMM010000008.1, read as the reverse complement.
GCTGCCAAAGCCACGCGACTTGCCGGGCGCGACGCGTGCGCGCTAGAGTGGCGGGTTACACGCTGCGCCGGAAGTCACCGCGCGCGCCGTCGTTGCGGCACACTGCTCGACGGCGGCCGCGCCTTGCGCCGCTCGCTTCGCCTCACCTTTTCGATCGCCCGGAGAACCGCGTTGATGCTTGCCCCGCGTTTCGCGTCCCACGTTTTTTACCTCGCCGCTGCTGGCGTGCCACTCGTTGCGGCGGTCGGCGCATGAGTGAACTCAGCGACCGTATCGAAGCCCGCTTTACCCGCGAATGGCAGCAACGCGGCCCGCTTGCCTGGGCGCTCACGCCTTTCGCCTGCGTGTTCGGCGCGATTGCCGCCGCCCGCCGCACGGCGTTCGCGCTCGGCTGGATGAAGTCCGTGCGCGTCGGTGTGCCGGTGGTGGTGGTGGGCAACGTGACCGTCGGCGGCACCGGCAAGACGCCGACCGTCATTGCGCTAGTCGAAGCCTTGCGCGCGGCCGGTTTTACTCCCGGCATCGTGTCGCGCGGCTACGGCGCGCGCGTCAGAACGCCGACGCCGGTCACGCCCGGCTCCGCGGCCAGTGTCGGCGGCGACGAACCGCTGCTGATCGCGCGACGCACCGGCGCGCCGATCTGGGTGTGCCCGGACCGCGTCGCGGCGGCGCAGGCGCTGTGCGCCGCGCATCGTGACGTCGACGTGATCGTCAGCGACGACGGCTTGCAGCATTACCGGCTCGCGCGCGACGCCGAACTGGTGGTGTTCGATCACCGGCTCGGCGGCAATGGCTTCCTGCTGCCCGCCGGACCGCTGCGCGAGCCGCTATCGCGGCGTCGCGACGCAACGCTGATCAACGATCCTTACGCGCGCACCCTGCCCGCCTGGCCGAACACCTTCGCGCTGAAACTCGCGCCCGCCGACGCCTGGCATCTCGACAACCCCGGCCTGCGCCGCCCGCTCGCGCAGTTCAGCGGCGACCGCGTGCTCGCGGCAGCCGGCATCGGCGCGCCCGAACGCTTCTTCGCGACGCTGCGCGCGGCCGGTCTCACGCCCGCTACCCGCGCGTTGCCGGATCACTACGCGTACGAGCGCAATCCATTTACGGATGTCGACGCAGACGCGATCCTGATTACGGAAAAGGATGCGGTAAAATTAGGGTCCTGGCACGATGCGCGCATCTGGGTGGTCCCGGTCGAAGCCGCGCTCGATCATCGCCTCATTGCATTAGTTGTGGAGAAAGTACGTGGACGCTCGCCTGCTTGAAATTCTCGTCTGCCCGATCTGCAAGGGCCCGCTCAGCTACGACCGTTCCGCTCAGGAATTGATCTGCAACGCCGACAAACTCGCGTACCCGATTCGCGACGGCATTCCCGTCATGCTCGTGGACGAAGCGCGTCAAACGGTGGAAGGCACGCCGGTCGATCTGAATCCGGGTTCGGTTGCCTGAGTTCGCCGGGTCGGTGCGGCAGCGGTTGGTTCACTGCGCCTGATCCGCTGAAGATGGCCGGCCGGGTTTTTTCGGTCCCGTTTTCCAGCCGGTCTCCGGTCTTTCAAGCTTTCTGTCCGCGCTCGCATCGGCTTCGCAAGCGCCCTCTCCGGGTTCAGTCGCCGCCCGTTCTTCGCCCGTACTTCCGATGACTCACGCTCAAGCCACTTCTCCCTCGTTCGTCGCCGTCGTGCCGGCCCGGCTCGCTTCGACGCGTCTGCCCAACAAGCCGCTCGCGGACATCGGCGGCAAGCCGATGGTGGTGCGCGTCGCCGAGCGCGCGCGCGAATCGGGCGCGCAGCAGGTTCTCATCGCGTCCGACTCGCAGGCAGTGCTCGACGTGGCGCGCGATCATGGCTTCGAAGCCGTGCTGACTCGCGCCGATCATCCGTCGGGCACGGACCGTCTCGCCGAAGTGGCGGCACAGTTCGGCTGGAGCGACGATACGATCGTGGTCAACGTCCAGGGCGACGAACCGCTGATCGATCCGAAGCTCGTGTGCGGCGTTGCGTCGCACCTGGCGTCGAGCCATGGCTGCGCGATCGCGACCGCGGCGCATCCGATCACCGACCCGGCGGAAATCTTCAATCCGAACGTGGTGAAGGTCGTACTCGATGCGCGCAGCGTCGCGCTGTACTTTTCGCGCGCGCCGATTCCCTGGGCGCGCGACGCCTACCAGCCGCATTGGCCCAACGTCCCTGCAATGCCCGCGCCACCAGCGCCCGCCGTGGTCTACCGGCATATCGGGCTGTACGCGTATCGCGCGAAATTCCTGCGCTCGTATCCGGGTCTTGCCATTTCGCCGATCGAACAGGTCGAGGCGCTCGAACAGTTGCGCGCCATGTGGCATGGCGAGCGCATCGCCGTGCTCGTGACTCACGAGGCGCCGCTGCCGGGCGTCGACACACCCGCCGATCTGGCGCGCGTGCAGGCTTTATTCGGGTCTTGAGCGTAAAAACCCATGGCATAATCGGACGGTTGTGCGCGCCTCCCCTAGCAGGCGGGAGTCAGGGTTTGCACCCGGTCGCGTCGTCATCGTCTTGCAGCGCCGTCGGCATCGACGAGCAGCGCGAGATTCGAAACGACGGTCGATGCGGGTCCCTCGACGAATCGCGGGATGGCAGCAGCGCCACCAAAGAATTCACATAGATCTGGAGATATCACATGCGTTTGATCCTTTTGGGTGCGCCCGGCGCGGGTAAGGGCACTCAGGCAAACTTCATCAAGGAAAAGTTCGGCATTCCGCAAATTTCCACCGGTGACATGCTGCGCGCGGCCGTCAAGGCAGGCACGCCGCTCGGCATCGAAGCCAAGCGCTTCATGGACGCGGGCGAACTGGTCACGGACGAGCTGATCATCAACCTGGTTAAGGAACGTCTTCAACAGGCCGATTGCGCGAACGGTTATCTGTTCGACGGTTTTCCGCGCACCATTCCGCAAGCGGAAGCCATGAAGCAGGCCGGCGTCGCGATCGATTACGTGCTGGAAATCGACGTGCCGTTCGACGAGATCATCGTGCGTATGAGCGGCCGCCGCTCGCACGCAGCGTCGGGTCGCACGTACCACGTCAAGTTCAATCCGCCGAAAGTGGAAGGCGTTGACGACGTGACGGGCGAACCGCTGATCCAGCGCGACGACGACAAGGAAGAGACGGTCAAGAAGCGTCTGGAAGTGTACGAGGCGCAAACCAAGCCGCTGATCGAGTACTACAACACGTGGGCCACCAGCGGCGACGCATCGACTTCGCTGAAGGCGCCGCAATATCGCCGCATTTCGGGACTGGGCAGCGTCGACGAAATTCGCACGCGTGTGTTCGATGCGCTGAAGTAAGCGCGTCGCTTCGGCTCTGCTTCAGAAAACCCGCCCCTTCCGGCGGGTTTTTTATTGCGCGACCGGTATGCACGTCTCCCGGATTTCGCTTCCTTTCCGCATTGCAGCATAGCCGCTACAATCGATCATCGAAAAGATATTCGATCGAGACATTCCTGAATTGAAGTCAAGGAGAAGACATGGAGATTCGTGACAACATATTCCTGATCACCGGCGGTGCATCGGGACTCGGCGCGGCCACGGCGCGCCTGTTCGTGGAGAACGGCGGCAAGGTGGTACTGGCCGACCTGAATCAGGACGCGGGCGAAGCGCTGGCGAAAGAACTCGGCGGTGTGTTCGTCAAATGCGACGTTAGCCGCGAAGACGACGCCACGCAGGCAGTCGAAGCGGCCACGAAGCTCGGCACCTTGCGCGGCCTCGTCAATTGCGCGGGCGTCGCGCCCGCGGTGAAGACGGTCGGCAAAGACGGTCCGCATCCGCTCGACGCGTTCGCGCGCACCATCTCCATCAATCTGATCGGCACGTTCAACATGATCCGGCTGGCGGCTGCGGCGATGTCGAAGAACGAGCCGAACGGCTACGGCGAGCGCGGCGTGATCGTCAACACGGCGTCGGTCGCGGCCTACGACGGCCAGATCGGCCAGGCGGCTTACGCGGCATCGAAAGGCGGTGTGGTCGGCATGACGCTGCCGATCGCGCGCGACCTGTCGCGTAACGCGATTCGCGTGATGACCATTGCGCCCGGCATCTTCGAAACACCGATGTTGCTCGGCATGCCGCAAGAAGTGCAGGACGCGCTCGGCGCGATGGTGCCGTTCCCTCCGCGTCTCGGCAAACCCATCGAATACGCGATGCTGGCCAAGCAGATCTTCGACAATCCGATGCTCAATGGCGAAGTGATCCGTCTCGACGGCGCGATCCGCATGCAGCCGAAGTAACCTGCCGCATCTTTGCCAGCGCTCCGTACGGGCGCGCCAATAAAAAACGCCTGCGTGAAGTTCATCGCAGGCGTTTTCATTTTCAGTTTCAGCGCACTATTTCGTGGGCTCAGTCGTGGTCGTCGTGCTGGGTACGCTGACGCAACTCATGCAATTGCGACTCCACCACCGTTGCGTCTTCGGCATCCGGACGATCGCCGAGATAGCGTTCCAGATCTTCTAATGCGGGCCGCAGATAGTCGAGCCGCGCGTACGCAAAGCCGCGATCGCGCACTTCTTCGATGCTGTCGGGCAGCAAAATGACGAGCCGCTGCTGTACAGCGAGAAGCCGCTGCCAACGTTCTGTCTGAAGATACGTAGACTTTAGATTGCGCAACATGCGCGCGATAATTTCGCGCCGCGTGGCCGGTTGCAGCAGCATACGCAGCGCACGGCTGACGGAATCGCCCGCCGACGCCACGTACGGTTCCAGCATGTCCACCATTTCCGATTCCGACAGCGAATGGCCGCTGGTGGGATCGAGCATCACATCGCCGTCCGGCGTGGTGACGCGCAGCAGGAAGTGTCCGGGAAAGGACACGCCGCGCGCCGGCACGCCGATCTGCTCGGCCATTTCCAGGTACAGAACCGCCAGCGAAATCGGAATGCCGCGACGACGCTTGAGCACCGCGTTCAGGTGGCTGTTGTCGGGGTCGTAATAATCGTTGAGGTTGCTCGCAAAACCCAGTTCGCGGAAGAAGAACCGGTTCAGAATGCCGACCTTCTGCCGAATGTCGGCGTCGTCCGGCATGCGGCGCTGCAGACGCAAGACCAGTTCGTCGATCTCGGCCAGCGTAGCTTGCAGATCGAGGTCGGGGTAAGCGTCCTGCGCGAGCGAGAGCGCTGCTTCGGTGAGCGGCAGGCTGTCGTCTTCGGCGACGAGCGTGCTGAAATAGTCGAGAACTCTCGTCATCGTGATCACTTCACTCGCCTTTTGAAATACGCGTACTTGAAGCCCATCAGCCAAAGCATACCGAAATATAGCGCGGCGAACAGAACGAGGCACGCACCGAGCAATACGATGCGCTGCAAGGGCGCGTCGTGCATGCCGATCCAGTCGAAACTGATCGCCAGCCAGTGCATGACACCCGCCAGCACGAGACACGCGCCGAACAACTGTACGAAAAATTTGATCCAGCCTGCCGACGGCATATAGATGCCCCGCTTGCGCAAGCCGAGGAACAGCAACAGCGCGTTGACGCAAGCGCCGAGCCCGACGCTCAGCGTCAGACCGGCGTGCGCGAAGATCGGCACGAACACATAGTTGCTCAACTGCGTGACGACCAGCACGCCGATGCCGATCTTCACGGGCGTCTTGATGTCCTGTTTCGCGTAGAAACCGGGCGCAAGAATCTTGATGAGGATCAGGCCGATCAGCCCGATGCCGTACGCCGCGAGCGCCCGCCCCACCATCACCACCGAGTGAGCGTCGAACTTGCCGTAGTGGAACAGCGTGGCCGTGAGCGGCTCGGCGAAAAAGAACAGCGCAATCGCGCTCGGCGCGGCCAGCAGGAAAGTGACGCGCAGACCCCAGTCGAGCAGCGACGAATATTCGTGCGGATCGGCGTCGACGTGAGCCTTCGAGAGGCTCGGCAGCAGGATCGTGCCGAGCGCGACGCCGAGCAGCGCGGTCGGGAATTCCATCAGGCGGTCGGCGTAGTTGATCCACGAAACCGCGCCCGGCCCAATGCGCGACGCGATATTCGTGTTGATGATCAGGCTGATCTGCGCGACCGACACGGCGAACATGGCCGGCACCATTTTCGACAGCACGCGCTTCACGCCGCGATGCGCGAGCGCCTTGAGCGGATTCAGACCGATGCGCGGCAGCATGTCGATCTTTTTCAGGCCCGGCAACTGCACGATGAACTGCAGGACGCCACCGGCGATCACCGCCCACGCCAGCGCGTAGACAGGCGTCTGCAGGTGCGGCGCGACGAACACGGCCGCCGCGATGAACGACACGTTCAGCAGAACCGGCGCGAAGGCAGGCAGCGAGAAGTTCTTGTACGTGTTCAACACGCCGGACGCGAGCGACGTCAGCGAGATGAAGATGATGTACGGGAACATGATGCGCGTCATGGTGACCGCGAGCGCGTAGGCTTGTCCTTCGTGCGCCAGCCCCGACGCCACGATGAACACCACGCCGGACGCCCCGATCACGCCGATCACCGACAGGACGGCGAGCGCCCAGGCGAGCACGGTGGACGTGGCGTCGACGAGCGCCTTGGTGGCGTCGTGTCCTTGCTGGTTCTTGAACTCGGCGAGAATCGGCACGAAGGCCTGCGAGAACGCGCCTTCGGCGGAAATCCGGCGCAGCAGGTTGGGAATGCGGAAGGCGACGTAAAACGCGTCAGTGAATTGACTGGCACCGAACGCACGAGCGATCAGCGTTTCGCGGGCCAGTCCGGTCACGCGCGACAGCAGCGTGAAGCCGCTGACCGTCAGCAGGGCTCGGAATAGATTCATGGGGCGCTTATTATACGGGTGCCGCAAGTGCGGACGACGAGCCGGGACGCGAATCGGACCGATTTGCCGCGCAGACGTTCGATCCGATGCGAAGATCGACTGTCTTGCCGGCGCCATTTCCCATTTCTCGTTGCCACGTGCCTGATTTTGTTGCTATAATCGCCGGTTTCGAAGCTCGCTCAACTTTCGGACGGGATTCAGGTGCGGTTCAGGCTGGCGGCAAGCCACCTGCAAACACCCCCGAACAAGCCGGAATTCAGGCCCGCCTTCGCGTAGTTCGATCGATTATTTCGACACTTTTTGCGCTCTTGGGCAATCGCTTCCAAGAGTTCGATCTAAAGCAGCACCTCACCACTTGAAGGTCAGGTACTGGAAACAGGAACAGGATAAGGAACCGTCATGGCTAACTCCGCACAAGCACGTAAGCGCGCCCGCCAGGCCGCCAAGGCAAACTCGCACAACTCGGCACTGCGCTCGAAGTTCCGTACGGCTATCAAGGCTGTCCGCAAGGCGATCGACGCCGGCGACAAGGCTAAGGCCGCAGAAATCTTCCAGGCATCGTCGAAGACCATCGACATCATCGCCGACAAGAACATCGTTCACAAGAACAAGGCAGCTCGCCATAAGAGCCGTCTGGCTGCAGCCATCAAGGGTCTGCAAGCATCCGCAGCGCAGTAATTCCGGCGAGCCCGCTTCGGTGGGCTACCTCCTGTTTCCGCTGCATCAGAAAAGCTCGCTTCGGCGGGCTTTTTTGCTTGGATCAACAGGATCTGGACGCAGTCACAAAAAAACCCGCTTCGAGCGGGTTTTTCTTTGGTGGCCTGAACCGCCCCGACAACTCCGAACTACAAGATGTGACGCTTGGTTTGCAGCGGCGGAGCGTGCTCGAGTTGCAACTCACACGCTTCAGTGACGACGAGGTCGTTGTCTTTCGCGAAGTTGAGGACGAAATCGAAGGCCATCGGCTCGATGTCGCGCAAACGCGAATCGAGAATCACACACTTGAGATCGCCGATCATGGTGGGCCGCACATACAGCGAGTACTGCAGATACGCATTCGGCCCCTTGCCACCCGGACTGGGACCGAAACACGCCATCACGCCCGCGAGCCGCTCCGACCAGTCGCTCGGTCGAAATCTTTTTCCGCTCGACGTAATACCCTGAATGAAAAATTCGGTTGGAGCTGCTTCGGCCATGTAGAAATACCTGTGTGACTGCCCAACGGGGATGACGGCAAAGTCGACGGCAACGGGGCCTTGGGATGCCTGAACACGTGGATCATGCTCCCATGTCAGGCTGCGCCACCGAAACCGCGAGGGTGATGCGAACTGCCCCGGCGCTTACGGCGCTCGCATAACGGCGCACCGTGAAGATGCATTCAAGGTGCGCAAGCCATGTTCCGCAAGCGGAATACCGGCTTGCTGGGCTTTGGGATAACCCGTAGATTATAGCGCAGCGGACTTTTTTCCGCACTGCACACAAGCCTCCGTTGCACGTTGCGCAAGCCTTTCAGGCAGCTTGCCCGGCCTTTTGGCCGACTCGTCAAACGGGGCAAAATCCTTTATGCTGCATTGAGTTACCACAAACGACGGCGGCGCCGTCCGGCAATCCTGCCGGGTGAGACCGCCGTATTTGTTTCATGACCGCCAAGAAAATTCGCCACTATCTGCAGTTCAAGGATTTCTCGCTGGAAGATTACGAGTACGTACTGGAACGCGCGCGCATTCTGAAGCGCAAGTTCAAGAACTACGAGACCTACCATCCGCTGCACGACCGCACGCTCGCGATGATTTTCGAGAAAAACTCGACCCGCACGCGTCTGTCGTTCGAAGCCGGCATTTTCCAGCTGGGCGGCCATGCCGTATTCATGAGCACGCGCGACACGCAGCTCGGCCGCGGCGAACCGATCGAAGACGCAGCGCAAGTCATCTCGCGCATGGTCGACATCATCATGATCCGCACGTTCGGTCAGGACATCATCCAGCGCTTCGCCGAGAACTCGCGCGTGCCGGTGATCAACGGGCTGACCAACGAATATCACCCTTGCCAGGTGCTGGCGGACATTTTCACGTTCTTCGAGCACCGTGGCCCGATTCGCGACAAAACGGTCGCGTGGGTCGGCGACGCCAACAACATGCTCTACACGTGGATCGAAGCCGCGCAGATTCTCGGCTTCAAGCTGCGTCTGTCCACGCCGCCGGGATACAAGCTCGACCGCGCGATGGTCGCGGCCGAGAGCGCGCCCTTCTACGAAGAATTCGACGACCCGAACGAAGCCTGCGCCGGCGCCGACCTCGTCACCACCGACGTCTGGACGAGCATGGGCTTCGAGGCTGAAAACGAAGCGCGCAAGAAGGCCTTCGCCGACTGGTGCGTGGACGCCGACATGATGGCGCGCGCCAATCCGGACGCGCTCTTCATGCACTGCCTGCCGGCCCACCGCGGCGAAGAAGTCAGCGCCGAAGTGATCGACGGGCCGCAAAGCGTCGTGTGGGACGAAGCGGAAAACCGCCTGCACGTGCAGAAAGCGTTGATGGAGTATTTGCTGCTCGGCAAGCTGAATCACTGAGCAAGCCGCTGCGCAAGAGTTTTTGCAGCACTGCGTGAAGCGCGACGGGGCCTTGAATACGAGGCAAGGCATCCACGTTTAGCGCCGCGCAGCCGGCCGCGGTCCATGGTAGCGCCCGCGCTCGAAACGGACCCGGCTGTTCCGCCCGAAAGTCATCGCCCTCATCCCAAAAACGGGGGCGTCCGGCGGTTTAGTGTCAAAATAGTGGTTTTTCCGCGCCCGGAAGTGCCGGTGCGCCCTGTTTTCCCGCTTTTTCCAGCTACGAGTTCACCATGAGCGATATCAAGAAAGTCGTGCTCGCCTATTCGGGCGGCCTCGACACCTCCGTCATCCTGAAGTGGTTGCAGGACAACTACGACGCCGAAGTCGTCACGTTCACGGCCGACATCGGCCAGGGCGAAGAGCTGGAACCGGCGCGCAAGAAAGCCCTGCAACTCGGCATCAAGCAGGAAAACATCTTCATCGAAGACCTGCGTGAAGAATTCGTGCGCGACTACGTGTTCCCGATGTTCCGCGCCAACACGATCTACGAAGGCGAGTACCTGCTGGGCACGTCGATCGCCCGTCCGCTGATCGCCAAGCGTCAGATCGAAATCGCTCGCGCAACCGGCGCGCAAGCGGTCTCGCACGGCGCAACCGGCAAGGGCAACGATCAGGTTCGCTTCGAGCTCGGCTACTACGCACTGGAACCGGGCATCAAGGTGATCGCACCGTGGCGCGAATGGGACCTGCTGTCGCGTGAAAAGCTGCTCGCGTACGCGGAAAAGGCCGGCATTCCTATCGAAATGAAGCACAAGCAAGGCGGCGCGCCGTATTCGATGGACGCGAACCTGCTGCACATCTCGTTCGAAGGCCGTCACCTGGAAGACCCGAAAGCCGAAGCCGAAGCCGATATGTGGCGTTGGACGGTGTCGCCGGAAGCCGCGCCCGACCAGCCCGAATACCTGGACATCGAGTACGAACACGGCGATCCGGTTGCCATCAACGGCAAGCGCCTCTCGCCTGCTGAAATGCTGACCGAACTGAACCGCCTGGGCGGCAAGCACGGCATCGGCCGTCTGGATCTGGTGGAAAACCGCTACGTCGGCATGAAGTCGCGTGGCTGCTATGAAACGCCGGGCGGCACGATCATGCTGAAGGCGCACCGCGGCATCGAGTCGATCACGCTCGACCGTGAAGTGGCTCACCTGAAAGACGACCTGATGGCCCGTTACGCTTCGCTGATTTACAACGGCTACTGGTGGAGCCCGGAGCGTCGCGCAATCCAGGTGCTGATCGACCACACGCAGGAAAAGGTCAACGGCTGGGTGCGCGTGAAGCTCTACAAGGGCAGCGTCTCGGTGGTCGCACGCGATTCGAAGGAAACGCTGTTCGACAAGACCATCGCTACGTTCGACGACGACGGCGGCGCCTACAACCAGGCTGACGCTGGCGGCTTCATCAAGCTGAACGCACTGCGTATGCGGATCGCGGAAAACGCACGTCGCCAACGCGGCTAAGCGTTTTCGTCGATTCAGACGTAAAAAAGGCGCCGGGAGATTACTCCCGGCGCCTTTTTCATTGCGCGAATCAGGAACTCAAACCCGTCTCACAGACAAACGGGCTCCGCTTCCAGTTCTACGCCAAAGCGCGTCAGCACGTCCTGCTGAATGGCTCCGGCGAGCGCCAGAACGTCGCCGCCGCTTGCGCCGCCACGATTCACGAGCACCAGCGCCTGCCGCTCGTGCACCGCCGCCGCGCCGATCGAACGTCCCTTCCAGCCACACCGGTCGATCAGCCAGCCGGCCGCGAGCTTCACCCGTCCATCCTGCTGGACATACGAGACCAGCTCGGGCTCCTTCGCTTTCAGCGCCTCGAACTGGACCGCCTCCACCACCGGATTCTTGAAAAAACTGCCGGCGTTGCCCAACACCGCCGGATCGGGCAGCTTGGCGCGCCGCACCGCCACCACGGCGTCGAAGATGGCCTGCGCGTCCGGCTGCTGCGCGTGCGCTTCGCCGCGCGCGGCCAGCTCGCGCGCCAGGTCCGCGTAACCCGCTCGCGGCGTCCAGGCTTTAGGCAGACGGAAGGTCACGGACGTAATCACGTAACGGTCACGCCCTGCCCGCTTGAAAAAGCTGTCGCGGTAGCCGAACTGACAGGCCTCGGCGTCGAGTTCGACGACGGCGCCCGTCGCCAGCTCCACTGCACGCAGCGAGGCAAAGCGCTCGCACATTTCGAGTCCGTACGCGCCGATGTTCTGGATCGGCGCCGCGCCGACGGTGCCCGGAATGAGCGCAAGGTTCTCGAGACCAGGCAGCCCTTGCGACAAAGTCCACGCGACGAACTCATGCCACGGCTCGCCCGCCGCCGCTTCGACGTACCATGACTCGTCGTCTTCGCGCACGAGCTGGCGGCCGCGCAAGGCGACCAGCAGCACGAGTCCCGGGAAATCTCCGGTGAGTACGACGTTGCTGCCGCCGCCCAGCACGAGACGCGGCAGCGCCGCTGCACGCGGATCGCGCACGGCGGCCATGAGTTGCGCTTCATGCTCGACCCGGCACGCAAACTGCGCGCGAACGTCGAAGCCAAAGGTGTTGTGCGCCTTCAGCGGATAGCCGGCAATCAGGGCGGCAGATTCGGATTGGGACATCGGATTGAGAAAAATGAACAGGGCGAATGGATTCGCGAACGGACCGGCGCGAGGTACTCCGCGCCGGCGCCAGGCGACAATGCGCGGCAGCCTTGGGCAAATGGGAGTGGCGTCGGTAAAATGACGTCCGGTCCGTGATTATAGCGAGTGCCCCGCGAGCGGCCGACCGGCCGCGTCGCGCACCGCAGCACTATTGGGAGAAAGCAATGCCATCGTTCGACGTAGTCTGCGAAGCGAACATGATCGAAGTCAAGAACGCGATCGAGCAGTCCAACAAGGAAATTTCAACCCGCTTCGACTTCAAGGGGTCGGACGCGCGCGTCGAGCACAAGGAGAACGACATCACCGCCTACGCGGACGACGACTTCAAGCTCGGTCAGGTGAAAGACGTGCTGGTGTCCAAGCTGGCCAAGCGCAATGTAGACGTGCGCTTTCTCGACTACGGCAAGGTCGAGAAAATCGGCGGCGATAAGGTCAAGCAGGTCATCAAGATCAAGAAGGGCGTGTCCGGCGACCTGTCGAAGAAAATCGTGCGCCTCGTGAAGGACAGCAAGATCAAGGTCCAGGTCAGCATTCAGGGCGACGCGGTGCGGATCACGGGCGGCAAGCGCGACGATCTGCAGAGCGTGATTGCGATGCTGCGCAAGGACGTGACCGACACGCCGCTCGACTTCAACAACTTCCGCGACTGAACTCGCTGCGGCGCGGCGTCTGACCTGGCGGCACGGCCGCCAACAACGCCGCCGGCGATCAGGATTTGTCGCCGCTCGCCGTACCCGCTGCCGCGGCGGCTTTCTTGCTGTCGCCAATCCGGCTTTCCTGCCCGCGCATCAGCTTGGCGATGTTGGCGCGATGGCGCCAAACAAGCAGCGTACTCATCACCACGATGGCCAGTGCAATGACGTGCGGCCCGAACAGAAAGCCGTCGAAAAGCGGCGCGAACACGGCTGCGGCGAGCGCCGCCAGCGACGAATAGCGCGTAAAGAACGCCACGATCAGCCAGGTGGCCAAAGTAGCCAGGCCGAGAATCGGATTGATCGCGAGCAGCACGCCCGCCGCGGTCGCCACACCCTTGCCGCCCTTGAAGCGGAAGAAGATCGGGTACAGGTGGCCGAGAAACACGGCAACCGCCGCAATGGCCACCGAGGTATCGTCCAGACCGTAGCGTGCGCCGAAGTGCACGACGAACCACACCGGCAGCCACCCTTTGAAGGCATCGCCGATCAGCGTGAGAATCGCGGCTTTCTTGCTGCCGCTGCGCAGCACGTTGGTCGCGCCCGGATTGCCGGATCCGTAAGAACGCGGGTCGTCCAGACCCATCGCGGCGCTCACGATCACGGCAAACGACACCGAGCCGATCAGGTAGGCAACGACAGCAACGATCAGGTTTTGCATCTGGGGACTCTTATAAGGATCGGCGGCCGGAAAACGCGAGACCCGACCGCAACACAGCGCGCCAAGCGCGCTACTCGCAAAGAAACGGCGCACATTCTACCGAACCCGCCGGCCCGGAAAACATTCAGGCAAACGTCAATCGACGCTTAATCGACGCTCGCGCACTGCACCGGCTTCGCAGCCAGCAAATCGGTCAGCACCTTCGGCGCGATGCTGACCAGAAAGCCGCGCCGCCCGCCGTTCAGCCAGATCTGCTCCATATCCAGAATCGTGGACTCCACATACACCGGCATCTGCTTGCGCGTGCCGAACGGCGACGTGCCGCCGATCAGATAACCCGAATGACGATTCGCCACCTCGGGCTTGCACGGTTCGACCCGTTTGGCGCCGATCTGCCGCGCCAGATTCTTGGTGCTGACGGTACGATCGCCGTGCATCAGCACGATCAGCGGCTTGGCGTGCTCGTCTTCCATCACCAGCGTCTTCACGACGTGATGCTCGTCCACGCCGAGCTGGCGCGCCGATTCGCCGGTGCCGCCGTGCTCGACATAATCGTAAGGATGTTCGCCGAACGTGACGCCGTGACGGCGCAAAAACTGCGTCGCGGGCGTTTCGGAAACGTGTCTGGATTTGCTCATCGGCGCATTGTAATGGCGAGTCCGCGCAACGGCTATTTGCCGAACGGCCAATTGTTCGCGTCAGTCGATTGTGGCACGATCGTTTGGCACAATTCCAACGCCACGACCGGTTGCCGCGGCCATTCTGGCCGCATGCAGCGCATGGAGACAGTATTGAGTTTTGATTCGAGCACCCGCCACGCCATCGACATTCCCAGGCTGCTGGCCGCCCTACCCGCGCGTATCGCCGAGATTCCCGTGCTCGCCGCCGCGCGCGATCCGCACCACGTCGCGCTGATCGAAGACGCGCGCCAGTTCACCAGCGCGCAGTTGTTGCAGGCGGTCGAGGCCACCGCAGGGTTGCTGCGCGAATGGGGCGTGCGCGGCGGCGACCGGGTCATGATCGTGGCGGAAAACAGCATCGCGCAAATCGTGCTGCTGTTCGCCATCGCGAAGCTCGACGCATGGGCGCTCGTGTCGAACGCACGGCTTTCCGCGGCCGAACTCGATGCGATCCGCGACCATGCGCGCCCGCGCGTCGTCGCCTATGCGGTGGAAAGCTCGCCGGACGCGCAACAACACGCACTGCGTCACCACGCGAGCGACGCGCCAGCCACCACGCCCGACATCGGCCGCTGGTCTTACACCGTAGACGACACGGCGCAAAGCGAGCCGGTCGAGGCCGCGAGCGAGCGCCAATGCGCCGCGCTGATCTACACCACGGGCACCACCGGCGCGCCGAAGGGCGTGATGCTCTCGCATCGCAACCTGCTGTTTATCGCGGCCGTATCGAGCCGTTTGCGCAAGGTCGGTCCCGACGACGTGGTGTACGCCGTGCTGCCCATCTCGCACGTCTACGGTTTCGCGTCGGTGTGTCTCGGCAGCCTGCATGCCGGCGCAACGCTACGTCTTGCACCGCGCTTCGCGCCCGAAGCCGTGCGTCGCGCGCTGGCCGACGAGCGCGTATCGATTTTCCAGGGCGTGCCGGCCATGCACGCCAAACTGCTCGAACATCTGCAGACCCATCGGCACCCCTGGTCGGCGCCGCACCTGCGTTTCGCGTATTCCGGCGGCTCGCCGCTCGACGCCGCATTGAAGGCGCAGGTCGAACGCGTCTACGGCATTGCGCTGCACAACGGCTACGGCATGACCGAAAGCAGCCCGACCGTTTCGCACACCATGCTCGACGCGCCGCGCAACGACTGCTCGGTCGGCGAAGTGATTCCCGGCGTCGAAGTGCGCTTCGCCGGGCGCGACGGTGTCGACGTGGCGGCAGGGGAAATCGGCGAACTCTGGGTGCGCGGTCCGAACGTGATGCTGGGTTATTACCGGAACGCCGAACTGACGCGCGGCGCCGTCAGCGAAGACGGCTGGCTCAAGACCGGCGATCTCGCCCGGCAAGATGCGGACGGCGCGCTGCATATCGTCGGGCGCAGCAAGGAACTGATTATCCGCTCGGGCTTCAACGTGTATCCGTCGGAAGTCGAGCATGCGCTGAACGCGCATCCGCAAGTCGTGCAGTCCGCCGTGATCGGGCGCGCGGTCGAAGGCAACGAAGAAGTGGTCGCCTTCGTCGAACTTGCAAGCGGCGCCACGGTAACGCCCGTCGAACTGATTGCCTGGTGCAGCGAGCGCCTTGCGCCCTACAAGCGCCCCGCCGAAGTGAAAGTGCTCGCGGCGCTGCCGGCGGCTTCAACCGGCAAGATTCTCAAACACCGCTTGCGAGAGTTTCTTTAACGCCCGCCGTTGCGCGCGTTCAACCTCGCGGATGATGCTGCGCGTGCAGCGACTTCAAGCGCTCGCGCGCCACGTGCGTATAGATTTGCGTGGTCGAGATATCGGTGTGGCCGAGCAGCAATTGCACCACGCGCAAATCGGCACCGTGGTTCAGCAGATGCGTGGCGAACGCATGCCGCAGCGTGTGCGGCGAAAGCGGCGCATGCACGCCGGCCGCCAGCGCGTGCCGCTTGATGATGTTCCAGAACTGCTGACGCGTCATGCCCTCGGCGCGCGAGGTCACGAACAGCGCGTCGCTCGCGCGTGCGCCGAGCAGCGCCGGGCGCGCCTCACGCAGATAACGCTCGATCCAGCCATGGGCTTCCTCGCCGAACGGAATCAGGCGCTCTTTCGAGCCCTTGCCCATGACGCGCACCACGCCTTCGTTCAAGCCCACTTCCACGGTTTTCAGCGTCACGAGTTCGGTCACACGAAGGCCGCTTGCGTACATCAACTCCAGCATCGTGCGGTCGCGCAGACCGAGCGGGGTGGCAACGTCCGGCGCGCCGAGCAGCGCTTCGACCTGCGCTTCGCTGAGCGTGGACGGAAAGCGCGGCGGCTGTTTGGCCGAGCGGATACGCACGGTCGGATCGACCTGCGCGCGATGCTCGCGCACGGCCCAGCCGTAGTAGCGGCGAAACACCGAAAGACGCCGGTTCGCCGACGTGGATTTGTCTTTCTGACGCGCCGCGCTGTAGGCGTTGAGATCGGCCTCCGAAGCGGTGTCGAGCGACACGTTGCGTAGCGCGAGCCACTCGCAGAACAATCGCAGATCGCGCCGGTAGGCGTCGAGTGTATTGCGCGACAAACCGTGTTCGAGCCAGAGCGCGTCGCAGAATGCGTCGATCGAGGCGGAGCTTGCCAGAAACAGGGGTGACGCGACGGGCGCGTCGTCAGCGAGGGTGTCGCTCATGCGTACGGAATGCCTTCATGCGCCAGCAGCCAGCGCTTCACGTTGAGAAAGAAACCATCTTCGGCGTGATGCGCGAAGCCGCCGAGCCCGCTCGAACTCACCACGCGATGACACGGAATCACGATCGGAAAATAATTCGAGCCGCACGCCTGGCCCACCGCACGCGGCACACTGCCGATCTGTTTTGCCAACTGCCCATAAGTGAGGACGGTGCCGGCCGGAATGTCGCTGATGGCCTGCCAGACGCGCCGCTGGAATGCAGTGCCGACCGGCGCCAGCGGCAACTCGAAATGCGCCGACGCATGCTCGAAATAACGTTCGATCTGTTCGACGGCTTGCCGCGCGAGCGGCGTATCGGGCTCGATGTTGCGCGTCGACGCCGGCAAATAGACGATCTCGCGCACGGCTTCGCCATCGAGTCGAATGCCGACCTTGCCGAAAGGCGCATCGATCACTGCGTTGAACATCCTTGCATGCTCCGTGACTGGCGGCGTGGCGTCGCGTAAAGAAGCGCGTGCCGCCGACCGCAATGCCACTACTTTACGCTGCTTCCAATGCCCATTCCACATGCTCGCGCACCACGTCGGACGGGTCCTCAGCGCGTTGCCGCAGCGCCTCGACGATCGCCTCGCGCGCTTCTGCACCGAGACTTTCCGGCGCGACTCGCAGCGCGTTGCCCATGCCCACGGCGAGATTGCGCAGCCAGCTTTCGTAACCGATGCGACGAATCGCGCTGCCCTGCATGCGCGTGTCGAAGTCGTCGGCGCTCCACGCGAACAGCTCCACCAGCGACGCACGATCGAGTCCGTGCCGCACGTCGAAATCGGCGACCGGCGCGGCCTGCGCGAACTTGTTCCATGGACACACCAGCTGGCAGTCGTCGCAGCCATACACGCGATTGCCGATCAACGGCCGCAACTCCAGCGGAATGCTGCCCTTCAGTTCGATCGTCAGATAGGAGATGCACAGCCGCGCGTCGACCTTGTAAGGCGCGACGATCGCGCCGGTCGGACACGCGCCGATGCAGCGCGTGCAACTGCCGCAATGCGAGCCCGGCGTTTCGGGCGCGAGTTCGGGCGACGTCTCCGCATCGGTCGGCAGCGGCACGTCCACGTAGATTTCGCCGAGAAAGAACAGCGAGCCGGCGTCGCGCTGCAACAGCAACGTGTGCTTGCCGCGCCAGCCGATCCCCGACTTCTGCGCAAGTTCTACCTCGAGCACGGGCGCCGAATCGGTAAATACACGGAAACCGAATGCGCCGATCTCGGCTTCGATCTTTTCGGCGAGATGCTGCAGACGGTTGCGCATCACCTTGTGATAGTCGCGGCCACGCGCATAAACCGACACCACCGCCGCCGCCGGATCACGCAGACGCGCCTGTTCGAGCGCGCGCCAGTCACGCGTCACGCCCATTGCAGCGGACGCATCGGACGCCAACGGCGGCTCCTGCAAGCTGCTGCCGGCCGCCTCGCCATGCAGGGTTTGCGCCGGCAAGTAAGCGATGCGCGCGGTAATCACACGTCGCGTGCCGGCCACAAGCTCGGCAGGCCGCGCGCGTTTCATACCGTGTTTCGCCATATAATCCATCTCGCCGTGGCACCCCGCTTCCAGCCAGGCTGCAAGCGGCGCTTCGGCCGCGGAGAGATCGGTGTCGCTAATGCCGACTGCTCCGAAACCCAGTTCACGGCCCCACGTTTTGATGTTCAGCGCGAGCGTCTTCAACGCCGCTTCATCGAAACGACGCTCTCCGCGCGCATCGTCGTCGAATGCGGGCGCGTGGGGTACAGGGGACTCCGGACTTCGGTTCATCACGCCATTTTACGAGAATGCCCGTCAATCCCGATCACGCGATCCCACCTCTCGCACCTGTCCTGCTCGAACGCACTGTCGCGCTCGCGGACGAAGCCGCGACGAATGCCTTCGGCGAACGCTTCGCGCAGGCAATCGAAAGCGTGCGCGAAGCGCAACTGAAAGCGCAGCAGGGTTCGCAGAACGGCGCGGCATTCCACGGCTTGCAGGTGCAGCTCGTCGGCGATCTCGGCGCCGGCAAAACCACGCTCGTGCGCGCTACGTTGCGCGGCCTCGGTCACACAGGCCGGGTGCGCAGTCCCACTTACACGCTCGTCGAACCGTACGTGCTCGAATTGCGCAACGGAGAACGCGGGGAACTCGCGCTCTATCACTTCGATCTGTACAGATTCACCGATCCGGCCGAATGGGCCGACGCAGGCTTTCGCGAGTACTTCGACAGCGGCGCGGTCTGCCTCGTCGAATGGCCGCAACGCGCCGGGCGTCTGTTAGGCGTGCCGGATCTCGTTTTCTCGCTCGAACTGGATAGCCGGAACGAGGGAGACGGCCGGGTGCTCGTCGCGCGGGCATACAGCGAATCAGGAAAGGCATGTCTCGAAAGATGTTGATCAAACCGTTCCGCTCGATCGAATCGGCGGCTACCGCAACGCATAACTGGCGGCGCCGGCAGATTCTGCGCGCGGGCGCGTCGACGCTGGTGCTCGGCCTCGTGGCACCGCGTCTGGCGATGGCCAGTTCGGTGCTCGGCGTGCGGGTCTGGCCAGCGCGCGACTACACCCGCGTCACGATCGAATCCGATCAACCTCTGCAAAACGCGCAGCAGTTGCTGCAAGGTCCCGACCGGCTGGTGGTGGACCTGAGCGGTCTCGATCTCGATCAGGCGCTCAAGGACCTCGTCTCGAAGATCACGCCGAACGATCCGCAGATCCAGTCGGTGCGTGTCGGGCAATATCAGCCGCACGTGGTGCGCATGGTGTTCGACCTGAAGGGATCGGTGAAGCCGCAGGTGTTCACGTTGCCGCCGGTCGGCGCGTACAAATACCGGCTGGTGTTCGACCTTTACCCGGCCGTCGCGCCCGACCCGCTGATGGATCTGCTCGCGCAGACCGAACGCAAGCAGCAGAGTCTCGACGAAAACAGCGCGCCGCCCGCGACGCTGAGCGGCCCCGGCACCACGCCGCCCACCGCCGACAACAGCGAAGCCTTCTTCGAACGTTACGCACAGAACGGCGGCGCCGGCAGCGGTTCGTCGACCGTGCCGCATCCGCCGAGCCACGTCGTACCCACGCCGGCGCCGCCGATTCTCGGCAGGCCCACGGCACCCGTCGCGCCACCCGTCATCGCGCGTAATAACGGCGCGAACGGCAACGCCAAGGGCAGCGCGAACAGCAGCACGCTCGGCGACAGCGACGACAGCACTGACAACTACGCCTTCACCAATCCGAAGACCGGCAAGAGCAACACGGTGCGTCTGTTGACCGTCGCGATCGATCCGGGTCACGGCGGCGAAGACCCTGGCGCGATCGGCGGCTCGGGGACCTACGAGAAACACGTCGCGCTCGACATCGCCAAGAAGCTGCGCGCGAAGATCGACGGCCAGCCGAACATGCGCGCCATGATGACCCGCGACGCCGACTTCTTCGTGCCGCTGAACGTGCGCGTGCAGAAGGCGCGGCGCGTCGGCGCGGATCTGTTCGTGTCGATCCACGCCGACGCGTTCACCACGCCGGACGCCAAGGGCTCGTCGGTTTTCGCGTTGTCCGAGCATGGCGCTTCGAGCGCGGCCGCGCGCTGGATGGCGAACAAGGAAAACTCGTCGGATCAGATCGGCGGCATCAACATCAAGTCCGCGGACGCCACCGTCAACCGCGCGTTGTTCGATATGTCGACCACGGCGCAGATCCGCGACTCGATGCGCTACGGCAACTTCGTGCTGAAGGAAATCGGCGGCATCAACAAGCTGCACAAGGGCTCGGTCGAGCAGGCCGGCTTCGCCGTGCTGAAGGCGCCGGATATTCCGTCGATCCTCGTCGAGACGGCCTTCATCAGCAACCCGGACGAAGAGCGCCGCCTGAACGACGACGCTTATCGCGAGAAGATGGCCGACGCGATCATGACCGGCATCAAGCGCTATTTCGCGGCGAATCCGCCGCTGGCGAAAAACCGCATGACGTGACGCGTGGATCGAGCGCTCAACTGAGCGCCCGACTGGGCAAACAAAAACGGCCGCCTGCTGACGCAGCGGCCGTTTTTTATATCGCACGGTTTTTTGCGCCGTGCGTGACGTTCAGCAACGCCGGTTCAACGCGCCGGCGACAGGCGCTGCATGACCCAGCCGCCGAACACGTTCACCGCCAGTCCCGCCATCACGAGCAACGCGCCCACCACCTGCGGCATGGTCAACTGCTCGTCGAGGAACAGCGAAGCGGACGCCAGCCCGACGATCGGCACCAGCAGCGAGAACGGCGCAACCTGGCTCGCCGGATAGCGCGACAACAAGCGGCTCCACAAACCGTAACCGATCAGCGTGGCAATGAACGCCAGATACACGATGGCGAAGATCGACGTCGCGCTGATGCCCGCAAGCGCGGCGCCGATCCGCTGCGGCCCTTCGAACACGTAAGACAACGCGAAGAACGGCAGCGGCGGAATCAGACTGCCCCACACCACCAGTCCCACCAGATCGACCTGACCCACCCGCTTCGTGACGATGTTGCCGAGCGCCCACGAGCAGGCCGCGCACAAGGTCAGCACGAAACCGGCGAGCGTCATGGCATGACCGCCTTGCAGACCGATCACGGCGAGGCCGCCCGCGGCGATCAGCAAACCGACCACGTTAGGCAGGCGAAACCGCTCGTGCAGGAAGAGTGCCGCGAAAATCAGCGTGAAAAACGCCTGCGCCTGCAAGACCAGCGAAGCGAGTCCGGCCGGCATGCCGACATACATGGCGGAGAACAGGAAGGCGAACTGGCCGAACGAAATGGTCAGGCCGTAGGCGAAAAGCCAGCGCACGGGCATCTTCGGACGCTTGACGAAAAACACCGCCGGCACCGCGGCCAGCGTGAAGCGCAGCGCGCCGAGCAGCATCGGCGGCACACCATGCAAGCCCACTTTGATGACGACGAAGTTGACGCCCCACGCGACCACGACGATTAGCGCGAGCAACAAATCCCTGGGCGACATCCGGCTCTCCATTCGATGGTTCGATCCGCCAGTTTAGCGGAGCCGGCAGCGCCCGGCGACGCCGTCCGCTACGGATTCCCGGACGGCCGCGATGGCGGCGCGACGTCGATATTCCGGCCGCCGCAGTAGAATCGACAATCGAGCAAAAAATCCAACCCCAACTCAAGCCGAGCCGCCCATGTCTTCCTCGATCAAAGCCGTCCTCAAACCGCACCTGCGCGACGTCGGCAGTCTCACCGTGCGGCGCGTGCTGCCTGCCATGGCCGCCCGGCTGGTCGGCCCGTTCATCTTCTTCGACCACATGGGACCGGCCACGCTCGAACCGGGCGTCGGGCTCGACGTGCGTCCGCATCCGCATATCGGCCTCGCCACCGTCACGTATCTGTTCGAAGGCTCGATCATGCATCGCGACAGCCTCGGCTCCGAGCAGAAAATCGTCCCCGGCGACGTCAACTGGATGACGGCCGGGCGCGGCATCGTGCATTCGGAGCGCACTCCGGCCGAAGACCGCGCGAGCGGGCTGACCATGCACGGCATCCAGACGTGGGTTGCCCTGCCGCTCGACGACGAAGAAGTCGAACCGTCGTTCGCGCATCACGCTGCGGACACGTTGCCGGTGGTCGAACGTAACGGCGTGCGCCTGCACGTTATCGCGGGCACCGCGTTCGGCGCGACCTCGCCGGTCACGACCTTTTCCGGCACGCTCTACGTCTGCGCGCATTTCGCGGCAGGCGGCGCTTTCGCGCTGGAACCGGAGCACGAGGAACGCGGCGTCTATTTGGTGGACGGCGATCTGGAAATCGACGGCACGCCGCTCGAAGTCGGGCAAATGGCGGTACTGGCGCTCGACGAAACCGTGACGCTCGCCAGCACGAACGGCGCGCGCGTGATGCTGCTGGGCGGCGAGAAGCTGGACGGCGAGCGCTTCATCGAATGGAATTTCGTGGCCAGTTCGCGCGAGAAAATCGAGGCCGCCAAGCTGGCATGGACGCAACAGGAAATGGGCAAGGTGCCGGGCGAAACCGAATGGATTCCCCTGCCCGAGCGCAAGGCGCATTGACATTCGCGCATTCGGCCCCAACTAGGACAACATCCGCTTTATCGACGAGGACGCAATGGACACCACTCTGGCCACTTTCGAACAGGACGTCATCACCGCGTCGACACTGGCTCCCGTGCTGGTCGACTTCTGGGCGCCATGGTGCGGCCCGTGCAAAACGCTCGGCCCGATGCTCGAGAAGCTCGAAGCCGAAGCAGCCGGCAAGTGGAAGCTGGTGAAGGTGAATGTCGACGAGAATCAGGAACTGGCCGCGCACTTTCAGGTGCGCAGCATTCCGCACGTCATGGCTTTCGCAGACGGCCGCCCGGTCGATCAGTTCGTCGGCGTGCTGCCGGAAGGCCAGTTGCGCGAGTTTCTCGACCGCCTCGTGCCGCAAGGCGCGGACGCAGCGCGTCTCGAAGCGCACACCGCCCTCGCCGAAGGTCGTCGTGAAGATGCGTACGACGCGCTGCAAGCCGCGCTCGCCTACGACCCCGGCTTCGACGACGCCCGCATGGACCGCATCGAACTGCTGCTCGAAGACAATCGTATCGACGAAGCGCGCAATGAAGTCGATCTGCTGTCGCCGAAAACCACGCAAGGCATCGACGCGCGCTTCAACGCCATCAAGACGCGTCTGGACGCCGTGGACGCCGCCGCCGATCTGCCGCCCACCGACGCGCTCGAAGCCAAAGTCGCCGCCGACCCGGCCGATCTCGAAGCCCGTTTCGACCTGGCCAGCGCGCTGATTGCGCGCCGCAAATACGAAGGCGCGCTGGAACATCTGCTCGCCATCGTGCAGCGCGACCGCACCTTCCGCGACGACATCGGCCGCAAGACGATGCTCTCGGTGTTCGATCTCGCCGCGCATCAGCCGGAGCTGGTCTCGCAATGGCGCCGCAAGCTGAGCGCGCTGCTGTACTAAACGCGCGTTAGAGGTCTCTCAACCCGCCGCCTGTTTCGCCAAGGCCCGCAGCACATGCGCGGCCGCGGCGAAACCGAAACTCGCGGTCACGCACACACTCGATCCAAACCCCGCGCAGTTCAAACCCACCGGTCCCGTTTGACTGGGCAAGCTGTCCGCTTGTCCGGTTTCCTCGTCGATATCGCCAACGGCGGCTTCCGGGTAGATCAGCGGTTCGTCCGAATACACCGCGCTCACCTTGAATTTTGCCTTCGGGCCGCGCGGGAAACCGTGCAGCTTGCGCAACTGTCCGCGCACCTTCGAGAGCAGCGGGTCCTGAATGGTCAGCGCGAGATCGTCGATGCGGATACGCGTGGGGTCCAGTTGGCCGCCCGCGCCGCCCACCGTGATGAGCGGCTGCTTGCGCTCCACGCACCAGGCGATCAATGCCGTCTTGGTGCGAACGCTGTCGATCGCGTCGATCACGTAATCGAAGCCGCCGCCGAGCGTGGCGTCGAAATTATCCGGCTCTACGAAGTCTTCGATCAGCCGCACGTCGCACGCCGGGTTGATCGCCGCGATGCGCTCGGCCATCGCCTCGACCTTCGGCTTGCCGTAGTTGCCGTCCAGCGCGTGAATCTGCCGGTTGGTGTTGCTCTCGGCCACGTTGTCCAGATCGATCAGGGTAAGCGTGCCGACCGCGCTGCGCGCCAACGCTTCGGCCACCCACGACCCCACCCCGCCGATGCCGATCACCGCGACGTGCGCACCTTCGAATGCGGCAAGCGCGGGCGCACCATACAGCCGGGCGATGCCGCCGAAGCGCCGGGCATGATCGGCTGTATGACTCCCGTCGATGCTGGTAGTAAGATCGGATTGCGCGGCAATGCTGGACATGATGGCGGACTCGGTGGAAAACAAACAAACTACGGAGAAGCGTCTGGCAGACTAAAAAACGGCAGGCAAGGCGACAGGACGTAGCACGTCAAAATGCCTGCAGACCGTATTTTGCCTGATCGAATTCATTTGCATGGTCGCACGCCTTGCATCACGCGTCGGTCTGGAACGCGCAAGCTTGGACACGTAGAAGGCCTGGGTGCAGGCCTGTTGTTGATCTGGTTGCGGGCAAAAAATTTGCTCCTTGGATATACTGGACTGACTGTAAGCGTTCGCATAAGAACATGACCTCACTCGCCGAACTTCGGAAAAACTATTCGCTGGGTTCTCTGGACGTCGCCGACATCGACCGCGATCCGTTCTGTCAGTTCGACAAATGGTTTGAGCAGGCCGTCGCAGCGCAATTGCCCGAGCCGAATACGATGACGCTCGCCACTGTCGATTCTCGCGGCAGGCCATCGGCGCGCATCGTTCTGATCAAGGGCGTGGACGAACGGGGCTTCGTGTTCTTCACCAATTACGAAAGCCGCAAAGGCTGCGAGCTCGCTGCCAATCCCTTTGCGAGCCTGCTGTTTTACTGGATCGAACTCGAACGCCAGGTGCGTATCGAGGGCCGCGTCGTCAAGACGAGCGCGGAAGAAAGCGATACCTACTTCGCCTCGCGTCCGCTCGGGTCGCGCATCGGCGCATGGGCATCCAATCAGAGTCAGGTAATTGAAAGCCGTTCGCAGCTCGAAACACGCGAACGCGAAATCAGTCTGCAGTACGGCGACCAACCACCGCGCCCGCCACATTGGGGCGGCTTTCGTTTGGTGCCCGAAGCAATCGAATTCTGGCAGGGCCGACCGTCGCGTCTGCACGACCGTCTGCTCTATACGCGTTCAGGCGAAACCAGCGACTGGCAAATCTCCCGCCTCTCGCCCTGAAACCGAATTGATCGCCGTACGCGCGCAGCCGATGCAGCAGCGCGCGCCGGCCGGATTGCGCCCATGGCATGGGAGTTGGGCCGTGGCGTGCGCGATCCACACAGGCTTTGCTTTAGTTCAACGGACACGGAGAAATCACATGTTCTGGGAGAAGAAGCTGGCGCAGTGGGTGGAAGACGTAAAAACCAGGGCTAACCTGCCAGCACGGCTCGTGCTGTGGGATGGCCAGCAACATGACTTCGGGCAGTTTGCCGCGCCCCAGGTCACGCTACACGTGAAGAGCGCCACGGCGCTGCCTTATCTGCTCGAACCGAGCCTCGACAATCTCGGCGAGGCGTACGTGAAGGGCAAGATCGACATCGAAGGCAAGCTGTCGGACATCATCAATATCGGCTACTCGCTCGCCCGCAGCACGGTCACGAGTGCGAGCAAGCTGGCGCGCGTGCGACGCTACTTCAATCACTCGAAGTCGTCGGACAAAAAGGCCATCCAGTATCACTACGACGTCTCGAACGAGTTCTACAAGCTCTGGCTCGACGAGAACATGGTGTACTCGTGCGCCTACTTCGAGAACGGCGACGAAGATCTCGCCACCGCGCAGATCAAGAAGATCGACCACATCCTGACCAAGATCCAGTTGCAACCCGGTCAGCGTCTGCTCGACATCGGCTGCGGCTGGGGCGCACTGGTCTTGCGCGCGGCGCAGAAATTCGGCGCGCAATGCGTGGGCGTGACGCTCTCGCAAAACCAGTTCGATCTCGCCACCGCGCGCGTCAAAGCCGCGGGCCTCGAAGACAGGATCGAAATTCGTCTGCAGGATTACCGCGACGTGGACGGCCAGTTCGACCGGATCACTAGTGTGGGGATGTTCGAACACGTCGGCCGCAAAAACCTGCCGGGCTATTTCCAGAAGATCCACGATCTGCTGGCGGACGACGGCGTCGCGATGAACCACGGCATTACATCGAGCGACTCGGACAGCGGCGAGACCGCGCTGGGCGGCGGCGAATTCATCGACCGTTACGTGTTCCCCGACGGCGAACTGCCGCACATCAGCCTCGCGCTCGAATCGATGCAGCGCGGCGGGCTGGAAGCGGTTGACGTCGAAAGCCTGCGCCGTCACTATGCGCACACGCTGGACATCTGGGCGGAAAACTTCGAGGCTCATGCCGACGAAGCCCGCAAGCTGGTCGACGACGAAAAATTCCGTATCTGGCGCGTGTATCTCGCCGGTTGCGCGTACGCGTTCGAAAACGACGACGTCTCGATCTACCAGGTGGTGTGCCGCAAAGCCGGCCGCAGCGCGAAAACCCTGCCGTGGTCGCGCCGCTATATGTACGACAAAAAGCCGTGATGTGTCATGCCGCGGCGGCGTGCTGAAGCGGTTGCCGCGGCGTGAACCTCGATGAGCGAGTCGGATAGAGATGGGCCAGAGCGGTACAAACGAAGTGGCAGATGCGGCGAGCGGCGAACACGACGCGCAGCCCGACGCGGTGCAGTTCGACCTGTTCGGTATGCCGGTAAAAGCCGCGCCGGCGGTTTCCAAAGCTTCCGCCCAACCCGGCGTGAGCGGTGGTGAGAGCACCGAAAGCGCGACGTGCGTCGACGAAGCCGCAGCGCCGCCCGCCGACTCGCCCAAAAAACGCCGCGCCCGCGACGTCGTTGCCGCCCCGCCCTCGCCCGATCTGCTCGCGCTTGCCGCCGGACTGCCGCCGCAGATTCATCTCGGCACCTCCACGTGGTCGTTTCCCGGCTGGAACGGCATCGTCTACGGCGACGAATACAGCAACACCAAGCTCTCGCGCGAAGGTCTCGGCGCGTACAGCGCGCATCCGTTGCTGAAGACTGTCAGCATCGACCGGTCGTTCTACCAGGCACTCACCGTCACGGAATACCTGCGCTACGCCCAGCAGGTACCGGAGCATTTCCGCTTCATCGTCAAGGCGCCGATGACAATCACCGACGCCACCGTGCGCGCCGAACGAGGCGAGCCGGTGTCGATGAATCCGTGTTTTCTGAATGCGCAGATGGCGATCGACGACTTCGTCACGCCCTGCCTCGAAGGTCTCGGCGCCAAGGCCGGCGCGCTGGTGTTCCAGCTTTCGCCGTTGCCCGATCAGATGCTGGCGCAACCGGCGGCGTTCA
This sequence comes from Paraburkholderia sp. GAS199, assembly GCF_050436585.1. Classification (NCBI taxonomy): domain Bacteria; kingdom Pseudomonadati; phylum Pseudomonadota; class Betaproteobacteria; order Burkholderiales; family Burkholderiaceae; genus Paraburkholderia; species Paraburkholderia sp. GAS199. Next base: position 273,861 of record NZ_JBNDMM010000008.1, on the reverse strand, counting down.
TCGAACGGCTAGGCGAGTTTCTGCATGCGCTGCCGGCGTTGCCCGACGGCACCCACTACGCGATCGAAATCCGCGACGGCAGTCTGCTGACGCCGCGCTTCATCCGCACGCTCAAAGCGGCCGGCGTGCGCTATTGCGTGGGGATTCATGCGCGGATGCCCGATCCGCTGCGTCAGGCCGCGGCGCTGGCGCTACTCGACGGCGACGCGCCCACGGGTCCGCTGATCGTGCGCTGGAGTCTGCATGGCGGCTTCAAGTACGAGCAGGCGAAGGCGAAGTACGAGCCGTTCAACCAGCTGATCGACCCGGACCCGTCCACGCGCGCCGCGCTCGCCGAACTGGCCGCGCGCTATGCGCTGGCCGGCCAACCGGTCGTGATCGCGATCAACAACAAGGCGGAAGGGTCGGCGCCGCTCAGTTGCCTGGAACTGGCGCGCGCGATCATCGAGGCGTACACGCGCCAGGCTCATGAGCATGAAGATGCCCATGAGCCGCCCGCCGCCGACCCGGATTGACGCCGCTCAGCCTGCCTTGATGCGGTGCGCGAACTTCTGACGAAACTTCGCGACCTTCGGCGCCACCACGAACGAGCAGTACCCTTGATCCGGATGCTGTGCGAAGTAGTTCTGGTGATACGCCTCGGCCGGCCAGTAGTTGCCGTCGAGCGGCAGCACCTGAGTGACGATCTGGCCGTCGTAAATCTTCTGCTCCGTGATCTCGCGGATCGCCTGCAGCGCCGTTTCGCGCTGCGCGTCGGAGTGCGTGAAGATCACCGAACGATACTGCGTGCCGACGTCGTTGCCCTGACGGTTCAACTGGGTCGGATCGTGAATCGCGAAGAAGATGTCCAGAATCTCGCGATAGCTGATTCTGGCCGGATCGAAGTCGACGTTCACGACTTCCGCATGGCCGGTCGCGCCGTCGCAGACCTGTTCGTAGGTCGGCTGCCGGGTCTGGCCGCCCGCATAGCCCGACTGCACGGAGTTGACGCCATCGACGGCCAGATAGACCGCTTCGAGACACCAGAAACACCCGCCACCCAGCGTGGCGATTTCACCTGTCTGACTCATGCTGCTCGCTCCTTGAAACTCGAAATTGGCCAATGCCTCGTCACGTAAAGGCAGCGCCGATCGCACATCCTGGACTTTCCAGCTTAGCGGGTTTTACGCCAGCCGGCAGACTCGCGGCCTCGTCGCCGCGATTGCAGTTAAAATTGGGACAAATCGACGATTTTCACTATGACTTTCGAATCATTTGTTTCCAGCCGTACGCGCAAAGACTCCAGGCCGGCACCTAGCCGGTTTGCGGCGAAGGCTCACGCCCGATGAAGCGCGCCAGTCCGCCCAACTTCGACCAGCCCGCTTTCAAGCAGGCGCTCGCGCAATTCGCCACCGGCGTGACCGTCATCACCACGCGCGCCGAGTCGGGCCAGTTGATTGGCATCACGGCCAGTTCGTTCAATTCGGTGTCGCTCAATCCGCCGCTCGTGTTGTGGAGTCTCGCCACGCGCTCGGCGTCGATGCCCGTGTTCCGGGCGAATAGTCATTACGTGGTGAACGTGCTGGCCGCGTCGCAACTCGATTTGTGCAAACGCTTTGCCACTGTGAAGGGCGACCGCTTCGAAGGCGTCTCGCATGCGGAAGGCGATACCGGCATGCCGGTGCTCGACGGCGCGCTCGCGTGGTTCGAGTGCCATAACCGCAGCCGTTACGAGGAAGGCGACCACGTGATCTTCGTGGGTGAAGTGGAGCGTTGCGGCGTGCATCCGGACGCCGCGAGCATCGCGCCGCTGGTGTTCCAGAACGGTCTGTTCCACGGACTCGCGCCGCTGTGAGCGGTGCGCCGCCGCGTCATGGGCGCGGCGGCTCGTGCGTTTGGCGATCCGTCAGCGGTCGTTATGCGTGGCGCTGTGTCCACCGGTCTTCGTCACCAGAGAGACCGGCACACCCGAATCTTCCTTCAACGTCTGCAGCACGATATTCGAACGGATATCCATCACGCCCGGTGCCTTGTACAGACGTTGCAGCACGAAATCCGAATAGTGTTTGAGATTGTGCGCGAGTACCCGCAGCAGGTAATGGGTCTCGCCGGTCACGACGAACGCGCCGACCACTTCCGGCCAGTCGCGCACGGCCTCCGCGAAGCGCTCATGCCAGTTTTCCTGGTCGTTGCGCATCGACACCTGCACGAACGCCTCCAGTTCAAAACCGAGCACCTCGCGATTCAGACACGCGCGGTAATGCTCGATCACACCCTGCTCTTCCAGCAGACGCAGCCGTCGTAGACAGGCCGAGGGCGAGAGCGAGATTCGCTCCGCGAGGTCGAGATTGCTGATCCGTCCTTCTTGCTGAAGCACCGTCAAGATACGGCAATCGGTGGCGTCGAGCGAGATCGCGTTCATATTCGGTCTCCCTTTCCCATTTGAATCAAATTATGTTCCAAGACCAGCGGTAGAAGGAGATTTTTTCGCAATCACATTTCGTGGCAGGCCACCTATCATTCACCGATAGACCTAATCCACTGACCGCAGACATGGACACACTCTGGGACATCACGCCCGCCGTCGACACGGCGACCCCCGTCTGGCCGGGCGATACGCCAGTCGGGATCGAGCGCGTATGGCGCATGGAGGCGGGCTCGCCGGTCAACGTGGCGCGGCTCACGCTCTCGCCGCACACCGGCGCGCACACCGATGCCCCGCTCCATTACGACGCCGAAGGCGCCGCCATCGGCCAGGTTGCGCTGGATGCCTACCTCGGTTTATGCCGGGTGATTCATTGCATCGGCGCCTCACCTGTTGTCACGCCACAACACCTCGCCGGCTCGCTCGACGACCTGCCGCCGCGAGTCTTACTGCGCACTTACAAAACCGCCCCAACGACGGCCTGGGATAGCGCGTTCTGCGCGGTCGCACCAGAGACCATCGACCTGCTCGCGAGCAGAGGCGTCAAGCTGATCGGCATCGACACGCCTTCGCTCGATCCGCAGGAATCGAAGACGATGGACGCCCATCACCGCATCCGCGAGCACCGCATGGCGATTCTCGAAGGCATCGTGCTGGACGCCGTCGTGCCCGGCGACTACGAGCTGATCGCGTTGCCGTTGAAACTCACCACGCTCGACGCGAGTCCCGTGCGCGCCGTGCTGCGCGCCCTCGGCTCACGGCGAACCTGACGCGCCGCGTTGCGCGGCTCGGGCCTTTTCCGAACCGCGCCGTCGCCTGCACCCATACCTCGATCTGACTGACTGGACCACCATGAACCACCGTGACGAAGCATTGGCGCTCGACAGCGCCGACCCGCTGGCAACGCTGCGCGACCAGTTCGCGTTGTCGCCAACCCTCATCTACCTCGACGGCAATTCGCTGGGCGTGCCGCCCGCCGCCGCCGCGCAACGCGCGCAAACCGTGATCGGTGCGGAATGGGGCGAAGGCCTGATCCGCAGCTGGAATAGCGCGGGCTGGTTCGAGCTGCCGCGCCGCCTCGGCAACAAGCTCGCGCCGCTGATCGGCGCGGCCGACAACGAAGTGGTCGTCACCGATACGATTTCGATCAATCTGTTCAAGCTGCTTTCCGCCGCCGTGCGACTCGCGAATGCACGCGACCCGAAGCGTCGCGTGATCGTGTCCGAGCGCTCGAATTTCCCGAGCGATCTGTACATCGCGCAAGGCCTCATCGAACAGCTCGACCGCGGCTATGAACTGCGTCTCGTCGATGATCCGTCCGAGCTGCCGGCCGCCATCGGCGACGACACCGCGATCGCGATGATCACGCACGTGAACTACCGCACCGGCTACATGCACGACATGGCCGCGCTGACGCAGATGATCCACGACAAAGGCGCGCTCGCGCTGTGGGATCTCGCGCATTCGGCGGGCGCCGTGCCGGTGGATCTGAACGGCGTCGGTGCCGACTATGCCGTGGGCTGCACGTACAAGTATCTGAACGGCGGCCCCGGTTCGCCGGCTTTCGTGTGGGTGCCGAAGCGCCATCAGAACGACTTCTCGCAGCCGCTCTCCGGCTGGTGGGGTCACCGCGCGCCGTTCAAAATGGAGCCCGCGTACCAGCCGGACGACGGCATCGGCCGGTTTTTGTGCGGCACGCAGCCGATGGTGTCGATGGCGCTGGTGGAATGCGGCCTCGACGTTTTCCTGCAAACCGATATGCAGACGATCCGCACGAAGTCGCTCGCGTTGACCGATCTGTTCATCGAACTCGTCGAAGCGCGTTGCGGCGAATTCCCGCTTAAGCTCGTGACGCCGCGCGACCACGCGCAACGCGGCTCGCACGCGAGCTTCGAGCATCCGCACGGTTACGAGGTGATGCAAGCGCTGATCGCGCGCGGCGTGATCGGAGATTATCGCGAGCCGCATGTGTTGCGCTTCGGCTTCACGCCGCTATACACGCGCTTCGTCGATGTATGGGACGCGGTCGAAACGCTCCGCGAAGTGCTGGTCAACGAGACCTGGCGAGCACCCGAATTCGCCGCCCGCGGCGCGGTGACCTGAGGAGCGCACGATGAACGACCACATGCAAACGCCGGGCTTGCCCGAAGAAAAGCCCGCGCAGGGTTGCCCGTTCGGACACGGCAGCGTTGCCGCGCCAACCGGTACACCGGCCGACGCCTCGGCGTCCGGCACGGCCGATGGCTGGCACGACGCGCAACTCGATTTTTCGGAGTCGATGAGTTACGGAGATTATCTGTCGCTCGGCACCGTGCTCGATGCGCAGCATCCGCTCTCGCCGGATCACAACGAGATGCTGTTCATCATTCAGCATCAGACCAGCGAGTTATGGATGAAGCTCGCGCTGTACGAATTGCAGGCGGCCTTGAAAGCGGTGCATCGCGACGAGTTGCCGCCCGCGTTCAAGATGCTCGCGCGCGTCTCGCGGATCATGGAGCAACTCGTGCAGGCATGGAGCGTTCTCGCCACCATGACACCTTCCGAATACACCGCGATGCGGCCGTATCTCGGCAGTTCCTCCGGCTTCCAGTCGTATCAGTACCGGCAGATCGAGTTTTTGCTGGGCAACAAGAACGAGCAGATGCTGAAGCCGCACGCGCATCGCGCCGATGTGCTGGCGCAGGTCACGGCTTCATTGAACGCGCCGTCTTTCTACGACGAAGTGGTGCGTCTGCTGTCGCGTCGCGGGTTTGCGATTTCACCGTCGCGGCTCGAGCGGGACTGGACTCAGCCTACCGTGCATGACACGTCGGTCGAGGCCGCCTGGCTTGAGGTCTATCGGAATCCTTCGCAACACTGGGAGTTGTACGAGATGGCCGAAGAACTCGTCGATCTCGAAGATGCCTTCCGGCAGTGGCGGTTCCGGCATGTGACCACCGTTGAGCGGATTATCGGTTTCAAACAGGGGACTGGGGGGACGAGTGGCGCGACTTATTTGCGGAAGATGCTGGATGTGGTTTTGTTTCCTGAGCTTTGGCATGTGAGGACTATGTTGTAGTTGGGGTTTGGCTTTGGCGGGTTTTTTTTGTTTGCCTTGCGGTGGCGGTGTTTTTGTTCTTAGTGGTTTATTAGTGTTGCCCCTGTGCGGGGCGGCACTTACTTTCTTTGCCGCGGCAAAGAAAGCTAAGCAAAGAAAGCCGCTCAAACCGCTAACCCTAAGCGGGCATCTCTCATAACCACACGGAGTGGCAGCCGATAGGGCCGACCGTGGATCGTCATTGCCAGTGGTACAGCAGTCATCCGTTCCGGCGGCGCTGCGCGCGCCGGAGCGGTACTTCATTCAACCAATCACTTCGTTTTTTGCTTTACCAGCCGTCGGCTTCGCCTCGGCGAAACGCTCAACGGAAACCTTCGGTTTCCCTTAATGTGCCGCTCGGCGCGCGAAGCGCCGCCGGAACTGATGACGGCCTTGTCACTCACGCGGAGTGCGCGACGCGCCGGACGCTCCGGGGCCACTGCGGTAGAGAAGTGCCACTGATAACGAATAGCATTGGCGGTTCAAAGCGGCTTTCTTTGCTTAGCTTTCTTTGCCGCGGCAAAGAAAGTAAGTGCCGCCCCGCACAGGGGCAACACTAATAAACCACAAAGAAAAATAAGCACCCACCGCCGCAGGCAAAAAACATCACCTCGCCGTATACCCCCCATCAATCGGCAAACAAACCCCACTAATCATAGAAGCCGCATCACTCAGCAAAAACAGAATCGGCGCCGCCACTTCCATCGGTTCAGCGAATCGCCTGAGCGGAATCCCCTGCAAGGCGGGATCTCGCTTGACCGGATCGCTCCAGGCCATGACGGCCATCGGCGTCAGCGTGACGGTGGGGTTCACGCTATTCACCCGAATGCCGGAAGGACCGAGTTCGAGGCACAACGCGCGCGTCACGGCATCCATCGCGGCTTTCGAGGCGGAATAACTCAGGTGGTCGTCGAGCGCCACGAGGCCGGCCTGACTCGATACGTTGACGATACTGCCCGCGCGATTCGTCGCGATCATCGCGCGTGCGACGTGCTTGGCGACCAGCACCGCGCCGCGCGTATTCACCGCCATCACGCGATCGAAGCTCGCGGCGGTCGTGTCCACCGCGCGTTCGAGCAAGGCAATGCCCGCGCAATTCACCAGTCCGTCGAAGGCGTCGAGCGATGCAAGCGCCTCGTCGATCGCAGCTTCGTCGCTGACGTCGAGCACCAGCGGCTCGCAGCCCGTCTCTTCGGCGAGCCGCGCAAGTTCGGCGACGTTGCGCGCGGCAGCGACCACGTTCGCACCGGACGCGCGCAACGCTTCGACCGTCGCCCATCCAATGCCGCTCGACGCACCCGTGACCAGAATGGATTTGCCAGAAAAATCAAAAGTAGCATTCATGATGATTGCAACCGGTGCATGACCGGCTTCAAGGCCGGATACAAGTCTCTATAGACGCCGAAACGTTGCTCGTACAACGCCATGCGCACAGCATCCGGCTGCGCGCGCTCGATCAACGTCACCCAACCGCCCTGTGCTTCCTCACGCGAAACGAGTCCGACACCGACACCCGCGAGCAGAGCGGCGCCCATCGCCGCTTCGACATCCTGCTCGATCGTGTAGACCGGATAGCCGGTGATGTCCGCGATGATCTGCATCCACAAGTCGGAATGCGCGGCGCCACCGACGACGATCAGCTTGTCGTCGAGCGCCTGCGCGCCCTTTCGTCCCGCTTCGATGTTGTGCTGGAGCGCAAAGGACACGCCTTCCAGCACGGCCCGATACAGATGCGCGCGAGTATGGAACAGGTTCAGGCCGACGAACGCGCCGCTCGCCTTCGCGTCCCACACGGGGCTGCGCTCGCCCATCAGATACGGCAAAAACATCACGCCATCGGAACCGGCCGGGATCTGCGAAGCGCGTTCTTCCAGCAGACGATGCGGGTCGCCATGCGAGGTGGCGCGCGCCGCCTCGATCTCGGCCTGACAGAACTGCTCGCGATACCAGGTGACCGACGCGCCGGCCGTAATCGCGCCGCCGAACACGTAGATGTCGTGCTGACCGTTGAACACGTGCGGCATGCTGATCAACCCGTGCCGCGCGTCGACGGTCTGGTTGATGTAGCCCCAGCACATGCTGGTGCCGATCATCGCGACGTGTTGCCCGGCGCGCGTCACGCCGGCAGCGAATGTCGCCATGGCTGCGTCCACGCCGCCCGCGACGATCGCGGTGCCGGCTTCCAGGCCGAGTTGTCCGGTCCATTGCGAAAGCAGCGCACCCACCACGTCCGACGATTCCACGAGACGCTCGGGCATCATGGTGGCGGGAATGCCGAGCATGTCGAGCGCTTCGTCGGACCAGTCGCGCCGCGCAATATCGTAGACGCCGCCGATATTGCCCGCCGAACTGTGATCCACCGCGATCTCGCCGGTCAGCATGTAGATGACGTAGGCATTCGGCGGCAAAAAGTAGCGCGTGCGAGCCCACACGTCCGGCTCGTTCTCGCGTAGCCAGAGCATCTTGGTGTAGCCGTAGTAGCTGTCCACGCCGTTGCCGGTGATCGCGTAAAGCCGGTCGAGATCGACGTTTTCGCGCACCCAGTCCACCTGTTTCGTGGCGCGGCGGTCCATCCAGATCAGGCACGGATAGAGCGGCTTGATCTCGCTGTCGACGGGAATACCCGAGCCGCCGTACAGGCTGCTCACGCACACCGCCTTGATCGATTTCGCCGCGACGCCGGCCTCCTTGCCTTTGGCGACGCATGCCGCGATGCACTCCACCACCGCCTTGAACCACACGGCCGGCCACTGTTCGGCCCACAGCGGCCTGGGCGTGTCCGGCTGATAACTCGACGCATGCTGCGCGACGATCGCGCCGTGCCGGTCGACCAGCAGCGCCTTCGTGCTCTGCGTGCCGATATCGACGCCGATGACGTAATCCATACTGTCTCCGTTTATATGCCGCCCATTCGCGGCCGACGTTGCGTCGGCTCAGGCACGCGGTTTCAGCAGTACCTTGATCGAATCGAGCGAGTTCGCGATCCTGATTGCTTCGTCCCATTCTTCGAGCGAGAAGCCGTGCGTGACGATGCCTTTCGACGTCACGAGACCTCGCGCCAGCAGGTCGATCGCAATCGGATAACAGTATGGGCCGAGATGGGCGCCGCGTACATCCAGTTCCTTGCGGTCGCCGATCACGGACCAGTCGAGCGTCGTATCCGCGCCGAACACGGAGAATTCGACGAAGCGTCCCAGCTTGCGGATCAGGTCCATGCCCTGATTGACGCCGATCGGCGCGCCGGTCGTTTCGATGTAGACGTCGCAACCGTAGTTGTCCGTGAGAGAACGAACGATAGCCAGGGCGTCGTCCGTTTTCGGATTGATGGTGACGTCCGCGCCGTATTCGCGGGCGAGCGCGAGACGCTCTTCCACCAGATCGATCACGACGAGTTTCTTCGGTGTCTTGAGATGCGCGACCTGCGTCATCATCAGACCGAGCGGACCCGCGCCCGCAATCACCACGACGTCGTCGAGTTGCAGGTCGCCACGATTGACGGTGTGAATCGCGCAGGCCAGCGGCTCGATGATCGCGGCGTCTTCGAGCGAAATGCCGTCGGGAATCTTGTGGACGATCGCGGTGGGCGGAATGCGCATGTATTCGGCCATGCCGCCGTCCGCGACTTCACGCTGGAAGCCGAAGATGTTGTGCACTTCGCACATCCAGTACTGGCCGGATTTGCAATAGCGGCACTTGCCGCACGGCACGATCTGTTCGGCGATCACGCGGTCGCCCATCTTCACGCCGAAATGTTCCGCCGCGCCCTCGCCGATTTCCTCGACGAAGCCGAAGAATTCGTGGCCCGGAATGACGGGCGCCTTCACCCAAGGGCTCGGTCCGCCCCAGAACATTTTCGCGCCCGAATGGCATTTGCAGTCGCTCGCGCAGATGCCGCACGCGGCGATGCGAATCACCAGTTCGTGCGCGCCGGCCTTCGGCTTCGAGACCTTCTCCACGCGATAATCTTTCGGTGCGTGGCAGACGATCGCCGTCATGTCCTGCCCGTCCGTTCTCGCCGTTTGAGTAACCTGAGTCGTCTGAGTAGATTGAGTCATTGCACGGTCCTACTGAAAAGGGGAAGTCGGTGGAAAATTATTTTCTGCGGTCACGGCTGATATAAATCGCGAGCAGGATGATTCCGCCCTTGATGACGTTCTGCACGTAGGGATTCACGCCGACCATGTTCAGCCCGTTGTTCAGCACGCCGAGAAGCAGCGCGCCGATCAATGTGCCGATGATCGAACCACGGCCGCCCGAGATCGACGTGCCACCCATCACCACGGCGGCGATCGCATCGAGTTCGAAGCCGACGCCCGCGTTCGGCTGGCCGCTCATCAGGCGTGCGGTGAGCACGATGGCGGCGAACGCGGACGTCATCCCGGCGATCGTGTAGACGATCAGCTTCACGCGCGCCACGCGCACGCCGGACAATCGCGTGGCCTGCTCGTTGCCGCCAATCGCATAGACGTAACGGCCGAACGGCATGCGTTCGAGCAGCACCCAGGCAATCACGTAGATCACCGCCATGATCACGACCGGTGCCTGAATGCCGAGAATCTTGCCGCTGCCGAAGAAGCTCACCCAGTCGGGCAGGCCGTCGATCGGATAACCGCCGGTGTAGATCAGCGCAAGACCGCGCGCGATGCCCATGGTGGCAAGCGTGACGATGATCGGCGGCATGCCCGCGAAGGCGACGAAGAATCCGTTGGCCGCGCCGAAGCCGAGACCAACCGCGATACCGACCGCCAATGCGGCCACCGCGTTCATGCCGGCCACCATCAGGCCGGCGGCGAGCGTGCCCGCCAAGGCCATCACGGAACCCACCGAGAGGTCGATGCCGCCGGTCAGAATCACGCAGGTCATGCCCACCGCAATGATCGCGTTGATCGATACCTGGCGCAGCACGTTCTCGATGTTCGCGCCCGACAGAAAGCTGTCGCTCGCGAAGACCATCACGATGCACACCACCAGCAATCCGATGAACGGATAGAACAGCGTGGAGCGCTTCAAGGCGGCCCACGTGAAGCGAACCGGCGCGCCCGGCGTGTCGGAACTGACCGTCGAGGTTTTCGGCGACGGCGATGAAGAAGGGTTAGGCGTGTTCATGGCTTGCTCCACGGGTGCCGGCAGTTGCATAGGTCATCACGGCGTTCGAGTCGATCCCGTCGCCTTCGAGCATCGCTTCGATGCGTCCTTGCCGGAACACGGCAACGCGGTCGCACATGCCGACGATCTCCGGCAATTCGGACGAGATCATGATGATCGAGTAGCCGCGCGCGGTGAGTTCGCGCATCAGCAGATAGATTTCCGCCTTGGCGCCGACGTCGATGCCGCGCGTCGGTTCGTCGAAGATGAGGATGTTGGTGTGGTGATTCAGCCAGCGCGCAATCACCACCTTCTGCTGATTGCCACCTGAAAGCGTGGCGACCTCGGTGTGCATGGTGGGCGCTTTCACGCCCACACGCTTCATGATGTCGGCGGTGGCGCGCGCTTCGCTGCGCTGGTCGATGAAGAAACGCAGCGACCGGTATTTGCCGAGGTTGTTGATCGAGATGTTCTGCTTGATCGAGAAGTCGGTAATCAGACCCTCGGTCTTGCGGCTTTCCGGCAGGATGCCGACACCGGCGCGCAACGCGTCGGCGGGATCGGAAAGTTTCGCGGCCTCGCCGTTGATGCGAATCTCCTTGACGTAAGCCGGGTCTGCGCCGATCACGGCGAGCGCCGTTTCCGTACGGCCCGAACCGACCAGTCCCGCAAAGCCGAGAATTTCGCCTTCGCGCAGATTGAAGCTCAGCACGGGGCTGTCCTTGAGCAATTGCAGTTTCGCGACTTCGAGCACGTTCTTCGCGTCGGCGCGAAACGGCGGCTTCGGCGGGAAGCTGTTTTCGATGCGACGTCCCACCATCATCTCCACGAGACGGCTTACGTCCGATTGCGCAACCTCGGTCATGCCGACGTACTGGCCGTCGCGCAACACGGTGATGCGGTCGCACACCTCGAAAATTTCTTCCAGGTGATGCGAGATGAAAATCATCGCGACACCTTGCTGCTTCAGATCGCGCATGATGGCGAACAGATGCTCGGCCTCGGCAGGCGTGAGCGTTGCCGTGGGCTCGTCGAGAATCAGAATGCGTGCCTCCAGCGACAACGCCTTGCCGATCTCGACGAACTGCTGCTGCGCCACCGACAGTTCGCGAATCGGCACGGCGAGGTCGATCGCCACACCGAGCCGCTGAAAAATAGCGGCCGCCGCGCGGCGCATCTTGCCGCGTTCGAGCAGGCCCAACCCGTTCTTCATCTCGCGGCCGAGAAACATGTTCTCCACGGCATTCAGATACGGAATCAGGCTGAATTCCTGAAACACGATGCCGACGCCCGCCGTCACCGCGTCGTGATAGTTCGCGAAGTGGCGCGCTTCGCCGGCAATCGTGATGGTGCCCTTGTCCGGCTGATAAATGCCGCACAGGATTTTCATCAGCGTGGATTTGCCCGCGCCGTTTTCGCCGAGCAGCGCATGAATCTCACCGCGCGCGATTTCCAGATGAATGCCTTGCAGGGCCTTCACGCCGGGAAAACTTTTGGTGATGTTGTCGAGCTTGAGTATCGTGTCCATCGGGTCCTCCTCTGCTGCCCGCTGCCGCACATCGACGACGTGCGGCAGCGGCCATTCGGCTTACCAGCTGAAACCCTTGGCGTTGCTCTTGTCGATCATCTTCACGTCGACGGGAATCGCCTTCGGCACATTGGCGCCCCACTTCTTCGCCAGTGCGATACCGAGCGCGATACGCACCTGGTCGGCCGGGAATTGCGCGGACGTCTCGACGAATTTCGAATTCGGCTTCTGGATCGCGGCGATCGCTTCCGGCGCGCCGTCCACGCTGGTCAGCTTGATGTCCTTGCCCGACGATTCGATTGCCGAGAGCGCGCCCATCGAGCCGCCGTCGTTCACGCTGAACAGGCCCTTGAGGTTCGGATGCGCCTGAATCATGTTCTCGGTGACGGAGAGCGCGGTGGCGCGTTCCTGCTTGCCGTTCTGCGTGTCCACGAGTTTGATGCCGGGCACTTTCGCGAGCGCCGCCTTGCAACCGCGCACGCGTTCGAGAATCGGCACGACCGGAATGCCGTCGAGAATCGCCACTTCACCGCTGCCGCCAATCGATTTCGCCAGGTATTCGCACGCCATCTCGCCCGCGTCGTAGTTCTTCGAGCCGACGAACGAATCGACCGGACCGTTCGCGTTCGCGTCCACTGCCACGACCACCACGCCCGCCTTTTTCGCCGACGTCACCGCCGACTGGATGCCGGTCGAATCGGTCGGATTCACGAGCAGGATGTCGATCTTCTTCTGCAGCATGTCTTCGACGTCGCTCACCTGTTTGCTCACGTCGTGATGCGCGTCGGTGACGACCACGGTCGCGCCGATCGAAGCCGCCGCATCGTTCAGCGCCTTTTGCATCGTCACGAAATACGGGTTGTTCAGTTCCTGGAAGGTCATGCCGATCTTCAGCGGCGCGGCCTGCGCGGCCGGCGCGGCGATGAACGACAGGCCGAAGGCGAGCGTCGCGAACGTCGCGGCACTGCGCGCAATGGTTTTCAACGAGCCCTGCTTCGAATGGGATTGCGTCATGGTTTGTCTCCGTTATTGAAACCGTTCGATGAGATGAGCACGTCCCTCACGCTGCTGGTCGCAGCGCGATACGTGTAAAACCGCGGGTGAAAAAGTGCTTCGGTGTGAAGCGGCCTGGTCGCCTAAGCCGGCATCAGGTTGGCGGATAGGCCGCCGCGACGTTGCGCGGCAAACCCGGCGCGAGCACGATCGCGGGCGCATCGACGATGCCCGCGCCGCGCGCGGCCGCTTCTTCCGAAGCGTCGCGGCTCGCGTCGTTCAACTGCTGGTAGCGGCGAAACCGCGAGGGCGCCATGCCCTTCACCGCGAGAAACTGACGGTTGAAATTCGACAGGTTGTTGAAGCCCGCCTTGAAACAGATATCGGTGACGCTGAGGTCTTCGTCCATCAGCAACTGGCACGCGAGATTGATCCGCATGCGGTTCACGTACTGCACGAACGGCAACCCGGTGTGACGGCGGAAGTAACGTGAAAAAGCACTCACGCTCTGGCCGGCCAGTTGCGCGAGGTCCGACTCGCGCAATTCGTTCGCGAGGTTCTTGCCGATATACGACAGCACGTGATTGATGCGGGTTGCGGCGAAGCCGGTCGGGTCGGCTTGATACGCGGGACTCGCGAGCGTTTCGCGCTCGTCGGTGGCCATCAGGATTTCGAGCATCGACATGAACAGCACGAGCCGGCGCAGTCCGCGCGCCGCCAGCAGTTCCATGAAGAGCGGCTGGATCGCGGCGCTGGTCTGCGGGCCGAACGCAATGCCGCGGCGCGAATCGGCCAGCAAGGCCTCCACCTGACGCCACTCCGGAAAACTCTCGAAACAGCTGGACACGAACTCCTGACCGAACTGCACGACCAGGTTGCGCTGCGCGATCGTTTCGCCTTCCGGCACGTCGCTCACCCAGTTGTGCGGCAGGTTCGGTCCCATCAGCACGAGATTGCCGGGTACGAAGTTGCTGATGTGATCGCCGACGAACATCTTGCCGCTGGTCGCCACGATCAGGTGGATTTCGTATTCCGGATGAAAGTGCCAGCGCACCGTGCGATACGGATAGCCGTGCGACCACACTTTGAACGATTCGTCACGGCGTACGGCCACGAGTTCGAGATCGGGTTGCACTGTTCGTCTCCATGAAGCGGCTCGCACTCCGGCGTCCGCTGACCTTTATCTTGTATAGCGAAAAGTAGCGCTCATCCGCCCGCGCCACCACTAAAAATGAGACCGCGGACCGATACTTTTTTGCATTCGGGTTAGTCCTGGCGCATTCGAAGTCAAATTTGATGCAATGCAATAGACGCGCGAAGACGCGTCCGACAGTGCTCCGCGCGTTGGCGTGCGCCGCTGCAAGGCCCGCCACGCCGCGCTGCGCCACGAAAAGCCGCGCGCGTCGCCTTGACTTTCGTTTCGCCGGGTACGATCATTCGCTCACAGACAGAGCAAATGCTCCATCCAAGAAAAAACGCCCGCTCCGAGCGGTGCGAGCAAGGACATTCAGGAGACGCACATGAATAGCGGGCAAGGCGGCGGCGCGGCCGCACACGTGATCCTCCACATCGGCGCGGGATCGTTTCACCGCGCGCACCAGGCGTGGTATCTGCACCGGTTGAACGAGGCCAAAGTACCCGGCGAGCCGCACTGGTCGCTCACGGTCGGCAATATCCGCAGCGACATGAACGCCGTGCTCGACGCACTCGCCGCGCAGAACGGCGTCTACACGCTGGAAACTGTTACGCCGCAAGGCGAGCGCGCGTACGAGACGATCCGCTCGATCGAACGCGTCGTGCCGTGGACCGAAAGCCTCGACGCGCTGATCGAAGCGGGCGCCGATCCGGCGTGCAAGATCATCTCGTTCACCGTCACGGAAGGCGGCTACTACCTCGACGAAGAAGACGAACTCGACACGGCGAACCCCGACCTCGCCGCCGATCTGGCCGGCGCTCACACCACGATTTACGGCGCGCTCGCGGCCATTCTCGACGCGCGCATGAAGCGCGGCGCGGGTCCCGTCACGCTGCAAACCTGCGACAACCTGCGCAGCAACGGCGAGCGTTTTCACGCCGGCATGAGCGAGTTTCTGGAGCGGCGCGGCGCCAACGATCTGGCGCAGTGGTTCGACGACAACACGGCGTGCCCGAGTTCGATGGTCGATCGCATTACGCCGCGTCCTACGCCCGATGTGCGTGAACGCGTGAAGGCCGAAACCGGCGTCGACGATGCCTGTCCGGTGATGGGCGAGGCTTTCATCCAGTGGGTGATCGAAGACCGTTTCATCGCGGGACGCCCGGCGTGGGAGAAGGTCGGCGCGGAACTGGTCGATTCGGTGATGCCGTACGAGGAAGCGAAAATCCGCATTCTCAACGCCACGCATAGCTGCATTGCCTGGGCCGGCACGCTGGTCGGGCTGAACTACATCCACGAAGGCACGCTCGATCGCGACATCAACAAATTCGCTTTCGACTACGTGACCGAAGACGTGATTCCCTGCCTCACGCCGAGCCCGCTCGATCTCGAACGTTATCGCGACGTGGTGCTGGAACGCTTCAGCAATCCCTACATCCAGGACACCAATCAGCGCGTAGCCGCCGACGGTTTTTCGAAGCTGCCCGGCTTCATCGCGCCGACGCTCTCCGAATGCTTCGAGCGCGGCGTCACGCCGAACGCCACGGCGATGCTGCCCGCGCTGTTCTTCCGTTTTCTCGAACGCTGGCACACCGGCAAGCTGCCGTACGCCTATCAGGACGGCGTGATGGACGAGCGCGTGGCGCACGGTTTCTTCGAAGCCGCCGAACCCTTGCAGGCCTTCACCGCCGACCGTCTTCTGTGGGGCAGCATGGCGCAGACGCCGGAGCTGGAATCGGCGCTGGCGGGCGCGCTCGCGCGCGTCGACGTGTGGCTCGCCAAACGCGGTGCGGCCTGAATCCGCGTGGCGCGCGACGAGCGTCGTCGCGCGCCATTGCGTCTGAACTCGCCGCGGTGCCAGGCTTAATGCGCATGGCACCGCGCCTCATGTGCGGCTAAAGTAGCGCATCCCTAACGACGAAGGTTTCGCGCCCATGTATCTCGGCATCGACCTCGGCACGTCCGAAGTGAAAGTCCTGCTGCTCGCCTCCGATGGACGCGTGATCGGCACTGCAGGCTCACCCTTTACCGTTTCGCGCCCGCATCAACGCTGGGCCGAACAGAATCCCGAAGACTGGTGGGCCGGCACGCGCACGGCGCTCGCCGCGTTGCGCGCCAAGCATCCCGACGAGTTCGCGCAGATTCGCGGCATCGGCCTGTCGGGCCAGATGCACGGCGCAGTGCTGCTCGACGCGCAGGATCGCGTGCTGCGGCCCGCGATCCTGTGGAACGACATGCGCAGCGACAAGGAATGCGCCGAGCTGACCGAACGCGCGCCCGACCTGCACACGGTCGCGGGCAATCTGGCCATGCCGGGTTTCACCGCGCCGAAGCTGCTGTGGGTCGCGCGCCACGAGCCTGAAATTTTTGCGCAAACGGCCTGCGTGCTGCTGCCGAAAGATTATCTGCGTCTGCAACTGACCGGCGGCAAGGTCTCCGATCCGTCGGACGCGGCCGGCACGCTCTGGCTCGACGTCGCCAAACGCGACTGGTCCGATTCGCTGCTGGCCGCCTGCAACATGACGCGCGCGCAGATGCCTTCGCTGTGCGAAGGCAGCGAGCCGTCCGGCACGCTGCTGCCGGCCGTGGCGCGCGAGTTCGGTCTGAGCGACGGTGTGATCGTCGCGGCCGGCGGCGGCGACAACGCCACCAGCGCGATCGGCATCGGCGCGGTGCAGCCGGGCGACGGCTTCGTTTCGCTCGGCACGTCGGGCGTACTGTGCGTGATCGGCGACAGCTTCCGGCCCAATCCGGCTTCCGCTGTGCACGCGTTCTGCCACGCCATTCCGGACCGCTGGCATCAGATGAGCGTGGTGTTGTCGGCGGCAAGCTGCCTGCGCTGGGTGTGCAAGCTCACCTCCACCGACGAACCGACCTTGCTGGCGGAAGTCGAGGCGCTCGAACCCGAAGCGCTGACCACCGCGCCGCTGTTCCTGCCGTATCTGTCCGGCGAACGCACGCCGCACAACGACCCGTACGCACAGGGCGTGTTCTTCGGCATGAATCACGCCACCGACCGCGCCCTGCTCGGCTACGCCGTGCTCGAAGGCGTGACGCTCGCCCTCACCGACGGCCTCGACGCCCTGCGCGCGGCCGGCACGGAAGCGAAGGCGCTGTCGCTGCTGGGCGGCGGCGCACGCAGCGACTACTGGGGCCAGCTGCTCGCCGACGCGCTCGACACCACCACCTGCAAGCACGGCGGCGGCGAAACCGGCGCGGCACTGGGCGCGGCCCGCCTCGGCTGGCTGGCGGCGGGCGGCGACCCCGCCACGGTGCTCGCCAAGGCGCCGGTCGTCAAAGCCTTTACGCCGAACCCGCAACGGCATGCCGAGCTGCGCAAACGTCTCGAAGCGTATCGCGCACTCTATCGCCACGTGCGGCCGCTGTTCGACCCCGCGCGCGCGCCGCTCGCCTGAGCGGCAACGCGCAGCCGGCCGCGTCGAGACGCGCGGGCCGGCTGCTATCATCGGCGCCTCTTCAGCGAACCGTCACCGTGCCCAAGTCCACAGAAAAATTAGACCTCGCTACGCGCGCCGCGTGGCTCTACTACGTTGCCGGCAATACCCAGAACGAGATCGCCGAAAAGCTGCAGGTGTCGCGTCCCGTCGCCCAACGACTGGTGGCGTTCGCTGTCGAAAAAAATCTGATCCGCGTGCGGGTCGATCACAAACTGGCCGACTGTCTCGCGCTGGCAGATCGTCTCTCGAAACGCTACGGCCTCGCGATGTGCGAAGTGGTGCCGATCGACGGCGACAGCGCCGACGAAGTGGATCGCAAGCTGGCGGTCGCGGGCGCGCAAGTGATGGAGCGCTATCTCGGCGAAGAAAAGCCGATGGTGGTCGCGGTCAGCAGCGGCCGCACGCTGAAGGCGGCGGTCGATCAGATCGCGCAGCTGGAGCGTCCGCAACACCGGTTGGTGTCGATGGTCGGGGCGATCGCTCAGGACGGCTCCTCGAACCGCTACGACGTCGCGCTGCACATTTCCGAAAAGACCGGCGGCAAGTATTTTCTGCTGCCCGCGCCCCTGCTCGCCGATAACGAGGCGGAACGCGCACAGTGGTGCAATCACCGTCTCTACCGGATCGTCGAATCGCTCTCCGCGCAAGCGGACGTGGCGTTCGTCGGCATCGGCAATATCGGACCGAAATGTCCGTTGCACGAAGACGGCTTCATTACGTCGGGCGAAGTGAAGGAATTGATGCACAACGGCGCGGTGGCCGAAATGCTCGGCTTGCCGATCGACGCCGCCGGCGCGCATGTCGAATCGCCGACAGGACGCCGCGTCACGAGCATTGCGCTCGACTCTCCGCCGCGCCGCCCGACCATCGGCTTTGCCGGCGGCGAGCGCAAACGCGAAGCGCTGATCGCCGTGCTCAAAGGCGGCTGGCTGTCCGGACTCGTCACCGACGAACTGTGCGCGCGCGCGGCGCTGGACGCCTGACGGCGCGGTAAAACGCCGGGTGCGCCGCGAAGCGCCTCACATCACCGGCAAACCTTCCGTGATGATGATGCGATATTCGCCGCCCTGCAGCCGCGTCTCGCTCAGCGCCTGATACGCCGGGCTGCGATACCACGTGATGGCTTCGTCGTAGCCGGGAAATTCGAGGATCAGGATTTCGTCGATCGGCGGGCCTTCCACCACTTCCTTCTGCCCGTGACTCGCCAGCACCATCACGGCATGCTTTTCGAAGACGGCGGGCGCGCTCTGTTTGTATTCGTCGAGCTTGGCGGGGTCGAGTGTTTTCTCGCGCGTGATGACGACATAGGCGGGCATGGCATTTCCTGGAGCGTGAACCAGCGTGACGGATGCGGAAAGCGGCGCGTGCGCCGCCTTCCCGATCACCTGCTCACGCGGCCAGCACTTCGACGATCTTACGCTGGAATGCCTTGCCTTCGCTGTCGAATAAATGACAGTGCTCGGGCGTCGCGCCCAGCTTCTGCGTGTCGCCCTTGGCGTGGCGTTCGAGCGGCGGAATGCGGGCGATCAGACCATCCGGCGCGACGGACGATTCCGCGTACAGATACGCGGCGTCGCCGAGCGATTCGACCGCCATGGTGCGCGCCGACACACCGTCGTCCGTGGTGCCGACGTGCAGATGCTCCGGACGAATCCCAACCGTCACCTTGTCGCCCTGCTTCACCGCGCCGGGCTCCACTGCCACGCGCTGCGTCTCGCCGGTTTCGTAGCGCACCGTCACGCCGTCGTGCGTGACCGACTGCACCACGCCTTCCATGAAATTCATTTTCGGCGAGCCGATGAAGCCCGCGACGAAGCGGTTGGCCGGCGCGTGATAAAGCATGGTCGGGCTGCCCACCTGTTCGACGTTGCCCGCCGACAGCACCACGATCTTGTCCGCGAGCGTCATGGCTTCGACCTGATCGTGCGTCACGTAGATCATCGTGGTCTTGAGTTCGTCGTGCAGACGCGCGAATTCGAGGCGCATCTTCACGCGCAGCGCAGCGTCGAGGTTCGACAGCGGTTCGTCGAACAGGAACACCTTCGGCTTGCGCGTGATGGCGCGGCCGATCGCCACGCGTTGACGCTGACCGCCCGACAGTTGCTTGGGCTTGCGATCCAGCAGATGGTCGATGTGCAGGATCTTCGCCGCGTTGCGCACGGCGGCGTCGATTTCCGGCTTCTTGGTGCCGGCGAGTTTCAGGCCGAACGCCATGTTGTCGTACAGGGTCATGTGCGGATACAGCGCGTACGACTGGAACACCATCGCGATGCCGCGCCTGGCGGGCGGCACGTCGTTCACGCGCGTGCCGTCGATGGTCAGATCGCCGCCGCTGATGTCTTCGAGGCCGGCAATCATCCGCATGAGGGTCGATTTACCGCAACCGCTGGGGCCCACGAACACCACGAACTCGCCATCCAGGATGTCGAGGTTGATGTCGCGCATCACTTCGTTGTCGTCGTAGGCCTTTCGGATGTTGCGCAAAGTTACGCTTGCCATGATGTGTCTCCGTGTAATGCTATGTGTCGCTGTACGTTGTTCCAGCTTGCTCTGGTTTGCCGCGTGCCGCCGGGCGGCTTCAGGGTGCGGCCGCCGTCGCGCTGAGCGTCCATTGCGCGACGAGTTCGGGCAACTGCTCCATGTCGTCGAATACGTGGCGCGCGCCGACTGCGTGCAATTTGTCGATCTGCGCGTCGCTCGCATGACCGCCGCCGATGAAACCGAGCACCGTCATGCCGGCAGCGGTCGCGGCTGTGACACCGGTCACGCTGTCTTCCACCACGAGGCAGGCCGACGGCGCGAGTCCGAGGCCTTTCGCCGCGGCCAGATAAACATCGGGCGCGGGCTTCGGGTTCGCCACCGAGTCGGCGCAAAAAAGGCGGTCGCCGAAAAACCTGACCAGCCCCGTGCGCGCGAGCACCGTTTCCACGTAAGGGCGGAAACTGTTGCTCGCACAAGCCTTGACCAGCGGCACCTGCGCGAGCGCGATCTCGATACCCTGAACCGCGGGCGCCTGCATGGCCGCCGCTTCCACCGCGTGACGGATCGCTTCGATGTCTTCGGTGGACAGACTCTTGCCGAGGCGCGACGCCGTGCCCTGCAACACCATCTCGATGCGCAGGCCGAGCAGCGGCAGCACCACCGGCTCGACATCGGTGCCGGGCCAGCGCGCTTCGAGTTCGTGCACCAGCATGCGGGCCGCCACGGCTTCGCTGTCGATCAGCACGCCGTCGCAGTCGCAGATCAGCGCGAAATTGCCGACGCTCGTCCCTGCTGTCTGACTTGCCGTCATTTGACCGCCCCGAACGTAAGGCCGCGCACCAGTTGCTTCTGCGACAGCCAGCCGACGATGAGAATCGGCGCGACCGCGAGCAGCGAGGCCGCGGAGAGCTTCGCCCAGAACAGCCCTTCCGGACTCGAATACGACGCGATGAACACCGTGAGCGGCGCCGCGTTCGAACTCGACAGGTTGATGCTCCAGAACGCCTCGTTCCACGACAGAATCACCAGCAGCAACGCCGTGGACGCGAGACCCGGCAAGGACATCGGCATCAGCAGATAGACGATTTCCTGCCACGTCACGGCGCCGTCGATGCGCCCGGCTTCGAGAATGTCGCGCGGAATTTCGGCGAAGTACGTGAACGACATCCACACTGCAATGGGCAGATTGATGAGCGTGTAGACGATCACCAGACCCGACACCGAGTCGAGCAGACCCGAGTTCTTCCACAGCAGATAGATCGGCACCAGCACGCCGACCGACGGCATCATCTTGGTGGACAGCATCCACAGCAGCACTTTCTGCGTGCGGCGAGTCGGGAAGAACGCCATCGCATAGGCAGCCGGCACGGCGAGCAGCAGACACAGAATCGTGACGCCCGCTGAGATCAGCACCGAGTTCCACGCGAACGAAAAGTAGTTACTGCGCGCAAACACCTCGCGGAAACTGTCGAGCGTCGGCACGAAGAACAGCGATGACGAATAGGCCTGCTGCTCGGTCTTGAATGCGGTGATCGTCATCCAGAAGATCGGGAAAAACAGCAGCAGGGCGACCAGCCAGGCGATCACGCCGGGAATGCCGCGGCGAATCGCGGCGAACGGCGACTTGGCCGGCACGGTCATCGGCGTGCTGGACGCCGGGGTAGAGGCAACATGGCTCATTTTTCGTACTCCCCTTTCAGGTTCTTCGCGAGCATCCGCACGAGGAAGAACGACACGACGTTGGCCAGCACGACAGCGAGAATGCCGCCGGCGGACGCCAGACCCACGTCGAACTGTTGCAGACCCAGCGAGTAGATCAGGTACGACAGGTTGGTGGTCGCGGTGCCCGGACCGCCGCCCGTGGTCGTATAGATTTCGGCGAAGATCGACAGCAGGAAAATCGTCTCCATCATCACCACCACGGCGATGGCCCGCTTCAGGTGAGGCAGCGTGATGTAGAAGAACATCGAGAACGGACCCGCGCCGTCGATACGCGCCGCTTCCTTCTGCTCCTGATCGAGCGACTGGATCGCGGTGAACAGGATCAGGAACGCGAACGGCAGCCATTGCCACGAGACGATCATGATCACCGCAGTGAGCGGATAGTCGGCGAACCAGTCGATCGGCTGCATGCCGAGCGAGCGCATGCCCTGCGCGATCAGGCCATACACCGGATGCAGGATCATGTTCTTCCAGATCAGCGCGCTCACCGTCGGCATCACGAAGAACGGCGCGATGGCGAGCAGCCGCGCGACGCCTTGTCCGTAAAATTTTCGGTCGAACAGAATCGACATCAGCACACCGCCGACCACCGTGATCACGAGCACCGAAATGATCAGTTCGAGCGTGTGTCCGATGGAGGGGCCGAACGACGGATCGCTGGCAAGGTACTTGTAGTTGTCTAATCCGGCGAAACCTTTGAGGTCCGGATTCAGCAGGTTGTAGCGCGAGAACGAAAACCAGATCGTCATCGCGAGCGGAATCGCCATCCACAGCACCAGCACGGCGACCGACGGCGTGACTAGCCAGCGGGCCGAATTGGCTTTGCGGATTTCGCGTTCTTTCTCTGTCTGGGGATGGGCATGCATGAGGGGCAGGCGTAGAGGACGCATGATTGACCACCTGTTCGTAATGCGCGGGCCGGGGCGCGGACGGCTGTCGCCGCCCCCGCCGCATGAGCGCTTGCGCGGCTCACGCTGGAACGGCCCGCTGTGCTGCGTGAGCCGGTCGACGGGCGTCGGCCGGCGCGTTTCACGTTACGTCACAGAACTTGCAGTACGGCTGATCTGCCTGGCCGATGGACCAGGCAGACGCCCAAGGCTTACTTCTGATAGCCGGCCTGTTGCACGGCGCGGTTCGCCGTTGCCTGACCTGCCGCCAGTGCCTGGTCGACCGTCATCTGGCCGGCGATCGCGCCGGAGATGCTCTGACCGACCACCGTTCCGAACGACTGGAACTCGGGAATGCCGACGAACTGCACACCGGTGTACGGCACCGGCTTGAGCGTCGGGTGATCCGGGTCCGCCGTTTCGATCGCCTTCAGCACGAAGTCGCCGAACGGTGCGGCCTGCTTGTATTCAGGACGTGCGTACGTCGACTGACGGGTTCCCGGCGGCACCGAGGCCCAACCTTCGTCCTTCGCCACGAGTTCGATGTACTGCTTCGACGTCGCCCACGTGATGAACTTCTTGGCCGAGTCAGTCTGCCTGGACGACTTCGGAATGGCCAGCGCCCATGCCCACAGCCAGTGCGAACCCTTCGGCGTGACCGCCACCGGCGCGGCCGCGAAGCCGACCTTGTCCGCGATCTGCGATTGCTGCTTGTTGTAGAGCATGCCGGCCGCAACCGTCGCGTCGATCCACATCGCGCATTTGCCCGACGACATCAGCGTGAGGTTTTCGTTGAAGCCGTTCGAGCTCGCTCCCGGAGGGCCGTCTTTCTTCAGCAGATCGACGTAGAACGAGATCGCCTTTTTCCATTCCGGCGAGGTGAGTTGCGCCTGCCACTTTTCGTCGAACCAGCGGCCGCCGAAGGTGTTCACCACCGTCGTGCCGTAAGCCATGTTCTCGCCCCAGCCCGCCTTGCCGCGCAGACAGATGCCGTAGATGCCGTTGGCCTTGTCGGTGAGTTTGTCGGCGAATTGCGCGATCTGGTCGTAGGTCGGCTGATCGGGCATTTTCAGGCCCTTCGCCGCGAACAGATCCTTGCGGTAATACGTCATCGAGCTTTCGACGTAGAACGGCAGCGCGTACAACTGGCCGCCGCTGGAGAGGCCGTCGCGGGCCGTCTTCACCACGTCGTTCAGGTCGTAATCGGCGGGCAGATTGGTCAGCGGCGTGAGCCAGCCGCGCTTGCCCCATTGCGGCGTTTCGTACGCGCCGATCGTCATCACGTCGAACTGGCCGCTACCCGTCGTGATGTCGGTCGTGGCGCGCTGACGCAGCACGTTTTCTTCGAGAATCACCCAGTTCAGCTTGATGTCCGGATTCGCTTTTTCGAACTCGGGCGACAGCTTCTTCAGCTCGATCATGTCCGGGTTGTTCAACGTCGCGATCGTCACCGTGGCTGCCGACGCGTGCAACGCGAAGCAGGCGACTGCGCCGGCGCTGACCGCCTTCAACGCGGATTTGAGGACTGGTTTCATGTGTGCGTCTCCTTTCTCGTACGTTATGTAGTACTGCGTTTGTTCTACCGTTGGTCCAGGTTGAATCGATGACATGGGCTCAGTGAGTCCACTCAGCTCATCCAGTTGCCGCCGTCCACGTTCAGGGTTTGCGCGGTGATGTAGTCGGCATCCGCCGACGCGAGAAACAGCGCGGCGCCGGTCAGGTCGTCCGGCACGCCCATGCGGCCGAGCGGCACGGCCTCGCCCACCAGACGCTTCTTCTCGCCGAGCGGGCGGTTTTCGTAGCGCGCGAACAGCGCGTCGACCTCTTTCCACATCGGCGTATCGACGACACCCGGCGCGATGCCGTTCACGTTGATTCTGTTCGGCGCGAGC
The DNA here is from genome assembly GCF_050436585.1 of Paraburkholderia sp. GAS199. NCBI lineage: Bacteria > Pseudomonadati > Pseudomonadota > Betaproteobacteria > Burkholderiales > Burkholderiaceae > Paraburkholderia > Paraburkholderia sp. GAS199. The sequence continues at coordinate 249,200 of NZ_JBNDMM010000008.1, read as the reverse complement.
GCCAGTGCCGCCGACTGCGTATAGCTCAGCACGGCGGCCTTGGTCGCGCAATAGTGCGACACCAGCGCCTCGCCGCGCCGTCCGGCTTGCGACGACATATTGATGATCTTGCCGCCGTGACCCTGCTCGACCATCTGTCGCGCCACGGCTTGCATCAGGAAGAACATGCCCTTCACGTTGACGGCGAAGAGACGGTCGAACACGTCCCAGGATTCGTCGAGGATCGGGCGCATATCGAACAGCGCGGCGTTGTTGAACAGGATGTCGATGCGGCCGAAGCGCTCCACCGTAACGGCGACGATGCGTTCGATGTCGTCGCGGCGCGTGACGTCGGCGCTGATGGTCAGCACGCGATCGCTGTATTCCGCGAGCAGGGCGGCACCGAAACTGTCGGCCGGTTTCACGTCGACCAGTGCCACGCGCGCACCTTCTTGCAGATAGCGCAGCGCCACGGCTTCACCGATACCGCTTGCCGCGCCGGTGAGAATCGCCACCTTGTCTTGCAATCGTCCCGCCACTGCTGTCTCCGGTTCGTTTCGCTTCTTGTGGCGCAGTGAGCGAACGCCCATCGCGCGAACAATTGCTCTGTTGGTGATCGAATGATCGGATACGCACCGGGCCATGTCAAGGCGCACGACCAGATTTCGATGGTGCAGCGCGGCAGGAGCCAGGCTGGGCGTGGCGGGCTCCGGGTCAACACTAATACAGGATACGAGTGTCGGTCGATCGGCTTTTCACACGGGGTGGCGGCAAAAATTTGAGATACGTTATATCATTGCGACCGCGTCGAGACCGGACACCCGACCGACGACCCTGCGCCGTCGCGCCGGTCCGTCTCGCCCCCGTTCAGGACGGCTGCGCGCCGATGCGTTGGCGCGCAGCAAATCTTTATCCGCCGTTCCGTCATCGCTCCGGAGAACCGCCCATGGCCGTTTCGCACGCAGATCACCAAGCCACGCGCCTCGCGCGTGCCGAGGCGCATGCCGCGCTGCACGGGCTTGCGCTGACGCCGCTGCGCCGTCAGGTGTACGCCGCGATTCTCGCCAGCGAGCGCGCGGTCGGCGCTTACGAACTGCTGGATGCGCTCGAACCGCAGCGCGGCCGCGTGCCGCCCACCACGGTTTATCGCACGCTGGATTTTCTGCTCGCGAATGGCTTCGTGCATCGGATCGAGTCGAAGAATGCGTTCGTGGCCTGCTGCGAGATCGGCGTGCCGCATCGCGGCCAGTTTCTGATCTGCGACCGTTGCAGCACGACCGTCGAAATTCCCGGCGACGAACTCGCCGACCAGCTTTCGCACACCGCGCCGGCACAAGGCTTCGTGGTGCATCGTCAGGTGGTCGAACTCAGCGGACTGTGCGCGCCGTGTGCGCACGCCGCGCGGCTCGACACCGCCCTTCCCTAACGTTTGTGGTTCTTTCAACTTTCACGCAGCAGGAAAAAAGATGAAGAAAATCGGCTCGATGTTGAACGGGGCGCGCCTCGCGCAGAGACTCTCGAAGTACGCCGCAGCGGGCGCGACGGTATTCGCCTTCGCGCACGGCGCGTTTGCCGCGGACACAAAAATTCCCGTCGTGGCAGCGGAAAACTTCTACGGCGACGTGGTGCAGCAACTCGGCGGCGACCGTGTCGACGTGACCAGCATTCTCAGCAATCCCGACCAGGACCCGCATCTGTTCGAAGCCAGCCCGAAGACGGCGCGCGCCTTGCAGCACGCGAGCCTTGTCGTCTATAACGGGGCCGACTACGATCCGTGGATGAGCAAACTGCTCGCCGCTTCGAAGGGCTCGAATCGCGCTATCGTCGTGGCGGCCGAGCTGACCGGCAAGAAAAGCGGCGACAATCCGCATCTCTGGTACGACCCGGCCACCATGCCGAAAGTGGCACGCGCCGTGAGCGCCGCACTCGTGGCGGCTGACCCGGCGCACAAGTCGGCGTACGATGCGAACCTCGCGAAGTTTCTCGACTCGCTCAAGCCGATCGACGCCCGCGTCGCCGCCTTGCATGGCCGCTACGCCGGCGCGCCGGTCACGGCGACCGAGCCGGTGTTCGGCTATATGTCGGATGCAGTGGGCCTCTCGATGCGCAATCTGCGCTTCCAGATGGCGACCATGAACGATACGGAAGCGAGCCCGGCGGATATCGCCGCGTTCGAACGCGATCTGCGCGACCGGCAGGTGCGCGTTCTGATCTATAACAGCCAGGCAACCGAGGCCCTGACCAAACGCATGTTGAAGCTCGCGCAGCAATCGAAGGTGCCGACCATGAGCGTCACCGAAACCGAACCGGCCGGCAAGACCTATCAGACGTGGATGCTGACGCAGCTCGACGCGCTGGATAAGGCGCTGGCAGCAAGCGACGCGGCCGTCAAAGGAAAAACCCCATGAATGAGACTGGCCGCGGCACGCCAGCCAATCCGCCCGCCAACGGGCGCAACAACACGCCCGTGCTCGAACTCGAGCGCGTGACGCTCGAACTCGGCGGTCGCGCGATTCTGCGCGACGCCGGCTTCGTCGTGAATCAGGGCGAATTCATCGGCGTGCTCGGACCGAACGGCGCGGGCAAGACCACCTTGATGCGCGCCGTGCTCGGCCTCGTGCCGGCGACGAGCGGCGCGATCCGCGTACTCGGACAACCGGTGGAACGCGGTCACGCGTCGATCGGCTATATGCCGCAGACGCGCAGCGCGCTCGCGGGACGTCGTGTGCGTGGCCGCGATTTCGTCGCGATGGCCGCCGACGGTCATCGCTGGGGCCTGCCGCACGCCGACCGCGAAACGCGCGCCGATGTCGAGCGCGTGCTGGATCTGGTCGGCGGACGCAAACTCGCGGAACGGCCCTTGTCGGAACTGTCGGGCGGCGAGCGTCAGCGCCTGCTGCTCGCGCAATGTCTGCTCGGCAATCCCAAACTGCTGCTGCTCGACGAACCGCTGATCAGCCTCGATCCGCATCATCAGAAAAGCGTGGTGGAGCTGGTGCGGCGCGTGCAGCAGGAACTCGGCATCGCCGTGCTGTTCTCGGCGCACGAATTGAATCCGCTGCTGAACTCGCTCGATCGCGTGCTCTATCTGGGCAGCGGCGTGGCCGCGCTCGGCACCGTCGACGAAGTCATCACGCGGCCGGTCCTCTCGCGCCTCTATGGCTCGCCGATCGACGTGATGCGCGTGAACGGCCGCATCTTCGTGATGTCGGGTGACGTGGAAGTGGAAAAGCACGACCACGAGCACGAACACGACGAAGGCGGCGGTCACTCGCATTCGCATGGTCACTCGCACGGCCATTCGCACTCGCACGATCACGGCCACGCGCCGTCTCACACTCACGACTCACGCGACGGACACAGTCACGATGTTTGAATACGATTTCATGGTGAATGCGTTCGCGGCGTCGGGGATCGTCGCGGTGCTGGCAGGCGTGGTGGGTTACTTCCTGGTGATGCGCGGACAAACCTTCGCCGGCCACGCGCTCTCGCACGTCGGCTTCACCGGCGCGACCGGCGCGGTGCTGATCGGCATCTCGCCGATCTGGGGGATGATCGGCTTCACGCTCGCGGCGGGTGTCGGGATGGGCGCGCTCGGCGAGCGGCTCGCCGGACGCGACGTGGCGATCGGCGTGATCCTGTCGCTCTCGCTCGGCTTCGGCCTGCTGTTCCTGCACTTCTTCACGGCCTACGCCACCCAGGTCACCGCGCTGCTGTTCGGCAACGTGCTGGGCGTGAACGCCTCGACGCTCGGCGTGCTGGCGGTGCTGGGTATCGTGAGTCTCGGGGCGCTGGCGGCGATCATGCGGCCGCTGCTGTTCGCGTCGCTGCAACCGGAACTCGCGGAAGCCAAAGGCGTGTCGCTGCGGCTGGTGTCGGTGCTGTTTCTGGCGATTGCCGCGCTGGCGGTGGCGGCCTGCACGCAGATCGTCGGCGTGCTGCTGGTGTTCACGCTGATGGTCGGACCGGCCGCGGCCGCGCAGAACGTCACCACGCGTTTATCCACCGGACTCGTGCTGGCCGCGGTATTTGCACTGGCCCAGGCATGGCTCGGACTGACGCTCGCCTTCTACACCGACTGGCCGACGAGTTTCTGGATTACCATCCTGTCGGCGCTGGTGTATGGCGGGAGTTTGCTGAAACGGCGGTAGATTGGCAGTGAAGCGGCGGCAACGAAGCGGCAGCAACGGAATGACCCGCGCTGCCGGTTTCGCCACCGCCGTTCGCTTCAGCCGAGCAGCACCTTCGCGTGATGTGCGAGGTGGTCTTCGATGAAGGTCGAGATGAAGTAATAGCCGTGATCGTAGCCATCATGACGGCGCAAGGTGAGCGGCTGGCCCGCCGCCTTGCACGCGGCTTCGAACACGTCGGGATTCAACTGCTCGGCGAGGAACTGGTCTGCCAGACCCTGATCGACCAGAATGCCTTCGGCGAACCGGCGCGACGCAATGGCCACCAGTTCGCTCGCGTCGTACTGCTTCCACGCTTCGCGGTCTTCGCCAAGATAGCCGCTGAACGCTTTCACGCCCCACGGGCATTGCGACGGCGCGGCGATCGGCGCGAACGCCGACACCGAGCGGTAAATCTCCGGATTGCGCAGCGCCAGCATCAACGCGCCATGTCCACCCATCGAATGCCCAAAAATGCCGAGACGCGCGCCGTCCACGGGCAAATGCGCCAGCACCGTTTCGCGTAGCTCGTCGCGCACGTACGAATACATGCGATAGTGCTGCGCCCACGGCTGCTGCGTGGCGTCGACGTAAAAGCCCGCGCCCACGCCGAAGTCCCACGCCGCGCTTTCGCCCGGCACGCCCGCGCCACGCGGACTGGTGTCCGGCGACACCAGCGCGATGCCGTGCTGCGCGGCGAAGCGCTGCGTGCCCGCCTTGATCGGAAACGTTTCTTCCGTGCAGGTCAGGCCCGCGAGATAGAACAGCGCGGGCACGTTCGCGTTCGCCTCGAGCGCCTGCGGCGGCAGGTACACCGAGAAGCGCATCGACAGACCGATGGTTTGCGAATCGTGCCGGTAGATGCGCTGCTCGCCGCCATGGCAGGCATGCGACGACAGAAGTTCGAGCATCGCGACGCTCCCTTAGTACAGCACGACGGAGCGGATCGACTCGCCCTTCTTCATCAGATCGAAGCCTTCGTTGATGCGTTCGAGCGGCAGACGGTGCGTGATGAGATCGTCGATATTGATCTTGCCTTCCATGTACCAGTCGACGATCTTCGGCACGTCGGTACGGCCGCGCGCGCCACCGAACGCCGAGCCCTTCCACTCGCGGCCGGTCACCAGCTGGAACGGACGCGTGCTGATTTCCTCGCCCGCCGCCGCCACGCCGATGATGAACGACTGGCCCCAGCCCTTGTGCGTGCACTCCAGCGCCTGACGCATCACCTTGGTATTGCCGATGCATTCGAACGAGTAGTCGGCACCGCCGTCGGTGAGCTGAACGATGTGATCGACCACGTTCTCGACTTCGTTCGGGTTGATGAAGTGCGTCATGCCGAACTTCTTCGCGAGTTCGACGCGGCCCGGATTGATGTCCACGCCGATGATCTTGTCCGCGCCGACCATCTTTGCGCCCTGGATCACGTTCAGGCCGATGCCGCCCAGACCGAACACCACCACGTTCGCGCCCGCCTCGACCTTCGCCGAGTACACGACCGCGCCAACACCCGTCGTCACGCCGCAGCCGATGTAGCAGATCTTGTCGAACGGCGCATCTTCACGCACCTTCGCCACCGCGATTTCCGGCACGACGATGTAGTTTGAAAACGTGGACGTGCCCATGTAGTGAAACAGCGGCTTGCCGTCGAGCGAAAATCGCGACGTCGCGTCGGGCATCAGACCCTTGCCTTGCGTCGAACGGATGGCCTGGCAAAGATTCGTTTTGCGCGACAGGCAGAACTTGCACTGACGGCACTCCGGCGTGTAAAGCGGAATGACGTGATCGCCCTTCTTCAGGGTGCCGACGCCCGGGCCGGTATCCACGATCACGCCCGCGCCTTCGTGGCCGAGAATCGCCGGGAAGATGCCTTCCGGGTCCGCGCCCGAGAGCGTGTAGTAGTCGGTGTGGCAAATACCGGTTGCCTTCACTTCGATCAGGACTTCACCGGCGCGCGGGCCTTCGAGATCCACTTCCTCGATCGTCAACGGGGCGCCGGCTTTCCAGGCGATAGCTGCTTTGGTTTTCATCGTGAATGCTCCTGTGTGTCTGTGAATGCGAAGCGCGAGGCAGGCCATGCATGCGCCGCCGTCGCGTGCCGGCATCTAACTTAGCGCGCAAAAAACGTAATGGTATTGCAAAGAGCGTCGCGGCATTGTCCGAAGCGGACATGACAGGCGTTATCGAGCCGAGGCATCGTCGAACCAGCTCTCGACGCGGCCATACAGATCGAGAAAACGCGCATAGCGCGCGGCGAGCGCGGTGTCGCCTCGCGGACCCGCCACCCGCGTCGTGCCGGGCGCGAGTCGGGCGAGGTCGCCTGCGTGCCAGTGGCCGCTCGCCAGTCCGCCGAGGATGGCGGCGCCGCGCGGCGCCGCGTTCGGACAATCCACCGCATGCAACTCGACGTCGAGCGCATCGGCAAGCAATTGCCGCCAGCGCGCATCGACGGAACCGCCGCCCGCCAGCTTCAGCGCGCTCACGCTCGCGCCGCTTGCACGAATCGCGTCGAGCCCGGCGCGCAGCGAAAACGCGACGCCTTCGAAAGCGGCCCGCATGATCGCGCCGCGCGAGTGATCGAGCGCCAGCCCGAGCCAGCCGCCACGCGCGGACGGATTGAGCCAGGGCGTGCGCTCGCCGGTGAGATAAGGCAAAAACGTCAGGCCTGGCGCTGCGCTCGAAGCGGTGGAAGTGCTGGCGGCGGCCGTGTCGCCGAACGCGTCGTGATAGGCATCGGCCCATTCGTAGCCGAGCCAGCCGCGCACGCGCTCCAGTGCGACGCCCACGTTCTGCATGGCGGCCATGCGATACCAATGATCGCTCGCCGCGCGATAGCGATGCAGCCCGCGCGCCGCTGCCGGCGTCTGTTCGGCGAGCACGACGATCTGTCCGCCGGTGCCGGTGGTGAGCAGCGCGTCACCGTCATGCGCGAGGCCGCTGCCGAGCGCGGCGCAAGGTGTGTCGGCGGCACCCGTGGCGAGCACGATGCCGGCGCGCAGACCCAGCGCCTGCGCAGCTTTCGTCGACAGCGTGCCGCCCGCCGCATACGACGGCGCCAGCGGCGCGAACCAGTCGCGCGGCAATTGCAGACGCTCGAGCAGCGCGGCGTCCCACGCGCCCGCGGGATCGGCAAGCGCGGTCGCGCAGGCGTCGGACGGATCGGTTGCGATTGCGCCGCCGAGCGCCATGCGCAGCCAGTCTTTCGGTTGCAACGCCCAGCGCGTCCGGCTCGCCGAGGCGGGCTCGTTGCGCACGATCCAGCTCAGCAGCGGACCGGCCATGCCGGGCGCAACCGGATTCGGCTGCGGCTCGGGCCACTCGCCGAGCAGAAGTTGCGCGCGCGTGTCGGGCCATAGCATGGCCGGCCGCACGGCTTCGCCGGCGGCGTCGACCAGCACGACGCCGTGCATCTGTCCGGAGAAGCCGATGGCCTGCACGTCGCGCCTGAGTTCCGCGGGCAAACGAACGGCTGCGTCGAGCAAGGCCTGCCACCAGGTTTGCACCGATGTTTCCGCCCAGCCTGGATGCGGCGTGTCGAGCGCATAGGCGACGCTCGCCGCCGCCAGTTCGCGCCCGTTTTCGTCGACGATGACAGCTTTGAGGGAACCTGTGCCGAGGTCGATGCCGAGAAAACTCATGAGCAATTCAAAGGAAAAAGAAGCCTGAAAAGTGACCCCGAAGCGGGCCCATGACAACCCACGCAAACGCGCGGGAAAAATGCCGGATTGCGGGTTAACCCACCCGCGCGGCGGAGCGCCTGAAAACAGCACTATGCGCTCAGCGAGATACACCTCATCGATTCTCACACATATCGGCCCGGCCGACGGCCGCCGTCGCGCAATCGCGCTTCGCCGCTGCAAAGGGCTTTGCGGCCTTTTATGCAACAGACTGATTTCTTTTGGCTTTCAAATCGCCCTCATGCATATCGTGAGCGGGAATGCGGGAATAGGCCCCAGTGGTCTTGTTGCACTTTTTCGTCCCCGATACCTTGGAGTCATCCCAAAACTAGATGGTGGAGACAGACGATATGCAATCGAACACGGTTCATCCGTGCGACGAGCGACTGCCCGCAGGCCAGTTGCTCACGCTAGGCATTCAGCACGTTCTGGTGATGTACGCAGGCGCGGTCGCGGTACCGCTCATCATCGGCGCGGCGCTGAAACTGCCGAAAGACCAGATCGCGTTTCTCATCAGCGCCGACCTGTTTTCGTGCGGCATCGCCACGCTGATTCAGACGCTCGGTCTGTGGATCTTCGGCATTCGTCTGCCGGTCATCATGGGTTGCACGTTCGCGGCGGTCGGTCCGATGGTGGCGATCGGCACCAACCCGTCGCTCGGCATTCTCGACATCTTCGGCTCGACCATCGCGGCCGGCGTGATCGGCATCCTGCTCGCGCCCGCCGTCGGCAAACTGCTGCGCTTTTTCCCGCCGGTGGTGATCGGCGTGGTGATCTCGGTGATCGGCCTTTCGCTGATGGAAGTCGGCATCAACTGGGCGGCCGGCGGCGTGGGCAATCCCGATTACGGCAATCCGATCTATCTTGGGCTGTCGCTGGTCGTGCTGATGCTGATCCTGCTGATCAACAAGTTCGCCAAAGGCTTTCTCGCCAACATCTCTGTGTTGCTCGGCATCGTCGCCGGCTTCGTGGTCGCGCTGGCGCTCGGCCGCGTGAACATGGACGGCGTGACGCACGCACCGTGGGTCGGTTTCGTGATGCCGTTCCACTTCGGCCTGCCGCACTTCGATCCGCTGTCGATCGCGACGATGGTCACGGTCATGTTCGTCACCTTCATCGAATCGACCGGCATGTTCCTCGCGGTCGGCGACATGGTGGATCGTCCGGTCGATCAGAAAGCGCTGGTGCGCGGACTGCGCGTGGACGGACTCGGCACGCTCGTCGGCGGCATCTTCAATTCGTTCCCGCATACCTCGTTTTCGCAGAACGTCGGTCTGATCGGCGTGACGGGTGTGAAAAGCCGCTTCGTCTGCGCGATGGGCGGCGTGATCCTGGTGCTGCTCGGCCTCTTCCCGAAGATGGCGCAAGTGGTGGCGTCGGTGCCCGCCTTCGTGCTCGGCGGCGCCGGCATCGTGATGTTCGGCATGGTCGCGGCGAACGGCATCAAGGTGCTCTCGAAAGTGGACTTCGTGAAGAACCATCACAACCTGTTCATCGTCGCAGTGAGTATCGGCCTCGGCCTCGTACCGGTGGTCTCGCCGCACTTCTTCTCGAAGCTGCCGCCCGCGTTGTCGCCGCTGCTGCATAGCGGGATTCTGCTGGCGTCGGTGTCGGCCGTCGTACTGAATCTGATCTTCAACGGCGTGAAGAGCGAGAAGAAGGCGCAGTGCGAAATTCGCCGCACCGGTCATGATTTCGACGGACGCGGCGGCAACGAATCGCAAGGCGACGAGATGCTGCGCGCCGCCGACCTGCATTGAATTGAACTGAACTGAGCGGCGCGACGGAACACGATGCGCCGCTGACAACCGCGCGACGCGACCGAGGCCAACGGGCTTCACGCGAAGCGCGGTGAATAAAAAAAGCCACGGCATGCCGTGGCTTTTTGCTTTGCGGTGAGGTGACTCAGCCGGCGGTGGCCGCCGAAGCCGCAGCCGGGGCGCTGGCCGCGCCGTAGTCGACCGGTGCGTCCGCCGGACGCGGCTGGTCGCCGTTGTGCTCGATCCAGCCGCCGCCGAGTGCCTGGTACAAGGTGACCAGGTTTTGCAGACGCTCCATGCGCGCCGTGATCAGCGATTGCTGCGACGAGTACAGATCGGTCTGCGCGGTCAGCACCGAGAGGTAGCTGTCCACGCCGTTCGTGTAACGCAGATTCGACAGATCGAGGCGACGCTGTTCCGCAAACGTATTGCGCTCCAGCGACTGGATCTGCTGATCGTACGTACCACGCGCGGCGAGTCCGTCCGCCACTTCGCGGAAGGCCGTCTGGATCGCTTTTTCGTACGTGGCGATCTGGACTTTCTTCTGGATGTTCGCGAGGTCGAGGTTAGCCAGATTCTGGCCGCCTTCGAAGATCGGCAGCGTGATCGACGGCGCAAAACTCCACGCCGCCGAACCCGGCTTGAACAGACCGCCGAGCGACGGGCTGAGCGTGCCGAAACTGCCGGTCAGCGAAACCTTCGGGAAGAACGCTGCGCGCGCCGCGCCGATATTCGCGTTGGCCGCGAGCAGATTCTGCTCGGCTTCCATGATGTCGGGACGACGCGTGAGCAGATCGGACGGCAGACCAGCCGGAATATCCGTGAGGAGATTCTGGTCGTTCAGCGTCAGACCCGGCGGCAGGTCGGCCGGCAAAGGCTCGCCCACCAGCAGCACCAGCGCGTTTTCAGCCTGCGCCCGCAGACGCGCCTGCGCCTGCAGATTCGCGCCGGCCTGTTCCACCACCGTTTGCGACTGGCGAAGATCGAGCTCGGAGCCGGTGCCGTTGTCGAACTGCAGCTTGGCGATGCGGTACGACTCCTGCGAGGTCTTCAGCGTGTTCTGCGTGACCGTGAGCAGGTCGTCGAGTTCGAGCACCGTCAGATACTGGTTCGCGACCTGCGAGACCAGCGAGATTTCCGCTGCCTTGCGCGCCTGGGTCGTGGCGAGATACTGCGCCAACGCCTGGTCCTTCAGGCTCTGGATACGGCCGAAGAAGTCGATTTCCCACGAGGCGTTCAGGCCCACCGAATAGGTGTTCGAGATCGTCTGGTTGAAGAACGACAGGTCTTTCGGCGTGCGCTGTTTGGTCTGCGACGCGGCGGCGTCGAGCGTCGGCAACAGCCCGGCGCGAACGATACGGAACTGCGCCGCCGACGCCTGCATGTTCAGCACCGACACACGCAGGTCGCGGTTGTTTTTCAGCGCGATTTCGATGACCCGCTGCATGCGTGGATCGACGAAGAAATCACGCCAGCCGATGTCGGCCGCAGCCTGACCATTCGCGCTGCGCGCCGCGCCCTTCGCCTGACCCTGCCCCTGGTCCGGCTGGGTCGCGCCCGGCTGCGTTTCGTACACGCCGCCGGTCGGGAAGGTGTCCGTCACGGGCGGCGTCGGACGCTCGTACTTCGGCGCCATCGTGCAACCCGCGGCGAACAGCGCGACCGCCACTGCTATCAGAGAGTGTTTTTGCATCTCAATGTCCGTCCTTGCCCGAGCCGTTATCGCCCGATGCACCACCTTGCGGATCGTGCGGATGAAGCTTGTTGGAGAGTTCGAACGCCGCATCCGGGTCTTCCTTCTCGCCGCCGAACTTCGCGCGAATCACCACGAAGAACATCGGGATCATGAAAATCGCGAGGAAGGTCGCCGTCAGCATCCCGCCGATCACGCCCGTACCGATGGCGTGCTGGCTCGCCGAACCCGCGCCGTTACTGATCGCGAGCGGCATCACGCCGAGAATGAACGCGAGCGAGGTCATCAGAATCGGACGCAACCGCAGACGTGCCGCTTCCAGCGCCGCCTCGACCGGTCCCATGCCTTCACCCTGCTGCAGTTCGCGGGCGAATTCCACGATCAGAATCGCGTTCTTCGCCGACAACCCCACCGTGGTCAGCAGACCCACCTGGAAGAACACGTCGTTCTCGAGTCCGCGCAGCGTAGCGGCCAGCAGTGCGCCGATCACGCCGAGCGGCACCACCATGATCACCGAGAACGGGATCGACCAGCTTTCATACAGCGCCGCGAGACACAGGAACACGACGAGGATCGAGATGCCGTACAGAATCGGCGCCTGCGAACCCGACTGACGTTCCTGCAGCGACAGACCCGTCCATTCGTAGCCGACACCCGCCGGCAACTTCGTCACGAGCGCTTCCATGGCCGTCATGGCCTGACCGGTCGACTTGCCCGGTGCCGCCGCGCCCTGGATTTCCACCGCGGAAATACCGTTGTAGCGCTCCAGCTTCGGCGAACCGTAGGTCCACGAGCCGCTGGCGAACGCCGAGAACGGCACCATGCCACCCGCGGTGTTGCGCACGTACCAGTCGTTCAGATCTTCAGGCTTCATGCGGAACGGTGCATCGCCCTGCACGTAGACCTTCTTGATCCGGCCGTCGGTATCGAGGAAGTTGTTCACGTACTGCGACGCCCATGCGATCGAGAACGTCTGGTCGATCGCCGACAGCGACACGCCGAGCGCGGATGCCTTCTCGTGGTCGATATCCACCTTGAACTGCGGCGTATCGTTCAGGCCGTTCGGACGCACCTGCGCGAGAGTCGGGTCTTTCGCAGCCATGCCCAACAGCATGTTGCGCGCTTCCATCAGCTTCTCGTGACCCACGCCCGCACGATCCTGCAATTCGAAGTCGAAGCCCGCGGCCGTACCGAGTTCGGGAATCGACGGCGGATTGACCGGATACACCAGCGCGTTCTTGTAGCTGCCGAAGTGCATGAACAGACGGCCCACCAGCGCCTGAACCTTTTGGTCCGAATGCTGACGCACCGAGTAGTCTTTCATGCGCACGAACACGAGACCCGCGTTCTGACCGCGACCGGCAAAGCTGAAGCCGTTCACGGTGAAGGTCGATTCGACGATGCTCTTTTCCGAATTGAGCAGGTAGTCGGACACGTCCTTCAGCGCGCGCGCCGTGGTTTCCTGGGTCGAGCCGGACGGTGTCTGCACCAGCACGAACATCGTGCCCTGGTCTTCGTCAGGCAGGAACGACTTCGGCAACTTCACGAACAGCAGACCCACCGCGAAGATCACCACCATATAGATGATGAGCCAGCGGCCCGAGCGCTTGATCACGTGGTGAACGCCCGAGTGATACTTGTCGCGGCTCTTGTTGAAGGTGCGGTTGAACCAGCCGAAGAAACCGGTGGTTTTCTCTTCGTGACCTTTCTCGACCGGCTTGAGAATGGTCGCGCACAGTGCCGGCGTCAGAATCAACGCGACCAGCACGGAGAGCACCATGGCCGCGACGATCGTGAGCGAGAACTGCCGGTAAATTGCGCCGACCGAACCGCCGGAGAAGGCCACCGGCACGAACACCGCCGACAGCACCAGCGCCACGCCGACCAGCGCGCCCGTAATCTGGTCCATTGCCTTGCGGGTGGCGTCTCGAGGCGATAAGCCCTCCTCCTGCATCACCCGCTCGACGTTTTCCACCACCACGATCGCATCGTCCACCAGCAGGCCGATTGCCAGCACGAGCCCGAACATGGAGAGCGTGTTGATCGAGAAGCCCACCAGACCCATGATCGCGAACGTGCCCAACAGCACCACCGGCACCGCGATCGTCGGGATCAGGGTAGCCCGCAGGTTCTGCAGGAACAGGTACATGACCAGGAACACCAGCACGATACCTTCGAGCAGTGTCTTGACCACTTCTTCGATCGACAGACGCACGAACGGCGTGGTGTCGTACGGATACTGGACGACGAGGCCGTGCGGGAAGTACTTGGACAGTTCCGCGACCTTGGCGCGCACGGCCTTCGCCGTTGCCAGCGCGTTGGCGCCGGTTGCGAGCTGAATACCGAAGCCGGCCGTAGGCTGACCGTTGTACTTGGTGTCGAAGTTGTAGTTTTCGCCACCGAGCTCGATGCGGCCGACGTCCTTGATGCGCACGCGCGAACCGTCCTGATTCACCTTCAGCAGAACGTTGCCGAACTGCTCGGGCGTATTGAGCAGCGTGGCTTCCGTGATCGTGGCCTGCAGCACCTGACCCGGCACGGAAGGCGTACCGCCGAGCGAACCGCCCGCAACCTGAACGTTCTGCGCCTGCAACGCGGTCTGCACGTCGACCGGTGTCAGACCGAAGTTGGTCAGCTTGTTGGCGTCGAGCCAGATCCGCATGGCGTACTGCGAGCCGAACAGCGTGACCGTGCCCACACCGTCGATACGGCTGACCGGATCCTGAATGTTCGACGCGACGTAGTTCGCCAGGTCGTACTTGTTCATGCTGCCGTCTTCGGACACGAACGCCATGACCAGCAGGAAGCTGCTGCTCGACTTCGTGACCTTGGTACCCAGCTGCTGCACGGCTTGCGGCAGCAGCGGCGTGGCGAGCTGCAGCTTGTTCTGCACCTGAACCTGCGCGATGTCAGGGTTGGTGCCGGCCGCGAACGTCAGCGTGATGGTTGCCGTACCCGAGTCGTCCGACGTGGACGACAGGTACAGCAAGTGGTCGAGACCACTCATCTGCTGCTCGATCACCTGCGTGACGGTGTTTTCCACCGTCTTCGCCGATGCGCCCGGGTACGTTGCGCTGATCTGCACGGCCGGCGGTGCGATCGTCGGGTATTGCGCGATCGGCAGCGTGAAGACCGACGCGATACCCGCGAGCATCAGAATAATGGCGATCACCCACGCAAAAATCGGGCGATCAATGAAGAACTTTGCCATGAGGCGGGCTCCCAGTTATTACGCGCCCGATGCAGCGGAGGCAGGTTGTGCCGTCTGCGCAGCACCGCTGGCGGCCGGCGCACCCTGAGCGGCTGCGTCGGAAGCGGGTGTGGCGGGAAGTTGCGCGGCGACTGCCTTGACCTGCATGCCGGGTTTCGCCTTGTCGGTGCCCTGCACGATCACGCGGTCGCCGGCCTTCAGGCCGCTCTCGACCACCCAGTACGAACCGTACGTACCGGACGTGACCAGCTGATGCAGCGTGACCTTGTCGTCGCTGCCGACGACCAGCGCCGTAGGCTGACCCTTCTGGTCATGCGTAATGCCGATCTGCGGCACCACCAGCGCGTTCTCGTTCACGCCTTCTTCGATGCGCGCGCGCACGAACATGCCCGGCAGCAGCACCTTGTCGGCGTTCTTGAAGACCGCGCGAACCGTGACCGAACCCGTGCCCTGGTCGACCGTGACGTCGGTGAACTGCAGCTTGCCCTTCTCCGAATAGGTACGGCCGTCTTCGAGGATCAGCGACACCTTGGCGGCGTCCGGACCGCTCGTCTTCAGACGCCCTTCCTGCATGTCGCGGCGCAGCTTCAGGCCGTCGAGGCTCGATTGCGTCAGGTCGACGTAGACCGGGTCGAGTTGCTGGACCGTCGCCATCAGCGTGGCGGCGCTAGCCTGCACGTAGGCACCCGGCGTGACCTGCGAAATACCGATCTGGCCGGTGACCGGCGAGACGACATCCGTATAGCCCAGGTTGATCTGCGCGGTATCGACCGCTGCCTTGCCGGCGGCGACGTCGGCCACGGCCTGACCTTGCGAGGCCACTGCGTTGTCGTAGTCCTGCTTGCTGACTGCGTTCGCCGCGACCAGCACCTTGTAGCGGTTCGCTTGCGCGGTGACCGACGCGAGGTTGGCCTGCGCCTTCGCAAGCGTCGCCTTCGCGTTGTTCAAGGTGGCGATGTACGGCGCCGGATCGATCTTGTACAGACGCTGACCGGCCTTGACCTGACCGCCTTCAGTGAATTCGCGGCGCAGCACGATGCCGTCGACCCGCGCGCGTACTTGCGCGACGAGGAAGGCACTGGTGCGGCCCGGCAATTCGGTGACAACGGGAACAGCCTGCGGCTGGAGAGTGACGACGCCGACTTCGGGCGTCTGTTGCGGCGGGGCCGATTGTTTTGGTCCGCATGCTGCCAGCAAAATGGCAGCCGTCGCGGCACTGATTAAGCGGAATGGAACCCGTTCGACGCGCATGGAGCGACCTCTGTCAAAGACTGAGAATGAAAAAGTGCGCGCATCCCTACCCCGGGGACGACAGCGCACACATGCGTCTTGCGACGCCAGACCGGAAGCCCGGATGCAAACCGCACCTGCAGGGGCATCCTGAGCGAAATGCGCCATACCGGGGAAATGCCGCACGGCGCCGCCATCGTGGCACGGCGCAAGAGCGTTTTGAAAGGCAACAGTGACGGATATTAACCGGTCGTCACGGCTTGGGCTATCCGATCGTGGGATGCTATTATATATACATCCACGAATGCATGTAAAAGTGCGTTTACTTCTCTTGCAGGCTGGGGGGCCGCAAGATTGGTTCGTAAATTGCTTAACAGTAGACAGATTGTCATCGGGCTTACTTAAAAGTGCCCGGGAAAACCCCCACAATCCAAGCAGGTCACATCCGCATGGTCAGAAGAACGAAAGAAGAAGCGCAGGAGACGCGCAACAGCATTCTCGACGCGGCCGAACGGGTTTTCTACGAGAAGGGGGTGTCACGCACCTCGCTCGCCGACATCGCGCAGGCCGCCGGCGTCACGCGCGGCGCGATTTACTGGCACTTCGCGCACAAGAGCGACCTGTTCACCGAGATGTTCGATCGCGTGCTGTTGCCGCTCGACGAACTCAAAGCCGCTTCACAAGACCCCAACGAACCCGACCCACTCGGACGTCTGCGCGAAATCTGCATCGTTTGCCTGCGCGACACCGCCAACGACCCGCGTCGCCGGCGCGTCTTCGACATCCTGTTCCTGAAGTGCGAGCTGGTCGAAGAGATGGGGCCGGTCATGGTCCGCTATCAAACTAACATGCGCGAAGGTCTCGCCAAAATCGAAGGCGGCCTGCGCAATGCCATTTCCAAAGGGCAATTGCCCGCCGATCTCGACACGAAGATGGCCGCGGCGATGGTGCACGCCTTCGTCAGCGGATCGCTGCGCGACATGCTGTTCCTGCCCGACGCAACCGACTTCGGCGCGCACGCCGAACAGATGGTGGCCGGCATGTTCGACGCCCTGCTGCTGAGTCCGGCGCTGCGCACCACGCACCGGCCAGCGGGATAACGGTTCGCCGCGCAGAAAAAAACGGGCGGGTTGCACAGTTGCGCAACCCGCCCGTTTTCGCTTCTTCAGCCACGCCGCCCGCCGTGGCGGCGCCGCTCGTTTCATGGCAAGGCTCTCAGCCGCCGGCTCAACCCGTCGTGCGCGCCGCCCGCGCCTGCTGGTTCGACACATAAATATTGCTGCGTTCGAGCGGCGCACCGCCCTTTAGCGCTTCGATCCACTGCCCGGTGCTCGCCACCGCCGCGAAGCGCGACTGCAGGACCACACTGAAAACGCGATGGATCTCTTCCGCGCTCGCCGCGCCCGCGCTGTTGGTGTAGGGCACCGAGCCGGTTGCGTCGTCGAGGAATTCGACCGCGAGCCCGTCGTGGACCGCGTGGAAGATGGTCGACGCGTCGCAGTTGTGCGTCATGTAGCCGATCACCGTCAGCGTATCGATCTCGCGGGCGGCCAGCCATGCGCCGAGATCCGTGTTGGCGTAAGCGCTCGGCAGCGACTTCTCGACGTGGTGATCGTAGGCACGCGAACTCACGACCGGATGCAACTCCGCCATCGCCCCGCCGCGCGCGAACAACGGCGACGTAGACGGCGCGATGTTCTGCACCACCACGATCGGCACGCCCGCTTCGCGCGCCGCATCCATGGCGCGTCCGATGTTGGCCAGCGAGGTTTCGACCGGCGGATACTCGATCGGCAGATCGCCGGTCACGTATTCGTTCTGCACGTCAATGACGATGAGCGCGCGGCGCGGTGTGGTCATGGCAAGGCTCCTTATCGAATAGGGTTCGCGCTGTACGGCCCGGTTGGGCCTCGAACACAGCGGCGAGGAATGCATTGTTGCTGCACGCAGCTCCGACCGACAGCGGCCCGAACGACAAGATTCGCTAGAATCGGGCCATCGTCGATTCCAGGACACGCCCATGGCAACACCCGCGTCTTCACCCGCCGTCAACGCGACCGGCCGTCACGTGGTTGCGGTCGTCGCCTTCGACCAGATCAGCCCGTTCCATCTGGCCGTGCCCTGCGCCGTCTTCGGCGAAGACCGCCGCGCCGACGGCCTGCCCGACTTCGACTTCCGCGTGTGCGCTGCCCAACCCGGCGCGCTGGCCACGACCGCCGGCTTTTCCATCGGCGTCACGCACGGCTTCGAAGCGCTCGCCGACGCCCACACCATCATCGTGCCGAGCTGGCGCGATCCGGACGAAACCCCGCCCGCCGCGCTGCTCGACGCGTTGCGCGCGGCTCACGCGCGCGGCGCGCAGCTGGTCGGTCTATGCCTCGGCGCGTTTGTGCTCGCGGCCGCCGGCATTCTCGACGGACGCCCCGCCTCGACGCACTGGGCGTGGGCCAGTGAATTCGTGCGCCGTTACCCGCTCGTCCGGCTCGACCCCGACGTGCTCTACGTGGACGACGGTAACGTAATGACGTCGGCCGGCACCGCCGCCGGTCTCGACTGCTGCCTGCACGTGCTGCGCAAGATGTGCGGCGCGCGCGCCGCCAACCATCTGGCGCGCAGGCTGGTCGTGCCGCCGCACCGGCAAGGCGGACAAGCGCAGTTCATCGAGCAGCCGGTCGCGCCGAACGTGCGCGGCGACCGTCTGTCGTGCCTGCTCGAATGGGTGGGCGGCAATCTCGACGCGCCGCATACGCTCGACACCCTCGCCGAACGCGCCCTGATGAGCCGCCGCACTTTCACGCGACGCTTCCGGCTCGCCACGGGCACCACCGTCGGCGCATGGCTGCTGACACAGCGGCTCGCTCGCGCTCAACAATTGCTCGAAACCACCGACGACTCGGTCGAATCGATCGCCGGCATGGCGGGCTTCGGCTCGACGGCTTCGTTGCGGCAGCATTTCACGGAGGCGTTCCGCACCTCGCCGTCCGCATGGCGACGCGAGTTCCGCGGCGTGTGACGGCAGGTGACGCGACCACCGCCCTTTCGTAGTGAATCGACGTGATTTCGTAGTCGCGTGAATGCGACGCCCCGCAGCGTGCAGTCAGTGTTCGCTGATCCAGCGCGCCACGTAGAGCAGCAGCGCGACCACGAAGATCATCGCGGCCCAGCCCCAATACGGCACCGCATGCTGACTCGACTCGCGATGCGATACGCCGTGCGACGCACTCGCGGTGCGTGCGCCCAGTGCGCTGCCCTGATCCGGGCGCGTGCGCCGGGCAATGCCGCCGAGCGTGATCGGCCGCAGAAACACGTGCTGACGACGCGCCCCGCCGCTATGCGCGCGATTCGGCCCCTGACCGTGCTTGGCACGCACCACGGCGTCGAACTCGTTGAAGAAGTCGTCGGCGATCTGGCGCAACGCGTTTTCCAGCTGACGCGTCGGCAACTCCGCGAGCGGACCGGACGATGTCGCCCAGATGGTGTATTCGATGCGAGTGCCGCGCGCCTTGCCGGCGGCGTGAGCGTGCGTGTCGTGATCGGCGCGCAGCTTGATTTCGATCTGGCCGCGCAAAGCGCCGATGCCTTCGGCGCGCGCCTTGAAGTTGATAGTGCGGCGCTCGGCGTCCGCCGGACCGGAATCCTGACCGGCCACATGCGCGCGCGCTTCGTAGCGTGCGCGCAATGGCCCGAGCGGCACGGTCATGGTCAACGCGTATTCGCCGTGCGCAAGACGCGTGAACGACTCGCAGTTGTCGAGGCTGGCGCGCAACAGGGCGAGGTCCTGCAGCGCGTCCCAAACGTCGGACGGCGCGAGCGGAATCCGTAACGCGTCGTTCAGTTCCATGCAGCCTCTCCCTTAGACTCGCGAGCGCGGATCAGGACGTCTGATCGATGCGGTCGACGCGCGATGGGTAAAACGCGAGATACCCCGCTATCTGTTTAGCCTGATCGAGCGGCGTCTCGTAACTCCACACCGCGTTCTCGATCAGACCGTCTTCGGTGCGCAGGTGAAAATACGACGCTTCACCCTTGAACGGACAATGCGACGTGTGCGTGGACCGCTCGAGCCGCGCCATGTTCACGTGTTCGCGCGGAAAGTAAAAGACGTCGGGTAATCCGGTTTCGGACAACGTCAGCCCCGCCTGCGTGTCGGCCATGGTCACGCCGCCGTGGATCACGCGCACGCGATGGTTGTTGCCGGAAATCGTCACGACATGGCCGCCCGAGCCGGGCTTTCCGTGAGGTGTCAAGGCATCGCTCATGTCTCGGCTCCGTAATACTGCAATCGCTGCAATCGACGTTGGGGCGGCCTTGGCGGCCAATGCATACAGCAAAGCCACGGGCATGCCCGTGGCTTTATTATCGGCCAAACTTGCGCCGCTTGCGCAGCCTTACTGCGCGGCTGCAAGTGCGGCGGCCAGCGCGTATTCCGCGTCCGGCCGGCCGCACCCGAGAGCCTTACGCGCTTATTGCGTGTTCCAGTAGAACGCGGCCTTGGCCGTGCCCTTGGCCGGCACCGTCACCGCCTTCGACTGATCGCGATCCTTGTACTGCGCATGCACGGTGTAGCGGCCCGGACGCAGCTTGACCAGCATGTACGGACCACGCGAGGTCGTACTCAGCACTTCGCCGTTGTGCGCGTCGACCACCTTCACGTGCACGTCGGCGAGAAAGTCGGAACCGGGTCCGGTGAAGCGCAGCGACAGCGGCCACTGGCTCTGCGCGTGCTGCAATGCCTTCGATTCGTCCTGGCCGACGCCGCCCGATACGAACGACACATCGCCCTGCTGCTGAACTTGCGGCAGACCGTTGCCGTTGGCATTGCCCGCGCTGCTGTCGTCGGTGGTGGTGCCGCCCGTTACTTCGCTTGCCTGCTGCGCATACGCGCCGCCCGCCAGCCCGAGCGTGAGCGCTGCGCAAAGCGCAGCGGCTACGATCCTTCGCTGATTGCGTTGGGTTTTCATCGGTTCGCTCCTTGTTAGTGTCCTCGTTGCCTTCGTCCTTCGTCCACGTGTTGCCCGCGCTTCGGTTCGACGCGCATTTCGTCCCTTGCCGGGCTCCTCGGCGAGTCCGGATCTAGCGAGACGCAACCTGCATGCCAGACAAGCGGCCGGCGCTGCGGCAGGCCGCCGGTTCGCAGACTGCACGCGGCCCATCGCGGACATCGGCCAAAGTCGACCGTCAAAAAAAACCGGCCCATCTGCAGTAAGTGCAAATGGGCCGGCATGTCTTACCTGATCGTCATGGCGGTGAACCGCGCCGACGCCGCGCTGCGCCTAGCCGAGATCGACCGGCACGAAGATCTGCGCATTGTCGCGCTGGATCAGCAACGCGATGCTGTTACCCGCGCTGGTGATCATCTGCTTCAACTGGTCGACGCTCGTCACCGGCCGGCCGTTGACCGCCAGAATCACGTCGCCCGGCTGGATGCCGGCATTCTCGGCGGCACCGCCCGATTGCTGGACCAGCAGACCGTGCGAGACCGACGCGCCGCTCTTCTCTTCCGGCGTCAGCGGCCGCACCGCGACGCCGAGCCGGCCTTGCAGTTGCGTAGGCTGATCGGCTTTATCGGTCGAGGCCGTTTTCGCGTCCGACAGCGAACCGATCGTCACCTTCAGATCTTTCGTGGCCTTGTCGCGCCACACCTGCACCGTCGCCGAACTGCCCGGCGCGAGCCCGGCCACCTGCGACGGCAGGCTCGACGAGTCGCCCACGGGTTCGCCGTTCACCGAGAGGATCACGTCGCCCGGCTGCAGACCGGCCTTGGCCGCCGGGCCGCCCGGATCGACCGAGCTGACCAGCGCGCCTTGCGGCTTCTGCATGCCGAACGAATCGGCGAGCGTCTGGTTCAGACCCTGCACGGCCACACCGAGACGGCCGCGGCTCACGTGACCGGTCTTGACGATATCGTCCTTGACCTTGATCGCCTCGTTGATCGGGATCGCGAACGAGAGACCCTGGAAGCCGCCCGTCTGCGAGTAGATCATCGAGTTGATGCCGATCACTTCGCCTTGCAGATTGAACAGCGGACCGCCCGAGTTACCCGGATTCACCGGCACGTCGGTCTGGATGAACGGCGTGTAGTTTTCGTTCGGCAGCGAGCGCGATTTCGCGCTGATGATGCCCGAGGTCACGGTATTGTCGAAGCCATACGGCGAGCCGATCGCCACCACCCACTGACCGACCTTGCTCTGACGCGGATCGCCGATCTTCACGGTCGGCAGGTTGCTCGCGTCGATCTTCAGCACGGCAACGTCGGACTGCTTGTCGGCGCCGACCACTTTCGCCTTGAATTCGCGCTTGTCGGTCAGCTTGACGGTGACGACGTTGGCGCCGTCCACCACGTGAGCGTTGGTCAGGATATAGCCGTCATTGCTGACGATGAATCCCGAACCCAGGCTCGCGCTCGGCTGATCGGGCGCATCGCCACCGTCACCGCCGCCTTGCATGCCCGGCATGCCGCCGAAGAAGTGCTTGTAGAACTGGTAGAACGGATCGCTCGGGTCGATCGGCAACTGACCGTTACCGCCGCCGTTGCCATTGCCGTTGCCGTTACTGCGCAGCGCGGTCTGCTTGACCACGTGCTTCGCGCTGATGTTCACGACGGCCGGACCGTAGGTTTCGACGAGACCGGAGAAGTCGGGGATGCCGGTTTTGGCGGCGGCTTCGGCCGGCATCATCGCGGCTTGCGCCGGCGCGATGACCTGCGGCGCGGGCACGTCGCGATGTCCCGCCACATAGCCGGCGGAAAGCGCGACGGCGACGGCGACGGCAACTGCGCTGCGAGACAAGGTTTTCGCGTTCATCGTGTACTCCTGACTGGGAGAAAGAGGCTTCTGGGATGACGTGAAGAGTACGTGCCGTCTCTTAAATGAGTCTTAAGCAGCGACAGATCGTTTTAGCCGTATTTTCAGTCGTTTGAGCCTGCTTTTAAGGCTGTTTTAAGCCTCGTTCCCAACAGAACCGATTTGATGCGCAGCGAATTTTTTTAGAAGCGCACCGTGACCTGCAAACCGCCCGCGGGCGATTCGTCGAGCGCGACGGTGGCGTGATGCTGGGTGGCGATGCGGCGCACGATGGCGAGACCCAAACCGGTGCCGGCTACATCAGTGCGCACGCGATTTTCGCCCGACCCGGCGCGATAGAAACGGTCGAACACACGATCGCGTTCGGCCGGCGCAATGCCCGGCCCGCTATCGGCAATCCGCACGACCGGATGCCCTTCTTCGACATGCAGACTCACGTCCACACGACCGCCATGCGGCGTGTACTTGGCCGCGTTGTCGACGAGATTGTTGAACATCACGCGCAGCGCTTCGGCGTCGCCGATCACGGTCGCCGCCTCGCTCGCCTCGATGCCCAGATCGACGCCGCGATTCAACGCGAGCGGCGCGTACGTGCCGACGCAATCCTGTAGCAGCGCGCGCAGATCGATTGCCTCGGTGGCGGCGAGCCCGTCGGGTTCCGAGCGGGCGAGCGCCAGCAGTTGTTCGGCAAGCCGTGTCGCGCGCGTGACGCCCGCCTGGAGGTCGGCCAGCGCTTCGCTGCGCGTGACGTCGTCTTTCGCGCGCGCCACCAGTTGCGACTGAATCTGCACGGCAGCGAGCGGCGTACGCAGTTCGTGCGCGGCGTCGGCGACGAACGCTTTCTGGATATCGAGCGCGGTCGCGAGACGTTGCAGCAGACCGTTCAGCGCACGCACCAGCGGCTGGACTTCGAGCGGCAGGCGCTGGTCGGGCAGAGAATCGAGCGCCTCGGGATGCCGCGCGTCGAGCGCCGTGGCCACGCGACGCAACGGCCTCAGACCACGCCCGACGATGATCCACACGGCCGCGCCCATCAGCGGCAGCAGCACGATGAGCGGCCACAAGGTCCGCAATGCGACGTTGGCCGCGAGCTTGTTACGCACCGACAACGGCTGCGCGAGTTGCACGACGTTATCGCCGACGATCGCGCCGTAGACGCGCCAGTCGCCGCGTTCGGTGTGTTCGGTCGAGAAGCCGAGTTCGGCGCGCGGCGCGAGCGGCGCACGCGGCCGCGAGTAATACATCAGCACGCCATTGCGATTCCAGATCTGCAGGACGATGCCCTCGTCGCCGGTATCGCGCGAACCGAGTACCTGCGAGAACGGCTCGGACGGCAGCGCGGCGGCGATCTGCTCCAGCTGGTAATCGAACAGTTCGTTGGCTTCGGCAAGCGCCTGCCGGTAAATCAGCCAACCCGCAATGCCGACGCCGAGCAACACCAGCGCGAGCAGCCACACGAGCAATTGACGGCGAATCGAACGCATCGGCTCAGGCGTCCTTCGCGATCATGTAGCCGAGGCCGCGTACGTTGCGAATCAGTTCGGCGCCGAGTTTCTTGCGCAGCGCGTGAATGTAGACCTCGACCGTATTGCTGCCGATTTCCTCGCCCCAGCCGTACATTTTTTCTTCGAGCTGGCTCTTCGACAGCACGGCGCCAGGCCGCGCGATCAGCGCTTCCAGCAACGCGAATTCGCGCGCCGACAACGCGACCGGCGCGCCGTCGAGCGTGACCTGATGCGAGGCCGGATCGAGCGTGAGATTGCCGTGACGTATCGTCGAATCGCTGCGGCCCGACTGACGGCGAATCAGCGCGCGCATACGGGCGCCCAGTTCGTCGAGGTCGAAGGGTTTGACGAGGTAGTCGTCGGCGCCGGCGTCGAGACCTTTGACGCGATCGGCCACCGCGTCGCGCGCCGTGACGATCAGCACCGGCAGCGCGTGACCTCGCGCGCGCAGCGTGCGCAACACGTCGAGACCGTCGCGTTTGGGCAGACCTAGATCGAGCAGCACGAGATCGTAAGGTTGGCTCGACGCCGCGCTGAGCGCCGACTCGCCGTCTTCCACCCAGTCCACCGCGAAGCCTTCGCCGCGCAACGCCTTGCGCACGCCTTCGGCGATCATCCGGTCGTCTTCGACTAGCAATATGCGCATGACATCACAATCCTGATTCATTCATCGATGCCGCATTCTAGCGCCCAGCAACAGCGTACGCGCCGCGCGACGCTTTTTCACCGCAGCGCGGCGGCATGTCACTACAATGGGCGCTTTGCTTCGCGGCGTCCGGCGAACCACGCGCCCGACGCCTCGCAACTTTGCCCGACCGCCCGTCCATGACGCACGCTTTTCTGTCTTCCGCCGTTCCCTTCGTTCGCCGTCTGGCGCTTCGCCGCGGTTTTTCCGCTTTCGCTTCCTCTGCGTTCCCCGCTGACGATTTACCGGTTCGCGCCAGGACCCGCGCCGCGGCGCCGCGCGCGCTGGCCTTGCTGCTGGCCTGCGCCACGCTCGGCAGTGCCGCGCTGCTGCCGGTTAGCGCGCAAGCGCGCGTCAAGGCTGCGCATCCGAGCGTCAACGTCACGACCGTTCTGCCCGCGCCGGTGATGCTGGGTCTGCAACGCGCACACGTGCCTTTGTCGTCGATCAGCGTGGTGGTGGAGAAAGTGGGTGATCGCACGCCGATCGTCGCACTGAACGCCGGCAAGCCGATGATGCCGGCGTCCACCATGAAGCTCGTCACCACCTATTCCGGCCTGTCGATTCTCGGCCCGGACTATCGCTGGCGCACGAGTGCATACGCGGACGGCACGGTAGACGGCAACGGCGTGCTGCACGGCAATCTGTACATTCAGGGCACCGGCGACCCGAAGCTCGTGCCGGAAGAACTGATCGACCTGGTGCAGAAGATCCACAAGGCGGGCATCAACGGCATCGACGGCGCACTGGTGCTCGACAAGCGTTTCTTCGATGCGTCCACGCGCGACCTGCCGCCCTTCGACGACGACGCCAGCGCGCCGTACAACGTCGGCCCCGATCCGCTGCTGTACGCGTTCAAGTCGCTGTCGTTCACGCTCACGCCGTCGCCCGACGGCAGCGTTGCGATCGACGTGCTGCCCGCGCTCGCGCAATTGCAGATCGACAACCAGATGCGCGCGGTCAACGGCCCCTGCCGCGGCGACGCCGCGTCCGTTTCGCCCACCGTCACGCCGCAGCCGAACGGCACCGTGGTCGCCTCGTTTGCCGGCGACTACTCGGTGCGCTGCGGCCCGCGCACGATCAACGTCGCCGTGCTCGACCACTCGGCGTTTTTCGCGGGCGGCTTCCTCGCGCTCTGGCAGCAAAGCGGCGGCACATTCAACGGCGCGACGCACGACGGCCCGGTGCCGGTCGGCGCAAAACTGATCGCCACGCATCAGGGCCCGGTGTTGTCGGATATCGTTCGCGACATCAACAAGTTCAGCAACAACACGATGGCGCGCAACCTGTTTCTGACCATCGGCGCAGCGGAAGAAAAGCCGCCCGCCACGCCGGCGAAATCGGCGCGCGCGATCGAGGCGTTCCTGCGCCGCGACAGCATCAACATGGAATACCTGTCGCTCGACAACGGCTCGGGTCTGTCGCGCGACGAACATGTCACCGCGCTCGCGCTCGCCGATCTGCTGCAGCGGGCCAACGCGAGTCCGGTCGCCCAGGTGTTCGTCGAGTCGCTGCCGATTGCCGGCGTGGACGGCACGATGCGCAACCGCCTGACCAACCAGGGCGCGTTCGGCAATGCGCACATCAAGACCGGCACGTTGCGCGACGTGCGCGCGATCGCCGGCTATGTCGCTTCGGCGGACGGTAACAGTTACGTCGTGGTGAGCATGATCAACGACCCGCATTCGGAAGCCGCGCGGGCCGCACACGACGCGCTGCTGGAGTGGGTCTATCAGGGACCGTCGCAGGGCTTCACGAAGGTTGCCAGCCCGGTTGCCGGCACGGTTGCCGATTCCGCAGCCGATCCCGTCGCGAAGCCGCGTGTGAAGCCCAGGAAAAACCCGCACAAGGCCGCGGGCCATTGAATATTCCTTCTATAGAAGCCGCGCGCCGCGACGCGCCCAAGCGTGTACGCTGTCGGCAGTGTTTGAGGCGCGCGTGAAACGCGTTGCGTGGCGCGCAAGCCGCGCATCCGTTACTTCGTCGCGGCCCAATCAAACAATAACGACAATGTCCGCGGCGGCGACCGGCAAACGGCGAACGCAGCGGGCCAGGGACCACGGAGGAAGACACCATGCAATTCGACGCCGAATTGCTGCTGCTCGCCATGGCGCCAGTCTTTCTCGCATGTATCGGCTGGGAGGCGTGGCACCTGCGGCGTACACGCCCGGCCGCACAAATCTATAGCTGGTGCGACACGCTCTGCAATGCCGCGCTCGCGTTAATGCAGCAGGCCGCGGACAAGCTCGCGTGGCTCGCCATCATCCCCGTCTACGCGTTTTTCTACGATCACTACCGCGTCACCACGTGGCAGGCGAACTGGGTGTCGTTCGTGGTGCTGTTCGTCGTGCAGGATCTGCTCTACTACGTGTTTCACCGGTGCAGCCATCGGGTTCGATGGCTGTGGGCCGCGCATGTCGTCCACCACTCCTCGGAGCGGATGAATTTCTCCACCGCGTTCCGTCAGAGCCTCATGTATCCGGTTGCGGGCATGTGGCTGTTCTGGGTTCCGCTCGCGGTGCTCGGCTTTCCGCCGAAGCAGATCGTCGCAATCGTGCTCATCAATCTCGGCTTCCAGTTCTTCGTGCACACGCAGGCCATCGGCAAGCTCGGCTGGCTCGAATACGTGTTCAACACACCGTCGATCCATCGGGTGCACCACGCGCGCAACGACCGCTACATCGATCGCAACTACGCTGGCGTGCTGGTGATCTGGGACCGTCTGTTCGGCAGCTACGTCGATGAAGATCCGCACGACGCGCCGGTGTACGGCATCGTCGAGCCGCTTCATACGTACAACCCGCTGAAGGCGACGTTCCACGAATGGGCGTCGATGGCCGACGATTTTTCCCGCGTGCGCGGCTGGCGCAACAAATGGCGTGCGCTGTTCGCACCACCGGCATGGGCCGCCCAGTATCACGCGAGTCGCCGCGAGAGCGGCTGCCAGCGCAATCCGGCTGCGCCGATTGACAATATGAGTCGCGAAGAAAATCATACGACCGCGTTTCAAACGACGCGCAGGCCGTAGAAGATTCTGTAAGCTGTCGCCACGCCGCCGACGCGGCGGGCGCTGCCTGCACATATGGCATCAGGGCCACACATACGAGGAGATGTAGTCAACATGAAGCAATCAGCATTGAAGAACCGCCCATTCATTCGCGCCACGCAAATCGCTCTGGCGAGCGCCGCGTTTGCCCTGCTCGCAGCGTGCGGCGGCGGCAGCGATAACAACAACAATGCGAGCAGCACGCCGGCGGGCGGGGTGAAGTTGCAGGTGGTGTCGTTCGGCGACAGCCTCTCGGACGTCGGCACGTATGCGCCGGTGATCCAGTCGAGCTTCGGCGGCGGCCGCTTCACGACCAATCCGGGCGAAGTCTGGACGCAGAAAGTTGCCGAATACTACGGCGGCACGTTGACCGCGGCTTACCTCGGCGGCTTCGGCCAGCCGCTCGTCGCGACCGGCGGCCTCGGCTACGCGCAGGGCGGCTCGGACGTCGTCAACGCGCAAGGCCAGGGCTGGGCGCCGAACAACATGGCGGCGACCACGGTGCCGGTGGTGACGCAGGTCTCTCAATACCTCGCCGCGCACACCAGCTTCAACGCCGGCCAGCTCGTGCTGGTCAACGGCGGTGCCAACGACATCTTCCAGTTCGCCGGCACGACCTCCAACCTGACCGCACTCGGCGCGGCACTGCAGACGGATTACGTCACGCAGGTCATGGCAGGCAAGTACCCGAACACGCAGGCAGGTCAGGTGGCGTACATCGTCAACTATCTGTCGACCCTGTCGAATCCGCAGATCGCAACGGCAGCCGTGCAGCTCGCCGCGCAGGTTCAGACCATCGTCAATTCGGGCGCAACGCACGTGGTCGTGTCGACGGTGCCGGACATCGGCAATACGCCGCTCGGCGTCGCGGCCAACCTCAAGACGCCGGGCAGCGCCGCCTTGCTGACGGGTATCACCGCTGCTTTCAACGCGATTCTCGTGCAGAAGATGACTGCCCTCGGCCTGCTCGGTTCGGGCAAGGTGATCGTGGCCGACGCATTCACGTGGCTGGATCAGCAGTTGCCGAACTATCAGGCGCTGGGCTTCACGGTGTCGAATACGGATACGGCGTGTAACCTGGCCGCGATGCAAAAGAACGCCACGGCTTACGCCACCGCCAACCCGAGCGCCACGAACGGCCTGAGCCCGGCCGATTACGGCGCGCAGTTCGGTTCGTCGCTGTTCTGCTCGCCGCAGACGTACACCGTGGCCGGCGCCGACCAGACCTACATGTTCGCGGACACAGTTCACCCGAGCACGCACACGCACGCCCTGTTCGCGCAATTCGTCCAGCAACAGATCGCGGCGACGGGTTTGGGGAAGTAAGCTGACGCTTGCCGGCTAGAGGATCGGCCGGCATCGGACAGAAGTGATACGAACGCCCGGCTCGTAGATTGAGCCGGGCGTTGCTGTTTGTGCGGGTGTTGCCGATTTGCGCTACGTAGCGGACAGGTTGTGACGCCTTAACCCTGCGCTTCGAAAGCCGCCGCGGCGCGGCCCAACCGATCGTTGACCGCGATCCATTCGATCGTATCGGGCAGCTTCTCGATCAGAATACGCGAGACGTTCGCGCGGTCGAGTGCCCGCAACAGGCTGTACAAGTCACGCGCGTAGGCGTGCGGATCTTCAGGCGCGGCGATGAAATGCACGCCTTCGGCGTCGGCCCACTGTCCCGCGCGCGAAACGCGCGCCACCAGCGCCACCCGCTCGCCCGCTTCGCGCGACGCCAGCAAAGGCTCCAGCGCGCCGAACGGCAGCAAGGCCAGCGGCGTGCGCGGCGCGTAGTGCGCCTTCAGGGTTCCAGAAGCGCGCGGCGCGGTTGCGTCGGAGCCGTCGGGCAGACGCGGTGCCTCGCCGAGCACGTCGGCGATATCTTGCGGCGTCACGCGACCCGGCCTGAGCAGAGCCGGAAAACCACGCGACAGATCCAGGATCGTGGATTCGATGCCGACATCCGACGCGCCGCCGTCCAGCACGTGAATCGCGCTGCCGAACTCGTCTCGCACATGCTGCGCGGTGGTCGGGCTGACGTGCCCGAAACGGTTCGCCGACGGCGCCGCTACGCCGCCATGGCCGCCGCGCAACGCGCTGAACGCCGTGAGCAAGGCCTGCGCAACCGGATGCGACGGGCAGCGCAAACCCACCGAATCCTGCCCGCCGCTCACCGCGGCGGGAATGCGCGCGGCACGCTTCAGGATCAAGGTCAGCGGCCCCGGCCAGAATGCGTCGATCAGACGCTGCGCCTCGGCCGGCAATTGCTCGACCCAGTAGTTCGGGTCACCGTGCGGCGCCAGATGCACGATCACCGGATGATTCGCCGGCCTGCCCTTCGCCGCGTAGATGCGTGCAACCGCATCCGGACTCTCGGCATCGCCGCCGAGGCCGTACACGGTTTCGGTCGGAAACGCGACGAGACCGCCCGCGTCGAGCAGCGCGGCCGCATGCGCGATCTGCTCCGCGCTCACGGGCAGCGGATTCGCGGCGTTACCTTCGGCAGGTGTGATTGGCTCGGACATGACGCGCGTATCAGCTCGTGACGATATGCAGCAGCCGCGCGCAATCGCGACCGGCCGTACGCGCTTCGTCGAGCGTGGCCGCCGTGAAGTTGACGTGGCCCATCTTGCGGCCGCAACGCGCCTCTTCCTTACCGTACAGATGCAGACGCGCCGCCGGCATCGCGGCGACTTCCTGCCACGGCGGCGTGACCGCCGCGCCCTTCGGACCGTCCGGGAACCAGACGTCGCCGAGGATGTTCAGCATGACCGCGGGCGAATGCTGACGCGTGTCGCCGAGCGGCATGCCCGTCATGGCGCGCACCTGCTGTTCGAACTGGCTGGTAGCGCAGGCATCCACGGTGTAGTGGCCGGAGTTGTGCGGACGCGGCGCCATTTCGTTGGCGACCAGCGAGCCGTCTTCGAGAATGAAGAATTCGACGCACAGCACGCCCACGTAGCCGAGCTTCTCGGCAATCTGCAAGGCGGCCTGTTGAGCCTGCTGGACCAGCGTGGGCGTTGCATCCGGCGCCGGCACGATGGTGTGCGAGAGCACGCCGTCGCGGTGCGTATTCTGCGCGAGCGGGTACACCACCGACGCGCCGCTGGCCGCGCGCGCGATCAGCGCCGACACCTCGAACTTCAGCGGCAGACGCTTTTCCAGTACGCACGGCACGCCGGCGAGCGACGCATGCGCCTCGCGCACTTCTTCGGCGTTACGCACGCGAATCTGGCCTTTGCCGTCGTAGCCCATGCGCGCGGTCTTGAGAATGCCGGGGAGCACGGCGTCGAGTTGTGCGTCTTTGAGCGCGGCGAGCGCGTCGGACGACTCGATCACCACGTGCGGCGCCACCGTCACGCCCGACGAAGCAATGAAACGCTTCTCGGCGATCCGGTCTTGCGCCACGGCCACGCAGCGGCCCGCCGGGCTCACGAAGGTCGTCTTCGCGAGGAAATCGAGACTCGCAGCCGGCACGTTCTCGAATTCGGTCGACACCGCGGCGCACAGGCGCGCGAGTTCGGTCAGCGAGGCTTCGTCGTCGTAGGCGGCGCGAATATGGCGGTCGGCCACGGTGCCTGCCGGACTGGTTTCGTCCGGGTCGAGCACGGCGACGCGATAGCCCATGGCCTGAGCGGCAAAGCAGAACATGCGGCCGAGCTGGCCGCCACCGACCATGCCAAGCCATGCGCCGGGCAGAATCGGTGAAACCGGTGTGTTGTCTGGGTTCATCTTAGTGGTCGGTCGCGGCCGGGCGTTTTGCAGACGGTCATGCATTCGTGCGAAACACCCGGCCGGGGGTCAGACAGGGGACATCTTCGATTGTCCGCGCTTACAGCGCGGGCAGCACCATCGCGTGGGCCGCTTCGTTCTGGCGCACACGGAACGCGGCCAGTTTCTCCGCGAAACCGGTGTTGGTACCGCTCAGGATCGACACCGCGAACAGCGCCGCATTGGCCGCGCCCGCTTCGCCGATCGCAAACGTCGCAACCGGCACGCCCTTGGGCATCTGCACGATCGAGTGCAGCGAATCCACGCCCTTCAGGTACTTGCTCGCCACCGGCACGCCGAGCACCGGCACCGTGGTCTTGGCGGCCAGCATGCCCGGCAGATGCGCCGCGCCGCCCGCTCCGGCAATGATGGCGCGAATGCCGCGGTCGCGCGCGCCTTCGGCGTACGCAAACATTTCGTCGGGCATGCGATGCGCGGATACGACCTTCGCCTCGTACGGCACGCCGAATTCCTGCAGGATCGCGACGGCATTCTTCATGACGTCCCAATCGGAACTGGACCCCATGAGCACGCCGACGACCGGCGCGTCGTGCGTGTGGGCGGTTTGAGCTTCACTCATGTTACGGCTTCCTTGTTCTTCAGAGCGTGCTCAGGCGAGCTTGTGGCCGGTCAGACGTTCGAGCGCTTCCTGATACTTCTCGCCCGTTTTCGTGACCACGTCGTCCGGCAGCTTCGGCGCCGGCGGCTCTTTCTTCCACGGCTGGGTTTCGAGCCAGTCGCGCACGAACTGCTTGTCGAACGACGGCGGATTGGTGCCGACCTGATACTGGTCGGCCGGCCAGAAGCGCGAGGAATCGGCGGTCAGCGCTTCATCCATGAGGTAGAGCTTGCCGTGATTGTCCAGACCGAATTCGAATTTCGTGTCCGCGATGATGATGCCGCGCGTGGCGGCATAGTCTGCGGCTTCCTTGTACAGCTTGATGGAGATGTCGCGGATCGTGGCCGACAGTTCGGTGCCGATGCGGCGTTCCATTTCGTTGTAGGTGATGTTTTCGTCGTGGTGACCCATTTCGGCCTTGGCCGCCGGCGTGAAGATCGGCTCGGGCAGCTTTTGCGCGTTCTGCAGACCCGGCGGCAGTTCCACGCCGCACACCGAACCGGTGGCCTGGTAGTCTTTCCAGCCGCTGCCGGCCAGATAGCCGCGCACCACGGCTTCGACCAGAATCGGTTCGAGACGCTTGACCACGACCGCGCGGCCCTTCACCTGCTCGACTTCGTCCGCCGCCACCACGGATTCGGGCGCCACGCCCGTCAGATGGTTCGGCACCACGTGCTTGAGCTTCTCGAACCAGAAGTTCGCCATTTCGTTGAGCACACGGCCCTTATTCGGAATCGGCTCGCCCATGATGACGTCGAACGCCGACAGACGGTCGGTCGTGACGATCAGCAACTGGTCGTTGCCCACCGCATAGTTGTCGCGGACTTTACCGCGGCCGAGCAGCGGCAGCGAGTGGAGCGTGGATTCGTAAAGGGTAGACATCGTCGTGGCTTCGCTAAAAATAGGACAAAAAGTATGACCGGAACAAAAGGGAAACGCCGTTCCCCGGATGATGCGGGAACGGCGATCTAACGACAACCTGGCCTTTCGGCCAGGCCTAGAGCTTGGTTATAGCCTAGCGGACGACTTGCGCAAGCTCGCCCGACTTGTATTTCTCCGCGATTTTATCAAGCGAGACCGCCTTGATCTTGCCAGCCTGACCTTCGCAGCCGAATTGCATGTAGCGCTCGATGCAGATTTTCATCGCGGCTTCACGCGCCGGCTTCAGGTAATCGCGCGGATCGAACTTGCCCGGATTGGTCGCCATGTAGCGGCGGATCGCACCCGTGATTGCCAGACGCAGGTCGGTGTCGATGTTGACCTTGCGCACGCCGTGCTTGATGCCTTCCTGGATTTCCTCGACCGGCACGCCGTAGGTTTCCTTCATGTCGCCGCCGAATTCGCGGATTTCAGCGAGCAGTTCCTGCGGCACCGACGACGAACCGTGCATCACCAGGTGCGTGTTCGGAATGCGCTGGTGAATTTCCTTGATGCGCTGGATCGACAGGATATCGCCCGTCGGCTTCTTGCTGAACTTGTACGCGCCGTGCGAAGTGCCGATTGCGATGGCGAGCGCGTCGCACTGGGTCTGCTTGACGAAATCGGCGGCCTGTTCCGGGTCGGTCAGCAGTTGCTCGCGCGTCATGGTGCCTTCCGCGCCGTGACCGTCTTCCTTGTCGCCCTTCATGGTTTCCAGCGAACCGAGCACGCCCAGTTCGGCTTCCACCGTGATGCCGATCGAATGCGCCGCTTCCACCACTTTACGCGACACCTCGACGTTGTACTCGTACGACGCCACGGTCTTGCCGTCCGCTTCCAGCGAGCCGTCCATCATCACGCTGGTGAAACCGCTGCGGATGGCCGCCATGCACACTGCCGGCGACTGCCCGTGATCCTGGTGCATCACGACCGGAATATGCGGATACGACTCGACCGCCGCTTCGATCAGATGACGCAGGAACGGCTCGCCCGCGTACTTCCGCGCGCCGGCCGACGCCTGCATGATGACCGGGGCGTTGACCTTGTCGGCCGCGGCCATGATGGCCTGAACCTGCTCCAGATTGTTCACGTTGAATGCCGGAATGCCATAGCCGTGTTCGGCGGCATGGTCCAGCAGTTGACGCATTGATACGAGAGGCATGCTTTACTCCATAGATTGAAACGAAATCTTTTGCCGTTGGCATCTTTTTTTGGGCGATCGCATCGCGGATGCAAACCGCATACCCGTTTGCGCACATTCCCTAAAGCGCAGTGTCCTTCGATGCGCGATTGAAGTCTGTGCGCCGCCTCTCGCGGGGCATGACGACCTGCTCCACCCGATCCACAACCCGTGCCAATCTTTTCCGACACGGGCAAGCGCTTCGCTCACCCGCGTCTCAGACAATGCTGCCGGCCCGGGTTCGCGCCTGAACGCTCACCCGAGCCCAACTACGACTCTCACCAGCCAATCAATACGGCTCGCCCACGCGCACGATCTTCAGCGTGTTGGTGCCGCCGGCCTGACCCATCGGCTCGCCGACGGTCAGCACCACCATGTCGCCGCGCGACGCGTAACCCTTGCTGACCACGGTTTCCAGCGCCTGCTGCAAGGCCGTGTCGCGGTCGGTGTTGGTGTCGAGATGCAGCGACGTGACGTTGCGGTAGAGCGCCATGGCCCGCTCGCTGCCGACGCGCGGCGTGAGCGCGAAAATCGGCACATGGGTCCAGTGACGCGACATCCACAGCGCCGTCGAGCCGGATTCGGTGAGCGCGACGATCGCCTTGGCACCGAGGTGGAACGCCGTGAACAGCGCGCCCATCGCGATGGACTGGTCGATGCGGGTGAACGTGCGGTCGAGGAAATCCTTGTCGAGTTCCGACTGCTCGGACTTCTCGGCTTCGATACAGATGGCTGCCATCGTTTCGATGGTTTGCACCGGATACTTGCCGGCCGCCGATTCCGCCGACAACATGACCGCGTCCGTGCCGTCCAGCACCGCGTTGGCGACGTCCGACACTTCGGCGCGCGTCGGCACCGGCGCGTAGATCATCGATTCCATCATCTGCGTGGCGGTGATCACGAACTTGTTCGATTCACGCGCCATGCGGATCATGCGCTTTTGCAGCGCCGGCACGGCGGCATTGCCGACTTCCACCGCCAGATCGCCGCGCGCGACCATGATGCCGTCCGACGCGTCGAGAATGCCTTGCAGCGCCGGAATCGCTTCCGCGCGCTCGATCTTGGCGATCATCTTCGGCTTGATGCCATACGGCGCGCCGGCGATATTCGCCAGTTGGCGGGCCATTTCCATGTCGGTGGCGTTCTTCGGGAACGACACGGCCACGAAGTCCACGCCGAGCGACATCGCCGTACGGATGTCTTCCATGTCTTTGGCTGTCAGCGCCGGCGCCGACAAACCGCCGCCCTGGCGATTGATGCCCTTGTTGTTCGAGAGTTCGCCGCCGATCTTCACGATCGTGTGAATCTCGTTGCCGATCACGCGGGCCACGTTCAGCACGATCAGGCCGTCGTTGAGCAGCAGCACGTCGCCGCCCTTCAGGTCGCGCGGCAGATCCTTGTAGTCGAGACCAGCGCGTTGTTCGTTACCGAGTTCGCAGTCGGCGTCGAGAATGAACGGCTCGCCGGCCACCAGCGTGACCTTGCCGTTTTCGAACTTGCCGACCCGAATCTTCGGGCCTTGCAGATCAGCCATGATGGCGACTTCGCGACCGGCCTGGCGAGCCGCCTCGCGCACGAATTCGGCGCGCTGGCGGTGGTCGTCGGCAGTGCCGTGCGAAAAATTGAGTCGCACCACATCGAGTCCTGCCTGAATCATTTGCAGCAGGATTTCCGGCGTGCTGGATGCCGGTCCGATGGTTGCGACAATCTTGGTGGCGCGATGCATGAGTCTCCTCGTCTGGGTGAGATCGCTGGAAAGAGCGCTGCGAGTCGGATGCGGAGGCTGCGCACCGAAAGATGCTGCCGGGGGCGCGCCGGTTGAAACCAGCGTCGCTTTATGGTGTGAAGCGGTGTTCGATACCGGCACGCGAAGTACCGGCGGAGGGGCGAGCGCGACTTCGCCGTCGAGGAGTTCTGCCTGCGCTTCGGCGGTATGTCCCTGGTGGGACGATTCCGCCGGGTCGCTGGCAGTGGTCAACTCCGCGACAGCGGGAGACGAGCCGTTTTCAAGCTGTTGCTGATCGGCCGCCGTTTCGGGCGCGGCCGCTGCGGCGGTGGAGCGTACTGCGCGCTCCCCTGCCGTCGTTGCTGCGGTGCTGCGCGGCTTGTTGCCACGGGCCTTTGCAGACTTTGCCGTTGGGGAGCGCGTCGCCACGTTAAGCCCGCGATTCCAGGACTTCGACGGCGGGCAGCTTCTTGCCTTCGAGGAACTCGAGGAAGGCGCCGCCGCCCGTCGAGATGTAGCTGATCTTGTCGTGGATGCCGTACTTGGCGATGGCCGCGAGCGTGTCGCCGCCGCCTGCGATCGAAAACGCCGACGACTTGGCGATCGCGTCCGCCAATGTCTTCGTGCCGTTGCCGAACTGGTCGAATTCGAACACGCCGACCGGGCCGTTCCATACGATCGTGCCGGCCTTTTCCAGTTGCGAGGCGAGTGTCTTCGCGGTTTCCGGTCCGATGTCGAGGATCATGTCGTCGTCTTGAACGTCGGCCACTGCCTTGATTTCCGCCTTGGCGGTCGGCGAAAATTCTTTGGCCGTGACCACGTCGACGGGAATCGGCACCGACGCGCCGCGCGCCTTGGCGGCTTCGATGATCGCCTTGGCTTCGTCGAGCAGATCGGCTTCGGCCAGCGACTTGCCGATTTTCAGACCGGCGGCCAGCATGAACGTATTGGCGATGCCGCCGCCGACAATCAATTGATCGACCTTGTCGGCCAGCGATTTCAGAATGGTCAGCTTGGTGGACACCTTCGAGCCGGCGACGATCGCCACCAGCGGACGCTTCGGCGCGCCCAGCGCCTTGCCGAGCGCTTCGAGTTCGGCGGCCAGCAGCGGGCCGGCGCAGGCAACGGCCGCGTACTTCGCGATGCCGTGGGTGGTGGCTTCGGCGCGGTGCGCCGTGCCGAATGCGTCGTTCACGTAGATGTCGCAGAGCTTCGCCATTTTCTGCGCGAGCTCGTCGGAATCTTTCTTTTCGCCCTTGTTGACGCGGCAGTTTTCCAGCAGCACGACCTGGCCCGGCGCCACGTTCACGCCGTTTTCGACCCAGTTCGCGACCAGCGGCACGTCGCGGCCGAGCAGGTCGGCGAGGCGCTTCGCGACTGGCGC
This sequence comes from Paraburkholderia sp. GAS199, assembly GCF_050436585.1. Classification (NCBI taxonomy): domain Bacteria; kingdom Pseudomonadati; phylum Pseudomonadota; class Betaproteobacteria; order Burkholderiales; family Burkholderiaceae; genus Paraburkholderia; species Paraburkholderia sp. GAS199. Next base: position 211,853 of record NZ_JBNDMM010000008.1, on the reverse strand, counting down.
GAGCGAATCTTCGGGCTTGAACGCGCCTTCGGTGGGACGGCCTAGGTGCGACGTGACCATCACGGCGGCGCCGGCGTCGAGCGCGGCCTTGATGGCCGGCACGGAGGCGCGGATACGGGTGTCTTCGGTGATGTTACCTTGGTCGTCCTGCGGCACGTTCAGATCGGCGCGGATGAACACGCGTTTGCCGGATAGTTTGCCTTCGGCGATCAGATCGGAGAGACGCAATACCTTGTTCATGGGCGTTTGTGTGCGAGTTGATGAGAAGGCGGTGGCGGACGACGCGCTACCAGCCAGCGCAATGAACTCCAGCGCTTCGACATAGCAGCGGCTCCACTGAATCGGGTGCCGGCGGCGAGAGCCGCGGCGGTCGCGCCGTGCACTTGCGCGCTTATCCCGGAAACAGGCATTTTAACTGATCCGCACTGCCTTCTGACCCGCGCCCCGGCGAATGTCCCGTATTTGATGGGCGGACAAGACATGTCGCACTGCAACATTTCCAGCCTGCTCAATCAGACGAAGAGCCGCATCAGCGTGAAGACGATCATTCCGACGACGATCGTGCCTAGCATGGTGCGGCGCCACAAAAACCACGCCAGACCGGCGAGCGTTGCGTAGAACTCGTGGTTGGACGGCGCGAACGACAGGCCGTCGGGCGTTGCCAGCACGTCGGGCAGAACCACGGCAGCCAGCGCCGCGGCCGGTGCGTAGCGCAGCATGCGCTGCACGCGCGCCGGCAGCACGGTGCGTTCGCCACCGATTAGAAACATGGCGCGTGTCACGGTGGTGACGATGGTCATGCCGAAAATGGCGAGCCAGATTTGCGTGGATGTCATCGGGATTCTCCGGCGCGGTTGCGGATACGCCGCAGATCGGCGCGCTCGACCATCAGGTCGGCGGCGCTGCCGGCGAGGATCGCGGCGATGACCGCCAGCGGCAGGCCGAGCCGGTAAGGCAGATCGAAGGCCAGCAGCGCAACGATCCCGGCGATGCTGACCGCCACCAGCGTGGAGCGCGTGGCGATGGCCGACACCATGATGGGCAGCAGGGCGAGCGTGCCCGCGAGCGCGAGCCCCCAGTTGTCGGGGATCAGGCTCGCCAGCAGGATGCCGATGATGGACGACACCTGCCACGAGAGCCAGCTGAACAGCGCCATGCCCCAGTAATACGCTTCCTTGCCCGGCTGATAGCCGGTCGGGAAGCTTTTCTTCAGGAACAGCAGGTAGATCACGTCGCCGTTGAAGTAGCCGAGCAGGATGCGCCGCCACATCGGCAGATACGAAAAATGCGGCGCGAGGCCGACGCTGAAAATGACGAAACGCGTATTGACCATGGCGGCCGTGAGCAGCACCGTCCAGATCGGCAGTTTGGCCGCGAGCAGCGGCAGCACGGCCAGTTGCGACGACCCGGCGTAGCAGAGCAGCGACATGGTGAGCGCCTGCGGCAGCGTGAGCACCGACTTGCTCATGGCGACGCCGGTCACGAGCCCCCACGAGAAGATCGCCATCAGGGTGGGCGAATAGGCACGCGCACCTTCGAGGAAGGCGCGGCGATCGGTATCTGACAGGCGAGCGAGCATGAGACGAAGCGCATGGGCGCATTGCGGCGCCACGACGATGGGAAGTCGGCGCCAGGTCTTCAAGCACCCGCTGGCGCATCCGGATATGAATTATGTGTGCGCCGAATTATAGCGCCGGGCATGCGGCCAAATGCCCGTTTCGTGTGCAAAAGACGCTAAAATAACGGACTTCAACCTACACCTCAAAAGAAAACGCCGGGCTGTCCCAGGTTTTCTTTCCCGTCGGGAGCCTGGCGCGTAGCGGCAGGTTTGAGGGCATTCACACATTCCCGCTGGAGAATCGTATGTCAATGGCCGACCGCGACGGCAAGATCTGGATGGATGGCAAGCTCATCGACTGGCGCGACGCCAAGATCCATGTGCTCACCCATACCCTGCACTACGGCATGGGCGTTTTCGAAGGCGTGCGCGCCTACAAGACGGCCGACGGCGGCACCGCGATCTTCCGTCTGCAGGAGCACACCAAGCGTCTGCTGAACTCGGCCAAGATCTTCCAGATGGACGTGCCGTTCGACCATGAAACGCTCGCCGCCGCGCAATGCGAAGTGGTCCGCGAAAACAAGCTCGAATCGTGCTATCTGCGCCCGATCATCTGGGTCGGTTCGGAAAAGCTCGGCGTGTCGGCCAAGGGCAACACCATCCACGTGGCGATCGCGGCATGGCCGTGGGGCGCCTACCTCGGCGAAGACGGCCTCGCCAAGGGCATCCGCGTGAAAACCTCGTCGTTCACGCGCCATCACGTGAACGTGTCCATGGTCCGCGCCAAGGCGTCGGGCTGGTACGTCAACTCGATCCTCGCGAACCAGGAAGCCATCGCCGACGGTTACGACGAAGCGCTGCTGCTCGACGTCGACGGCTACGTATCCGAAGGTTCGGGCGAAAACTTCTTCCTCGTGAACAACGGCAAGCTGTACACGCCGGATCTGTCCTCGTGCCTCGACGGCATCACGCGCGACACGGTCATCACGCTGGCGCGCGACGCGGGCATCCAGGTCATCGAAAAGCGCATCACGCGCGACGAGGTCTACACCTGCGACGAAGCCTTCTTCACCGGCACCGCCGCTGAAGTGACGCCCATCCGCGAACTCGACAACCGCACGATCGGCTCGGGCGCTCGCGGCCCGATCACGGAAAAGCTGCAAGCCGGCTTCTTCGACATCGTGAACGGCAAGAGCGAAAAATACGCGCACTGGCTCACCAAGATCTAACGCACGCTGCGCCGTCCGGTGCCGATGGCATCGAGCGGCGTAACGCACGCACCCTGCATACAACGAGAACGTCCCATGAGCGAAATCAAGGAAATGCCGCTGGTCGAACTGTCGGCAAAAGACCTGCCGGCGTACTGCCCGAACCCGGCCATGGCGCGCTGGAGCGCGCATCCGCGCGTCTTTATCGACGTCACGCACGGCGAAGCGCGCTGCCCGTATTGCGGCACGCGTTACAAGTTGCGCGACGGCGAAGTCGTTCGCGGTCATTGAGCGCACACGTTGGGTCACTAACTGAGCGCTGATCGCTTGCAGCGCACTGCCGCGATTCGCCGGCTGCCCGGTTCGCCCTTGCTGGGCGCGCCGGCCCGCAGCCCGTTCCCTTTTACCTATCCGAACGTCACGCCCATAAATGGCGCGGCGTTTCGTTTCGACACCGGACACTCACTCTGATGCGTCGCGCGTTGGTTATCGCACCGAACTGGATCGGTGACGCATTGATGGCGCAGCCGCTTTTTGCGCGCCTCGTGAAATTGCATCCGCGCATCGTGATCGACGCGGTCGCGCCCTCGTGGGTTGCGCCCGTGCTCGAACGCATGCCTGAAATCCGCGACGTCTACGCGACCGATCTGGCGCACGGCAAGCTGCAGATGCTGCGCCGCTGGCAACTGTCGAGCGACTTGCGCGACGTCGGCTACGACGCGGCCTACGTGCTGCCGAATTCGCTCAAATCGGCGCTGATTCCGTGGATGGCCGGCATCCGGCTGCGCATCGGCTATACCGGCGAGAGCCGCTACGGCCTGCTGAACGTGCGGCATGCGAATCCGCGCAAGGACGAGCGTCCGCCGATGGTCGGCCATTACGCCGCCCTCGCCTACGCGCCCGGCGCCAAGGTTCCCGACGACCTGCCCATGCCGCGCCTCGACGCCGACCTGAACGAAGCGTCGCGCGTCTCGGCGCGCTTCAATCTCGATACGCGCGTGCCGCTGCTGGTGTTCTGCCCCGGCGCCGAATACGGCCCGGCCAAGCGTTGGCCGCCGGAGCATTTCGCCGCGCTGGCGCAAATGGTCGGACAGTCGTTCCCGTACACGCAGATCGTCGCGCTCGGTTCGCCCAAAGACGCGCCGCTCGCGCAGGCCATCGCCGAAAAGGCGCCGAACGTGCGCAACCTGTGCGGTCAGACCGCGCTGGGCGAAGCCTGCGCGCTGATCTCGCGAGCCAACGCGGTCGTCACCAACGACTCCGGCCTGATGCACGTGGCCGCGGCGCTGCGCCGGCCGCTGGTGGCGGTGTACGGTTCGACCGATCCGCGCCACACGCCGCCCTTGTCGGAGCTTGCGAAGGTACAATGGCTTCATCTCGAATGTAGCCCCTGTTTCGAGCGCGAGTGTCCGCTCGGGCATCTGAACTGCCTGAAGCAACTGAGCGCCGAGCAGGTGTTCGGCGATCTGCGCGGCATGCTGCTGGCGCAACGCTGACCGGCTCACATTCGCGCGCAACACCTAGCACGCAACACCGCACGCTTCTGAGCGCGTCGCGTCATGTTTGCGCCTCGCGGCGCGGGCATGCTCGCGTTCAGAAGCGATCGTCCGGTGCGCCGGACTGTCACCCTGACCGCTGCCCCGCAACCGCGCGCCGCGCACAAGAGACCGACGAGCCATGCCACGTTTTGCCCATATCTTCGAAGCCGCCGCCGACACGCTGAACGCCTATTACCAGGCGGTCGCCGAAGTGAATATCGACAGCTTGATGGGCCTGTGGATCGACGAAGAATTCGTCAGCTGCATTTGCGCCGACGGCTCGCACCTGCACGGCCTGGACAGCATTCGCGCCGGCTTGCAGATCCAGCTCGAAGCCGCGCCCGTCTCGATCGAACCGCTCGATATCCGTGTCTACGACAGCCTCGGCACAGTCGTCTACGCAATCGCCGAAGCGCACCGCCCAGCCGACCCGAAGGCCGCGCCGAACATGGTCTTCACCACGTACGTCATGGTCCACGAGCGCGGCGAATGGCGTATCGCGCACATTCACGCTAGCCCGATGCCGAACGAAACCGCCAGCCAGTTCGCCACCAAGATGCGGCACGGCCAGGGCTCGCTGCACTGACACGCGCTTGTCGTATCGGGTTTTCTGTCCGTTTTAATTTTTGCGTAGATGCAGCATGAGCACGCCCCGCAGGCACGATGAATCCGCTTCCTCCGGCGCGGCGCGCGCGGCCGCCGCCGTCGAGGCGGCTGTCGATCTACTCTATCGCGCGCCGCTCTGGTTGCCGAACCGTCACGTGCAGACCATCGTGCCGTCGCTGTTCGCGCGGCGTCCGGCCGTGAGTTTCCAGCGCGAGCGCTGGAACACGCCCGACGGCGACTTCATCGATCTCGACTGGGTCGTGCACGACGGCCAGACCGTCGGCCCGTCCGCCTCGCCTGCCTCGCCGCCACAACTTCCCGCGCCCGACGCGCCGCTGTTCGTGCTGTTTCACGGTCTCGAAGGAAGCTCGGGCTCGCACTACGCGGCCACGCTGATGTCCGCCGCGCGCGAGTATGGCTGGCATGGCGTGGTCCCGCACTTTCGCAGCTGCAGCGGCGAGCTGAATCTGCTGCCGCGCTTCTATCATCTGGCCGACAGCAACGAAGTCGACTGGGTGTTGCGGCGCCTGCGCGCCGCGCATCGCGGTCCGATCGTGGCGGCCGGCGTTTCGCTCGGCGGCAACGTGCTGCTGCGCTGGCTCGGCGAGCGGCGCGAAGACGCGGCGTCGGTCATCTCGGCGGCCGCGGCGGTGTCGACGCCGATCGACGTGCACGCCGGCGGTCGCGCGCTGTCGCAAGGTTTCGGCATGGTCTATACGCGCAGCTTCCTCAAAACGCTGAAGCAGAAGGCCGACCAGAAGCTGGTGCAGTTTCCCGGCCTGTTCGATCGCAACGCCATGCTCGCGAGCCGCACGATGTACGAGTTCGACAACGTGGTCACCGCGCCGCTGCACGGCTTCCGCAATACCGACGACTACTGGAGCAGCGCGACCACGCGGCCTCTGCTGCCGGGCATCGCCGTGCCGACGCTGGTGCTGAACGCCCGCAACGACCCGTTTCTGCCCGCCGAAGTGTTGCCGTCCCGGCACGAGGTGTCGGCTGCGGTGGAACTCGATCAACCCAAACACGGCGGTCACGCCGGTTTTATGACCGGACCGTTCCCCGGCCGCATCGACTGGCTGTCGCGGCGCGTATTCGGCTATCTGGAGCGACACGTCGATCATGGATGACATCGTCAGGCAGGCGCTGGCCAAGTGGCCCAACGTGCCGAGTTGCACCGGCTGGCTGCTGCTCGACCGGCGCGGCAACTGGCGCATGCGCGACGAAGCGGCACAGGCGAGCGGCGCGCTCGGCGAACCGATCCGGCACGAAGCCTTGCTCGGCTTCATCAACCGCAATTACGACGCCGACGAACTCGGCCAGTGGTTCTTTCAGAACGGCCCGCAGCGGGTGTACGTCGAACTCGCTTATACGCCGTGGGTGGTGCGCCTGTCCGCCGATTCGCAGGCCGCGCTTTCGCTGACCGATCAGGCCGGCGGCGCGTTCGAGCCCTCGGCCGTCTTTATCGACGACGAAGGCGGCATTCTGTTCGCCGACCGCGCCACGCCCCCGCGAATCGCGGTGCTGCACGATCACGATCTCGACGTGTTTTCCGAGCACGCCGAGATTGCCGACGACAGCGCGGCGAGCGGCACGTTTTCATGGCACGGCCAGGTGCTGCCGCTCCGGGCCGTACGGCGCGCGGACGTGGCTGAACGCTTCGGCTTCGTGGCAAGTCCGGCTGCTAAAGCCGCCGGCAATCCCGCCGGGTGATTCCGTCGGCGCCGATCCGGCGCTAGCTTTTCTCTTCCTGCCGCTCTTCCTGGTAGCGGTTTTCCATCTCGTGCAGCCTGGCGTCGACCGTCGCCAGATCGTAATAGCCGATCGTCTTGAGGTCGCGGGCTTCCTTCAGTTGCCGGATCGCGGAAGGCCACGCGCCTTCGAGCGCGAACTTCTCCGCCAGCGCGCGATGTTGCGTCAGGGCGTCGCCGCTGCCCGCGCTGGCCTGCGCGAGATAGAGCCACCAGTCGGGCTGATCGGGATGCGTTTGCGTCTCTTTCCTGGCCAGCTTCTGTGCTTCGCTGAACCGGCGCAGCGTCAGCAGGGTTCGAATGTGCATGTCGATGGCCGCGTTTGACTGCGGCCAGCGGCGTTGCGCCAGATCGGCGAGACGCGCCGCTTCGTCGTCGCGTCCGGCGCGGCGCGCGATGTCGGCGGCCAGCACGTCGAGGCTCGGCGAACTGGTGGTGGCGTCGCCTTCGCTGCGCTCGGCGGAGGCGAACGCGTTACGCGCGGACGCCAGCGTGGCCGCCGCGTCGTCGTAACGTTCGAGCAGCATCTGCCCGAACGCGATGCCGTACCAGTTGGCCGCCACGTTCACCGCCGTGCGATCTTCGATTTCCGAGCGCAGCCGGGAAATCTCGTCCGCGTATTCGCTGCGCGAGCGATCCTGCAACAGGCGCGCCCTCGCCCGCACAAAGCCATATTCCGACGACTGTCGCGGCTGCCGGTAAGGCGAACGACGCGCGCGATCTTCCATATCGGCGATACGCTCGCCGGTCAGCGGGTGCGTGCGCGCATAGGCCGGGATGCCGGCATCGCTCATCGCCGCGCGGTCGAGACGGCCGAAGAACGTCGCCATGGCATACGGGTCGTAGCCGGCGCCGGCGAGCAGCAGAAAGCCGACGCGGTCCGCTTCGTGTTCCGCCGAACGGGAAAAGCGTAGCTGGTTATCCACGGCGTACGCCTGACCGCCGATCGCAATCGCGCTGCCGAGGTCGCCGCTATGCGCGAGCACACCCGCCAGCACGCCGAACAGCAACGCGGCGATCGCGGCGTAACCACTGTGCTCGCCCGTCGTGATCATGCGCGAGATGTGTCGCTGCAAGACGTGTCCCATCTCGTGCGCCAGCACCGACGCCAGTTCGGATTCGGTCTGCGTCGTGACGATCAAACCCGTATTCACGCCGATGAAACCGCCCGGCAACGAGAACGCGTTGATCTGCGCATCGCGCACGGCAAACAGGTCGAAATCGGGACGATATCCGCCGATGTACTGGGCGCTCGCCGCCGCCGAGAGTTTGGCGGCAATCGAGTTGAGGTAGTCGCGTACCAGCCAGTCGTCGAGATAGTCGGGATCGCGGCGCAACTCGCGCATGACGCGCTCGCCGAGTTTGCGCTCGGCTTGCGGCGTCAGCGAACTGGAGCCGCCGTTGCCGAGATCGGGCAACTGCTGCGTGACGATCGGCGCCCGCCAACCCGTATTCGCGCCCGACTGACCGGAAAAGCGGCTCTGCGCGCCGCCGTACACGCCGAACACACCTTGCGCGATGTCAGGCGGGACGAGCGGATCGGCGTAAGGCTCGGTGGGACCACTTTGCAGCGGCAAGTCGGACTGTGGGAGATTGAGCGCGAGGCTGGTGCCGGGGCTGGTCGCTGAGTTGGCCGAGGAGCCGGCCCGCGATTGCGCGAACGCGCCGGGCGGCGCCATCAGCGCGACGGAGAGCAACGCAGCGAGGATCCGTTTTGAACGCATCGCGAAGTCGGCGAGATCGATAGTGCGAAGTAGTGCAAAGTCGAAAAGCGACACCCGCCGCTCGGACTAAGATAGCGGGCATGGGGCAATTGTAATCATCCCGGCCCGCCCTGCCACGCTGCTATGATAAGCGCCCCCTGAAGGAGCCCAACCATGCCCGAACTCACTCATTTCGACGCGGCCGGCCAGGCGCATATGGTCGACGTCGGCGGCAAGCAGGAAACCCAGCGCGTGGCTATCGCGCGCGGTTCGATCCGCATGCTGCCGGACACCTTCGCGCTGATTCGCGACGGCAACGCAAAAAAGGGCGACGTGATCGGCATCGCGCGCATCGCCGCGATCCAGGGCGCGAAGCGCACCGCCGATCTGATCCCGCTTTGCCATCCGCTGGCGCTGACGCGCGTCAAGGTGGACTTCGAACTCGACGAAACGCTGCCCGGCGTGCACTGCACGGTTCAGGTGGAAACGTTCGGCCGGACCGGTGTCGAGATGGAAGCGCTGACCGCCGTGCAGGTGGGTCTGCTGACGGTGTACGACATGTGCAAGGCGGTGGATCGCGGCATGACCATCACCGATGTGCGCGTGCTGGAGAAGCACGGCGGGAAGTCGGGGGATTGGGTGGCGAGCTAATAGCCCACCACCTCATGTTCAGGCAGACGGCACACGAAGCGCGTCAATCTTCGTCGCTGTCGTCGTCCTGATTGACATCGCCGGGCACCGCGCCGTAACGCTTCACCAGTTCGGCCTTGAAGCCGGCAAGCGTCTTCTGCTCGTCGCACAACTCGTACAGATAGCTCAGCTGCGAGGGCCAGTCGTTCAACTCCAGCGCGAAGATTTTCAGGCGCTCGACGGTATCGAATGCACCCGCCGTGTCGCCGCCCAAAGCCTGCAAGACGGCATAGCGGCGCAGCACGGTTTCACCCGGCAACAGGGCCATCGCCTGCTTGTGCATGTCGAGCTTGTGCTGAAGATCGGTCGAACTCATCGGCAGCAGCGTCGCAAGACCGTACTCGCCCCACGCCTGGAAGAGGAACGAAGGATCGGCGCGATACTGCTCGGCGGGACGCGAGCCGTAGTACAGCACTTCGGCGCGCGCATAATCGCGATACACCGGATACAGCGCAGCGATACCGCCGAACACCACCACCGCAAACACGCCGAACGACAGACGCGCCGGCACGAGACGCAACGGCCGCGTTTCGAGCAGACCGAATATGAACATGGCCGGCAGCAGGAAGAACATGTACTGCTGCGGATATTCCACCAATGCGTGCATCACCAGCACGCCGATCAGCGCAATCCCGAACACACGTGCCGCGCTCTGCGGCGCACGCACCACGCGCACCAGCCACGCGATCAATCCGAGCAGCACGATGGCGAGACCGATCAACCCGGTCTTGGCCAGCAGGTCGATGAAGATGTCGTGCGAGTTGTTGGCGATTTCCACGCCACCGAGCGTCTTCGCATACGCGTACTGGTAGCTCGGGAATTCGCCCCAACCCACGCCGAGCAGCGGATGCGTCCTGAACATCGTCCAACCGTACTTCCACAGCGCGAGGCGCGGCGCAATCTGACCGGCGTCCTTGAAACGCTCGGCGGCCGACTGACCGAGTTCGAGGTGATAGCGCACGTTGGCCCAGCGGATCAGCGCATTGACCACGACGAACAGAATCGCCACGGCGATCGGAATCAGCCATTCGCGATTGCTTCGACGCAGAAGCGGCTGGCTGCGCGTCTGTGCGAACGCCATCCAGAAGCCCGCGACGACGATCACGCCCATCTGCAACCACGGTCCGCGTGACACGGTCAACGCGAGGCCGATCGCGAAGATGGTCGACACGAGCAGCCAGACGGCCACGGCGATCTTGCGCGTCTGCACGAGGAACATGGCACCGGCCATCGCGAACGCAATGTAGGTCGCCAGGTGATTGGCCTGCGCCATATTGCCGAACGGCCGGCGCTCGACGGTCACGTTGTACGCCACCACCAGCGGCGACACACGCGTTTCGAGGTGAAACAACTGGATGACCTGGCAGAACACGGCAAACAGTCCGCCCACGATCAACGCACCCGCGGCCCAGCGCAGCGCGGTCTCGTTGAGCTTGGCGCGCGTGAATCCATAACCGGCGTGCGTCGCCATGAAGGCGGCCAGCAGATAGCCACCGCCGAGCCAGTTCATCGACGGCTGCGTGACCGGCAGCAATACCGACTGCGCGATCAGAACGAGACCGAACAGCAAGGGCACCAGCGCTACCAGCGGCGACGCGAACGTCATCCGCGGCTTTGCGCTGACAAACAGGAACACGACACCCGCACCCGTCAGCAGATGAAGCGCGAGCGCTGTGAATTCAGCGTAGAAAGTCGGAATCGGATACGTGTGGTTGACGACTGCATAAGGCAGCACCAACGCGAGAACCAGCAGAATGAGTGAAAGGTAGCGCGCGAATGGGGTGGGCATCGAGTAACCGGTGGGCGTCAGCAACCGGCGCACTATACAAAAAAATCCTTCTGCTGTGCGCCGGCTGGGCCGAAATATCCCAAAAATCAGCGTTTTACGCGCGCTTGGCGCCGCTCATGCTCACGCAAGCTCTACCCTCAGGCGCGGCATTCCGGCGGCGCGAGATTGGACGGTAAGGTGGGTGCGTCTGCCGGTGCGGGTCCCGCGCCCGGCGCCGGCAGGGACGACGATGCCTTGCCGCCCGCGAAGCATTCCCACGTCACCGCACCGGGCAGCGCCGCGCCCTTGCTCAAGGCGATCCGTGCGGTGGGTGCGTCGACGTTGTCGGGCACCGAGGGCACCAAAGTCAGCGTGTTCGAACCCGCCGGCGCTACGCGCGTGGAAAAGGCAACGATGATCTGGCCGGTGTCGTCGTCGACGTGAATCGAATCGACGTTGCGCGTTGCGGGCGGCGATGCATAGCCGCCGCTAAATGCGTTGCCGCTCGCGGCGTTTTCCGCCACCGCAAGCCGCGCGGACGAGGCCAGCGACAGCCCCTCTCCCACGCGACTGCGCGCCAGATAATCCTGGTACGCGGGAATCGCGTAGGCCGCAATCACACCGACAATTGCGAGCACGATCATCAATTCGATCAGGGTGAAACCGCGCCCGAATTTTCGGCAGAAGGACGCAAGCCGTCGAGGCCAACGCGCGCGTCCGAACGCAATGTGTCTCGACGGCGTGGAATGTGAGTACGGGGAATAAGGCAGGGTAAGGTTCATCGACAGGCTCCTGAAACGAAAACGCCTGCCCCACGGTGAGGGACAGGCGCGTTCATCGTAGCCAGCGGTGCGCGTGGCGGGCAGTCGGCCGAATGGCTAACGTCGCGGCTTCGGCGCGTTTTGCGTCCGCCTGCGTTGCGGTGTCAGACGGCGGCGCGATGCGCCTTACGACGCCTCAGCGCGTAACCGAGCAGCACGACGAACAACGCGCCGGCCAGGCTCATGCCGTACTCGGCCACGGGAGAATCGAGAATTGGCCAGCGGTCGCCGGCGGGGTCGTTGATGATCAGGCCGCCCGCGATCCAGCCGAGCAGCGCTGCGCCCAGCGTAATGATGACCGGAAAGCGATCGAGCAGTTTGAGCACGAGTTGGCTGCCCCACACGATCAGCGGAATGCTCACCACCAGGCCGAAGATGACGAGCGCGAGACGATGATCGGGGTCGGCGGCTTCCGCAGCGCCCGCGATCGCGACGACGTTGTCGAGACTCATCACGGCATCGGCGACGATGATGGTGCGGATCGCGGAGATCAGTTTGTCGGCCGGTTTGACGTGCTCATGCGCGTCGTGCGCGGGCGCCATCAGACGCACACCGATCCACAGCAACAACAGGCCGCCCGCGAATTTGAGCAGCGGCACGTCCAGCAAGGCCACCGCGAACGCGATCAGCGCGATGCGCAGCACGATCGCACCGGCCGTGCCCCACAGCACGCCCTTCGTGCGTTGCGACGCCGGCAGGTTACGGCAGGCCAGCGCAATCACGACTGCGTTGTCGCCGCCCAGCAGGATGTCGATCACGATGATCTGGATGACTGCGCCCCAGTGGAGCGTGGCGAGAAAGTCGAACATGGCTGAAGAATAAGAAGAATTCCGGCGCACAGCCATAAAAAAAGCGGAGGAGTCTGAACTCCCCCGCTTTTTGAACTGCCCGCTTACGAAAGGGATCCGTAAGCGTATCAAAAACGCGCCACGACCGCGCGCGAATTTCGATTTACAGCATCGCCTTCAGAAGACGCGCCATTTCCGACGGGTTCTTCGTGACCTTGATACCGCACGCTTCCATGATTTCCAGCTTCGCTTCGGCCGTATCCGCACCGCCCGAGATCAGCGCGCCGGCGTGGCCCATGCGCTTGCCCGGAGGCGCCGTGACGCCAGCGATGAAGCCAACCACCGGCTTCTTCATGTTGTCCTTGATCCACTCAGCAGCATTCGCTTCGTCCGGACCACCGATCTCGCCGATCATGATGACGGCGTCCGTTTCCGGATCGTCGTTGAACATCTTCATCACGTCGATGTGCTTCAGACCGTTGATCGGGTCGCCGCCGATACCGACTGCCGACGATTGGCCGAGGCCGATTGCCGTCAATTGACCGACTGCTTCGTACGTCAGCGTGCCCGAACGCGACACGACGCCGATGCGGCCCTTGCGGTGGATGTGACCCGGCATGATGCCGATCTTCAGCTCGTCCGGCGTGATCGTGCCGGGGCAGTTCGGGCCGAGCAGCAGCGTCTTGCGGTTCTCTGCGCGCATACGAGCCTTGAGCTCGATCATGTCGCGCACGGGAATGCCTTCCGTGATGCAGATGGCGAGATCCAGGTCGGCTTCGACCGCTTCCCAGATTGCCGCAGCAGCGCCTGCCGGCGGAACGTAAATCACCGACACGGTCGCGCCCGTTTCAGCCTTGGCTTCAGCGACGCTAGCGTAGATAGGAATGCCTTCGAAGTCTTCGCCCGCGCGCTTCGGGTTCACGCCCGCAACGTACGCTTCACGACCGTTTGCATATTCACGGCAAGCACGCGTGTGGAACTGACCGGTCTTGCCGGTGATGCCCTGCGTGATGACCTTGGTGTCTTTGTTAATCAGAATCGACATGTATTGACCTCTGTTCGTTTGGCGCCGCGCCCTCGCGACGCGCGGTGCGGATGTTCTCCGCCCGCGTCGCTCGCGCGCCGCCATTCGTAATCCTGGTTATCCTGGCTGAGCGCTCTTACTTGCCTTGAGCGGCCGCGACGACCTTCTGGGCCGCTTCTTCCATGCTGTCCGCCGCAATGATCGGCAGACCGGATTCAGCGAGCATCTTCTTGCCCAGGTCTTCGTTCGTGCCCTTCATGCGGACCACGAGCGGCACCTTCAGCGACACGGCCTTCGACGCCGCGATCACGCCTTCCGCGATCACGTCGCAGCGCATGATGCCGCCGAAAATGTTGACCAGGATCGCGGTCAGGTTCGGGTTCTTCAGCATGATCTTGAACGCTTCCGTGACCTTCTCGGTCGTGGCGCCACCGCCCACGTCCAGGAAGTTCGCCGGTTCGCCGCCGAACAGCTTGATGGTGTCCATCGTTGCCATTGCGAGGCCTGCGCCGTTCACGAGGCAGCCGATGTTGCCGTCGAGCGAGATGTACGCGAGGTCGAACTTCGACGCTTCGACTTCAGCCGGATCTTCTTCGTCCAGATCGCGATACGCGACGATTTCCGGGTGACGGAACAGTGCGTTCGAATCGAAGTTGAACTTGGCGTCGAGTGCGATGACCTTGCCGTCGCCCGTCAGGATCAGCGGGTTGATTTCGGCCAGCGATGCGTCCGTTTCCCAGAATGCCTTGTACAGGCCTTGCAGGATCGCGCGTGCTTGCGGCAGCGAAGCGGCGGGCACGCCGATCTTCGTGGCCAGCTCGTCGGCTTCTGCGTCTTTCAGACCGGTTGCCGGGTCGACAGCGATCTTGTGGATCAGCTCGGGCGTCTTTTCCGCGACTTCTTCGACGTCCATGCCGCCTTCGCTCGATGCCATCACGACGATCTTCTGCGAAACGCGATCGATCACGAGGCCGACATACAGTTCCTTCTTGATGTCAGCGCCTTCTTCGATCAGCAGACGATTCACCTTCTGGCCTTCCGGACCGGTCTGGTGCGTGACGAGCTGCATGCCGAGGATCTGTTCCGAATACTCGCGAACCTGATCCAGCGACTTGGCGACCTTCACGCCGCCGCCCTTGCCACGGCCACCCGCGTGGATCTGAGCCTTCACGACCCATACCGGGCCGCCGAGCTCTTCCGCGGCCTTGACCGCATCATCCACCGAGAAGACCGGCTTGCCGCGCGGTACCGCGACGCCGAATTTCCGCAGGATTTCCTTACCCTGGTACTCGTGAATCTTCATGCGTGATTCCCTTCAGTCTGAGAGTTGGATTGAACTTCGTTTCCGCCGCCGTTCATGCCGGACGCGTCGCCGCCTTCGCTTCTCTGGCTTGACACCCCGTCGCCTGACGATGCCGCGCGATCCGCTGTATACGGAGCGCGGCCATACCAGCGCGGATAAAACTGCTGCACCGCCTCGCCGTCGAAACGCAGCGCGTGGCAGCGTCCCAGCTGGAATGGCGGTTTGTCGTTGGAATGCTCGCCTGTGCTGTTAGACGATTCGTCTCCTGAACCTCCGCTCGCGCCCGGCGTGCCGTCATTGGTGTTCCATACGTCGCCGGCGAACGCCTGAATGGCAGCGGTCGGCAGGATCGCGCACAACTCGGTGAGATGCGTGCAACCGGCCGTGCCGGCCAGCAAACGGGCAGCATCGCGACGGAAGTTGTGGAACAGATTGAGCCCGATGAGGGCACGGTAGGCGGGATTGCTGGCCTGGCATAACCCTGGATAGGGCACCCAGTCGGACGACGCTTCGGCGTCGACGACGTTGAGCTTGCGATCGATGGTGATGCGAAGCCAGAGTTCATGGATCGGCTGACCATTGGGCCGGACGCCCGACGCAAGGACCACATCGCGCGGTTTTTCGTCGGTCAAGCACGCTTCCACATCCCACAGGCCATCGGCTCTCTCATAGGCTTCCGCTCTGATTGCGCGACGATGGCGCAACTGACGGGACACTGGCGAGGAGAGCGGCATGCGGAAAGGAAAGGCCGGATTGGAAAACCCATGAATTTTAGCATACTGGGTATTTGAGACAGGTCGGAATGCGCAGTGCCGCCAGCCGCGCCGCTTTGCGGGACGGGCCTTATCTCGAAGTTGGCGGATGAAGTCCTGCCGCAGTGCGTGCGCTGGGGACACGCTTAGCTCGTGAACGGTGGCTTACGGCGGCACATGACCATGCCATTGGCCGCGCAAATGCGAGCAGTTCCTGCCGCGTGGTCACGCGGCTATTCGCCGGCCCAATCCTCGTCCAGACCTTTGAGAATTTTGCCGATGGTGGCGCCCGAAAAGCCACGCGATGCCAGAAACCTCGCCTGCTTGGCGCGGTCGGCGGGCGTTTCCGGCAGCTTGCCGAATTTCCTGTTCCACACGGCGTGCGCACGTGCAAGCTCGGTCTCGCGCAATTGCGCGCTGGCTTCTTCGACGAGACTCGGGTCGACGGCGTGCTGTTTCAATTCGCCGACGATACGGCTAGCGCCGAGCCGCGACGAACGCCGATGAAGCAGACTTTCCGTGAAACGCGAATCGGACAGCCAGTTTTCGGCCTGCAATGTCTCGAGCAAGGTATCTAGTGAATCGTTTTCTTCGACGAACGGCTTTAGCTTGCGCGCCAGTTCGGAGCGGCTGTATTCACGCCGGGAGAGATAGCCGAGCGCGCGTCCTTTTAGCGAACGGGCTGGGCGTTGAGATTTTTTCTGCTCGTCCTGGCCGGACCTGGCTTCGCCGGGCGTGCGACGGGAACGGCTGTAAGTTGTTTCGGACGGGTCGAAATCCGAGTCGGCGTTCGAATCGGCGTTCGTGCCGGAATCGGCTGCAGAGGACGCTTTGGAAAACGCGGGCGACAGGTTTCGACCTGCGGCCCGGTCATGCGCATCGAACGATTCGAACGGATCAGCTGAATCCGCCGAATCGTCGTGCTGTGCCGAGTTACGCGGGCCGTCCGCATAGCGTCCAGTACGGCTAGTGTTGGACAGCGACCGGCCCTTGCGTATCACGTGACGGTTACTCTTCTTCGTCCGCGACTTCAGCGCCTGCGCCGGCGCCGGTCACCGCTTCCGCCATGGCATTGACGCCCAGCGATTCGCGGATACGGTTCTCGATTTCACGCGCGATGTCGGCATTCTCACGCAGGAATTCGCGCGCGTTGTCTTTACCTTGACCAATCCGCTCGCCGTTGTAGCTGTACCATGCGCCCGCCTTGTCGACGATCTTGGCTTGCACGCCCAGATCGATGATTTCGCCCTGACGCGAGATACCTTCGCCGTACAGAATGTCGAAAATCGCTTCGCGGAACGGTGGCGACACCTTGTTCTTGACGACCTTCACGCGCGTTTCGTTGCCGATGACTTCGTCGTTCTTCTTGATCGAACCGATACGGCGAATGTCCAGACGCACCGACGCGTAGAACTTCAGCGCGTTACCGCCCGTGGTAGTTTCCGGGTTGCCGAACATCACGCCGATCTTCATGCGAATCTGGTTAATGAAGATGACGAGGCAGTTCGTGCGCTTGATCGTGCCGGTGAGCTTGCGCAGCGCTTGCGACATCAGACGCGCTTGCAGACCCGGCAGCGAGTCGCCCATTTCGCCTTCGATTTCAGCCTTCGGCACCAGTGCCGCGACCGAGTCGATCACGATCATGTCGATCGAGCCCGAACGCACCAGCGCGTCGGCGATTTCCAGCGCCTGTTCGCCCGTGTCCGGCTGCGAAACCAGCAGTTCGTTGACGTTCACGCCGAGCTTGCCCGCGTACTGGATATCCAGCGCGTGTTCTGCGTCGATAAACGCTGCCGTGCCGCCGATTTTCTGCATTTCGGCAATGACTTGCAGCGTCAGCGTGGTTTTACCGGACGATTCCGGGCCATAAATTTCGACCACACGACCACGCGGCAAACCGCCGACGCCGAGCGCGATGTCGAGACCGAGCGAACCGGTCGACACGACCTGGATGTCTTCGACTACCTCACCCGCGCCGAGCCGCATGACCGACCCTTTGCCGAACTGCTTTTCGATCTGCGCGAGGGCGGCAGCGAGTGCCTTGCTCTTTTCAGCAGTCAGTCCAGCCGAGCCTTTCTTGCTTTCTTCCATGAATCGTCCTTTGCTATGATGAACGGCGTCTGAGGCAGATGTGCGGCCCGTTCTGAAAGGACAGCACACGAAACCCAGACACTGTATAAAAAAACAGTAGTTTTGGCAAGCGCGATTCTCATGCGAACGCGCATTTTTACTGTCGCGCCGCCCAACTACCCACAATTGATTTCGGAGACCGCTGTGCGCCGGGGGCAACCCGCGGTGCCGGCAAGGCCAGGCTGCGCACCATGCGAATTCTGATTGCCGAAGACGACAGCATACTCGCGGACGGTCTGGTTCGATCACTCCGCCAATCGGCCTATGCCGTCGACCACGTGAAGAACGGCGTCGAGGCGGATACCGCGCTGTCGATGCAAACTTTCGACCTGCTGATTCTCGATCTCGGCCTGCCGCGCATGTCCGGGCTCGAGGTGCTGCGCCGTCTGCGCGCGCGCAATTCGGCCGTGCCGGTGCTGATCCTCACCGCCGCCGACAGCGTCGACGAACGCGTCAAGGGACTCGACCTCGGCGCCGACGACTACATGGCCAAGCCCTTCGCGCTGAACGAACTCGAAGCTCGCGTGCGGGCGCTGACCCGGCGCGGCGCCGGCGGCGGCCCGACCGTAGTGCGGCATGGCTCGCTGTCGTTCGATCAGGTGGGGCGAATCGCCTACGTCAACGAACAGGTGATCGATCTGTCGGCGCGTGAACTCGGCTTGCTGGAAGTGCTGCTGCAACGGATCGGCCGGCTGGTGTCGAAGGAACAACTCGTCGACCATCTTTGCGGCTGGGGCGAGGAAGTGAGCAACAACGCCATCGAGGTCTACGTGCACCGGCTGCGCAAGAAAATCGAGCCGAGCGGCGTGCGCATCATCACTGTGCGCGGACTGGGCTACTGCCTGGAGAAAGCCGCAGCGGCGGCCACGAGCGCCGAAGCAGCCGCACCGCCGCCTGCCTCGCCCGAGCCGCCGACCGGCGCGATGCCGGCAAGCCATCACTACAAGTAAGAAGGCAGCCATGTCCGCACGCGCAGACCGCGCTCCGGCGCACGCTGCGGATCTCGACGAGGTGCGCGACGAGCGCTACGCCAACCCGTTCGCCCCGCCGGACGAAACCGAAACCGCCATAGAAGCGCGCCCGCGCTCGCTGTTCGGCGAGATTCTCGACTGGATGCTGGCGCCGCTGCTGCTGCTGTGGCCCATGAGCCTGGCCATCACGTATCTGGTCGCGAAGTCGATTGCCAACGGTCCGTTCGACCGCGCGCTCGAAACCGATGCCTATGTGCTCGCGCGCCAGATTCATCCGGTGAACGGTGTGGCCGAGCTGTCGCTGCCCGATTCCACCCGCGACTTTTTACGCACCGACAACGTGGACAGCGTGTTCTATCAGGTGCTCGGCACGCGCGGCGAACTGGTGGGCGGCGAACGCGACATGCCCTTGCCGCACGAGGACGACCGGCCGCAGCCCGGTCAGGTCGAGTTCCGCGACGACGTGCTGCGCGGCAACGATATCCGGGTCGCTTACACGACCGTCGAATTTCCGCATACGCCCGGCGCACAACCCGTGCTGGTGCAGGTTGCCGAGACGCTCGACAAACGCAGCCAGCTCGCCAACGACATCATCAAGGGCGTGATCCTGCCGCAGTTCGTGATCCTGCCGCTGGCCATCCTGCTGGTGTGGTTCGGTCTGTCGCGCGGTCTCGCGCCCCTGCATGCGCTGCAGGCGCACATTCGCGCGCGGCGTCCGGACGACCTTTCGCCGCTGGAAGCACGCCGCGCACCGCCGGAAATCGAGCCGCTGGTCACGTCGTTCAACGATCTGCTGACGCGCCTCGAACAGAACATGGAACTGCAAAAGCGTTTTATCGCCGACGCCGCGCATCAGATGAAAACGCCGCTTGCCGGCTTGCGTACGCAGGCGGAACTCGCGCTGCGCCAGGACGCTTCCGCCGAAGTGCACCGCTCCCTCGAACAGATCGCGACCAGTTCCGAGCACGCGGCGCGGCTCGTCACCCAACTGCTCGCGCTCGCCCGCGCCGAAAACCGTATGTCGGGGCAGGTCTTCTCGCCGGTCCGCGTGACGGAAGTGGCACGCAACGCCGTGCGCGACTGGGTTCAGGCCGCGCTCGCCAAACAGATGGACCTCGGCTACGAAGCGGACGAGTCGGGCGAGCAGGTCGAAGTGGACGGCAACCCGGTCATGCTGCGCGAAATGCTGTCGAACCTGATCGACAACGCCATCCGCTACACACCGGCCGGCGGGCGCATCACCGTGCGCGTGCGACACGACGCGGCCGCGCGGCTCGTGCATCTGGAAGTGGAAGACACCGGACTCGGCATTCCAGTCGCCGAACGCTCGCGGGTCGTCGAGCGCTTTTACCGGATTCTCGGCCGCGAAGGCGACGGCAGCGGGCTGGGCCTCGCGATCGTCCGCGAGATCGCGACCATGCACGGCGGCGACCTGACCATCGACGACAACGTTTATCAGGACGCGCCACGTCTTGCCGGAACGCTGGTGCGTGTCAGTTTGCACGAGCTGAAACGGGGGCGGGACTTACCCTAAGGCCACGCGTCGCCACGAATTTAATTACGCGCGATAACAGCACGATGAAGATTAAAAACGTGCATTTGGTTAATCTTTGACTGACGTTAAGAGAAATTCTCAGCCACACCAAGTTCCTGTAGTTTGCTCCGCCGCGTCAGTACGCCGTAAGTTTCCACTCCAATAATCGGTTGCACGGGAACGCCTTTGCCGGCGAACCGCGTGTACATATCAATATTGGAGACGACATATGGCTACCGTTGGCGGGCAAATCTCGCACGTGCCGATGACGGGCGAAGAGAAACGGGTGATCTTCGCATCGTCGCTGGGTACGATTTTCGAATGGTACGACTTCTTCCTGGCCGGCTCGCTCGCGGCCTTCATCAGTAAGAGCTTCTTCTCAGGCGTCAATCCGACGGCCGCCTTCATCTTTACGCTGCTCAGCTTCGCGGCGGGCTTCGCGGTGCGTCCGTTCGGCGCGATCGTGTTCGGCCGCCTGGGCGATCTGGTCGGACGCAAGTACACATTTCTCGTCACGATTCTGATCATGGGCTTCTCGACCTTCCTGGTGGGCTTTCTGCCGGGCTATGCGTCGATCGGCATTGCTTCGCCGGTGATCTTCATCGCGATGCGCATGCTGCAAGGCCTCGCGCTCGGCGGCGAATACGGTGGCGCCGCGACCTACGTGGCCGAACACGCGCCTGCCGGACGCCGCGGCTTCTACACCTCGTGGATCCAGGCAACCGCCACGCTTGGTCTGTTCCTGTCGCTGCTCGTGATTCTCGGCGTGCGCAAGACGATGGGCGAAGACGCGTTCGGCGACTGGGGCTGGCGCATTCCGTTCGTCGCGTCGATCATCCTGCTGGCCGTGTCCGTGTGGATTCGCATGCAACTGCATGAGTCGCCGGTGTTCGAGCGCATCAAGTCCGAAGGCAAGACGTCCAAGCGACCGCTGACGGAAGCGTTCGGCGAATGGAAAAACCTGAAGATCGTGATTCTGGCGCTGGTCGGCCTGACCGCCGGTCAAGCCGTGGTCTGGTACACGGGTCAGTTCTACACGCTGTTCTTCCTGACGCAAACGCTGAAAGTGGACGGCAGCAGCGCCAACATCATGATCGCGATCGCGCTGCTGATCGGCACGCCGTTCTTCCTGTTCTTCGGCTCGCTGTCGGACCGAATCGGCCGCAAGCCGATCATCATGGCGGGTCTGCTGATCGCTGCCTGCACGTACTTCCCGCTGTTCAAGGCGCTGACGCACTACGCCAACCCGGCACTGGAAGCGGCTAGCGCGAAAGCACCGATCGTCGTGATCGCCAATCCGGACGAATGCTCGTTCCAGTTCAACCCGGTGGGCACCTCGAAGTTCACGAGTTCGTGCGACATTGCCAAGGGCGCGCTCTCGAAGGCTGGCCTGAACTACGAGAACGTCGCGGCACCGGCCGGCACGCTGGCCGAGATCAAGATCGGCGACACGGTGATCAACACCTATGACGGCAAGGCCGCCGACGCCAAGGATCAAGGCAAGGCATTCGACAAGACGCTGGCCACGACGCTGAAGACCGCCGGCTATCCGCCGAAGGCCGATCCCTCGCAGATCAACTGGCCGATGTGCGTGGTGATCCTGACGATCATGATGCTTTACGTGACGATGGTGTACGGCCCGATCGCGGCGATGCTGGTCGAAATGTTCCCGACGCGCATTCGCTATACGTCGATGTCGCTGCCGTATCACATCGGCAACGGCTGGTTCGGCGGCTTCCTGCCGGCCACGGCGTTCGCGATCGTCGCAGCCAAGGGCAACATCTTCTCGGGTCTGTGGTATCCGATCGTGATTGCGGTCGCAACGTTCGTGATCGGCATGCTGTTCGTCAAGGAAACCAAGGACTCGGATATCTACGCGCAGGACTGAAACACCGGACGCACGGGCCATCTTGAAAAAGTTGGGTCTCAGGGGTTGACAGCCTTCTGGTCCGTGCGCATAATCTCGCTTCTTTCGGCGAATTAGCTCAGTTGGTTAGAGCGACGGAATCATAATCCGCAGGTCCGGGGTTCGAGTCCCTGATTCGCCACCAGTATCAAGAAAAAGCCGCTACTTCTCACGAAGTAGCGGCTTTTTTGTTTCTGGCTTTCCGAACCGCAACTTCAAGGGAGTATCTTGATGACGTTCCGCACCACCCTGCTCGCCGCTTCGGCTTTCGTCGCCCTGTTCGGCGCTGCGCACGCGTCGATTGCCGACGCGCAGACTCCGCCCGATAGCCAGTGGCGCACCAGTCCGCTGACCTTGTCCAATCTGCTGCAGGACGGCTACAAGATCGCCGCGGTCGTGAACGGCGCGCGTGGCAATGCGGGCGTCGCCGACACGATTTTCGTGCAGCGCGATCAGAGCGCGTTCAAGTGCATCGATCCGCAGCAATCGGATGCAAAGACCAAAGCGGCGTGCTTCGAACTGGTTCAGCCGTCCGGCCCGGCGCCCGAGGCGAAGTAAGTCTGCGCGCTGCCTCGGCACCAGCGTCAAAGTCTCAGCCATAAAAAAGGGAGTCGGCGCGCAGCCCGACTCCCCGAAGTGCCACTCCTCGCGCCATGAGCGCGACCCTGCTGCTACCTCAACTCGTGCCCATCGCCGGATCGCTGACGCTGTCCTTGCCGGTCTCGACGCGTCCAGCGAAGCGTCGCGTCAAACCATTTTCGGCCGCCAGCGTGAAGTCGTACCAACCGCCCGAAGCGCCGACCGACCAGTACGGCTCGACCTGCATGCCGGCCGGCACGGCGTAGCTCCACGGACCGTCGCTGCGATACGCGTTGGAGGTCACCGTCACGTTAGTGGTGGCGTTGCCCGTGTTCATGATCGTCAGATAGACGGCGCTATTGACGACGTCGTAGCAGACGCGCACCTCCGGGTTCGGTCCGCTCGCCGCCGCTGCCACGTTGCCCTGAAACGCGCGATGAAAACCGTTCGGCCCGAGCACCCACAAACTGTAGTGGCCCGTGTCGTCGGCGAGCGCCGCCCACGAATCCGACAACTCCTTGCCTGCCTCGACCGTATAACGGCGCGGCGGACGGTCGAGGTGCAACTGGTCGTAGACGTGGAACACCGCGCCGGCCGTCCCCGTATTGCTGAGGATCAGCCATAGCAGGCCACCTTGCACGTCGGCGTTCGCGCTCACGTGCAACAGATAGGGCAACGCACGCGACGGCCGCGACATCAGTGCCTGCTGCGGCATCTGCTGACTGGCCGCCGACGGCACCGGCACCGCACCCAGCGCGCTCTGCTGCGTATTCTGCGCGTCGGCCTGAGCTTTGGTCGGCGCGGGCAGCGAGGCGACCGGCGCATCGTTCGGATTGCGAAAGTTGAACGCCGACGTGAGATCGCCGCACACCGCGCGCCGCCACGGACTGATATTGGTTTCGACCACGCCGAAACGCTGCTCCAGAAAGCGCAGCACCGACGTGTGGTCGAACACTTGCGAGTTGACCCAGCCACCCGTACTCCACGGCGACACGACGAACATCGGCACGCGCGGTCCCGGTCCGAAGCACTGACCGTCCGGCACGATCGGCGACGAATCGCCCGGCGGGTTGGCCTTGGTGAAGTACTCGTACTGCGTGTCCACGGTCGACTTGCCGGCGAAGCTGCCGTCCGCGTTCTTGCTCGGCGCGTCGGGCGGCGGCATGTGATCGAAGAAGCAATCGTTCTCGTCGTAATTGACGAACAGCACGGTCTTGCTCCACACGTCCGGATTGGCGGTCAGCGTGTCGAGCAGCAATTGCAGGTAGTAGCCACCCTGCCCCGGCGTCGATGCGCCCGGATGCTCGCAATAAGCCTGCGGCGAAACGATCCAGCTTACCTGCGGCATCTGGCCGGCGGCGATATCGTCTTTGAGCGCCTGCAGAAACCCGCCGTCCGGCATGGTGTTGCCGATGCCCTTGTAAAGCGGCGCCACGGCTTCGAGCGTCTGTGTGTACGGCAGCAAGGGCGAGCCCGGCAAGGTCTCGTTGACTTTGCGGAAAGTCGCGAAGCCGGCGAGCGAGTTGTCAGTGTAGTTGTCCGGCATGTTCTGGTAGACCTTCCAGCTCACGCCCGCTGCCTGCAACCGCTCCGGGTAGGTGGTCCACGTCAAGCCTGTGGCGGACGCACCGAGGCCGTCCCAGCCGTCGTTGTTGACGACCGGATTGGCGCCGGCGCTGGCGCCGTTCGTGCCGGTCCAGAGGAAGATCCGGTTCGAGTTGGTGCCGCCGTGCAGCGAGCAGTGATACGCGTCGCAAATCGTGAAAGCGTTGGCGAGCGCAACGTGGAACGGCAGGTCGGCCTGCTTCAGATAACCCATCGACACATCGCCTTTGGCTTTCGGCCATTGCGTCATGCGACCGTTGTCCCACGCCTGATGCGCGTCGCTCCACGAATGCGGGCCGCCGGCGAGCAGCGCGTTGCCTTTGGTGCTGTCGAGATAGAACGGCAACACGGTACGGCTGCCGTCGTTCTGCTGGAACACGGTGGTGCCGCCCGGCTGCGGAATCGTGAAGCGGTCGGCGAAACCGCGCACGCCGGGCAGCGTGCCGAAGTAATGATCGAACGAGCGGTTCTCCTGCATGAAGATCACCACGTGCTGCACGTCGTTGATGGTGCCGGTCGCGTTGTTGGCGGGAATGGCGAGCGCGCGACGGATCGCGGGCGGAAACAGGCCGAGCGCGGCGGCGCCCGCGGCGCTGCGCAGGAAAGTACGGCGGTCCAGTGAAGTCATGTTTGGCGTGTTGTGAGCGTCGATATCTGTGCGCTTGCCGGAGCCGTCGTCGTCGACGAATGGACGAACGGCTCGGCGAAGCGCACGCGGCGAACGTGCGTCAGGGCACGTCGTGGCGCATCAGGGAGCGCAGACCAGCTGCGTGTTCTGCAACGGCTGCGCGGCGCTCGCGCCCGAGGCGGCGCATGCGCCGGACGCGGGCGCGGACACGATCGCAACCGGCGCGCTCGCGCCGCCCGCGCCTGCCGGCGAGTTGTTCGCCGCGGCCGAGGTGCCGCTGCCGCTGGCGGCGCCGTTGTTGCTGGAACTGCCGTCGCAGGCAGCCAGCGCGACGCACAGCGCGCACAGAACAGCCGCCGCCAGCGGACGATACGGACGGTGCAGACGGTACGAACGCGCCCGGCCGGCGCACACCGCCTGCACGCCGGGCTTCACGAAAGACGTCGAGATGTTCATCGCGAAACTCCGTTCAATGGATGAGCGTGGAAAGCGGCTGTCCCGACCCGAACACCGACTGCAACTCGGTCTCGGTGACGATCCGGGTCCACAGCGCGAGGTCGCCGAATGCCTGCACGTCGGGCGGCGTCGCGGCGCACTGGCCGACGGTGTACGGCGGCGTGTCGTTACAGGCGTTCATGTAGTAGTGACCCGTGCCGTCCTCGTTCAGACCGAAGATGCCGAGGCCCGGCAGCTTCGCGATGTTCACGCTCAGCGTCTGACCCAGCACCTTCTGCTCGCCGAGCACCGGATCGAAGATGTACGCGTTGATCTTCTTCGCGGTGGTGTCGATGGCGAGCGCGAGATAGGTCCATTTATTCGCGCTGACGTTCAGGCTGTTGATGTCGTTGCGCGTGCTGCCGTCGCCGAGATTGAAGCGGATATTGCAGCTCGTGCTCGAACCCGGAAACAGACCGATCGCAATGCCGGCGTTGCCGCCCGAGTAGTAGTTCTTGTTCGAGAACACCGGCGTGCCGTTGCCCGTGAGGTTGGCGCACGAGGTGTAGAACCAGAAGCCGATCGTGAACTGCGCGTGCGTCGTGACGTCGTTGGTCTGCGTGAGCTTGTAGCCGTCGAAACCGTTGCTATCGACGGTATGCGTGTCGATCTGCAAACCCTTGCCGCCGAATACGTCGGCCACCAGCGTGCCGCTGTCCGCATCCGACGCCCACGGCGCCATCGTGCTGGCGGCGAGCCGGTCCACCGGCGGCAACGCGCCGAACGGGTAATAGCTGGAGAGTCCGGTGGTCAAGGTGCTCGCGAGCGGCGGCGGCGGCGGGGGCGGAGGCGGCGGCTGCACGTACACCACCTGCGTGATGGTCGCGAGCGGCGCATTGCCCGCCACCACCGTGTAGTTGAACGGATAGACACCGGTCGCCGTCAGGCCGAGCTGGTTGTCCGTGTAGGTGGCGGTGCCCGCCGGCAGACTGGCGATCAGCGTGCCGTTGCGCAGTACGCTGATCGCGCCGGTAGTCGGCGCATTCCATGTCAACACGAGGCTGGCGTTGTCGCTGCCGGTCGTGCCGAGCAGGTGCGAGACCGGCGTAGCGCCGAGCAGTTGGCCGCCGTCGAGTGCATACGTCGTCGCGTCCGGCAATGCGCCTTGATAGGCGAGCAGCGTCGGCGTGATGTCGGCGATGCTGGCGCGCGCGTAGAGCGCGGCCATCGTCGTCGGTGCGGCGGTGTTGCCGAGGCGCGCATTCGGCGCCTGGTTGATGGCGATGAAGCTCGTCGATTCCGCCGGCAGCGGCAGGCCGTCGGTGCCGCCCGCCGCGTTCAAGCCGTGACTCGCGGTCACGACCACCAGCCAGTTCTCGTTGCTGCGCTTCGCGGTTGCGGCGACCAGCGTGCCGAGCGCGGCGTCGAGCTGCGTCAGCGTGCTCGCATAATTCGCCGACGACAACCCGGCGTTCAGCGCCGCGTCCTGTGCGGAATGGTATTGCGCAACGACGAGCGAATAACCGTTGCCGATCATGCTCACGCCGTTCTGCGTCACGCAGGCATCCACCGACGCGCAGTTCACGAGCGTGTCGAGATTGCCCGCGTTCTGATCGGGCGTCAGCAGCGCCGCAAGACCGCTCGAACCGACTGCCGCGCCCATGCTGCCCGCGGCGGCACTCCTGAGCATTTGAAACACCGTGCTGCTATGCGACGCCTGATTCGGCGCATCCGAATTCACCTGATGGCGATCCGCCCACGTGCCGGTCAGCACCGTCGCCCAACCGGGCGTGTCGAGATTCGGCTGCTGCGCGAGCGTGCCGTTGACGCCGCCGCTGTAGGCGGGCGCAACCGACAGCTTGCCGAGGTTCGGGAGTTTGCCGGCGGCAATGCCTGCGCTCAGCGCGCTGTAGGTCACGCCGTCGAGTTCGACCAGCAGCATTTTTTTGGCGGCGGGTGCGCCGGCTGCGCCCGGCGTGCTCGCCGGCGTCGAACCCTGATCGTTGGAAGCCCCTGCATTTGCGCCGGCCGCTGACGATGCGCCGCCGCAGCCGCTCAACGCGGCCGTTGCGGTCAGCGCGCCGAGCAAGGCCAGGCCGCATGCGAATTGCACGACGGTATGCCGTCTCATGATGTCCCCTCTTCGATGCCGATATGCGCCGAACCTTCCGGCGAGTCGTTGCAACGATAGGGATCGAGGGCGACGCGGCTATGTCGATCTGCGCAAGCTGACCGATACCGGCATCAGCATTTTTTAGTGGACGCGCGGCGTGGCGTCGACGTTGGCGATGAACGCCGTGATGAGGCGTGAGCCGGTGCGCGCCTGCAAGTGGTAGAGATATTCCTGCAGAACGGGCGCATCCGCATTAAGGGGAATTTGCCGCAGATCGGGATGTGCGGGCGCTTCGCCGAGTGGCATCAAGGTGCAGCCCATGTTGTGGCGGATCGCTTCGTAGATCGCTTCGCGGCTACCGATTTCGATCAGCATGGACGGCCCCGCGCCGATGCGCTTGAGCGCCGTTTCGGTGGCCTCGCGCGTACGCGAGCCGGGCTCGCGCAACAGCAGCGTATGAGCCGCCACATCGGCCAGTCCGACGGCTTCACGCGCGGCGAGCGGATGCGAGCAATGCGCGACCACGACGAGCGGATCGTCGGCGATCGTGCGGCGGGCGAAACGCGGATCGTCCACGCGTTGCGACGACACCGCCAGATCGACCCTGAAGTCGAGCAGCGCGTCGAGCATCTGCTGCGAGTTGCCGATCTCCACGCAGATCTTGACGGCCGGATACTCGCGATGAAACGCCGCGATAGCGGGCAGGATGTAGTAAGGCCCGGTGGCCCCCACGCGCAGATTGCCCGCGGCAAGCACACGTTCGTTGCGCAACGTGAAGTCGATGTCGCTTTCGGTCTGCTGCATGCGGTCGATCAGCGGCATGAGCGCGGCGCCGGCGTCGGTCAGATCGAAACGGCTGCCGCGCCGGTGGAACAGTTCGACGCCGTACTGCTTTTCGAGTTGCTGGATGCGCGCCGTGATGGTCGGCTGACTGACTTCGAGCCGCCGCGCGGCAGCGGTGACACTGCCTTGCCGGACGGTTTCATAAAAGGCGACCAGAAGCGGAGCGAGCATGGAAGGCCAAAGGCAAAACTTCCAATTTATTACCGCTAGAAGGCAATTTCGTTACGAAACGCTTTTGCTTCTGTAAGGCAGCCGGCTGGGCCACCGCGAAATCAGCGGTCGACGAGACGGCTCAGATTGCCGCGCACGCGTTGCAGCAACGCGATCAGTTGCTTCGCCTCAGCGTCGGTGAAGCCGTCGAGTGCTTCGAGCGCGACTTCGTCGCCCACGATGCGCGCCTTGCCGAGCGTGCGTTCCGCTTTCGGCGTCATGTGAACCTGGCGCTCGCGGCGATCCTGCGGATTGACGGTGCGCTCGATCCAGCCGCCCTCCTCCATGCGGTCGAGCAGGCGGCCCGCCGAAATCGGCGCCACTTCCAGCAGATCGGCCAGCCGCGCCTGATTGGTGTCGCCGTAATGCGCGAGGTAGGCCAGCACGCGGCACTGCGCGCGCGTCAGATCGACCGACGACCTGGCGAGGTCGTCGAAACGCTTGCCGGTCAGCCGGCCGACGTCGGAGATCAGAAAGCCGAAGCGCTCTTCGAGTTGGGTTTTCATGGGCGGATTATACGAAGACTCGATTTTTTTCGAGGCGAACACGCCACGAAAACCACTTAATTCAGACTCCGCATAAAACCTGGTGGGCGGCCGCCTTCTGGCTGGATATACTAAGCATGCTTACTATATTCACGGCCCCCGCTCTCCATGCCTTCCGACTCCGCGCCGCCAGGCGCTGCCGCCCCGCTCAACCGGCCGATGATCACCGTCTCGATCATGCTCGCGACGCTGATTCAAACCCTCGACAGCACGATCGCCAACGTCGCGCTGCCGCATATGCAGGGCACGTTGTCGGCGTCGCAGGATGAGATCACGTGGGTGCTGACGTCGTACATCGTCGCGGCCGCGATTGCCACGCCGCTCACCGGCTGGCTGTCGGACCGGCTGAGCGTGAAGCGTCTGTTGATCGTGGCGATCGGCGGATTCACCGTGGCGTCGGCGTTGTGCGGACTGTCGGAGACGCTCGCGCAGATCGTCGCGTCGCGGCTGCTGCAAGGTATTTTCGGCGCCTCGCTGGTGCCGCTCTCGCAGTCGATCCTGCTCGACATCAATCCACGCGAAAAGCAGGGCCAGGCGATGGCCGTATGGGGCATGGGCGTGATGGTCGGGCCGATTCTCGGACCGACGCTCGGCGGCTGGCTCACCGACAGCTACAACTGGCGCTGGGTGTTCTTCATCAACGTGCCGATCGGCGCGTTCGCGCTGTTCGGCGTGGCGACGTTCCTGCCCTCGCGCGAACCGAAGCACGACGTGAAATTCGACGCGTTCGGCTTCGCCACCCTGGGTCTTTCGATCGGCGCGTTGCAGGCCATGCTCGATCGCGGCGAGCAACTCGACTGGTTCGGTTCGCATGAGATCGTGATCGAGGCGCTGCTCGCCGCAATCAGCTTCGCGTTTTTCCTCGTGCACACGGCAACCGTCGGCAAGAAATCGTTTTTCAAATACGAGTTGCTGCGGGACCCGAACTTCGCCACCGGCACGTTTTTCATCTTCGTGATCGGCGCCGTGATGTACGCGACCCGCGCGTTGCTGCCGCCAATGTTGCAGAACCTGATGAACTATCCCGTCGCCACCACGGGCCTGGTCACGGCGCCGAGCGGCGCGGGCACCATGCTCGCCATGCTGATTGCAGGCCGGCTATTGAAACGGATCGACGCGCGGCTTCTGCTGCTGTCTGGCTTCCTGATATCGGCCTTCGCACTCTGGCAGATGATGCACTACACCATGGTGCTCTCGGAGTCGGACATTGTCTGGCCGGGCGTGATTCAGGGCTTCGGTCTCGGCCTCGTGTTCGTGCCGCTAAGCGCGCTGACCTTCTCGACGTTGCAGCCCGAATTGCGCGCGGACGGCACGGCCACTTACAGCCTGATGCGCAACATCGGCAGCAGTATTGGCATCTCGATCGTGCAGACGCTGATGACGCGCAACACGCAGGTGTCGCATGCGGACCTCGCCGCCAACATCTCCGTCTTCAATCCGGCGATCCAGCCGATGCTCGACAGCGGTTCGAACTACGACATGGCGGCACTCAACGTGTCGATCACGCAGCAGGCTTCGATGATCGCGTATCTGAACGACTTCAAGCTCATGTTCATGGCAACCCTGCTGGTGATCCCGCTTCTGCTGCTGATACGCCCGTCGCACAAGGCACCGGACGCGTCCGTCGCGCACGCGGCGATGGACTGAGCCGCACGGCCGAACCGCGAGGCGCGCCACACGCAAAGCACGCTCAGCCTTCGATCCGCCCGCGCGTCACGCCGAGCAGGCTGGCCATCGCGTCGCGTGCCGCCGCGGCGTTGCGCGCACGGATCGCTTCGAACACCGCCGTATGTTCGGCCAGCGACGCATTGAACACCTCGGCGCGTTTCGCGTTCAGCCGCAGCTGTGCTTCGAGCGTTCGCTCGATCAGCGTGCCGAGCGGAATCAGCAGTTCGTTGCTGCACGCCGTCAGCACGCTCAGGTGAAACTGCAGATCGGCGCGGACCCATTCGTCGACGTTGCGCGCCGCCACCATCGCGGCATGCGACGCGGCGAGCGCGTCGAAGGTCTCCGTGCTGTGCGAGGTCGCGGCGAGACTGGCCGCATACGGCTCGATCATTTCGCGCATTTCCTGCAACTTGAGCGCAAAAGCCATCGGCTCGGCAACGCGCGAGTACCAGTCGAGCACGTCCACATCCAGCAGATTCCACGCAATCTTCGGCCGCACGCGCGTGCCGACGCGCGGACGCGATTCGATCAGCCCTTTCGACGTCAGCGTGCGCAATGCCTCGCGCAACACCGTGCGGCTCACGCCGAAGGTGTCCATCAACTCGGCCTCGCGAGGCAGGATCGAGTCGGGCGCGTAGTCGCCGCGCAGAATCGCGGTCGCCAGCAGATGGGCGACGCGCCCATGCAGATCGTGCTGTATAGCTTTCTCCCGAGCAGCCTTGCGGCATGAATGGATGTCCGTTCCGAAGCGGGAACGGCCGCGATTATCCGTTATCTCCCGCACTTGACCAGCCGTTGGCCGATTCCTTCTGCGAGAGGTCGCCGTCCAGTATCTGGCCAATAGTACTATTAATAGTACTTAAACGCGATTTTGTTGTAGCATGTGAATCCTCGAATATTTCGCAGGCGCCCGGCCGCCAGGAGACGTACAGCATGAAAATCACCAAACTCGAAACCTTCATCGTTCCGCCGCGCTGGTGCTTTCTCAAGATCGAGACGGACGAGGGCATTGTCGGCTGGGGCGAGCCGGTGGTCGAAGGCCGCGCGCATACGGTCGCAGCGGCTGTCGAAGAACTGTCGGACTACCTGATCGGCAAAGATCCGCTGATGATCGAAGACCACTGGCAGGTGATGTACCGCGCCGGCTTCTATCGCGGCGGCCCGATCACCATGAGCGCGATCGCCGGTGTCGACCAGGCGCTGTGGGACATCAAGGGCAAGCACCACGGCGTGCCGGTCCATGCGCTGCTGGGCGGCCAGGTGCGCGACAAGATCAAGGTCTATTCGTGGATCGGCGGCGACCGTCCGAGCGACGTCGCCAACAATGCGCGCGCCGTGGTGGAGCGCGGCTTCAAGGCGGTCAAGATGAACGGTTCGGAAGAACTGCAGATCATCGACACCTTCGACAAAGTGCAGGGCGTGATCAACAACGTCGCGGCGGTGCGCGAAGCCGTCGGCCCGAACATCGGCATCGGCGTGGACTTCCATGGCCGCGTGCACAAGCCGATGGCCAAGGTGCTGGCGAAGGAACTCGACCCGTACAAGCTGCTCTTCATCGAAGAGCCGGTGCTGTCGGAAAACGCGGAAGCGCTGCGCGATATCGTCAATCAGACCAACACGCCGATCGCGCTGGGCGAGCGCCTGTATTCGCGCTGGGACTTCAAGCACATCCTGTCGGGCGGCTACGTGGACATCATCCAGCCGGACGCGTCGCACGCCGGCGGCATCACGGAATGCCGCAAGATCGCCTCGATGGCGGAAGCCTACGACGTGGCGCTGGCGCTGCACTGCCCGCTCGGCCCGATCGCGCTGGCCACCTGCCTGCAGATCGACGCGGTCAGCTACAACGCGTTCATCCAGGAACAGAGCCTGGGTATTCACTACAACCAGGGCAACGACCTGCTCGACTACATCAAGAACCCGGAAGTCTTCAAATACGAAGACGGCTTCGTCTCGATTCCGCAAGGTCCCGGCCTCGGTATCGAAGTCAACGAGGAGAAGGTGCGCGAGATGGCGAAGGTCGGCCACCGCTGGCGCAACCCGGTGTGGCGCCACGAAGACGGCAGCGTCGCCGAATGGTAATCGCCTCGCCGCACGCTTGATCGTCGAGTGCTTGAACGCCGCCTCCGGGCGGCGTTTCTGTTTGCGGCGAACACGTTACGGCAGCCCGTAGCGCGTCCCGTCTCAGTTACGTAACACAACGGACCAAAACCCCTCGAACAGGCGTTTCGAGGCCACTTTCCGGTCTGCGCCGTCATCGCGCAAAGCCTTATCCAGAAAGGCTTTCACGACTTTTGTTCGGCATCAGACATACGCTTGGCCCACTCCTTGCTCAAATGCAATGAAACGACATTGCAAACGGGGTGCATCATGGGCGAATTCCTTCCTGACTATCTGATCCGCGAACAGGCCGCCGTCGGCGCGCTCGTGGTGTTTGGCGTACTGCGCATCGTCGGCGCGATGCTCGCTTACGAGCGCGGCTGGCGTATTTCGGTCGTCGAAAAATGTTTTATCGGCGCAGCGGTGCTGTACTGCATGCCGCAACTGTTCGATCTGCTGACCCACATGTATGGCGCCCGCTCGGCCGGTGCCGAACTCGAAGGCAAAGCGGCCGGCTGCGCGATCGCGCTGTTCTGCGCGCCGATTCTCGGCCACCGGCTCGGCTTCGAATAATCGCCGTTCCGACCGAACCAGGACCGACCCCATCATGCGACTGACAAGGCGAACCACCCGACCCGCGTACCACGCGGGCGACGTGCTGACGCTCAAATCCGGCGGACGTCCGATGACGGCGACGTGGAGTGGACCGGTGGTGTTCGCGCCGGGCAACTGGCTGATCTGCCAGTGGTTCAGCGGCGATGGAGAATTACAGCAGGAGATGTTTCCGGAGGAGACGCTGGAGCGCGTGGACAACGCGCTCGCAGCCTGAAGAGCAGTAGCGGATCAGCCGGCCACCGCCGGGCGACCGTGTGTATTGCGCCGCACGCTCCTGCAGTGCGGCGCTTTTTTGTGGCTCAGCCCAACGCGGCGAAAGCCGGCACGCTATGCGACAGCGCGGCCGCCGCGACGAACACGCCGATCATCGCCAGCGCTTCCAGATACAGCACGTTGACGAAGGTATGCGCGTCCATCGTGGACGCCGTACGGCGCAAGCGCGGCAACGCCGACAGGCGGTTCAGTCCGCCCAGCACGAGCGCCAGCGCGACCAGCGCCAGCTTGAGCGTCAGCACGTGGCCCCAGGTACTCATTTCGATGGCCTCGAACGAGCCGCCCGAGCCGCGCACGGCATTGAAGATGCCCGACAGCAGCACCAGCCCGACCGCCACCACCGACACATTCGACACCTGAGTCGCGGTGCGGATCAGCATACCGCGCGCGGTGGACGTGCCGAGCGCCGGCAGCACCGACAGCCCGGCCGCCATGGCGAGACCACCCCAGACGCTCGTGACGAGCACGTGCAGGGTTTGCATGGCGATGGCCGCCGATGTCGGACCTGCATCGGCCGCGTGACCGAGCGACGCCTTGCCGGCCGCGACCGCGATGACCGCGAGCCACAGCAAGGCATTGCGCAGCATGCCGGTATGGCTCGCCATCGCCGTGCCGAGCAGCACCAGCGCGCCGGCGAACGCCACGCTCCAGCCGTAGCCGACATGGGTTTGCGCGAGGACGGTCGGCACCACGCCGATCGCCGCGGGCAAGGCCACGCCGCTCATCGAGGCCGCCTGATACAGCAGCCAGCCGAGGTCGGCGAGCACCAGCACCACGGTGGCCGTCAGCATCGACCGTTGCGCCCGCAACCACGCGGGCCGCGCCGGGGAAATCTTCGACTGGCCGTCTTTGGCGAGCCACGCGCCGAGCAGCGCCGAACCGACGGCAAACGCAAACGCGACGTTCATGAGCGCGGCCATGGCGACCTGCCCGATCCAGAGTCCGTCGATGCTCATTTGACGTCGAAGCTGAAGTTGCCCTGGGTGCGATGGCCGTCGGTGGCGACCGCCGTCCAATGCACCGCGTAATGCCCCGCGCTCAGCGGCGAGAGCGCGAGATGCATCACTTTTGCGTCGCTTTGGTCGACTTGCGACGCGTTTTGCGTAGCAGGTTTGCCGTTGGCATCGCTCAGATCGATCTTGCTGAAGGCCGGTTCCAGCGTTTCGGTGAAATGGATCGTCACTTCGGCGGGAGCGGCGACCGCAGCGTTCGCCGCCGGTTCGCTGGACACCAGATGGGCATGCGCGAACGCCGTGGAAGACAGGGCTAGCGCGGCCGCGCCGAACGCTGCAGCGCGCAGCGCGGAGGACCGGAAATTGAGTAGCGTCATGTAAGGCCGATGGCTGAAAAAAGGAAAACGGTGGACGCTGGAGCGGCTCGCATCCATGCCGGACGTCGCCGGCGCGCCCGGAAGTGTACGCTTCGATGGCGAGCGCGCCAGTCGGTTCAACCGGGTTTGTCGAGCGACGCACGGCAGCGGCGCTTAAGCCTTGATTCCACACACCAATTCACCATGCATCACTTCTTTGCAAGAACATTCCGCGGCAAACTGTCGCATAGGTGTCACGCATGGAACCATCCACCCTGTGTCAAATAGTCACCATCACCCCTTGATGATAGAATTCCGCGTCGTCGCAGCGCCGGCTGCCCTCCACATCGAGCCGCTCGAAGCTCGGTCAGGTCCCCGATATTGATGGAGTTACGCGTGTCTTCAAGACGCATTTTCCGCCCGTTGCTCGCTCTTCTGCTGATCGGCTCCGCGGGTGTCTATAGCGCTGCGAAAGCGCAGACTCAACCGAAGGCTCCTGACACGATGGAAGCGCGCGTGCAGGGCTGTACGGCCTGTCACGGCTCCAAGGGCCAAGGTACCGACAACGACTACTTCCCGCGCCTCGCGGGCAAGCCGGCCGACTACCTGTACAACCAGCTCCAGAATTTCCGCGAAGGGCGCCGCAAGTACCCGCCCATGAACTACCTCGTCACGTATCTCTCCGACGACTACCTTCATCAGATCGCCACTTATTTCTCCCAGCAACGCCCGCCCTATCCGCCGCCGGCCAAGCCGACGGTGTCGTCGAGCACGCTGGCGCGCGGTCAGCAGATCGTGCTGAACGGCGACGCATCCAAGCAGATTCCGGCTTGCGCGGCCTGTCACGGCAAGGGCCTGACGGGTATGGAACCGGCCATTCCGGGTCTGGTGGGTCTGCACTCCGACTACATCAGCGCGCAGCTCGGCGCCTGGCGTTCGGGTTCGCGTCACGCCATCGCGCCTGACTGCATGCACACCATCGCCACCCGTCTGACCGACGACGACGTCAATGCCGTCGCTTCGTGGCTTTCCACGCAACAGGCGCCGCAAAATCCTGTGCCGGCTCCGGCCCGCTCGATGAAGACTCCGCTTGCCTGCGGCAGCGAACCGCAATAAGGCACCGGGAGAGACACTCAAATGAAACGCAAGTCTTTGTTCGCCCTCTCGGCAGTCGTCGTCGTTGCGGCAGCCGCACTCGTTCCCGTCCTGTGGTCGGGCGGCGACAACCTGCACAACGGTTCGGCCATGGCGGCAACGCCCGCCGACCAGGCCGCGCTGATCAAGAAGGGCGAGTACCTCGCCCGCGCCGGCGACTGTATCGCCTGCCACACGGTGCGCGGCGGCAAGCAGTTCGCCGGCGGCCTGCCGATGGCCACGCCGTTCGGCACGATGTTCACGCCGAATATCACGCCGGACGACCAGTACGGTATCGGCAAGTGGACGCAGGACGACTTCTATCGCGCCATGCACACGGGCCGCTCGAAAGACGGCAGCCTGCTGTATCCGGGCTTCCCGTTCACGAGCTACACGAAGGTCACGCGCGCCGACTCGGACGCGATCTACGCGTATCTGCGCTCGGTCACGCCGGTCAATGTGGCGAGCCGTCCGCACGAACTCAAATTCCCGTTCAACCAGCGCAACATGCTGATCGGCTGGCGTACGCTGTTCTTCCGTGAAGGCGAGTACAAGGCCGATCCGACCAAGTCGGTGGAATGGAATCGCGGCGCCTACCTGATCGAAGGCCTCGGCCACTGCGGCATGTGCCACACGTCGATCAACGCCATGGGCGGTCCGGTTAGCTCGGCGGCATTCGCCGGCGGCCTGATCCCGCTGCAGAACTGGTATGCGCCTTCGCTCACGTCGAACAAGGAAGCCGGCCTCGGCGACTGGGAAACCAAAGACATCGCCGATCTGCTGAAGAACGGCGTGTCGAACCGCGGCGCGGTGTTCGGTCCGATGGCCGAGGTGGTCCACAACAGCCTGCAATACATGTCGGATGCCGACATCAATGCCATGGCCACGTACCTCAAGACTATCCCGCAAAAGAGCGAAGCGCCGGAATCGCTGCAACTGGAAACCTCCGAAAAGTTCGGCGGCGAACTGTTGAAGCAAGGTCAGAAGATCTACGCTGACAACTGTGCGAAGTGCCACGCGGAAAACGGTCTCGGTATGCCGCCGGCCTTCCCGCCGCTCGCGAACAACCAGTCGATCCAGATGCCGTCGGCGGTCAATCCGATCCGTATGGTGCTGAACGGCGGTTATCCGCCGAGCACGGATGGCAATCCGCATCCGTACGGCATGCCGCCGTTTGCTCAGGCGCTGTCGAACACGGAAGTGGCAGCGGTTGTCACGTACATCCGGATGTCGTGGGGCAACCACGGTACGGCTGTTTCGCCGCAGCAAGTGTCCGATCTGCGTTCCGCGCCGCTCGACTAAGCAGCGCAAGATGCACCAGGGCGCGGCCGCGACACAGCGCGGCCGCGCCCTTCGTTTTTTCAGGACCGGTATCATGTAGGGCTAAACCCTTATGAAACCGCGCAGGAGGAAAGAGCCGTGCATGTCGGTGAGCGTTTCAACAGCATTACCCACCTCGTCGGAGCCGTACTGTCGGTGGCGGGTCTTGCAACGCTCGTCACCATGGGCGCACTCGACGGCGACGCGTACAAAGTGGTCAGCTTCAGCGTGTACGGTGCGATGCTGATCGTGCTGTATGCTATCTCGACGCTTTACCACAGCGTGCGCAGCCCTCGCCTGAAGGCCGTTCTGCAGAAGTGCGACCATTCAGCCATCTATCTGCTGATCGCCGGCAGTTACACTCCGTTCACACTTGTTACGTTGCGCGGACCGTGGGGCTGGTCGCTTTTCGGCGTAAGCTGGGGGCTTGCTGTACTCGGCATCGTGCAGGAACTGACGCTGGGGCGGCGCACCCGCAGCGTTTCGATGGTGTTGTACGTATTGATGGGATGGCTCGCGCTCGTTGCCGTCCGCCCGCTGGTGCAAGCTTTACCAGCAGCGGGAACCGCCTGGCTCGTGGCCGGCGGGATCATCTACAGCGCCGGCATCTACTTCTTTATCAACGACGAGCGCATCCGGCACGGACATGGTATCTGGCACCTGTTCGTACTGGCGGGCAGTCTGTGTCAATTCGTCAGTGTTGCGCGCTATGTCGCGTGACATCCCACGGCGGCGAAATGCAACTTAAGGCCAGTCAACGTGTCTGCATAGCGCGTTGAAGCATTCGGCACGCATTCCCGCGTGCCGCCGATTTCTCTGCGACCGGAACCGGGCTTCGGCCTCGAACGCGCCATGCGGGCGTGTTCATGCCGTGCTTGTGCCTGTTTTAGCCCGCCCGGGCTGGATCAGTCCCCTGTGTGACGTTCGCGAAACTGCATTGCAAAGAGCATTTATGTCTTTTGATTCCCTCGGCTTGTCCGAACCGTTGGTCCGCGCTGTACACGAACTCGGCTACACCACTCCGACTCCGATCCAGACGCAAGCGATTCCCGCCGTACTCAACGGCGGCGACCTGCTGGCCGGCGCGCAGACCGGCACGGGCAAGACCGCCGGCTTCACGCTGCCGATCCTGCAGCGTCTGAACAGCATGCCGGCCGTCGCCACGGCGTCGGGCAAGCGCGCCGTCCGCGCGCTGATTCTCACGCCGACGCGCGAGCTGGCCGCACAGGTCGAAGAAAGCGTGCGCGCTTACGGCAAGTACCTGAAGCTGAAGTCGACCGTGATGTTCGGCGGCGTCGGCATCAATCCGCAGATCGGCGCATTGCGCAGCGGCGTGGACATCGTCGTCGCAACGCCGGGCCGTCTGCTCGACCACATGCAGCAGAAGACCATCGACCTGTCGCATCTCGAG
Organism: Paraburkholderia sp. GAS199; assembly: GCF_050436585.1. NCBI lineage: Bacteria > Pseudomonadati > Pseudomonadota > Betaproteobacteria > Burkholderiales > Burkholderiaceae > Paraburkholderia > Paraburkholderia sp. GAS199. Next base: position 173,014 of record NZ_JBNDMM010000008.1, on the reverse strand, counting down.
ATCCTCGTGCTCGACGAAGCCGACCGGATGCTCGACATGGGCTTCATCCACGACATCAAGCGCGTGCTGGCCAAGCTGCCGCCGAAGCGCCAGAACCTGCTGTTCTCGGCCACGTTCTCGGACGAGATCAAGACCCTCGCCGACAACCTGCTCGACTCGCCGGCGCTGATCGAAGTGGCACGCCGTAACACCACGGCGGAAACGGTTGCGCAAAAGATTCACCCGGTCGACCGCGACAAGAAGCGCGAACTGCTGACGCACCTGATCAAGCAGCACAACTGGTTTCAGGTGCTGGTGTTCACGCGCACCAAGCACGGCGCGAATCGTCTCGCCGAACAGTTGAGCAAGGACGGCATCAGCGCGCTGGCCATTCACGGCAACAAGAGCCAGTCGGCCCGCACCCGCGCGCTCGCCGAATTCAAGGACGGCACCTTGCAGGTGCTGGTCGCAACCGACATCGCCGCGCGCGGCATCGACATCGACCAGTTGCCGCATGTGGTCAACTACGACCTGCCGAACGTGCCGGAAGACTACGTTCACCGTATCGGCCGCACGGGTCGCGCCGGTGCGACGGGCGAGGCGATTTCGCTCGTCTGCGTCGACGAACTGCAGTTGCTGAAGGACATCGAGAAGCTGATCAAGCGTCCGGTGCCGCAGGAAGTGATCGCCGGTTTCGAGCCGGACCCGACCGCCAAGCCCGAGCCGATTCTGCGTCGCGGTCAGGGCGGCGGTGGTGGTGGCGGCCGTTCGCCGCGTCAAGGTCAAGGTCAGGGCCAGGGAAAGAGCCAGGGCGGCCCGAAGCGCGATGGTGCTTCCGCTGCGAAGCCGTCCCAGCCGCGCGCCGGTGGACAGCGTCCCTCGAACGGTCAGCCGAAGCCGCAAGGCGCGAAGCCGGCCGGCAATGGCAATGGCAATGGCGGTCAGGCACGCCGCGACGGTCAGCGTCACGATGACAAACCGCGCGCAGTCGCGCACGAAGGCAGCGGCGCGCAGCACGCACCGCGCAAACCGCAAGGCAACCGGCCGCAAGGCGGCAATCCCGGCGCGTTGCTGGGCGGCGCCAAGCCGCGTACCGACGCACCGCGCGGCGGTCAACCGACGCGCAGCGGCCAGCGCGGCCGCTAGCCACCACGCCGGCTAACCGCCGATCCCGGAGGTTAGCTTTAGCGATCGGCCGCAGCCGCGGCCCGCTTCAGGTGCTCGATCTGCCGTTCCCATCGATCGAGCACCGCCTTCCCCCCGTTTTCCCCGTCGCCCGCTCCCAGCTCGAATGTGATCCCGCTCGTCAAACGCGCGTAACGCACGCTTTGCAACTCCCCGGTATCGATCGAACAGATCAGATAGACGAGCCCACTGTCGTCGCCTGCGGAAGGCGGCAGCGGCTTCGCCTGCAACTGCACCTGATAGAACGTTTCATCGCAGACAAACGTCAGCGCGGCCCGTCCGCTGCGTTCGATCGCGCGCGCCGCCCTCGCCTGCGGCCACAGCGCAATACACAACGCGCGCGAATCGGGCGCATACAGCTCGCCGACGCCGAGCAAGGAAGTCCGCACATGCGCGTTCGCATCGACGCTCAGCAGCGATGCCGTAAAGCCCATCTTGTCCGCCAGCGATGAACCGTCGAACAACGCGCGCACGGCATCGGGCCATTCGTCGAACACGTTCTGATCGAGCAGACGCGTGGAAGTGTTGGAATCGTTCATGAGATCGGGTCGTTAGAGGCTGACGGGAAGCAGATAGTCGTAGACGTCCATCATGCCTTGAAATGCAAATGGCCCGCACGAGCGGGCCATTTACTTTGCACTTGCCGTGCTACCGCTTCAACGGAAAAACACGTGCTGCGTGATCTTCGCGAGCGGATAGTGAACGCCCGGCTGGATTCGGGCGGGCAGATCGAGCGGCTTGAGCAGCATCTTCACGCACATATCCGCAGACAGATTGCGCCGCACCAACGCATTGATGCGTGCCGCGCGCTCACGGTTATACGCCGAATCGTGCACACGTTCCGGATAGCGGATCGCAAACACATGGCGCAGTGCGATCTCCGAATCTTCGTTCTTGATCTCCATCACGCGACGCATCAACGCGCCGAGCACGGCAAGACGTCCGTTGCCTTCGATCTTGTTGTACTTCTTGAAGAACTTGAAAAAGTGCTTGTAGTGACGGACTTCGTCGGTGCGGATGTTGTCGGTGATCTCTTTGAGCACGGGTTCGTCCGAGCATTCGCCGATCGCGCGATACAGCGTGGCCGTGCCCGTTTCCACCACGCAGCGTGCCACCATTTCCAGCGCGCGCGTTTTCTCGAAGTCTTCGACCGAACAGGTCAGCGAGTACTCTTCCATGAAATTGCGGAACGCCGTGTCCCAGTCGAATTCAGGCCAGACGTACGCAATGTAGGTTTTCAGGGCGCGGCCGTGCTGCATCTCTTCCGGCTCCCACTCCTGGTTGAGCCAGGCCGAGACTTCCGGGTCGCCGTCGAAGAAGGTGCTCAGATTGCTCGTATAAAGATCGGTGCCGCTCTCGATGAACGAAGCCGCGCACAGCAGCAGCAGCAGGTCTTCGTTACAGACGGCCTTCTGCCGGTCTATGCGCGTGAGGTCGATATCCTCGATCCGCCAGGGCATCACATGGTTCAGCTCAGTGTGCATCGTGTCTATGCTCCGAAAGCTGTATCGACTCGTGGAGCGCACTCGAAACCGCCCGCTTCGCCGGGACGATTCACCGCGTCAGATACAGCGCCTTGAATTAGAGTTAACCCCGTGTACTTGCATCTTAGCGGGTGTTTTATAACTTTGCAGACAGCCTCAGCACAGACCATGCCGACAGGCCGCAGTTCCGGCCCCTCGCTAGTCGGATCATTCAGTCGGAAGAATTGGAAAGTTTGCGGACGAAAAAAAGCCAGCTCGTCGAGCTGGCTTTCGGTGTCCGGCATGGACCGGTTTCAGGTATGCCGAGGTTGGCGGCGTGGCGCTGCGGGGCCGCGCACGCGGTACGTCATGCGGGTTGCGCTCCGCCGATCTGCTGCACGCCGCGCCTGCGCCACGCCACGACGGCAAGCGAGAGCCCCGACAACACGGCAGCGATCAGCACGTAGTAGCTCGGCGCGAGTTTGTCGCCGGTTAGATGAATGAACGTCTCGACGATGGTCGGCGCAAAACCGCCGAAAATCGTCACGCCGATGCTGTAACCGATCGAAAGACCCGTCGAGCGCATCTGCGTCGGAAAGATCTCGGACATCAGCGCGGGCATCGGACCGGAGTACGCGGCCTTGAAAATTCCGGCCGTGCCTTGCAATAACAACAGCCAGCCGATGGTCGGATGCGTCTGCAACAAGGCGAACATCGGATAGATCAGCACGCCCATCAGGATCGACGTGGTTAGCATGATGCGAATCCGCCCGATGCGGTCCGACAGCGCACCCATCACCGGCGACAACAGAAACTGCAAGCCGCCGTTGAGCACCACCACACCGAACGAAGCCGCCGCCGGCATGTGCAACTGCTTGACGGCGTACATCGGCATGTAGAGCTGCAAGACGTAGACGCCCACCGTCGATTGCGCCACGATGCCCACCGCCAGCAGCAGATTGACCCACTGGTTGCCGAACGACGCAGCCGTGTCCTTCTCCACGCTCGGCGCCGCGGCCGCGCGCGCTTCGCGCAGCGCGAGAAACTCGGGCGTCTCGTCGAGGTGCGAGCGGATGTAATAGCCGACCGGTCCCACCAGCAAGCCGAACACGAACGGAATACGCCAGCCCCAGCTGTTGAGCTGCTCGGCCGGCACCCAGGCGGTCAGCAGCGAACCGAATGCCGCTGCCGTGATCGCCGCGAGGCCCTGACTGGCGAACTGCCAGCTCGCGTAATAGCCGCGGCGCGATGCACTGTGCTCGACCATGAAGGCCGTCGCACTGCCGAACTCGCCGCCCACGGCAAAGCCCTGCACCAGACGCGCAAGCAGAATCAGCACGGGCGCCGCCAGACCGATCGACGCATACGGCGGCATCACGGCCATCGTGAACGTGCCCACCATCATCAGCGCGATGGCGAGCGTGAGCGCCGCCTTGCGGCCTTTGCGGTCGCCGTAGATGCCGAGCACGACAGCGCCGAGCGGACGCATGAGGAACGAGATGCCGAAGGTGGCGATGGCGAGCAGCGTGGAAAGCCACTCGTCCTGCATCGGGAAAAACTGTTTCGCGATGATCGTCGCGAAGTAACCGTAGACGAGAAAGTCGAACCACTCGAGCGCGTTACCGACCGACGACGAAAACACGATCCGCCGCACCATCGCTTTGGAAAGCGGCGCGGTGGTGGAATGAGGGGATGCTGTCGCGGATTGCGACGTCCGGGTGTTCATGAAGTCTCCTGCCCTGCCTGAATGCCGCCGCTGTTTGCCATGCCTCGTGCATGGCAAACAGCGGCGGTGAGGCGCGTACGCCGCCCGAGCGGCGTCGCGCGTTTCGTTTGAATAGAATCGTGACGCCTAGAAGCCGGCGGCCAGGCCGTCGCGGCGGCTGTCGCTGGCGGCCACGTAGCCGCGCTCCGGATCGTTGCGGTCGAGCTTCCAGATGTACTGGCCGGAGCCGAAGTCCATGTACGGATCGTCGACGGACTTGATCGTGTGACCGAGCTTCTGCAACGCTTCGGCGGTCTTCGGATCGAGCGTCGATTCGATGTCGATGGTGAAGTCGCGATTGACCTTCCAGCGCGGCGCGTCGCAGGCGGCCTGCGGCTGCTGACCGTAATCGAGCATGCGCACGATGGACTGCAGATGGCCTTGCGGCTGCATGTCGCCGCCCATCACGCCAAAGCTCATCACCGCTTCCTGCTGGCCGTTCACCTGCTGCGTGAGGAACGACGGGATGATCGTATGGAACGGCCGTTTGCCGCCTTCCACCACGTTCGGCGACTTCGGGTCCATCGAGAAACCGCAGCCACGGTTCTGCATGGCGATACCGCTGTCCGGCACCACGATGCCCGAGCCGAAGCCCATGTAGTTCGACTGGATGAAGCTCACCATCATGCCGCGCTCGTCCGCTACCGACATATAGATCGTGCCGCCGGCCTTCGGCATGCCGAAGTCGAACTGCGTAGCGCGCTTGTGATCGATGAGTTTGGCGCGCGACGTGAGGTACGCGTCGTCGAGCATCTGCTCGGGCGTGACGTCCATCGAGCGCGGGTCGGCCACGTAGCGATAGACGTCGGCGAAGGCCAGCTTCATCGCCTCGATCTGCAAATGCTGCGACTCCACGTTGTCGACCGTCAGTTCCTTCACGTCGAACTTTTCGAGGATGCCGAGCGCGATCAGCGCCGCGATGCCTTGTCCGTTCGGCGGAATTTCGTGCACCGTATGACCGCGATATTCCTTGCCGATCGGCTCGACCCAGTCCGCGCGGTAGTTGCGCAGGTCGTCGAGAGTCAGCGCGCCGCCGCCTTCACGCGAGAACGCCGCAATCTGCTCGGCGATTTCGCCTTCGTAGTACGCACGCGGACCTTGTTCGGCGAGCTTGCGCAAAGTCTTGGCGTGACCGGGGAAACGCACCAGTTCGCTGACTTCCGGCGCGCGGCCGCGCGGCATGAAGGTTTGCGCGAAGCCCGGCAGGTCCTTGAGTTCGGGCACGGCCGCCGCCCATTTATAGGCGACGATGCTCGCCACCGCATGACCGCGCTCGGCGATTTCGATGGCGGGTTCCATCAGATCGGCGAACGGCAACGAACCGAACTTCTGGTGCAAGGCTTCCCAGCCCGCGATCACGCCGGGCACGGTGACGGCGTCCCAGCCGCGCTTGGGCTGTTTGGCCAGACCATTTTCCTCGCCGTACTTGCGCTTGAAGTAGTCGACGTTCCACGCAGCCGGCGAGACGCCCGACGCGTTCAGGCCGTGCAACTTCTTGCCGTCCCACACCAGCGCGAAGGCGTCGCCGCCCAGTCCGCACGAAACCGGTTCGACCACGGTGATGGCGGCGGCAGCGGCGATCGCCGCGTCGACGGCATTGCCGCCCTTCCACAGCATGCGCAGGCCGGCTTGCGCGGCGAGCGGGTGCGAAGTCGAAACGATGTTGCGCGCGAACACAGGCAGCCGCGGCGTGGGATAGGGGTTTTGCCAGTTGAAACCAGTCATGTCGAACACTCTCGAAAGCGCGGCCCGGCGCCGATGCAACGCCGTGAGCCATGAGGTAACGGTGAAACGGAGAACCCAGGATTGCAGCGCGATCCGGCACAAAAAACAAATTCATTTATCAAATGAATAAATGCGCCGGTCATCTGAATGAGTCGGCACTCATCCAATGCAAGTCGCATGTGCTGGCGGATTAGCCGGGCGATGGTCTTACAATAGCTCACTCCCGCTCATTGGCGCCCAAGCCGGCGCCGACAAAAACACACGACCCCGAGACTCATGACCCGAGACCCCCGCCTGACTCTCAACGCCCGGCAACAGGAATTGCTGGAATGGGTGCAACGCGACGGCTTCGTGACCGTGGACGATCTGGCCGCTCACTTCGACGTGACGCCGCAGACGATCCGCCGCGACGTCAACTGGCTCGCCGACATGAACCTGCTGCGCCGCTACCATGGCGGCGCGAGTCTGCCCACCAGCTCCGAAAACGTCTCGTACACCGCGCGTCAGCGTATGTTCCATGACGAGAAGCGGCGCATCGCGGCGCTAGTGGCCACTCACATTCCCGATCAGGCGTCGCTCTTCATCAATCTCGGCACCACTACGGAAGAAGTGGCGCGCGCGCTCAACCGGCATCGCGGTCTACGCGTGATCACCAACAATCTGAATGTCGCAAGCATGATGAGCGGCTATCCGGATTGCGAGGTGCTGGTGACGGGCGGCATCGTGCGTCCGTGGGACAAGGGGATCGTCGGCGAACTGGCGATCGATTTCATTCGCCAGTTCAAGGTGGACTTCGCGATCATCGGCACCTCGGCCATCGAAACCGACGGCACGCTGCGCGATTTCGACACGCGCGAGGTACGCGTGGCCGAGGCGATCATCGAGCACGCTCGCACGGTGTTTCTCGCCGCCGACAACTCCAAGTTCGGCCGCCCGGCGCTGGTTCGCCAGGGTCATCTCGACCAGATCGACGCACTGTTCACCGACGCCGCGCCACCCGCCGACATGATCGACACGCTCGCCGCCGCCAACTGCCAGGTGTACGTCGCGGAATAACGAAAAGCGGACGGCGACACGGCTCGCCGTCGCTCCCGCTTCATGCTGCAGCGCACGCAAATCTTCAAGTGAATTCGCGGATTTGTCCGCCGCTTCCAACCGCTTCTCCGCCACCGGCTTGTCAAAGGGAAAATTTGCGGGGGCGGCTTTGGTGTTTTGCGTGCGGTTGACTACACTCCAGTTCCCCGGCGTCCGTTCCGCGTTACGCGTAGCGCCGGTGTTGTGAATCTGTCGTGATAGCCGCACCTCCCGCCTGATCCTCTAGCGGACTCACTGGCCTCTGCCAGTCGCCGTCAAGGCCGTCCGCGTTTGCTTGACATGGAGAGAACGATGCTGAGTCCGCATGAATTCGCCACGTTGTTGCTCGTGAAGGACGCTCCCAATCAAGTCGACATGGAGCGAGAAGAACTCGACGCCTTGCTGGAACGCCAGCTCGTGCAACTCGAACGGCTCGCGTCGGGCAACGAACAATGGAGCGTGACGGAATCAGGCGACAGCGCACTTCGGGCCATCAAACGCTTTTCCTGATCAGCCGTTTCGAATTCACTTCAGCCGGGACTACGCCGGGCCTTGCGCCCGCAGTCCGGCCGCATCCATCCAGTCGATCGTGAGCGCGCCGCGCCGCCGCAGCGGACGCGCGCTCATCGCTTCCCAAGCCGTCAACCGTTGCGCAAGGTCGGATCGACCGCTGCGCGCCAGCTGATGGCGCGCGCGCGTTGTTCGGTGAGGAACTGCACCCACTGATTGCGGCTCTGCACGTCGCCGCTCGTGCCGGCGCTCGTGTAGCGCTGCGCGAGACCGGTCTGGAACGCACAGAAATCGTCCTTCGACAAACGACCCCGGCGGTTCGCCACGTACGCGTCGAACAACGCGGCGTAGACGCCCTGCGCGTCGTTGCCGTAATCCACCGTTTGCGCACTGCACATCTGCTGCAGCGAGACGAACGACGGCGCACCCGCCGTGCCGCTCAGGCTCGGCGAGCTGACGCATCCTGAAAGCACCGCTGCGAGAGACGCCGCGGCGCCGATCACCCTAAGTCCACGCATGAATCACCTCGTTATGGCTGGTGCCGAGAGTATCGTCCGTGGCCGCGCGTTGCGCTACCACCCTGGCCAACTGTTAGAGGTCCGTCCCGAGGATGCGAACTTTACTTTTTCGAATATGTTCATTAAAGTTCGAAAACGAACACTATCGGTTCGATAGGTTTTCAATCGGTATAAAGAACAGCACGTAAGGGACACAGCAGGTGACGCAAGGCTCCAGATACGATTTGCTCGTCGTGGGCGGCGGGATCAACGGTGCAGGCATTGCGCGCGACGCCGCGGGCCGCGGCCTGTCCGTGCTGCTGTGCGAACAGGACGACCTGGCCGCGCACACCTCGTCGGCCAGCACCAAGCTGATTCACGGCGGGCTGCGCTACCTCGAGTACCGCGAATTCGGCCTCGTGCGCAAAGCCCTGCAGGAACGCGAAACGCTGCTGCGCGCCGCGCCGCACATCATGTGGCCGCTGCGCTTCGTGATGCCGCATATGCCCGATCTGCGGCCCGCGTGGCTGATCCGCGCCGGCCTGTTCCTTTACGACCATCTGGCGAAACGCGAATTGCTGCCCGGTTCGCGCGGCATCGTCATGCGCGACCATCCGGCCGGCGCGCCGCTGGTCGATTCGATCAAGCGCGGCTTCGTCTATTCCGACGGCTGGGTGAACGACGCCCGTCTGGTCGTGCTGAACGCGCTCGACGCGCAGGAACGCGGCGCGAAGATTCTCACGCGCACGAAGCTGGTGAGCGCGGTGCGCGCCGGCGGCGAATGGCGCGCGCAACTCAGGCGCGACGACGGCACGATTCTCGACGTGCGCGCCGCTTCGATTGCGAACGCGGCCGGTCCGTGGGTCGGCGAACTGCTGCGCGGTGCGCTCGGTCGCGCGTCGACGCACAGCGTGCGGCTCGTGAAAGGCAGCCATATCGTGACGCGCCGGCTGTTCGAACACGACCACGCCTACATCTTCCAGAACCCGGACAAGCGGATCATCTTCGCGATTCCGTACGAGCACGATTACACGCTGATCGGCACGACCGACATCGAATATCGCGGCGACCCGTCGCAAGTCGCGATCACCGCGGACGAAACGCAGTATCTGTGCGACTCGATCAACCGCTACTTCAAACAGAAAATTTCGCCGCAGGACGTGCGCTGGACCTACTCGGGCGTGCGTCCGCTGCTCGAAGAAGAAGGCGCGGACAATCCGTCGGCGGTCACGCGCGATTACTCGCTCGAACTCGACGCGCCGTCCGGCGAAGCGCCGCTGCTGTCCGTGTTCGGCGGCAAGATCACCACCTTCCGCAAACTCGCGGAAGAAGCCGTCGACCGGCTCGTCGGCGCCCTGCATTCCGACGCACCGACATGGACGGCATCGGCCTCGGCCGCGTTGCCCGGCGGCGATATCCCGCAAGCGAACTTCGCGCGCTTTCTCACCGGCATCGAACAGACGTACCCATGGTTGCCGGCCGATCTCGCGCATCGCCTCGCTCGCGCCTACGGCACGCGCATCGGCAACGTGATCGGCCACGCGCGCTCGCTGGCCGAGCTCGGCCGCGCCTTCGCGCCCGGCCTTTACGAAGCAGAACTCGTCTATCTGCGCGACGTCGAATGGGCACGCAGCGCGCAGGACGTATTGTGGCGGCGCTCGAAACTCGGGCTGCATGTCGAGCCGGGCACGCTCGATCAGGTCACGCACGACATCGACGCGTGGTTCGCCCACGAGCCGGCGCGGCAGAGCGCGTAGCCGGTTTTCGCGGCCACGCGGCCGGGTCGTCCGATCTATCCGGCCGCGCAAAATAACAAGCCGCTTCCCTCGCCGGCCGCAGTCCGGCGATTCATAAAACGCATGGAGAAGAGACAATGCAGGATCAGTACATCCTCGCGCTTGACCAAGGCACCACCAGTTCCCGCGCGATGCTGTTCGACCGCCTCGGCAACATCGTGTCGACCGCGCAGAAGGAATTCCAGCAGATCTACCCGCGTCCGGGCTGGGTCGAGCACGACCCGCAGGAAATCTGGTCGACGCAGGCCGGCGTCGCCGCCGAGGCCGTGACGCGCGCCGGCATGAACGGCACGTCGATCGCCGCCATCGGCATTACCAACCAGCGCGAAACCACCGTGGTGTGGGACCGTGAAACCGGGCATCCCATCTACAACGCGATCGTCTGGCAGGATCGTCGTACCGCGGACTTCTGCGACCAGCTCAAGGAGCAGGGTCTCGAAGAAAAAGTGCGTGGGAAAACCGGCCTGCCGATCGACTCGTATTTCTCGGCCACGAAAATCCGCTGGATTCTCGACAACGTCGACGGCGCACGCGAAAAAGCGAAGCAGGGACGTCTGGCGTTCGGCACCGTGGATAGCTGGCTGGTGTGGAATTTCACCAAGGGCGGCCTGCACGTCACGGACGTGACGAACGCGTCGCGCACCATGCTGTTCAACATCCACACGCTCAAGTGGGACGACGAACTGCTGGAAGCGCTCGACATTCCGCGCAACATGCTGCCGGAAGTGCGCGCTTCGTCGGAAGTGTATGGCCCGACCAAGACCACGGTGTTCGCCTCGAAAATTCCGCTCGCGGGCATCGCCGGCGATCAGCACGCCGCGCTCTTCGGGCAGATGTGCACCGAGTCGGGCATGGTGAAAAACACCTACGGCACGGGCTGCTTCCTCGTGATGAATACCGGCAGCAAGCCGATCGAATCGAAGAACAACCTCGTCACCACGATCGCCTGGCAGATCGGCGACCAGATCAACTATGCGCTCGAAGGCAGCATTTTCATCGGCGGCGCTGTGGTGCAATGGCTGCGCGACGGACTCGGCATCATCAAGAACGCGGCCGAGATCGAAACGCTCGCACGCAGCGTCTCGCATAGCGACGGCGTGTATCTGGTGCCGGCGTTCGCGGGACTCGGCGCGCCGCACTGGAATGCCCGCGCGCGTGGCACGCTGTTCGGCGTGACACGCGGCACGAGTTCGGCGCACATTGCGCGCGCCGCGCTCGATTCGATCGCCTACCAGTCGCTCGACGTGCTGAAGGCGATGGAAGCCGACTCCGGCATTCGCATCGGCGAATTGCGCGTGGACGGCGGCGCCTGTGCGAACAATCTGCTCATGCAATTTCAGGCCGACATTCTCGGCGTCGACGCGGTGCGCCCGAAGGTGTCGGAAACCACCGCACTCGGCGCAGCGTATCTGGCGGGTCTCGCAGTCGGCTACTGGAAAGACGTCGACGAACTGCAAAGCCAGTGGAAGCTCGACCGCCGCTTCACGCCTGCGCTGCCGCACGCCGACGTCAAGGAATGCCTCGACGGCTGGAAGCGCGCCATTCGCGCCGCCAAGGCCTGGGCCGATACGCCCTGACCGGTTCTGATTCGCTGATCCCCTTTTTGCCGCGCATGCATTGCGCGGCACGACTCGACAATCCGGAAGCCGCTCACGGCGGCTTCCCTCATCGCAATACTTCGGATACCAAAACGATGTCCCCTTATATCGCGGAATTCATCGGCACAGCACTCGTCGTTCTGCTAGGCGATGGCGCGGTCGCCAACGTACTGCTCGCGCGCACCAAAGGCAAAGGCGCCGACCTGATCGTCATCGTGATGGGCTGGGCCATGGCCGTTTTCATCGCTGTCTACGTCACCGCGTCGTTCAGCGGCGCGCATCTGAATCCGGTCGTGACCATCAGTCTCGCGCTGGCCGGCAAGTTCGCCTGGTCGAAAGTGCCCGGCTATATCGCGGCGCAGATGCTCGGCGGCATGGCCGGCGCGCTGCTCGTGTGGGTCGCGTATCGCCAGCACTTCGCCAAAGAAGGCGACGCGGACGTGAAGCTCGGCGTGTTCTGCACGGCGCCCGCTATCCGCAGCGTGCCGCACAACCTGCTCACCGAAATGATCGCGACGTTCGTGCTGATCCTCGGCGTGCTCTATCTGGCTTCGCCGCAGGTCGGACTGGGCGCGCTCGACGCCTTGCCGGTCGGTCTGCTGGTGCTCGGCATCGGCATCTCGCTCGGCGGCCCGACGGGTTACGCCATGAGCCCGGCGCGCGATCTGTCGCCGCGTCTGATGCACGCGCTGTTGCCGATTCCCGGCAAGCGCGACAGCGACTGGCGCTACGCATGGATTCCGGTTTTCGGTCCCCTGCTCGGCGGCGCGGTTGCATCCGGCCTGTTCCTCTCCCTGCATGCACATTGAGCCAGTGCCAGCGCGGTAAGAAAGCGCGAGGCAGGAAACCGGCGACGCCACGCACGCCAGGCCAAAGCACGTATCATGTTGCTTTCAATCTCCGTGCGCGAGCTTGCAGGTTTCCTGCTCGCGCGTTTTCCGCCTCCCGCATTCCGCTTCCTGCTGCTTAATTCCAGGCATGATCGACCACCTCATCTGTGACTGCGACGGCGTGCTCGTCGACAGCGAAATCATCGCCGACCGCGTGATGTTCCAGACGCTGAGCGCCACGTTTCCGGGCCTCGACTTCGAGCCCGTCGTCAAAACGGCGTTCGGCCAGCAGACCTCGCGCTTTCTCGAAGGCATCGAAAAATCCTTCGACATCACCCTGCCCGCCAATTTTCTCGACACCATCGAACACAACGTCGAGATCGAACTCGCGGCCTCGCTGAGTCCGATCAATGGCGTGCGTGAAGCGTTGCAGCGCGTGTCGTTGCCGGCCGCGGTGGTCTCGAACAGCCGCATGACGCGCGTGAACGCATCGGTGCGGCGCGCGGGTCTGCAGGACATTTTCGGCACGCGCGTTTTCAGCGCGGAACAGGTCGCGCGTCCCAAGCCCTACCCGGATGTTTATCTGTTCGCCGCGCAAACGCTGGGCGTGGAGCCGTCGCGTTGCGTGGTGGTGGAAGACAGCGTGGCCGGCTTGAACGCGGCGCGCGCGGCCGGCATGAAGACAATCGCCTTCGTGGGCGCGAGCCACATTCCGGACGGTTACGCCGACGCGCTGCGCAAGATGGGCATGACGCGCATCATGAAACACATGGACGAGTTGCCCGCGCTGGTCGAAGCCGGTGTGCGCGGCGAGTTCGGCGACGTGCAGTCGTAACGCACGCGCTTCACGGCAAATAAGGCGCAAATAAAAAACGGCTGACGTCGCGAGACGCAGCCGTTTTTTTTCGAGCCGCCGCGCGTCGGCGCGGCGTCAGAAACTCACGCCTCGTCGGCCACGCATTCGCGCGCCGTTGCCAGCGCCTGACGGAACTCCACCAGTTCGGCGATCGTCAGGATCGGCAGATCGTGTTGCTGCGCGAAGCGTTCGACGTCCGCGCCGCGCGTCATCGTGCCGTCGGCGTTCATCAGTTCGCACAACACGCCGGCCGGCTTCAGACCGGCCAGAATCGCGAGGTCGACCGTACCTTCGGTGTGGCCGCGACGCGCGAGCACGCCGCCCGGCTGCGCACGCAGCGGGAACACGTGACCGGGGCGCACGATGTCGGCCGGTTTGGCGGTATCGGAAATCGCGGCGCGAATCGTCGTCACGCGATCGAGCGCCGACACGCCGGTCGTCACGCCGTCGCGCGCTTCGATCGAAACCGTGAACGCGGTGCCGTGGCGGCTTTCGTTGTTCACCGACATCGGCGGCAATTCGAGCGCGCGAATCTTTTCGTCGGGCAGACACAGACACACGATGCCGCTACATTCGCGGATCAGCAAGGCCATAGTTTCGACGGAGAGACGTTCGGCGGAAACGATCAGATCGGCTTCGTTCTCGCGGTCATGATCGTCTTGCAGAACGACGGCGCGGCCATCGCGCATGGCTTGCAGGGCGGCGGCGATACGCGGCGGAACGGGCTCGGTGGCGAGCAGGGGAAGGTCGAGCGTGGCGGAATCCGCAATCACCGACGGAGCAGGAAAAGTAGCAAAGGACATAGTTGAAACGCTCATCGCAAAAGTTGGGCGAGAAACGTTTCAGGGCATTGCAAACAGACAAAGACGCGCCGCCGACCGCCATATAAAACGGCGCTCGCTCACTGCCCGATACGCAGGCAGTGCAACGGAAACGAACATGACTATCTGCACATCTTCTTCCATCCGGACTCTGACCGTCGGCTCTGGCTTCTCACCAGATCTGCTGACCCCGCTGCGGTTTTCGTGACGCTGAAAACCGAAAGACACGGGCGCTCGCGGGCTCACCGGCTCACGCTTTCGCGTTGCCGGCATACCGCCGGTGGGGAATTTCACCCCGCCCTGAAGACGCACTGATTGCCGGACTGACCGGCCGACAAAGGATACAACAGTCGCGCAATAACTGCAGCGCGACCCCTACGCTTTAGACGGACTCGCCCACTCGGGCGCTCGGGCGAGCCATCCACTAGAATACGGCGTCGGCTCAGACCGGCGCCGCCGTGCGCGTGGCGTCGTGCGGCGCGGGTACGTCCCAGCGCGGCGGCGTCTCGGCTTTCAAGGTGACGCGAAAAGCCCGCGCCTCGGTGTCGCCGGGATTGCGCAGCGTGTGCGGCTGATCGGCGTCGAACACGATCGCGTCGCCGGTTGCGAGCAGTTGACGCTGATCGTGCACGCTCACTTCCAGCGTGCCTTCGCTCACCACCAGATTGATCGTGGTGCCCGGCGCGCGACGCGTGCCGGTTTCGGTGTGCAAAGCCGCGATACGCAATTCATGGAATTCGGCGACGGTCGGCTCGGCATCGGGATAAAGCGGCCGCGCGGAATAGCGTCCATTGGCACTGACGAGGCGTGCCGAGCGCTCGGCCGGCAGATGCTCGAAGCCGTTGGTCGCGTGACGGCGCAGGAACGCGGCCACCGACACCTTCAACGCCGCCGCGACCTTGCACAACACCTTGATGGACGGCACGCTGCGCGCCGACTCGATCTGCGCCAGCATGGCGCGCGACACGCCCGACGCACGCGCCAGCGCATCGAGCGACAACTGCCGTTCGGCGCGCAAGCGGGCGAGATTCACGCCGACCAGATGTTCGAGCGCGTCGAAGGGTTCCGCGGCGCGCGACGCGCCGTCGTTGTCAGCCGCGGGATCGCGGACCAGCGCAAGCGGGGAATGCATGATTGCCTCCAGGAGCGCCGCCGGAAGGCGGGGCAAACGGTTAGTGGAAGCAAGATAGCATCGCGTCCCGCCGCGCCCAACGAAGTTATCTTCACACTGTTATCAGCATTGCGGAGGACGATTCTGGCAATGCTTGTGCGAAAACTTCATAAGGACGCGAGCGGTAATTTCGGCGTCGATTGCCGGCGCCGGACATCGGCGCCAGCAATTCGAACGGAATCAGGCGCGCTGCACCGCGGCCGACGCCGGCGCATCCATCCGCGCGGCGATCCACGTGAGCAGCAGCGCCGCCACGCTGACCGCCGCCGCGACCCACGGCAGCGTGTCGAGCGCGTGTCCGTGATTGATCACCAGACCGCCGAGCCACGCGCCGCCCGCATTGCCCACGTTGAACGCGCCGATGTTCAGCGTCGACGCCAGATTCGGCGCCTTGGCCGCCTTCTCGACCACGCGCATCTG
Source organism: Paraburkholderia sp. GAS199 (assembly GCF_050436585.1). Classification (NCBI taxonomy): domain Bacteria; kingdom Pseudomonadati; phylum Pseudomonadota; class Betaproteobacteria; order Burkholderiales; family Burkholderiaceae; genus Paraburkholderia; species Paraburkholderia sp. GAS199. The sequence goes on along the minus strand of NZ_JBNDMM010000008.1, from coordinate 157,324 downwards.
CAACGGCGGCACCGTCGCGAAAGCCGCGATGCCCCACACGAAAATCGTGATGGCCGCCGCTACCTGCGAGTGGCTGGTCCGCGCGAAGATCGCCATCACCACGGCGAGCGCCACCAGAATGCCCATCAGCGAAGGCATCAACGCGCGGTCCGCGAGTTTGCCGCCGACCGTGTTGCCGATCGTCAGGCCGACGCCGAACAGCACCAGAATCAGCGTGACGCCGCGCGGCGAAAAACCACTCACCTGTTCGAGGATCGGCGCGATATAGGTGAACACGACGAACACGCCGCCGAAGCCGAGCACCGTCATGCCGAGCGCGGTCCAGACCTGCGGGTCTTTCAGCACGCGCACTTCGTGGCCGAGCCCGACCGGTCCGGAATCGTGACGATTCGGCACGAGCGCGGTCACGCCGAGCAAGGACACGACGCCGAACGCGCTGACGATCCAGAACGCCGCGCGCCAGCCGAATTCCTGACCGATGAACGTACCGAACGGCACGCCCAGCACGTTGGCGAGCGTCAGCCCGGTGAACATCAGCGCGATGGCGCTCGCGCGCTTTTCGGCCGGCACGAGCGACGCCGCCACCACGGCGCCGATGCCGAAGAACGAACCATGGGCGAACGACGTCACCACGCGCGCCACCATCAGCACGGAATAGCTGGACGCCACCGCGCACAACGTATTGCCGACGATGAAAACGCCCATCAGCAACTGCAGCGCGAGCTTGCGCGGCATCTTGCTGGTCAGCACCGCGAGCAGCGGCGCGCCGACGGCCACGCCGAGCGCGTAGCCGCTCACCAGCAGACCGGCCGACGGAATCGACACGGCCAGATCGTGCGCGACCTCGGGCAGCAAGCCCATGATCACGAACTCGGTCGTGCCGATCGCGAACGCGCTGATCGCCAGCGCAAGAAGGGGAAGAGGCATGGTGATTCTCCGGGGTGCCAAGGTTGAACGTATCGGTTGAATTGGATGGTTCAGACGCGCGCGGCGCGCTGCACAGCCGTCACGAATTCGACGACGACGCCGGGCGCGAGCGCCACGAACACCTGCATCTGCGCCTCCTGCGGCCCCATCTGCGGCACTTCGGCCTGCTGATAGGGCGTCTGCGTGGCGCGCAGGCGTTGCAGCAGCGCCTGCCACTCGGCGGCGCTTTCCAGCCGGAACGCGATGTGGTCGATGCGCGGCGCCGTGCGTCCCACGTGGGCCGGCACGGTCGCGTCGATCAGATGAATCACCGCGCGGCCGTTCGCATAGAGCCAGTAGCCGTCGACTGAAAACGGCGGCCGCGCGCCGTCTTCCAGACCCGCCACGTCGACGAAAAAACGTCGGGCGGTGTCGAGGTCGGCGGTAACGATGGTCGCGTGGTCGAGTTGCATGGTGCGCTCGCAGTAAAAAGGCCGAGTGACCGCACGGTCTCAGCCAGAACAAGGTGTCGAGGCACGCATTGTCCGGCTACAGCGTCAATTTGATAATTGGCGTAGCATTTGAAGCATTATCAAATCGCCTTTGAAAGTCAGACCAGACGCCATGGACAACCTCGGTGACATCCGCCTGTTCGTCGAAGCCGCGCAACAGGGCAGCCTGTCGGCGGCGGGACGCAAGATGGGCTTGACGCCGGCCGCCGCCAGCGCGCGCCTCGCCAAGCTCGAAGCCGGCCTGAAGGCGCGCCTGTTCGAGCGCACCACGCGGCAGCTTCGGCTCACGGACGAAGGCCGCCTCTACCTGAACTGCTGCCGCCAGGCCCTGCAATCGCTCGACGACGCCGAAGCCGCGCTGCAGGCGGGCCAAGGCGTGGTGCGCGGCAAGGTGCGCGTGTCCGCGACCTCGGATTTCGGCCGCAATCTGCTGATGCACTGGCTCGACGAGTTCAACGCGCTCTATCCGGAAGTGACTTTCGCGCTGACGCTCTCCGACTCGCTGTCGAATCTCGTGCAGGAAGACATCGACCTCGCGATCCGCTTCGGCGTGCCGCAGGACAGTTCGCTGGTGGCGCGCAAGCTGGCGCCGAACCGGCGCGTGCTGTGCGCGTCGCCGGAATACATCGCCCGCAAGGGCGAGCCCAAAGATCCGCACGATCTGGCCAATTTCGACTGCATCGTGCTCGGCACGGCGTCCGGCCTCGCCAACGAATGGCGCTTCACGCGCGGCGACGAAGTGCAGCACTACACGGTGCCGTTCGAAACCGCCCGCGAGACCAACGACGGCGCCGTCGCCCGCGAATGGGCGCTGCGCGGCTACGGCATCGTCATCAAGTCGATGTGGGACGTGGAAGCCGATTTGCGCAGCGACGGCCTGAAAATCCTGCTGCCGGAGTGGCGTTATCCGGACGCGCCGCTGCACGCCCTTTATCACCGCAACCGCTTCATGGCGCCCCGCGTGCGCGTGCTGCTGGACTTCCTCAGCGAGCGTTTCGCGCAGGTGGCGGGCGAACTGGAAGGCCTGCTGGGACTGCCGCCGCACGCACGGGAGCACGGCGGTGCGGCAGAAACCGCTTTTAATGAAGGGCTATAATATTGAGCTACGCTGAAAGCGTGCAGGCCGGTGCCGCCAACGCACGTCGGCAAGGCCGCGAGCCCGCGGCGCCTGAAAGCGCCGCCCGCGTTTTCACCCCACTTCACCTTTTATACGACGCCCCCAGGTTAACCACTGCGACCGGCGAAAAACGATGATCAAGAAAGTTTATGTAAAGACCTTTGGCTGCCAGATGAACGAGTACGACTCCGACAAGATGGTCGACGTACTCGGCGCGGCCGACGGACTCGTGAAAACCGACACGCCGGAAGACGCCGACGTCATTCTGTTCAACACGTGCTCGGTGCGCGAAAAAGCCCAGGAAAAAGTGTTCTCCGACCTCGGCCGCGTGCGCGAGCTGAAAGAAGCGAAACCCGATCTGATTATCGGCGTGGGCGGTTGCGTGGCCAGCCAGGAAGGCGCGTCGATCGTTGCGCGCGCACCGTACGTCGATCTGGTATTCGGTCCGCAAACGCTGCACCGTCTGCCGCAAATGATCGACAAGCGCCGCGAAAGCGGTCGCGCGCAGGTCGACATCACGTTCCCGGAAATCGAAAAGTTCGACCATCTGCCGCCGGCGCGCGTCGACGGTCCGAGCGCGTTCGTTTCCATCATGGAAGGCTGCAGCAAGTATTGCAGCTACTGCGTCGTGCCTTATACGCGCGGTGAAGAAGTGTCGCGTCCGCTCGACGACGTGCTGACCGAAATCGCCGGTCTCGCCGACCAGGGCGTGCGCGAAGTCACGCTGCTCGGCCAGAACGTGAACGCCTATCGCGCCGGTCTCACGCTCGGCTCGAACGAGATCGCCGACTTCGCCACCCTGATCGAATACGTTGCCGAGATTCCGGGCATCGAGCGGATTCGCTACACCACGTCGCATCCGAAGGAATTCACGCAACGCCTGATCGATACCTACGCGAAGGTGCCCAAGCTGGTCAGCCACCTGCACCTGCCCGTGCAGCACGGCTCCGACCGCATCCTGATGGCCATGAAGCGCGGTTATACCGTGCTCGAATACAAATCGTTGATTCGCAAGCTGCGCGCGATCCGCCCGGACCTGTCGCTGTCCACGGACATGATCGTCGGCTTCCCGGGCGAAACGGAAGAAGACTTCGACAAGATGATGGCGCTCGTGCACGAGATGAAGTACGACACCAGCTTCTCGTTCATCTACAGCCCGCGTCCCGGCACGCCGGCGGCTAATCTGCACGACGACACGCCGCGCGAGGTCAAGCTCAAGCGCCTGCAACATCTTCAGGCTACGATCGAAGAAAACGTGCAGCGCATCAGCGATTCGATGGTCGGCAAGATCGAGCGTATTCTGGTCGAACGTCCGGCACGTAAAGACCCGAACGAACTCGCGGGCCGCACCGAGAACAACCGCGTGGTGAATTTCCCGGTGCCGCTCGCCTCGCACGCGCGGCTGATCGGTCAAATGGTCGACGTGAAAATCGTCCATGCGTACCCACATTCGCTACGCGGCGAACTCGTGCTCGTGCACGACGACGCCAGCGCGACCGCGCATTAACCCATTCAGCAGCATCGAAACCGACAGGATCGATCCACCGCCTTGAAGACCACTCAGCAGCATCTGGAATTCACCGCTCCGCGCGAAGACAACGCGCGGCTCGCCAACCTCTGCGGCCCGCTCGACGAAAACCTGCGGCAGATCGAGCAGGCGCTCGACGTCACACTGCAACGCCGGGGCCACCGCATCACGATCCGCGGGCGCGGCGCGAAACTCGCGCTCACCGCGCTCGAAAACTTCTACAACAACGCGCTCAAGCCGCTGTCGGTCGACGACATTCAGCTCGCGCTGGTCGAAGTGCGGCATCCGGCGCGGCATCGCGCGAACGGCAGCAGCAACGGCACGGAAGCGGTCGATCCGCGCTTTCCCGGCAATCCCGACCATCCGTTCGACCAGCCTGCCGACAATGGCGAAGACGATCTCGAAGAACTCGGTCCGAAGCTGTACACGCGCCGCGCCGACCTGCGCGGCCGCACGCCGGCACAGCGCGACTACCTGAAGCAGATCATTTCGCACGACGTCACTTTCGGCATCGGACCGGCGGGTACGGGTAAGACGTATCTGGCCGTGGCCTGCGCCGTCGACGCGCTGGAACGCGATCAGGTGAAACGCATCGTGCTGACGCGGCCGGCTGTCGAAGCAGGCGAGCGTCTCGGCTTCCTGCCGGGCGATCTCGCGCAGAAGGTCGATCCATATCTGCGTCCGCTGTACGACGCGCTGTACGACCTGCTCGGCTTCGATAAAACCGCCAAGATGTTCGAGCGGCAAATGATCGAAATCGCGCCGCTCGCGTACATGCGCGGCCGCACGCTGAACCACGCGTTCATCATCCTCGACGAGGCGCAGAACACCACGCCCGAGCAGATGAAGATGTTCCTCACGCGTATCGGCTTCGGCTCGAAGGCCGTGGTGACGGGCGACACCACCCAGGTCGACCTGCCGCGCGGACACAAGAGCGGCCTGATCGAAGCGCAGCAGGTGCTCTCAGACGTGCGCGGCATCGCGATTACGCGCTTCACCAGCGCCGACGTGGTGCGGCATCCGCTGGTCGCGCGAATTGTGGAGGCGTACGATGCGCATTCGCAGAAAAACGCCGGTCCGACGGATTCGCGCTGATGGCCGGCAGGCCACAGCCGTTCCCACACCTTTGAAGCATTCGACCGAACTGAAGCACCCAATCGATCACGCATGAGCCGCACACCGAAACTGACGTTGAATCTGCAATTCCCCGCCGCCAAAGCCTGGCCGGAACACAAGGCGCTGCTGCCGCGCGCCACCGTGGCCGGCTGGATCAAGGCGGCGCTCTTCGCAGACGGCGAACTGACCGTGCGTTTCGTCGATGCCGAGGAAGGCCGAACGCTGAACCGCACCTACCGCGGCAAGGACTACTCCACCAACGTGCTGACCTTCGCCTACGCCGAGTCGGAAGACGACCCGGTCACGGGCGACCTGATCCTGTGCTGTCCGGTGGTGGAAAAAGAAGCCGCCGAACAGGGCAAACCGCTTCTCGCGCACTACGCGCATCTGCTGGTGCACGGCACGCTTCACGCGCAGGGTTACGATCACGAGGTCGAGGAAGAAGCCGAGGAAATGGAAGCGATCGAAACGGAAATTCTCGGCAAGCTCGGATTTCCCGATCCCTATCAATAGCCGCTCAATCTTCCGAAAACTGCCGTGAGCACCTCGCCTCCTGACGTCGATACCCGAACGCCCTGCCCGGACTACCCGCCGGCGCTCGGCGAATCGCGGCTGCTGACCGACGAGGAGTTGCGTGCGTCGCTCGAATGCACGTTGCGCGACTGGAATCGCGAAACCGATCTGTGGCTCTTCGGCTATGGCTCGCTGATCTGGAACCCCGGCCTGCCGACAGTCGAAGCCACGCGCTCCAAAGTGCACGGCTACCATCGCGGCCTGTATCTTTGGTCGCGGGTGAATCGCGGTACGCCCGACCAACCCGGCCTCGTGCTCGCGCTCGATCGCGGCGGCTCGTGCACGGGCATCGCGTTCCGGCTCGCCGCGGAAGGCGCGATGCCTCATCTGGAAGCGCTCTGGCGCCGCGAAATGGCGATGGGTTCGTACCGGCCGGCGTGGCTGCCCTGCGTGCTCGCCGACGGCCGGCGCGTCGACGCCCTCGCCTTCGTCATGCGTCGCGACGTGCCGAGCTATACCGGCAAGCTGCGCGATGACGTCGTCAAGACCGTGTTCGGCTGCGCGAGCGGCCGCTACGGCACCACGCTCGATTACGTCAGCCGCACCGTGCACGCTCTGCGTGAGAGCGGCATGCCCGACCGCGCACTGGAAGCCCTGCTCGAACGCTGCCGCGCGCAAAGCCGCGACGCCGGGCAGTCCTGACCCGCCTGCCGCGCGTCATACCGGCGCGACGCCCGCCGCAAACGTGCATTTTTGTGCTGCAACACTTTTCCCGGCGTAATCAGTTAGGATTGACCCACGTCCCGCCCATCCGGCGGAACGGTCCGCACCAGCTTCACCCATCGGCCAGCGCAGCGGGACACGGTCCTGCCATGTGCCTGGTGTATCCTTAACGCTCTGCAACAGCGCGCCCAGTCTCGCCGGGCGCACTAACATGAACGACACGTATCCCAGTCGACGCCAAACCGACAAACCGCAAGAAAAGCGCTCACTCCTCGAGCGTCTGACCGACTTCATCTCGCCCGAGCCCGACTCGCGCGCGGAACTTCTGGAAATCCTGCAGGACGCGCACGAGCGCAACCTGATCGACGCCGATTCGCTCTCCATGATCGAAGGCGTGTTCCAGGTGTCCGAACTCAGCGCCCGCGACATCATGGTGCCGCGCGCACAAATGGACGCGATCAACATCGCGGACAATCCCGCCGAATTCATTCCGTACGTGCTGGAAAAAGCGCACTCGCGCTATCCGGTGTTCGAAGGCAATCGCGACAACATCATCGGCGTGCTGCTGGCGAAAGACCTGCTGCGCTATTACGCCGAAGAAGAGTTCGACGTGCGCGGCATGCTGCGCCCCGCCGTGTTTATCCCCGAATCGAAGCGCCTGAACGTGCTGCTGCACGACTTCCGCGTCAATCGCAATCACCTCGCTGTGGTGGTCGACGAGTACGGCGGCGTAGCCGGCCTCATCACGATCGAAGACGTGCTGGAACAGATCGTCGGCGATATCGAAGACGAATACGATTTCGACGAGGAAAGCGGCAACATCATCGCCTCGCCGGACGGTCGCTTCCGCGTGCGTGCGCTCACCGAAATCGAACAGTTCAACGAAGCCTTCGGCACGCATTATTCCGACGACGAAGTCGACACGATCGGCGGTCTGGTCACGCATCATTTCGGACGCGTGCCGCATCGTGGCGAAAAAGTCCGCATCGACGACCTGATCTTCGAGATTCTGCGCGGCGACGCCCGCCAGATTCACATGCTGCTGGTGCGCCGCGATCCGCTTGCCGGTCAGCGCGAACGCGAAGCGCAGCACGTGCAGACCTGAGCGAGCGGTTTTACGCCGCGCTTTCACCGCTCTTTCGCTTCATCTCCGCTTCTCAACATCTCACGCCGACCGCGCAACAATGGCCGACCCGATTACTTCCCGTTCGCGCCGCGGCGTGAGTTCCCCTGACGCTCCGGCCACGCTCGACGCGCGCCGCCGCACCTTGCCGCGCTGGCATTACCTCGTCGCGCTGCTGGCCGGCGCTGCAAATACGCTTTCGTTCGCGCCCACGCCGCACGGCGGCTGGCTCGAACTCGTCATCTTCGCGTTCTTCTTCGCGTGGCTCACGCGCACTACCAGCTGGAAAAGCGCCGCGCTCACCGGCGGTGCGTTCGGCTTCGGCAACTACGTCACCGGCGTCTGGTGGCTGTACGTGAGCATGCACGACTACGGCGGCATGGCCGCGCCGCTCGCCGGCGCCGCGGTCGTGCTGTTCTCGCTCTATCTGGCGATCTACCCGGCCCTGGCGGCGGGCGTCTGGTCGTTCTGCGCCGGCCATGCACGTAACGGCGCGCGCGACGCCGACCCACCGTTCTCGCCCACCTGGCACGGGGCGCTGGCCTTCGCCAGCGCGTGGGCCATTGGCGAATGGCTGCGCGGTTACGTGTTCACCGGCTTTCCCTGGCTCGCGAGCGGCTACGCGCAAGTGGACGGTCCGCTGGCCGGCTTCGCGCCGGTAGCCGGCGTGTACGGCGTCGGCTGGATGCTGGCGCTGGTCGCGGCGCTGATCGTGCAGGCGCTGGTTCGCGCACGCGAGCCGCGCGGCGTCGACAGTGCCAGGCGCGGCACGCGCGTCGCCACGCCGGCGCTGACGGCGCTCGCACTGATCGCAGCGGGTCTGCTGCTGCCGCTCGCGCAATGGACCACGCCGGCCAACGCGCCGCTCACGGTGCGTCTGCTGCAAGGCAACGTCAAACAGGAAATGAAGTTCGAGGAAGCCGGCATGCGGGCGGCGATCGATCAGTTCCAGCAAATGATCACCTCGAAGCCGGCCGATCTGATCGTCACGCCGGAAACCGCCATTCCCGTGCTGGCGCAGCAGTTGCCGCCGCAGTTCGCTTCGGCCGTGCGCAACTTTTCGGACTCGACGGGCAGCGCGGTCGTGTTCGGCGCGATCGGCGGCACGATTACGCCGGACGGCCGCGTGGTCGACTACACCAACAGCCTGTTCGGCGTGACGCCCGGCACGCGCGACGTGTATCGCTACGACAAACACCATCTCGTGCCGTTCGGTGAATTCGTGCCTTGGGGTTTCCGCTGGTTCGTGAATCTGATGAGCATTCCGCTCGGCGATTTCGCGCGCGGCGCGCCAGTGCAAAAACCGTTCATCGTCCACAACCAGCCGGTCTCGCTGGACATCTGCTACGAGGACATCTTCGGCGAGGAGATCGCGCGCAACATCCGCGAGAGCGCGACGCCGGCCGGCGTGCTGGTCAACTCCACCAACCTCGCCTGGTTCGGCAATACCATCGCGCTGGATCAGCATTTGCAGATTGCCCGGATGCGCTCGCTCGAAACCGGCCGTCCCATGCTGCGCGCCACCAACACCGGCATGACCGCCGCGATCGACGCGAACGGCAAGGTGATCGGACGGCTGGCGCCGTTCACGGTCGGCTCGCTCGACGTCACGGTGCAAGGCACCACCGGCAACACGCCTTACGTGACGAGCGGCAACAACACCGTGCTCGCGGTATCGCTGCTGCTGTTGGCGTTCGGCTTCGCGTTCGGTCCGGGACTCGCGCGCCGCCGCAATGGCAACGGCAAACCCTAAGCAGTCGGCGAGTTTCGATCGCCTCGCGGTTGCATAAAAAAACGCACGCTCCGGAATCCGGAGCGTGCGTTTTTTACTTCCGAGCGCCGCGCGTTCAGTTCGCCGGCACGGTGTCGATGAACGACTGACGCAGCGAGAGTTTCTGGAAATGCTTGTCCAGATTCGGATACAACTCGCGCCAGTCGAGTTCGGGCATGCGGAAATCCAGATAGCCCAAGGCGCAGCCCACGGCGATGTCCGCCAGCGTGTAATGATTGCCGGCGCACCACGTCTTGCTGCCGATACCCTGCGACATGGCGATCAGCGCTTCGTCGATCTTGCGCTGCTGACGCGCCACCCACGCGTCGACGCGTTGCTCGGGCGCGCGCTGCGTGCTTTCCAGGCGAATCAGCACCGCCGCATCCAGAATGCCGTCGGCGAGCGCTTCCCAGCAGCGCACTTCCACACGTTCGCGGCCCGACTGCGGAATCAGTTTGCCGACCGGCGACAGCGTGTCCACGTATTCGCAGATCACGCGCGAATCGAACACCGCTTCGCCGTCTTCCATCACAAGGCACGGCACCTTGCCGAGCGGATTGAAGGCGTGAATGTTGGTATCCGATGCCCAGACGTTCTCGGGCACCAGTTCGTAGTCGATTTTCTTGTCGGCCAGCACGATCCGCGCCTTGCGGACGTACGGGCTGCCGAGTGAACCGATGAGTTTCATCATTCCATCTGCCTCTTCTTGAATTCGGCGAAAGTATAAGTGCTCGGCGCATTCCGGGGTGCGGCCGCGCCGCTTCGCGAGCCGCACGGAGGCTCGCTGTGGATGGATTGCAACATTGCCTCGGCGTCGCGCCGCAGTCTACCCGGCCGGATGGCCAACCGGGCCTGGCCGGTTCGTGCGGCTCGCCCGCGCGCGCCCGGTTTTCGCTCCCGGCGTCGCTCATGCCGTCAGTATCGGCGCAAAATAACTCTCTGCATTGGGCGCTACAATCGCACGATGAACCAGCCGACCGAACCCACCATCGCCATCGACGTTTACCGCAAGCGCCGCGAGCGCGTGCTCGCCGCGCTGCGTGCGGCAGGCGGCGGCGTCGCCATCGTCCCCACCGCGCCGGAAAAGTTGCGCAACCGCGACGCCGACTACCCCTACCGGCACGACAGCTACTTCTACTATCTGACCGGCTTCACCGAACCGGAAGCGCTGCTGGTGCTCGATGCCAGCGCCGCCACGGGCGATCCGGCCGCGCTGCTGTTCTGCCGCGAGAAAAACGTCGAGCGTGAGACGTGGGAAGGCTTCCGCTTCGGCCCCGACGCGGCGCGCGAGGCGTTTGGCTTCGATGCCGCGTTCGCCATCGGCGAACTCGACACGCACATGCCGCGCGTGCTGGCCGACAAGCCGGCGCTGCACTATGCGCTCGGCACCTCGGCGCAACTCGACGGTCAGGTGCGCGGCTGGCTCGACGCCGTACGCGCGCAAAGCCGCGGCGGTGTGGTCGCGCCCTCGGCTGCGCACGACCTGATCCCGCTGCTCGACGACATGCGTCTTTTCAAGGACGACCACGAACTCGCGATCATGCGCCGCGCCGGCAAAATCTCCGCCGAGGCGCATCTGCGCGCGATGGCCGCCTGCCATCCGGGCGTGCGCGAATACGAACTCGAGGCCGAGCTGCTTTACACGTTCCGCAAGTCCGGTGCGCAGGCGCCGGCCTATACGTCGATCGTGGCGGCGGGCGCGAATGCGTGCGTGCTGCACTATCCGGCGGGCAACGCGATCGCCCAGGACGGCGACCTGATCCTGATCGACGCCGCGTGCGAACTCGACGGCTATGCGTCCGACATCACCCGCACGTTCCCGGCCAGCGGCCGTTTCACGCCGGCGCAGCGCGAGATTTACGACATCGTGCTGGCCGCGCAGCAGGCCGCCGTCGACGCGACCCGCGCAGGCGCCACCTTCGACGATCCGCATCAAGCCGCCGTGCGCGTGCTGTCGCAAGGCTTGCTGGACACCGGCATTCTGGATCGCGCGAAATTCGGTTCGGTGGACGACGTGATTGCCGGCCGCGCCTACGCGCCGTTCTACATGCACCGCACCGGCCACTGGCTCGGCATGGACGTGCACGACGTGGGCGACTATCGCGAACGCGGCGCCGCGCGCGACGAAGCCGGCGCCCTGCCGTGGCGCACGCTGCAGCCGGGCATGACGCTGACCATCGAGCCAGGCCTGTATATCCGCCCGACCGAAGGCGTACCCGAGCGCTACTGGAACATTGGCATCCGCATCGAAGACGACGCCATCGTCACGGCGAACGGTTGCGAGCTCATCACGCGCGACGTGCCCGTGGCCGCCGACGAGATCGAGGCGCTGATGCAGGAAGCCCGCGTCGCACATGGAACAAGGACGTAATCCGCAATGAACGAAGTTTCTCCGTCGACGGTGATTCTGAAGCCCGCCGCCCACCAGCACTTCGACTTCGACGTGACGATCGTCGGCGCGGGTCCGGTCGGGCTGGCGCTGGCCGGCTGGCTGGCGCGCCGCAGCGCGACGCAGGCGCTGAAGATCGCCCTCGTCGACGCACGCGAGCCGGAGGATTCGATTGCCGATCCGCGCGCGATCGCGGTCTCGCACGGCAGCCGGATGATCCTGGAACCGTTGCGCTGGCCCGCCGACGCCACCGCTATCGAACGCATCCACGTCTCGCAGCGCGGACACTTCGGCCGCACGCTGATCGATCACCGCGAGCATGGTTTGCCGGCGCTCGGCTACGTGCTGCGCTACGGCTCGATCGTGCACGGACTCGCCGAAGCGGTCCACGCGAGTCCGGTGCACTGGTTCCGCTCCACGTCGGCGTCCGCGCCGGTTCAGGAGCAGGACGGCGTCACGCTGCCCATCGAAACCGCGGGCGTCACGCGCAGTCTGCGCACGCGAATTCTGGTGAACGCCGAGGGCGGCCTGTTCGGCGACCAGAGCAAAACCGGCGAAGACGATGCGCGCGATTCACGCGGCTCGCGTGATTACGGACAGACCGCGCTGGTCGGCACCGTGACCGTGTCGGCGCCGCAACCGCACGTGGCGTGGGAACGCTTCACGTCACAGGGACCGATTGCGCTGTTGCCAACAGGCGGCGTGCGCGGCGCGAACTACGCGCTGGTCTGGTGTTGCGCGCCGGAGGAAGCGGAACGCCGCGCGCAACTTCCGGACGAAGCGTTCCTCGCCGAACTCGGCGCCGCCTTCGGCGACCGCATGGGACAGTTCACGCAGATCAAGGGGCGCGCGTCGTTTCCGCTGGGTCTTAACACCGTCGATACGCTGGTGAAGGGTCGCGTCGTCGCCATCGGCAATGCGGCGCAGACGCTGCATCCTGTGGCGGGACAAGGGTTGAATCTCGGTCTGCGGGATGCGCACGCGCTCGCCGACGCCCTCTCGACCGAAGGTCCGACGCCGCTCGCGCTCGCCAGCTTCGCGCAACGCCGCGCGCTGGACCGGCGGCTGACGATCGGCGCCACCGACACGCTCGCGCGCCTTTTTACCGTCGACTTCCCGCCGCTCGCCATCGTGCGCGGCCTCGCGCTCACCGCGCTCGAATTCCTGCCGCCGGTGAAAACCGCCCTCGCGCGCCAGATGATGTTCGGCCAGCGGCGCTGAACGGTGGCGGCCGCGATGCCGGGTCTATGAAATCGGCCACTTTCATAGAAGATTTAATGAGTTACGACAGGGTGAAGGCGGATGCCGACCGGCTGTTAACGTTAAAATAGCGGTTTTCCCTCGCATTTCGCGAATGCTCCGATTGACAGAATTTCGAACAATCGGCTGAGCGCGCGACCACGTCATGCCCACTCTCGGCTCCCACAATCTGCGTAATAACCTGTTCGTCGCCCCCATGGCTGGCGTCACCGACCGTCCTTTCCGCCAGTTATGCAAGCGGCTGGGCGCGGGCTACGCGGTGTCGGAGATGGTCGCCTCGAACGCGCAATTGTGGAAAAGCGAAAAGACCATGCGCCGCGCCAATCACACCGGCGAGGTCGAGCCGATCTCCGTGCAGATCGCGGGCGCCGATCCGGCCATGATGGCCGAGGCCGCCCGCTACAACGTGGCCAACGGCGCGCAGATCATCGACATCAACATGGGTTGTCCGGCCAAGAAGGTCTGCAACGTGGCGGCCGGTTCGGCGTTGCTGCAGAACGAACCGCTCGTGCAGCGCATCGTCGAGGCCGTGGTGGGCGCAGTGGGCGTCGGACCCGACGCGGTGCCCGTCACGCTGAAAATCCGCACCGGCTGGAATCGCGAGAATAAAAATGCGCTGAACGTCGCGCGCCTGGCGGAAGCGGCGGGCATTTCCATGCTCACGGTTCACGGCCGCACCCGCGCCGACCTTTATCACGGCGACGCCGAATACGAGACCATCGCCGCCGTCAAGGCAGCGGTGCGCATTCCGGTGGTGGCCAACGGCGACATTACGTCGCCGCAGAAAGCCCGCGAGGTTCTCGCCGCCACCGGCGCCGACGCCATCATGATCGGCCGCGCGGCGCAAGGTCGCCCGTGGCTGTTCCGCGAGATCGAGTATTTCCTGCAAACGGGCGAATTGCTGCCGCCGCCGCGCATCGACGAAATCCAGCAGGTGATGAACGAGCATCTCGAAGATCACTACGAGTTCTACGGGGAATTTACCGGGGTCCGCACTGCGCGTAAGCACATCGGCTGGTACACTCGCGGCCTTTCTGGCGCCAACGTGTTCCGGCACCGCATGAATACGCTGGACACCACGCGCGAACAACTCCTCGCCGTCAACGAGTTCTTCGACGCCCAAAAGGCGATCTCAGACCGCCTCGTCTATGTCGACGAAACGCTCAACAAGAACGACGGTGAGCCGGACCATACCGACCGACTAGCAGCATGAGCAAGAACAATATCGAACAATCTGTCCGCGACAGCCTGGGCATGTATTTCCAGGATCTCGACGGCTCCAATCCGCATGACGTCTACGACATGGTCATTTCATGCGTAGAAAAACCCCTGCTCGAAGTGGTGCTCGAGCAGGCCGGCGGCAATCAGTCGCTGGCCGCCGAGTATCTCGGCATCAACCGCAATACGCTGCGCAAGAAACTGCAACAGCACGGTTTGTTGTAGTCCGTTGTAGTTTTTCGCGCCCTGCCACGTTTCCCTTCGGCTTTTCGTCTTCATCATGATCAAGCAAGCGCTCATCTCCGTTTCCGACAAGTCCGGCATCGTCGACTTCGCCAGGTCGCTGTCCGACCTAGGCGTCAAGATCCTGTCGACCGGCGGCACCGCGAAACTTCTCGCGGACGCAGGTCTGTCCGTCACCGAAGTTGCCGATTACACGGGCTTCCCGGAAATGCTGGACGGGCGCGTGAAAACGCTGCATCCGAAGGTGCACGGCGGCATTCTCGCGCGCCGCGACCTGCCGGAACACATGGCAGCGCTTGAAAAGCACGACATTCCGACGATCGACCTGCTGGTCGTGAATCTGTATCCGTTCGTGCAAACGGTGTCGAAAGAAGAGTGCTCGCTGGAAGACGCGATCGAGAACATCGATATCGGCGGCCCGACCATGCTGCGTTCCGCCGCGAAGAATCACCGCGACGTCACCGTGGTGGTCGATCCGGCGGACTACGCTGTCGTGCTCGACGAAATGCGCGCGAACAGCAACGCCGTGTCGTACAAGACCAACTTCCGTCTGGCTACCAAGGTGTTCGCCCACACCGCGCAGTACGACGGCGCGATCACGAACTATCTGACGAGTCTGACCGACGAACTGCAACATTCGTCGCGCAACACGTTCCCGGCCACCTTCAATCTGGCCTTCGACAAGGTGCAGGACCTGCGTTACGGCGAGAACCCGCATCAGAGCGCGGCGTTCTATCGCGACCTCGTCGTGCCGGCCGGCGCTCTGGCGAACTACAACCAGTTGCAGGGCAAGGAACTGTCGTACAACAACATCGCCGATTCCGATGCAGCGTGGGAATGCGTGAAGACCTTCGACGTGCCGGCCTGCGTGATCGTCAAGCACGCCAATCCGTGCGGCGTGGCGGTCGGCGCGAACGCCAACGAAGCGTATGCGAAGGCGTTCCAGACCGACCCGACGTCCGCGTTCGGCGGCATCATCGCGTTCAACCGCGAAGTGGACGAAGCGGCGGCTCAAGCGGTTGCCAAGCAATTCGTCGAAGTGCTGATCGCGCCGTCGTTCAGCGCGGCAGCTCGCCAGGTATTCGCGGCCAAGCAGAACGTGCGTCTGCTCGAAATCGCGCTGGGCGAAGGCCACAACGCGTTCGACCTGAAGCGCGTCGGCGGCGGTCTGCTGGTGCAATCGCTCGATTCGAAGAACGTGCAGCCGCACGAATTGCGCGTGGTCACGAAGCGTCACCCCACGCCGAAGGAAATGGACGACCTGCTGTTTGCCTGGCGCGTCGCGAAGTACGTGAAGTCGAACGCAATCGTGTTCTGCGCGAACGGCATGACGCTCGGCGTCGGCGCGGGCCAGATGAGCCGCGTGGACTCGGCGCGTATTGCGAGCATCAAGGCGCAGAACGCCGGTTTGACGCTGACCGGTTCGGCGGTGGCGTCGGATGCCTTCTTCCCGTTCCGCGACGGTCTCGACGTGGTGGTAGCTGCGGGCGCAACCTGCGTGATCCAGCCGGGCGGCTCGATGCGCGACGACGAAGTGGTGAGCGCAGCAGACGAGCACAACATCGCGATGGTATTGACCGGCGTGCGTCACTTCCGGCACTGATTCACCTCTCTCGCCTCCTTGTGAGCGGCGCGCTCATAGTGCGCTGCTCGCTGGCCGAATCCGAAAAAACGGCCCGATGGCATTCGCATCGGGCCGTTTTTCTTTGATGACGTCTGGGTTCGGGTTTGCGTTCTGAACTCAGTCTTGCGGCTCCTTGCGCGAGTAGCCGGCCTTCACGTCCGCATGCTGACTGATATAGGTGCCGAGGCCCTGCCCTCGTTGCCCGAGCCGTGCGAGCATGCCGACGTGTTTCGCGCCCACGCCCGCTTCCGTGTACCAGTAGGTCACACCCGGCTTGAAGCGAACCGCGACGAAGTCCGCGCCGACCTCGTAGGCCAACACGCCCGAATCGCCACTGAGATTGGCGTAGCGTTTCATGTGCGACTCCCTGCGTCATGCACTCTGCCCATCCGGTGCATTCCGTACCTTCAGCAGCAGTTTTTATTCCACTGGGAATAAGGACTGTTGCCCGCCACGCGGCGCGTTCGTTGTAGTATCGCAAGCACCTGGTTTTCACGGCATAGACGGCAGCACATGAGAATTCTCGGCATCGACCCCGGACTACGCGTAACGGGCTTCGGCGTGATCGATCAGCATGGTCATACGCTCAGCTACGTCGCGAGCGGCGTCATCAAGACTGCCGACGCCGATCTGCCGTCGCGCCTCGGCACTATTTTCGAAGGCATCTCCACGCTGATCCGCCAGCATTCGCCCGATCAGTCGGCGATCGAAAAAGTGTTCGTCAACGTCAACCCGCAATCGACCTTGCTGCTCGGCCAGGCGCGCGGCGCCGCCATCTGCGGACTCGTAGCCGGCGGCGTACCGGTCGCCGAGTACACCGCCCTGCAATTGAAGCAGGCCGTGGTGGGCTACGGACGCGCCACCAAGGAGCAGATGCAGCAGATGGTGGTGCGCCTGCTCAACCTCTCCGGCGTGCCCAGCACCGACGCCGCCGACGCCCTCGGCATGGCGATCTGTCACGCCCACGGCGGCAGCACCCTCAGTACGCTCGGCGGCATCGCGCCTTCGCTGGCGAAGAAAGGTTTGCGTGTCAGACGCGGCCGTCTGGTGGGCTGACGCCTTGCTTCGTTGTCCGGTATCGGCCGCTCATCCGCTGCGCTACACTCGCCCTTTCTCTCACCATTGAACTCGCCATGATCGGTCGCATTGCCGGCGTTCTGCTGGAAAAAAACCCGCCGCATCTGCTCGTGGACTGCAACGGCGTCGGTTACGAAGTCGATGTGCCGATGAGCACGTTCTACAACCTGCCCTCGACCGGCGAACGCGTCGTGCTGCTGACGCAAATGATCGTGCGCGAAGACGCGCATCTGCTCTACGGTTTCGCCACTGCCGACGAACGCTCGACCTTCCGCGAGTTGCTGAAGATCAGCGGCATTGGCGCACGCATGGCGCTCGCCGTGCTCTCCGGCATGAGCGTGGGCGAACTGGCGCAGACGGTCACGATGCAGGACGCGGCGCGGCTCACGCGCGTACCCGGCATCGGCAAGAAAACGGCTGAACGGCTGCTTCTGGAACTGAAGGGCAAGATCGGCGCCGATCTGGGCGCGCTGGCCGGCGCGGCATCGGCGTCCGACCATGCATCCGACATCCTGAACGCTTTGCTTGCATTGGGTTACTCCGAAAAAGAAGCGCTGGCAGCCGTCAAGAACGTGCCGGCCGGCACGGGCGTATCCGAAGGCATCAAGCTCGCACTGAAGGCGCTCTCCAAGGCCTGATGCCTCGGGCTGTCATGCCTTGGCAGCGCGGCGGGTTCAACGCCGTATGAAGCTTCGCACGGCGCCGCCTCCTGCGCACCCTGGCCGTTCGGCCGGGTTTCGCAACGGAGCGCGCGCGGTACAATGAAGCCATGATCGAAACCGACAAACTCGCCGCCGAGCGCATCATCGCGGCCACGCCCGTCTCGCCGAACGAAGAAGCGTTCGAGCGCGCCTTGCGTCCGCGCCAGCTCGAAGAATATGTCGGGCAGGAAAAAGTGCGCGGCCAGCTGGAAATCTTTATCGAGGCCGCCAAGCGCCGCTCCGAATCGCTCGACCATGTCTTGCTGTTCGGGCCGCCGGGCCTCGGCAAAACCACGCTCGCGCACATCATTGCGCGGGAAATGGGCGTCAATCTGCGGCAAACCTCCGGTCCGGTGCTCGAACGCGCCGGCGACCTCGCCGCGCTGCTCACCAATCTCGAAGCCAACGACGTTCTCTTCATCGACGAAATTCACCGGCTCTCGCCGGTGGTCGAAGAAATTCTGTATCCGGC
The DNA here is from genome assembly GCF_050436585.1 of Paraburkholderia sp. GAS199. Lineage (NCBI taxonomy): Bacteria > Pseudomonadati > Pseudomonadota > Betaproteobacteria > Burkholderiales > Burkholderiaceae > Paraburkholderia > Paraburkholderia sp. GAS199. The sequence goes on along the minus strand of NZ_JBNDMM010000008.1, from coordinate 139,031 downwards.
GCTCGAGGACTACCAGATCGACATCATGATCGGCGAAGGGCCGGCTGCGCGCAGCGTCAAGCTGGACCTGCAGCCGTTCACGCTGGTCGGCGCCACCACGCGCGCGGGCATGCTGACCAATCCGCTGCGCGATCGCTTCGGCATCGTCGCGCGCCTCGAGTTTTACAACGCCGAAGAACTCGCGCGCATCGTCACCCGTTCGGCCTCGCTGCTGAACGCGCAGATTCATCCGGACGGCGCTTTCGAAATCGCCAAACGCGCGCGCGGTACGCCGCGGATCGCGAACCGGCTGTTGCGCCGCGTACGCGATTTTGCCGAGGTCAAGGCCGACGGCAACATCACCGCACAGGTGGCCGACGCCGCGCTCAGAATGCTCGACGTTGACGCAGTGGGCTTCGATCTGATGGACCGCAAACTGCTCGAAGCGATTCTGCACAAATTCGACGGCGGCCCGGTCGGCGTGGACAACCTCGCGGCCGCTATCGGCGAAGAACGCGACACCATCGAAGACGTGCTCGAACCTTATCTGATCCAGCAAGGCTTTCTGCAGCGCACGCCGCGCGGCCGCGTCGCCACGCTGCTGACTTACCGGCACTTCGGCCTCGCCGCGCCCGATTCATCGAGCGGCCTGCCCGGTCTGTGGGATTCGGCCGCGACCTGAGCGCATCAATCTCACGCGAGGCCGATCAGCCGATGTCCGACCAAGCCGACCGCGCCAACGCGTCCGTATCCCGCTCCGGCCTCGCCCACCTGCTCACTCACAAGATCCGCTCGAAGCTCGCGGCCGGCGTCACGCATCTGACGAGCGGCAGCGGACCGACGCTCGACTATTCGTCGCCGCCGGGCGACCCCGGCCTTTTCGGACCCGATTCGGTCTGCTGGAAAGTCCACGCGGATTTCACCTCCATGATGACCGGCGGCATCAGCGCCCTGCTTTTGCAGGCGCTGCATCCGCTGGCGCTGGCCGGCGTTTGGGATCACTCGTCGTTTCGCACCGATATTCTCGGACGCCTGCGTCGCACGGCGACTTTCATTGCCGGTACGACTTACGGCAGCCGCCACGACGCGCTGGCCTTGATCGACCGCGTGAAGCGTATTCATCTTGCCGTGAGCGGTGTGGCGCCGGACGGCCGTCCGTATCGCGCAAGCGATCCTGCGTTGCTGACGTGGGTGCATGTGGCCGAGGTGTCGAGTTTCATGACGGCGCATCTGCGCTACGTGAATCCCGATTTGCCGGTGGCCGCGCAAAATCAGTATTTTGCGGAGACCGCGCGAATCGCCGAAATGCTCGGCGCTAGCGACGTTCCACGCTCACGTGCCGAGATCGATGCGTATCTGCTCGCCATGCAGCCCGAACTCGGTGCCAGCGAGCGCACGGCTGAAGTCGTGCGCATCCTGATGAACGCGCCCGCACCGAGCGCGGCGATGCGGCCGGCGGGCACGTTGATGTTGAATGCGGGTGTCGATCTGTTGCCCGACTGGGCGCAAGCCATGCTCGGCTTCGACCGCTTCGCCGGTCTTCGGCGCGCGGTTGCGAGACCCGGCGTGCGCCTCGTCGCGCCGGTGATCCGCTGGGCGCTGGTGAACGGCGTGTCGAAACGTGCGCGACGACGCGTGGCGATGCCGGCGCGCGAGTCGGGGTGATTTAGGGGTGAGTTATAAGCGAGCCGCCCGGATCGCGCGCGGTTCAGCGGCCTGGTTCCGGCGCTCGCTTGAAGTTATCGTCGGCGGCGGGTGCGTCGAGATGCGACACGTCGGCCCATGAGACGATCGTCGCGCTGCTGGCGTCGTCGGCGTAGTCCACGATGTTGATGCTCGTATTCAGCAACGCATAATCGCGCGGCATATCGAGCGCCAATTTAGCCGCGAAACGACGCACGCAATCCAGTACGCCGCCATGCGCGACGACAGCGATCCGTCCGCCAGGATGCGCGGCGACCAGCGGTTCGATCGCATGAACCACGCGGTGATAGAGCGCGCGTTGCGATTCGCCCTCGGGTGGAGCGAAGCCCGGATCGCGCGTTTGCCAATGCGCAAATTCGTCGGGGAAGCGCACGGCGATCTCGTCGCTGTCGTGGCCTTGGAACGCGCCATACGAGCGTTCGCGCAAATTCTCGCGCAGTCGCAGCGGCAAGCCGAGCGCCGTCGCAACGGGCTGCGCCGTCTGCTGCGCGCGTTGCAGATCGCTCGAATAAATCGCGTCGAGCCGCGCGCCTTCCTTCACTTCCCGCGCGATTCGGCTCGCCAGCTTTTGAGCCTGTTCGAGGCCCGTGGTCGCGAGCGGAATATCGATGTGACCTTGAATTCGCTTGATGCGATTCCAGTCGGTTTCACCGTGACGAATGAACAGAATCTGCGTGGTCATGAGAGAAATGGGCGCCGTTCGCCGGTTGTGCCGAACCGTTATTGTCGCAAAAACGGTTGGAGGAAGTACGCGTTGGCGGGCGCACCGAGATGCCCGCCATGTTCAGGCGTTGGTTTGCAGCCAGAAGGTGACCGGCCCGTCGTTGACGAGCGACACCTGCATGTCGGCGCCGAATTCGCCGGTCTCGACGATCGGATGCCTGGTCCGCGCAGCCGCGACGAAGTAATCGAACAGACGCTTGCCTTCGTCGGGCGGCGCCGCCGGCGTGAAACTCGGACGCAGACCACTGTTGGTATCGGCCGCCAGCGTGAACTGCGACACCAGCAACAAGCCACCCGCGCGCCCGGCACCGTCCAGATTTTGCACCGACAGATTCATCTTGCCGGCCGCGTCGCTAAACACGCGATAGCCGAGCACCTTGGCAAGCAGACGATCGGCCGCGCCTTCCGTGTCGCCACGTTCAGCGCAAACCAGCGCGAGCAGTCCCGCCTCGATCGCGCCGGTGACGCGCTCGCCCACGCGCACCTCGGCGCGCCGCACCCGCTGGATCAGCGCGATCATCGGCTTCGCTCCGCGAGGTGCACCGGCATGCGCATCAGGCTGTTAGCGTGACGCGTGCAAAACGGCGCTTGCCGACCTGCACCACGTATTCGCCGGCTTCGATTTTCAGGGCTTTGTCCGAGACCGTCGCGCCGTCGATTTTCACGCCGCCCTGCTCGATGTTGCGCGACGCTTCGCTCGTCGACGGCACGAGGTTCGCCTGCTTGAGCAACTGGCCGATCGCGAGCGGTGCGCCTGTGAGCGTGACCGACGGAATGTCGTCCGGCACGCCGCCCTTCGCGCGATGGTTGAAATCTTCGAGCGCGCGTTCGGCATCGGCTTGCGAGTGAAAACGCGCAACGATTTCCTGGCCGAGCATCACCTTGAAATCGCGCGGATTGCGGCCCGCTTCGATTTCCTTCTTGAAGCCCTCGATCTCCGCCATCGGACGGAACGACAGCAACTCGAAGTAACGCCACATCAGTACGTCGGAGATGCTCATCAGCTTGCCGAACATGTCGGTCGGCTTTTCGCTGATGCCGATGTAGTTGTTCTTCGACTTCGACATTTTTTCGACGCCGTCGAGCCCTTCGAGCAACGGCATCGTCAGGATGCACTGCTGTTCCTGGCCGTACTGCTTCTGCAACTCGCGACCCACCAGCAGATTGAACTTCTGATCCGTGCCGCCGAGCTCAAGGTCCGAGTTCAGCGCGACCGAGTCGTAGCCCTGCATGAGCGGATACAGGAACTCGTGGATCGAGATCGGCTGGCCGTTCTGATAACGCTTGGTGAAGTCTTCGCGTTCGAGAATTCGCGCCACCGTGTAACGCGACGCCAGCTTGATCATGCCGTCGGCGCCAAGCGGCATCGACCATTCGCTGTTGTAGCGGATTTCGGTCTTCTCGCGGTCGAGCACCAGAGCGGCCTGCTCGAAATACGTCTTCGCGTTCGATTCGATCTGTTCGCGCGTGAGCGGCGGGCGCGTGGCGTTGCGGCCCGACGGATCGCCGATCAGCGAGGTGAAGTCGCCGATCAGGAAAATGACGTTGTGGCCAAGATCCTGCAACTGACGCATCTTGTTCAGAACGACCGTGTGGCCGATGTGGATGTCCGGCGCGGTCGGATCGAGCCCGAGCTTGATGCGCAAGGGCGTGCCGGTTGCCTGGCTCTTCGCGAGCTTTTGCGCAAATTCGTCTTCGATCAGCAGTTCGTCGACACCGCGTTTGGTGACCGCGAGCGCGTGACGGACTTCGTCGGTGATCGGAAAGGCGGGAGTGGGCTTGGTGGACTCGGTGCTCATGCTGGAAACTTGAAGTCGCGAAAAAAAGAGATTGTCCCATAGATGCGCGCCGCCGAGCCCACTGTCGCGGGTTTGGGCGCGCTCATGCGGTGCGTTGGCGCCGCGGCGCTTTATATTCGGGCGCGCTTGCGTCGATAATCTGCTAAAACGGATCGCATCGAACTATCGACAGGAGCAGCAACGTGGCGCAAGACCCCGCAGACGGCGTCTACTTCGGACTGATGTCCGGCACCAGCATGGACGGCGTGGACGGCGTGGCCGTCAGATTTGCCGAAGGCAAGCCGCCGGTGGTGCTGGCCGAGGCATTCGTCGGGTTCGCAGCCGGCCTGCGCGACGCGTTGTTCGCGCTACAGCAGCCGGGCGACAACGAAATCGAACGCGAAGCGCTCGCCGCCAACGCGCTGGCCACACGCTACACCGTCTGTTGTCACGAACTGCTGCGCAGCAGCCGCGTGCCCGCTACGGAAGTTCGCGCGATCGGCGTGCACGGGCAGACTGTGCGGCACCGGCCGGAGAAAGGCTACACGCGGCAGATCAACAATCCGGCACTGCTCGCCGAGATGATGCACATCGACGTGATCGCCGATTTTCGCAGCCGCGATGTCGCGGCCGGCGGCCAGGGCGCACCGCTCGTGCCGGCGTTTCACGCCACGGTATTCGGCGCGAAGGACGAGACGCGCGTCGTCTGCAACCTTGGCGGCATCAGCAACATCACGATCCTGAATGCCACGGGCAGTGTGCGCGGCTTCGATTGCGGGCCCGCTAACGCCCTGCTCGATCTGTGGGCACAACGGCACCTGGGCAAGCCGTTCGACGAAAACGGTCACTTCGCGGCGGGCGGTCAGGTGGATCGCACGCTGCTCAATGCGCTGCTCGACGAACCTTTCTTTGCGCAACAGCCGCCCAAAAGCACGGGCCGCGACCTCTTCAATGCCGAATGGCTCGACGCAAAGCTACAACCGTTTGCCGCGCTCGATCCCGCAGACGTGCAGGCCACGCTGGTCGCGCTGACGGCCGTTACGGTCGCGCGCGAAATCGAGCGGCATGCGTCGGACGTCAAAGCGGTGTACGTGTGTGGTGGCGGTGCGCGCAATCCGGAGATCATGCGTGCGTTGCAGGAGTCGCTCGAGGAAAGCGGAGTGAGTGGCGTCCCGGTCATGACCACGGACGCTCTTGGCGTGCCGCCGAGTCAGGTCGAGCCGCTCGCATTCGCGTGGCTGGCGATGCGTTGCGTGGCTCGTCAACCGGGGAATTTGCCGGCCGTCACGGGTGCGTCGGCGGAACGCGTGCTGGGCGCGATCTATCCGCGCTGAATGAGGTGCAAATAGAAACGGGGCCGAAGCCCCGTTTCTGTCAAACCTGGTCTACAGCTAAAACCGTTCGTTAAACCGAGAACGACGAGCCGCAACCGCAAGTGGTCGTGGCGTTCGGGTTCTTGATGACGAACTGCGCGCCGTTGATGTCGTCCTTGTAATCGATCTCCGCGCCGACCAGATACTGGTAGCTCATCGAATCGATCAGCAGCTGGACGCCGCTCTTGTTCATCACGGTGTCGTCTTCGTTGACGGCTTCGTCAAACGTAAAACCGTACTGAAAGCCCGAGCAGCCGCCGCCCTGCACGAAAACGCGCAGTTTGAGGTCCGCATTGCCTTCTTCTTCGATCAGTTGCTTGACCTTGTCAGCCGCTGCGTCGGTAAACACGAAGGGGGCGGGCATCTCGGTCACGGGTGTATCGGTGACTGCGTTCATTCGAACTCTCCAAAAAGCTTCTAACCGCTATTGTAGGGCTGATCTCAATATCGTGCTGAAGCCCACAAAATCAATAGGTTCTTCCAGATATCCGATCGACCGCTGTTTTGACCGGCCGCTGCCGCTCCCAGTCGGCTATTCAACGTTGGGCACACAAGCCGGTTGCGCGACACCAACGCCGATTCCAACACGCGCGACCATAAAAAAAGCCGCCTTCGCGAAAGCGTTGGCGGCTTTTGCAGCGCTCCAGCCCGAAGGCCGGATCGCACCCGAAGCGATTAACGCTTCGAGAATTGCTTCCGGCGACGTGCCTTGTGGAAGCCGACCTTCTTACGTTCGACTTCACGTGCATCACGCGTAACGAAGCCAGCCTTCGACAGTTCCGGCTTCAGCGTTGCGTCGTAGTCCATCAGCGCGCGGGTGATGCCGTGGCGAACCGCACCAGCTTGACCCGTTTCACCGCCGCCGTTCACGTTGACTTTGATGTCGAACGTGACGCCGTGGTTCGTGAGTTCCAGCGGTTGACGCACGATCATCAGCGAGGTTTCGCGCGAGAAGTAATCGGCGATAGGCTTGCCGTTCACAATGATCTCGCCCTTGCCTGCCTTGATGAACACGCGTGCGACGGCGCTCTTGCGGCGGCCCGTGCCGTAATTCCAGTTACCGATCATGTGGGCTCCCCTTAGATCTCGAGCGCTTTCGGCTGTTGTGCCGAATGCGGATGCGTTGCTTCAGCGTAGACCTTCAGCTTCTTGATCATCGCGTAGCCGAGCGGGCCCTTCGGCAGCATGCCCTTGACCGCTTTCTCGAGCGCGCGGCCCGGGAAGCGTTCTTGCATCTTGCCGAACGTCGTTTCATAGATACCGCCCGGGTAACCCGAGTGACGGTAGTACTTCTTGTCAGTAGCCTTGTTGCCCGTGACTTTCAGCTTGCCGGCGTTGATAACGATGATGAAATCACCGGTGTCGACGTGCGGAGTGAATTCAGGCTTGTGCTTGCCGCGAAGACGGTGTGCCACTTCGCTGGCGACACGCCCGAGAACCTTATCCGTCGCGTCAATCACGTACCATTCACGCGTAACCTCATGGGCTTTTGCGGAAAACGTCTTCATGATCGATCCAAAAAAATTGCTGCGCCCAATGTATTTTTTCCTGCTTGTAGTGTGCGCATCGAGGCGCGTGCAGGCTCTCCCTGGTTCTTCCTCCGCGGGCGCGGATGCGGAAAAGCCCTGAATTATAAAGGAATTTGCTACGTCGAGTCAAAACTTGCGACGTATGGGGTGACGACGTGGCTAAGTCGCTGTCCCGATATGCCATTCCGGCCGCTACGGCGAGCTTCGAAAATGGCGTCGGCGACGGCCAAAACCGATGTCGCAGGCGTAAATCGCGGGCGAAAAAAAACCCGAACGAGCGGTTCGGGTTTAATCCACCAAAGGAGGAGGTGGAGGAGACAGCGGAGGTTGCACACTGCTGCAACCGATGGACCGATTATATGACCCACCCTTGTGCGACGCAAGAACATTTGCATTACGAAATTCAACACCATAATGTGGAATACGCAAAATGCGGGTTAAAATCGAAAAATAGCTATACAAATCAAAGACAACGACGAAATCCAAGGCATTTCACCCGCATGAAGCTCTAGAGTAAAACCCCTAAACTCGTCCGGATATCCCCGAATCCGCCGAACATGCCGCACCGCAACACGCAAGCCGCTATTTCGCATAAAACGTGGCGAAAGTACCCCAGGGCGGACACGCAAACGCCGGGCTACAATGCCGTTTCGACATAAGCGCAGCGCGGTGGAGCACAGCATGGAATGCAAAGTTAGCTGGATGGGGCAAGACGGGATGGCGTTCGCAGCCGAGACAGGCAGCGGCCATCTGGTTGCAATGGATGGCGCGCCGGAAGGCGGCGGCCGCAACCTCGCGCCGCGTCCGATGGAAATGGTTCTGCTCGGCACGGGCGGCTGCACCGCCTACGACGTCGTGATGATCCTGAAGAAAAGTCGCCAGGAAATCGCCGGTTGCTCGGTAACACTGAAAGCCGAGCGCGCCAGCGAAGATCCCAAGGTATTCACGAAGATCCACTTCCATTTCACCGTGACCGGCAAGAATCTGAACCCGGCTACCGTGGAACGCGCCATCAATCTGTCGCACGACAAATATTGCTCGGCGTCGATCATGATCGCCAAGACCGCCGAACTCACGCATTCGTTCGAGATCGTCGCGGGTTAAGCGCGTCGCCGCGAGAAGGACGGAGTACAAAAAGAAAATGCCGGCGTCCAGATGGACGCCGGCATTTTTTTTGTCAGGTGGCAAAGCGAGGCCGATAAGCCGGATTCTGTGCACACGCCGCATTCGAAAACGCGGCGCGCGTAGCAGTCATTCCTCTAGGCGCGCCATTACTGACGCGCTCAAGCTTCCTACCCGCTGACGTGACGGGGGCCCCGTCCTGCATCTCGAAGATGCTAGCCAGCCTACTTGGAATTGCTCCGGGTGGAGGTTACCGTGCCGGTCTGCCTTGCAGCAGCCGCGGTGCGCTCTTACCGCACCGTTTCACCCTTACCTGATCCCGGCTTGCGCCGGGCCATCGGCGGTTTGCTTTCTGTTGCCCTGTTCCGCGTGTCGCCACGGATGGCCGTTAGCCATCACCCTGCCCTGTGGAGTCCGGACTTTCCTCGCCCTCCTTGGCCGAAACCTCGGAGGCCGCGACTGCCTGGCCTGCTTTGCTGCGGCGAATTTTAACATTGAAGGGATCGGGCGACCGGACCAGCGGAACAAATAGCCGAACTCGCGCGCTAACGCGTGCGACGCCCCGTCCGGAACACCGATACGTCGTCGTAAAAACCGGGCCGCCCGTTTTCCGGCCACCAGCCGGGAATGCCCAGCACCGGCAACGGCGCAAACATGCGGCTCGTGAGCGCGGGCGTGTCGAGCAAGGTTGCGCTGACAACCTCATCCAGCAAGGCATCGCGCGAGACTGCGTCCCAATCGAAATAATGCGGCGGCACGTCGACGATCCACGCATGCCCCGTGCAGGCCTTGAACGGCACGATCAGCTTTTCCAGCAACGCATGACCGAAACAGCGCACTTCGCAGCGTGTGCCCCACGCCTCACGCCCGGCGACCAGCAAGGTTTGCCAGTCGAAGCCGCGCAACGCGACGCTCAAGGCCGGATCGGCGCAAGCAAACAGCAACGCGTTTTCGTCGAACAGGGTGAGCGTGTCGCGCACGCCGCCGCGGGTTGGTCCGACGCCGAGCGCGTCGATCGCCGCCGACTGCCGCGCGTTCAGCGCCGCCTTGATGCGCGGAAACGCAAACCACATCGACCCGTTGAAGAAGTCGTGCAAGTTGTGGCGCGTCGGCACGCAGCCGGTGGCCGCGATATGCGCCTCATAAGCCGCACCCGGCGGCAGGTCGTCTTGTGCGATGAACGCGAGACGCTCGCCGCGGCCGGTTCGCTGACCCATTTCGCCGGCGTCGGCATTCATTTGCGCGAGCAAAGCGGCATAGCTGGTGAGCGCTGCCTGCTGCCAGCGCTCACCACGCGCGGCGAATTGCGCAAACCATGGCCTCGTCCAGTCGATCTCGGCGAAACCCGGGGTTGAATCCGCACGCCCCGCCGCTTCGTGCACCGGCATGGACGGCAAGCTCAGACTAGGCGCCAGCCGATCGACTCGCCGCCGCGCAAAGGTACGACCGGCGTGTCGCCGACCGGCAGCTCTGCCGGCAACGTCCACTCTTCGCGACGCAGCGTCACCTTTTCGGCATTGCGCGGCAGACCGTAGAAATCCGCGCCGAAGAAGCTCGCGAAGCCTTCGAGCTTGTCGAGCGCGCCGGCCTTGTCGAAGGCTTCCGTATAGAGTTCCAGCGCATGCAATGCCGTGTAGCAACCGGCGCAGCCGCAGGCGTGCTCCTTCAGCCCCTTCGGATGCGGCGCGCTATCCGTGCCGAGGAAGAAGCGCGGATTGCCCGACGTTGCCGCCTCGACCAGCGCCACACGATGCGTCTCGCGCTTCAACACCGGCAGACAGTAATAGTGCGGGCGAATGCCGCCCTGGAAAATTGCGTTGCGGTTGTACAGCAAATGATGCGCGGTCAGCGTAGCGCCCAGCAGCCCCGGCGCGACGCCGGCTTCGCGGATGTAGTCGACCGCGTCTTTAGTGGTGATGTGTTCGAACACCACCTTGAGCGCCGGAAACGCAGCGCGCAGCGGCGTCATCACGCGGTCGATGAATACCTTCTCGCGGTCGAACAGGTCGATCGAAGAGTCCGTCACTTCGCCGTGCACCAGCAGCGGCATGCCGACTTCCTGCATGACTTCGAGCGTTTTCGCGCACTTCATGATGTCGGTGACGCCCGCATCCGAGTTGGTCGTGGCGCCCGCCGGATACAGCTTCACGCCATGCACGAAACCGCTTTCGCGCGCGCGGCGGATTTCGTCGGGCGGCGTGTTGTCGGTCAGATAGAGGGTCATCAGCGGCTCGAACTTCGCGCCGGCCGGAATGGCGGCCACGATCCGCTCGCGGTACGCCTGCGCCATCGCGGTCGTGGTGACCGGCGGCTTCAGGTTCGGCATGATGATCGCGCGAGCAAACTGGCGCGCGGTGTCGGGCAGCACGGCGGCGAGCATTTCGCCGTCGCGAACGTGCAGATGCCAGTCGTCCGGGCGGGCGAGCGTGATGGAGTCGATGGAAGCGAGGGCGGCGTTGGAGGCGGTCATGTCGAGAGGGGGACGAACCTCGGCGACAAACACGCGATTGACCTGCGCGCACCACGGCAATTCGTGCCGTTGCGGGCTAAACACACGTCAATTTTGCTATTTGGCGCTTCTGGCTCGGTGATATGCTTGGAAAATCATCATTGTAACGGCTCGCCCCGTTCACAGGCTTACCCGCAACATGTGCCAACTTCTCGGAATGAACTGCGCCGAGCCCACGGACGTCACGTTTTCGTTCACCGGCTTTGCAGCGCGCGGCGGCGTCACCGATCACCATGCCGACGGCTGGGGAATCGCCTTCTTCGAAGACAAGGCCTGCCGCCTGTTCATCGACCATCAATCGTCGGCCACGTCGCCGATCGCCGAGATGGTGAAGCGTTATCCGATCAAGTCGAAAAATACGATCGCGCATATCCGCAAGGCGACGCAAGGGCACATCCTGCTGGAAAACTGCCATCCGTTCATGCGTGAATTGTGGGGACGCCACTGGATCTTCGCGCACAACGGCGACCTGAAAGACTTTTCGCCGGCCTTGAACGGCGTGTATCAGCCAGTCGGCACGACCGATAGCGAACTCGCGTTCTGTGCGCTGTTGCAGGGTTTGCGCAAGGCTTTTCCGGGTTGTCAGCCGCCGCTCGACGAACTGTTCGCCGCGCTCGAAACGCTCACGCGCGAAATCACGCAGTTCGGCGTGTTCAACTTCCTGATGTCGAACGGTCAGGCGCAGTTCGCGCACTGCTCCACGCATCTGCATTACATCGTGCGGCGCTGGCCGTTCTCGACCGCGCATCTGGTCGACGCCGACGTGTCGATCGATTTCGCCAAATACACGACGCCCGAAGATCGCGTCGCGGTGATCGCCACCAAGCCGCTCACGGACAACGAAGTGTGGACCGCCTTCAATCCCGGCGATCTGCTGATGTTCCAGCATGGCGAAGTGATCGGCCGGGTCAACGTGCCGGTGCCGGCTTCGGTGCTGGAAAAGCTGCGCAATCCCGCGCTCGACGCCTCGGCTTCCGCCACCACGATTGCCGCGACGTTCGCCCCGACCGCCATCGCGAACCCCGCGGCCGACGCCGCCGTCGATCTCGAAGCGGCCGACGACACGGCTGCGTTCGAGTCCTGAGTACGTCGGCCACTCACACGCCGGGCTTCCGGAAATAAAAAAACCGCTTCTTTCGAAGCGGTTTTTTTTCGCGTCAGCGGCTGCGAAACGCAGCCTGCCACACGCGGTTCAGTGCAGGATCTTGGCGAGAAAATCTTTCGCGCGATCCGACTTCGGATTGGCGAAGAAGTCTTCCTTGCGGTCGTCTTCGACGATCAAGCCCTTGTCCATGAAGATCACGCGATGCGCGACCTTCTTAGCGAAGCCCATTTCGTGCGTCACGCACATCATGGTCATGCCTTCCTGCGCGAGTTCGACCATCACGTCGAGCACTTCGTTGATCATTTCCGGATCGAGCGCGGACGTCGGCTCGTCGAACAGCATGGCGATCGGGTCCATCGATAACGCGCGTGCAATCGCCACACGTTGCTGCTGACCGCCCGACAACTGCCCCGGGAACTTGTCAGCGTGAGCGCGCAGACCGACGCGATCCAGCAGCTTCAGGCCCTTGGCCGTGGCTTCGTCCTGCGAACGGCCGAGCACCTTGATCTGCGCGAGCGTCAGGTTCTGCACGATCGACAGATGCGGAAACAGTTCGAAGTGCTGGAACACCATGCCGACCTTCGCGCGCAGCTTCGACAGATTGGTTTTCTTGTCGGTCAGCGACTGGCCGTTGATGACGATCTCACCCTTCTGGAACGGTTCGAGGCCGTTCACGGTTTTAATGAGCGTGGACTTGCCCGAACCCGACGGTCCGCACACCACCACCACTTCACCCTTTTTCACTTCTGTCGTGCAGTCGGTCAGTACCTGAAACTGGCCGTACCACTTCGAAACATTCTTGATAGAGATCATCTTGCGACCTTTTTCTGAAGACCTTTGACGAGGCTCGACGCGATCACGCAGATCACGAAATAACACGCGCCCGCGAACAGTACCATTTCGACGTTCGTACCGTCACGGTCGCCAATATTCGTGGCGGTGCGGAAGAAGTCGGCGAGGCTGATCACGTAGACGAGCGACGTATCCTGGAACAACACGATGCCTTGCGTGAGCAGCAGCGGCACCATTGCACGGAACGCCTGCGGCAACACCACGAGACGCATGGACTGCGCGTACGTCATGCCGAGCGCGAACGACGCGCTCACCTGCCCGCGCGGCACGGCCTGAATCCCGGCGCGGATGATTTCGGAGTAGTACGCCGCCTCGAACAGCGAGAAAGCGACCATGGCCGAAGCGAGGCGAATGTCGATATCCGGCGACAGGCCCAGCACGTTCTGCAACACCTGCGGCACGATCAGGAAGAACCACAGCAGCACCATCACCAGCGGGATCGAACGGAAGATCGTGACGTACGCCTTCGCGAACCACTCGAACGGCTTGAACGACGACAACCGCAACATGGCCAACACCGTACCCCAGATGATGCCGAACACGATGGCGATCACCGTGATCTTGAAGGTGACGATGGCGCCGGTCCACAGCGTAGGCAGTGCGCCCGGAATACCGCTCCAGTCGAAATGATGCATCACTTACCTCCGATATAGCCGGGCAACCGGGTTTTGGCTTCGACCCAGCGCATCAGTTGCATCACGACCAGATTGATCAGCATGTACGCCAGCGTGACCGCGATGAACGACTCGTACGTCTGCGACGTGTAGTCGACCAGCTGGCGCGCCTGTGCGGACAGATCCAGCAGACCGATGGTCGAGGCGACCGCCGAGTTCTTGAAGATGTTCAGAAACTCGGACGTGAGCGGCGGCACGATGATGCGGTACGCGACCGGCAGCAGCACGTAGCGATACGTCTGCCATTGCGTGAAACCCATCGCCAGACCCGCGGCGCGCTGACCGCGCGGCAATGCGTTGATGCCCGAGCGCACCTGCTCGCACACGCGCGCGGCAGTGAACAACCCGAGACAGATGATCGACGACGAAAAGAACTGCGCGCCCGGCGGCAGTTGCTTGAACCAGTTACCGATCGACGAAGGCAGCAATTCCGGTATCACCAGATACCAGATGAAGAACTGCACGATCAGCGGAATGTTGCGGAAAATCGCGACGTAGAGCGTACCGATGCCCGACGCCCACTTGTTCGGCACCGTGCGCAGCACGCCGAACAACGACCCGACGATCAGCGCGATCACCCATGCCGACAGCGACACGGTAATCGTCACCCAGAAGCCGGACAGCAACCAGCCCAGGTAGGTGGTCGGCTCGCCGGTGGAGACCGGACTTAGCAGAATGCCCCAGTTCCAGTGATATGACATGAGCAAGACTCCAGCAAAAAGAAACGGAAGAAGCGCATGGCCCCTTCCGTTTCGTTCAGCGTTTCAAAAAACAGCTAAGGTTTAGTCGATTGCCTTGTCATTCGGGTTCTTGTAGAGCGCCTTGATGTCGTCGCTCTCCGGGAAGGCCAGGTTCAGGCCCTTCGGCGGAATCGGGGATTCGAACCACTTCTTGTAGATCTGATCGGCTTCGCCCGAGGTTTCGACCTTCGCGATTGCGTCGTCGACGACCTTCTTGAACTCCGGATCGTTCTTGCGGATCATGCAGCCGTACGCTTCGTGCGATTGCGGCGTGCCGACGATCACGAAGTCGCCCGGGTTGTTCGACTTGGCGCGTTCACCCGCCAGCAGTGCGTCGTCCATCATGAACGCGGCAGCACGGCCGGTGGAGAGCGTCAGGAACGACTCGCCGTGGTCTTTCGCGCTGATGATGTTCATGCCCATGCTCTTGTCCTGATTCATCTTGCGAAGCAGGCGCTCGGACGTGGTGCCGGCGGTCGTCACGACCGTCTTGCCCTTCAGGTCGGCCCAGTCTTTGATGCCCGAGTCTTTCTTGGTCATCAAACGCGTGCCGATCACGAAGATCGTGTTCGAAAACGCAGCCTGTTGCTGACGTTCGGCGTTATTGGTGGTGGAGCCGCATTCCATGTCGACCGTGCCGTTCTGCACCAGCGGAATACGGTTTTGCGACGTAACCGGCGTCAGCTTGACCTTCAGGTTGGGCATGTTCAGCTTCTGCTTCACTGCCTCGACGACCTTCAGTGCGAATTCCTGCGAATAGCCGATGACGTTCTGCTTGTCGTCGTAATACGAAAACGGAATCGACGATTCGCGATGCCCCAGCGAGATGACGCCCGTGTCCTTGATCTTTTTCAGCGTACCTGCGTCTTGCGCGTGCGCGCCAACCGTAAACAGTCCGAGAGTCGCGAGCAGCAGCGCAGCTTTTTTAACCTTCATTTGGTGATCTCCTTGGCAAGAACCGGCGCCAGTTTAGCAAAGTAATTATTCTGAAAGTATGGCTATAAACCATGTTTGTTGCGTGTACGCCGCTACCGTTTTCGCGGGTTGCGACAGCACTTCGGGTCGGTCGGTCAACCTTTCCGCATATGCAAAGGCGGGCGGCATCGATCCGATGCCGCCCGCCGGGTCCAGCACGCGGTCTCGTGAACCGCGCTCAAGCAAACTTCGGGCAAACCCGCGAGTGGGCGGGTTGCCGTTTCAAACAGCCGATTTCGATCTGACGATCAGGGATACAGGCCGCGCAGTTCGCGCGCTTCGAGAATCCGCTTACAGGCGACGATAAACGCCGCGGTACGCACGGACACCTTCTGCTCGCTCGACACCTGCCACACCGCCGCGAAGGCTTCGCGCATGACGCGCTCGAGACGCTGGTTGATCTCGTCTTCGGTCCAGAAGAAGCTGGAGAAGTCCTGCACCCATTCGAAGTACGACACCGTCACGCCGCCCGCATTGGCCACCACGTCCGGAATCACGAGGATGCCGCGGTCGTGGAGGATGTCGTCCGCTGCCGTGGTGGTCGGGCCGTTGGCGCCTTCCACGACGATCTTCGTCTTGATCTTGCCGGCGTTCTTCTCGGTAATCTGGTTTTCCAGCGCAGCCGGGATCAGGATGTCCGACTCGACGTTCCAGAACTCTTCGCTCGTGACCGCATCGGCTTCGGCAAAACCGCCCACGCCGCCCGTCTTCGCCACGTGATCGAGCAACGCAACCGCGTCGATACCCGTGCTCTTGTAAAGCGAGCCGGTGTGATCCTGCACGGCGACCAGCTTTGCGCCCGCTTCCTGGAACAGGCGCGCCGCGATGCCGCCCACGTTGCCGAAGCCCTGCACGGCGATGCGTGCGCCTTCGATATCCACGCCGATACGGCGTGCCGCTTCCGACGCCACCACGAAAACGCCGCGGCCCGTCGCTTCACGGCGACCCAGCGAACCGCCCAGCGTGATCGGCTTGCCCGTCACGACGCCCGTGGCCGTTTGGCCCTGGTTCATCGAGTACGTGTCCATCATCCACGCCATGATCTGCTCGTTCGTGTTCACGTCCGGCGCGGGAATGTCGGTGTTCGGTCCGATGATGATGCCGATTTCGCTGGTATAGCGACGCGTGACGCGTTCGAGTTCACCACGCGAAAGCGTACGCGGATCGACGCGGATACCGCCCTTCGCGCCGCCGTACGGCACGTTCACGGCTGCGTTCTTCACCGACATCCACGCCGACAGCGCCATCACTTCCGACAAGGTCACGTCCTGGTGATACCGCACGCCGCCCTTGCCCGGACCACGCGACACGTTGTGCTGCACGCGATAACCCTCGAAGTGCGCGACAGTGCCGTTATCGAGTTCGATAGGCACGTCCACCACCAGAATGCGCTTGGGGCGCTTCAGCGTTTCGAGCCAGCGGGACAGCGAGCCGAGGTACGGTGCGACGCGGTCGACCTGGCGCAAATAGTTGCCCCAGGGGCCGAGGTCGTCACGATTGAGGTAGGAGGGAACGGACTGCAACGATGATGCGGATTGTGCGACTTGCTGCTGGGAAGACATGAACGCTCCGGCGTTGATCGAATAGCAGCATTGTCGAAAAAGGCCGATTTGAAATCCAATGCCGTTTCATTATCCGATTATGTTTTTTTTGCATAACCCTTCAGAAGCCGCAAATTCGCGTCGCCCGGCAGCATCACGTTCAAGCCGCGTCCGTGCCCTGCGCAAGTTCCTCCGACACCACGTCCCACAGTTGCCGCACGAGGATCTGCCGGGCGTCGTCGCTCTTCGCGGCGAGCTTGTCGCGGTAGAGTCGAATCTCCATGGTCAGCGTGAGCTGGCCTTCGGGCGTGCCCCGCGTGGCGCGGTCGAGGCGGATCAGCTTGCCGTCGGCCACGGCGTCTTCCACGGCGCTATGCGGCAGGAAGGCGACGCCGTGACCGGCCAGCGCCATCGCCTTGAGCCCTTCGGCCATGTCGGTTTCGTAGAGACGGTCGAGGTAGAGACGCTCGGGCGCGTTCGCGAGGATCACCTCGGTCATGCGGCCGAGATAGGCGTTGGGCGTGTACGAGAGATACGGCGTCGGCACGTCCGCCGTGCCCGGCAACGTATGACGCGGACGTCCGGCACGAGCGGGCGCCGAGAACGGGCTGATCGGTTCGTTGCCGAGCGTGAGCATGTCGTAGCGCGCCGGATCGAGCGCGACCGGGTGGCTCGGATGGTGATAGCCCATCATGAGATCGCAGCCGCCCTCCACCAGCGACAAGGCCGCGTCGTGCACGTTCAGCGCACGCAGGCGGGTGTGGATCGGCCCCATCTGCGCTTCGATCCGCTGCAGCCAGCGCGGGAAATAGGTCAGCGACAACGTGTGCGGCACGGCGAATTCGATCGTCGCTTGCGGCGTGGCCGTGTGGCCGCGCAGCAGCGCACGCGCCTCGTGGAACTGCGAGAGCATGGCCAGCGCCTGCTCGTTGAACACCTGACCGGCCGCCGTGAGCCGCGTCGGGTAGACGGAACGGTCGATCAGCTCCGTGCCGAGCCACGCTTCGAGCGCCTGGATGCGGCGCGAAAACGCCGGCTGCGTGACGTGGCGCAACTCGGCCGAGCGGCTGAAACTACGCGTTTCCGCGAGTGAAACGAAGTCTTCGAGCCATTTCAGTTCCATGCGAAGCCTGCTGCCGGCGGGAGGGAAGAAGTCAGCATTCTAGCGGCGCGGATTTCCCGGCGTGGTTCGGACGGTCGTATTCCGGCCTGAACGTGGAGCGCGGCCTGCGGTGCCCGGCCGGGCGTCTCGAAGCCCGAGCGCAGGCTATCTGTCGCACAGTGGTAAAATTCGCGGTTCCCTCCGTTCCCGAACCGGTCACTGCGCGCTCCCGAGCGTTCATCGGCCCAATCCGCCTCCATCATGTCCGACACCCGCCCCGACACCCTGTTCGCGCTGAACGCGCTCTCCCCGCTCGACGGCCGCTACGCGTCGAAAACCGAAGCCCTGCGCGACTGGCTCTCGGAATCCGCCTTCATGCGCAATCGCGTGACCGTCGAAATCCATTGGCTGATCGCGCTCTCGCGCGCCGGTTTCGCCGAAGTGCCGCGTTTTTCCGACGCGTCCGAGCAATTCCTGCTGCAACTGGCCGAGCGCTTCACCGCGCACGACGCCGCCCGCATCAAGGAAATCGAACGTGTGACGAATCACGACGTGAAAGCGGTCGAGTACTGGCTGAAGGAATCGGTCAAGGGTCAGGAAGAACTGGAACGCGCGAGCGAGTTCATCCATTTCGCCTGCACGTCGGAAGACATCAACAACACCTCGCACGGCCTGATGCTCGCGGGCGCACGTGAACACGTGATCCTGCCGGCGCTGCGTTCGGTGCATCAGCGCCTCGTCGCGCTGGCGCATGCGCAGGCCGAACAGCCGATGCTGTCGCGCACGCACGGCCAGCCGGCCAGCCCGACCACGCTCGGCAAGGAAATCGCCAACGTCGCGGCACGCCTGGAACGCGCCATCGACCGCGTTGCGAAGGTCGAACTGCTCGGCAAGATGAACGGCGCGGTGGGCAACTTCAACGCGCATCTGTCGGCGTATCCGGACTTCGACTGGGAAGCGTTCTCGCGTGAAGTGGTCGAGCAGCGTCTCAAGCTCACGTTCAATCCGTACACGATCCAGATCGAGCCGCACGACTACATGGCCGAACTGTTCGACGCGGTGTCGCGCGCGAACACGATCCTGCTGGACCTCGACCGCGACGTGTGGGGCTACATCTCGCTCGGTTACTTCAAGCAGCGCCTGAAGGCCGGCGAAATCGGTTCGTCGACCATGCCGCACAAGGTCAACCCGATCGACTTCGAAAACTCGGAAGGCAATCTGGGCCTGGCCAACGCCACGCTGCGCCATCTCGCCGACAAGCTGCCGGTCTCGCGCTGGCAGCGCGACCTGACCGACTCGACCGTGCTGCGCAACATGGGCGTCGCGTTCGGTTACTCGCTGCTCGCGTACGACTCGCTGATCCGCGGTCTCGACAAACTCGAAGTGAACGCAGCCCGTCTGAACGAAGACCTCGACAACTGCTGGGAAGTGCTGGCGGAGCCGGTGCAAACGGTCATGCGCCGCTACGGCATCGAGAACCCGTACGAACAATTGAAAGAACTGACGCGCGGCAAGGGCATCACGCGTGAAGCGCTGCAAACGTTCGTCAGCGGTCTCGCGATTCCGCAAGACGCCAAAGACCGTCTGCTGGCCATGACGCCGGCTTCGTATATCGGCAAGGCCGTGGAACTGGCCAAGCGTATCGCTTAAGGCGACGCTCGGTGCTGCATCGCCTCGCGACCGGCAGATTCGCGAGGCACAAAAAAACCGCTCCGAGGAGCGGTTTTTTTTCATCTACCGCAACGAAGCGGTGAATCGCGGCGAGCTTATTTACGCGCTTCGACTTGCACCAGCACGCTGTCGACGATCTCTTCCGGCGACAACTCGATGCTCACGGTAATCGCTTCGTCCGCGCCAGGCTCTTCGAGCGTATCGAGCTGGCTCTGCAACAGCGACGGATCGAAGAAGTGTCCGGTGCGCGTGGTCAGACGCTCTTCCAGCACTTCGCGCGAGCCCTTCAGGTAGACGAACACCACGTCGCTGTCACCGGCGCGCAGAACGTCGCGATACGAGCGCTTGAGCGACGAGCACGTGAAGACCGCTTCTTCGCCCGCCTTCTGCTTTTCCTCGATCGCCGCACGGATCGTTTTCAGCCACGGCCAACGGTCTTCGTCGGTGAGCGGAATGCCGTGGTGCATCTTCTCCTTGTTCGCGGCGCTGTGAAACGCGTCGCCGTCGGTGAAGGCGCAGTGCAGGCGCTCAGCCAGCATTTCGCCAATCCTCGTTTTGCCGGCGCCGGACACGCCCATTGCGATCAAAATCATCAAAAACTCCTTACACGACCGCCGCTAGCGCGAAGGTCAAACCCAAACCCATCAGCGAAATGATGGTTTCGAGGAGCGACCATGTCTTGAAGGTCTGCCCCACCGTCATACCGAAGTATTCCTTGATCAGCCAGAAACCGCCGTCGTTCACGTGCGAGAAGATCAGCGAGCCCGAGCCGGTGGCGAGCACCAGCAATTCCGGCGACACCTGCACGCCGCTCGCGGCCGCGATCGGCGCGACGATGCCGCAAGCCGTGGTCATGGCGACCGTGGCCGAACCCGTCGCGAGACGGATCAGCGCGGCGACCAGCCAGCCGAACAGCAGCGGCGACAGATGCGCCGAGGTGGCCGCATTGACGATTTCCTTGGAGATGCCGCTGTCCATCAGCACGCGACCGAAGCCGCCGCCCGCGCCCACGATCAGCGTGATGCCGGCGATCGGCGCCAGACATTCGCCGCAGAACTTCTGGATCTGCTCGCGGTTGAAGCCACGGCTCGCACCGAACGTCCAGAAGCTGACGAGCACGGCGATGAGCAACGCGACGTCGGAGTTGCCGACGAAATGCAGCAGGTCGTTCGCGAGCGTCTTCGGTGCGAACACGAGATCGGCCCAGCTGCCGACCAGCATCAGAATCACCGGCAGCAGAATCGTGAACAACGTGATGCCGAAGCTCGGCAGTTCGCGCTTCGGCGCAGCGCTCCTGCCGTCCTGCGCGCCGTCTTTTGCGTTATCGCCCGAGCCGAGAAATTGCGAAGCGAGCGCGTTGTCTTTCGGCAGTTTGATGTAGCGGCTGATCAGCAGCGCGAACAGCGGACCGGCGACGATCGCGGTCGGCACACCCACGATCAGACCGTACGCAATCGTCTTGCCGATATCGGCGTGATACGCCTGCACGGCGAGCATCGCAGCCGGATGCGGCGGAATCAGGCCGTGCACGACGGACAGGCCCGCGACCATCGGCAAGCCGATCAGCAGCAGCGATTTGCCCGTGCGTTTCGCGACGTTGAACGCGATCGGAATCAGCAGCACGAAGCCGACTTCGAAGAACACCGGCAAGCCGACGATGATCGCGACGACCATCATCGCCCAGTGAATGTTCTTCTCGCCGAACTTGTCGATGAGCGTGGTGGCGATGCGCTCGGCGCCGCCCGATTCGGCCATCATCTTGCCGAGCATGGTGCCGAGACCGACCACGATCGCGATGTGTCCCAGCGTATTGCCGTTGCCCGTTTCGAACGATTTGACGATCGTGCCGATCGGCATGCCGGAGACGAGCCCGAGCAGCAGCGACACGATGATGAGAACGAGAAACGGATAAACCTTGTAACGGGTGATCAGCAGAATCAGCAGTGCGATGGCGATCACCGCGTAGACCAGCAGCATGCTGCCGTGGACAGCTTCCATGAAGCTCCTCCTTTGCGTTATTGATTGTGGGTGCCCCCAACCTGGCGCTTCGCGCCGGCCTCTTCAACGAGGTTGCGTGCAGAGCACGTCTGGCATCTGTCTCACGGCGACCTTGAGCGGTGCCTGAAAAGCCGGCGAGCCGCGCGGACGCTGAATTTTACTGTTTGTCGCTTCAAAACGCCCGCGGAGTGCGCGACGGCGCGAATAAAAAAGCCTCGTCGCGACAACCCGACCGGCTGCTACGACGAGGCTCCTGAAGATGAAATGCTGCTAGCGGACCAGCGTCGGCCCGCTTCGACTCAATGGGCGGGTGCGGCCAACTGGCTGGCTGCACGCGCGAGACGCGTGACTTCGTCCCAGTTCTGCGCGGCCAGCGCGGCTTTCGGCGTGAGCCACGAACCGCCCACGCACACCACGTTCGGCAGCGACAGGAAGTGCGTCGCGGTTTCCGCGGTGATGCCGCCCGTCGGACAGAATTTCAGCGTCGGGAACGGCCCGTGGAACGCTTGCAGCATCGGCACGCCGCCGGCTTGCTGTGCCGGGAAAAACTTGACGATTTCGTAGCCGAGTTCGAGCGCCGTGATGATGTCGGACGGCGTCATGACGCCCGGCAACAGCGGCAGACCGGCATCCTGTGCGGCCTTGTGCATATCTTTGGTCAGGCCCGGCGAGACGCCGAACTGCGCGCCCGCTTTTTTCGCCTGCGCGCAGTGCTCGGGCTTCGTGATGGTGCCGACGCCCACCACGATGTCATCGGCGAGATGGCTGGCGCGTTCGATCGCTTCCAGGCCCGCCGCCGTGCGCAGCGTGATTTCCAGCACTTTCACGCCACCCGCGTGCAGTGCGCGCGACACGTGTTCGCCTTGCTCGGCCGAGTCGAATGCGAGCACCGGAATCACCGGGCCGAGGCGCACGATATCGCTTACTGTTTTCGACGTCATAGTCAGACTCCTTGTTGCGTTTAGCTGGCTTGAGTGGTGCTTGTGTGTTCTTCGACGCGTGCTCTTGCCGGTTCGGCATGGGTCGCCGCGCGTTCGCCCACCATCGGGCCGAATACCGACGCGCCCTGCTCCGCCGGCGCCGCTGCCGCGCGAAATACGCCGAACAGTTCGCGGCCGAAACCGACTTCGTTTTCCGCCTGATGCAGCGGCGTCGCACCTGCGCGCGCGGCCCACTCGGCCGCGTCGATTTCGATGTCGAGCACGCCGGCATCTGCGTCGATCACCAGCATGTCGCCCGTGCGAACCTTGCCGATCGGGCCTTGCAGCAGCGCTTCCGGCGACAGATGGATCACCGCCGGCACCTTGCCCGACGCGCCCGACATGCGGCCGTCCGTGACGAGCGCGACATGGAAACCCTGATCCTGCAGCACACCGAGCAGCGGCGTCAAACGGTGCAGTTCGGGCATGCCGTTTGCGCGGGCGCCCTGGAAGCGCACCACGGCGATGAAGTCGCGCTTCAGTTCGCCGTTGTCGAAAGCGGCCTGCACCGCTTCCTGCGAATCGAACACGATAGCCGGCGCCTTCACCTTGCGATGCTGCGCCGCCACCGCTGAAATCTTGATCACGCCACGGCCGAGCTTGCCTTGCATCAGACGCAAACCGCCGTCGGGCTGGAACGGCTCCTTGATGCCGCGCAGCACAGTCGTGTCTTCGCTTTGAGCCGTGCCCGGCACCCATTCCAGCTTGCCGTCCAGCAGCTTCGGTTCCTGCGTGTAGTGATGCAGACCGCGACCCGCCACCGTATTGACGTCTTCATGCAGCAAGCCGCCTTCCAGCAGATTGCGTACGAGGAAGGCCACGCCGCCCGCAGCGTGGAAGTGGTTCACGTCGGCCTTGCCGTTCGGATAGATTTTCGCGAGCAGCGGCACGGCTTGCGACAGCGTGTCGAAGTCGTCCCAGTCGATCACGATGCCCGCCGCGCGCGCAATCGCCACGAGGTGCAACGTGTGATTGGTCGAGCCGCCCGTTGCCAGCAACGCGACGATCCCGTTGACGATCGCCTTTTCGTCGACCACGTGCCCGATCGGCATGTAATTGCCGCGCTCCACCGTCAGATCGAGCACGCGGCGCGCGGCCTGCGCGGTCAGCGCGTCACGCAGCGGCGTATGCGGGTGCACGAAGGCCGAACTCGGCAGATGCAGGCCCATCACTTCCATCAGCATCTGGTTGCTGTTGGCGGTGCCGTAGAAGGTGCAGGTGCCGTGGCTGTGATACGCGGCGGCCTCGGCTTCGAGCAGCGCGTCGCGGCCGCACTGGCCGGTGGCGAACAGTTGGCGCGTCTTGGCTTTGTCGTCGTTCGAGAGGCCGCTGCCCATCGGACCGGCCGGCACGAAGATGGTCGGCAGATGGCCGAACTGCAGCGCGCCGATCAGCAGGCCCGGCACGATCTTGTCGCAGATGCCGAGGCACAAGGCCGCGTCGAACATGTTGTGGGTGAGCGCGACCGCCGTGCTCATCGCAATCACTTCGCGCGAAAACAGCGACAGCTCCATGCCCGCATTGCCTTGCGTGACGCCGTCGCACATGGCCGGCACGCCGCCTGCGAATTGCGCCACGCCGCCGTTTTCACGCGCGGCTTCCTTGATGATGTCCGGGTAGTTTTTGTACGGCGCGTGCGCCGACAGCATTTCGTTATACGACGAGACGATGCCGATGTTCGGTTCGCGGATCGCCTTGATGGCGAGCTTGTCGCGCCCTTCGAGACCGGCAAAGCCGTGGGCCAGATTGGCGCACGAGAGCGCGCCGCGCGCCGGAAATTTGCCCTGCGCCTGGTCGATGCGGGCCAGGTAGGCCTCGCGCGTGGGCTTGCTGCGCTCGATCACGCGTTGCGTGACTTTCAACAATTGCGAATGCGGGGAAACCATCGGAGCTCCTTCGTCGCTGGCGACGCGCGCTCGATTCAGGCGTGCGCTTTATGCCAGGTAGGTATCGCGGGGGATGTCGGATCAGTCGACGTCGCAATATTAGTAGAAAAACTACATGATCGCAACGACGAATCCTGCTGCACCGCCGCATCGTCGGGCTACGCTCTACGCCTTACTGAGAGCGCTTCTACGTGATTCACAGCAAACCTAGGGATAACACCTAGATCGCTTTTTGTAGTTTTTGTACCTTCTTCAGCAATCAGATATAGTCCACGCATTCTTCAGCATAGTGCGAGTTTTCCGATGATGCTGTCCCAAGTGGAAGAGATGCGCGATCAGTTGCGGCCGTCCGAGCGCAAACTGGCCGATTACGTGATCGAAGCGCCGCGCGAGGTGTTGGACCTCTCGATGACGGAAGTCGCGGCTCGCGCGGGTGTCAGCCAGCCGACCATCGCGCGCTTCTGTCACGCGCTCGGTTTTTCGGGGTTTCGCGAGTTCAAGATCCGGCTTGCGCAGGGAATCGCGGCGGAAGTGCCCGCCGTCTATCGCGACGTGCGGCCGGATGAACCGACGCCGGGCGTCGCGGCGAAAGTACTGGATCGCACCATCGGCGCGCTGATTCAGGTGCGTAACAACCTGTCGTCGGATAGCGTGGCGGCGGCCATCGACCTGCTGGCGAGGGCGCGCCGTATCGAGTTCTACGGCGCGGGCGGTTCGGGTATCGCGGCACTCGACGTGCAGCACAAGTTTTTCCGGCTCGGCATGCCGAGCGTCGCTTATTCGGACCCGCACACGTTTTTGATGTCGGCGGCATTGCTCGGCGAGGGCGATGTCATGGTGGCCATTTCGAACACGGGCCGCACGCGCGACATCGTCGACGCCGCGAAATCCGCGCTGGCCGCGGGCGCCAAAGTGATTGCGATCACGCACGGCAATTCGCCGCTGGCGCGGCTCGCTACCGTCGGGCTTTTTGCGAACGTCGACGAAGACACGGACATTTTTTCGCCGATGACCTCGCGCGTATCGCATCTGGCGATCGGCGATATTCTGGCGGTAGGCGTTGCGTTGAGCCGGGGACCCGAACTGGTCGAAAAGCTCGCGCAGGTGAAAGAGGTGATCAACCGGCGGCGGATCGAGCCGGGTGCATGAAGTGGCGCGGCGCGTCAGCGCCACGTCGACTGGATACTCACTGTCTCAAAACGGCTTGATGACCACCAGTGCCACCGCGGCCAGCATGCCCAGCACCGGCAGTTCGTTGAACATCCGATACCACTTGTCCGATCGCCGGTTTTCCCCACGCTCGAACGTGCGCAGCAGCACGCCGCAATACGCGTGATAGATCAGCAGCAACACCACCACGCCGACCTTCGCGTGAATCCAGCCCTGCCCGCTGCCGATTCCGATCACGAGCCACAGCCATAGGCCGCACGCGAGCGCCGGCACGGTGATGAACGTCATGAAGCGAAACAGCTTGCGCGCCATGATCAACAGCCGCGCGACTGCCGCGGGTTCCGTTTCCATCGCCAGATTGACGAAGATGCGCGGCAGATAGAACAAGCCAGCAAACCAGGACGCAACCAGAACGATGTGAAACGTTTTGACCCAAAGCATCGACGGTACCTGTTTGTGGGAAATTGATAACGATACGGCCCGCTCACCAAGCGAAAGCGGCTGCATGACGCAGCCGCCTTTCCAGCGCTTGCCGACTCCTGCTAGCGCTGCCTGCTTCGCGAAGCCTTATTGACGGCCTTCGCCATGACCCAGCACGACATACTTGAGCGAGGTCAGGCCATCGAGTCCGACCGGTCCGCGCGCATGAAGTTTGTCGTTGGAGATACCGATTTCGGCACCCAGGCCGAACTCGAAGCCGTCGGCGAAACGCGTCGATGCGTTGACCATCACGCTCGCCGAATCGACTTCGCGCAGGAAGCGCATGGCACGGTCGTGGTCTTCGGTGACGATCGCGTCGGTGTGATGCGAACTGTATTCGTTGATGTGCTCGATCGCCGCGTCGAGGTTCTCGACCACCTTGATCGCCAGCACCGGCGCGAGATACTCGGTGCGCCAGTCTTCTTCGGTTGCGTCGACGAGCGGGCTCACCCCGGCGTCCGCGAGCACCGCGCGTGCGGCGGCGTCCACGCGCAACTCCACGTCTTTGTTGCGATACAGCTTGCCCAGCGGCGGCAGCACTTCGGCAGCGATGCCGCGCGCCACCAACAAGGTTTCCATCGTGTTACACGTGCCGTAGCGATGCGTCTTCGCGTTGTCGCAGACGGTCAGCGCTTTGGCCAGATCGGCGCGGTCGTCCACGTACACATGGCAGATGCCGTCGAGGTGCTTGATCATCGGCACGCGCGCTTCGTTCATGAGGCGCTCGATCAGGCTCTTGCCGCCGCGCGGCACGATTACGTCGACGTACTCCGTCATGGTGATGAGCTTGCCGACCGCGGCGCGGTCCGACGTGGCCACCACTTGCACCGCGTCCTGCGGCAGGCCCGCGGCTTCCAGACCTTCGCCGATCAGCTTCGCCAGCGCCGTGTTGCACTCGAGCGCTTCGGAGCCGCCGCGCAGAATCGTGGCGTTGCCGGACTTCAGGCACAGCGCCGCCGCGTCGATGGTCACGTTCGGGCGCGATTCATAGATGATGCCGATGACGCCCAGGGGAACGCGCATCTGCCCCACCTGGATGCCGCTCGGACGAAACTTCAGGTTGCTGATCTCGCCGATCGGATCGGCCAGCGCAGCGACTTGCCGCAAGCCTTCGACCATGGTCCGGAGCGCCTTGTCGGACAGCGTCAGCCGGTCGATGAATGCCGCGTCGTGACCTTTGTCGCGTGCGCGCGCCACGTCGCGCAAATTGGCTTCTTTCAGCGACGCCGCGTCGCGTTCGATCGCTTCGGCCACGGCCGCGAGCGCCGCATTCTTCGCCGCCGTCGAGGCACGCGCCATCGCACGCGAAGCGTGGCGGGCGCGGCGGCCGAGGTCGGTCATGTACTGGTCGATATCCATGGTGATTCTCGTGGTGCCGCGCACTTCAAGTGCGGCGGACGGACAGAATGAGCGGAAGATAAAACGATTGTAAGTCGGGTGCAGGTGCTTTGCTTGCCGCACCGCCGGCATGACACGACGGGCAAAACGCGTCGGACATGCCCGTTCAGGCTGGGCGTCGTGCCGACGTTGCAGGCGCGATACGAGGTCGCGCCGGCGGCACGGGCGCCGTTTTCGGCGCTGCCACGGTCATGGCCAGTTCGAACAGGCCGTCCCACGGATCGGGCGGCGGGTCGTTGAGATGATTGCCGGGCGTGCCACCGGACAAGCCCTTCACCTGGCGGTCCAAGCGCGCCGCCAACGCCAGCGCTTTCTCGAGCGCAGTTTCTGTTACGCGCGACAACGCAGGCCCGATCAGACGTTCACGCGGACCCCAGACACGGTTCTCGCGCACCAGCATCGCAAGCGGTTTGCCGGCCGATACGCCACGCTTGATTCGCAACAGCGTGCGCAATTCCTCGACGACGGCCCACAGCACCAGCACCGCCGCCTCGCCCTCGCCGCGCAAGCCGTCGAGCATGCGCGACAGACGGCCGACGTCGCCGGCCAGCATGGCTTCGTTCAGCTTGAACACGTCGTAGCGCGCGACATTGAGCACGGCATCGTGCACCTGCTCGAAGCTCAGCGTTCCGGCGGGATACAGCAGCCCGAGCTTCTGGATTTCCTGATGCGCGGCCAGCAGGTTGCCCTCGACGCGCTCGGCGATGAACGCCAACGCGCGCCGCCCTTCTTCACCCGCTGCCACGCGCTGATTCTGAGCCGCGAGCCGCTGACCCACCCAGTTCGGCAATTGCGCGCGTTCCACCGGGTCGATCTTCAGCGCGACACCCGCATCGGACAACGCGCTGAACCACGCCGACTTCTGCGTGGCCGCGTCAAGCCGCGGCAGGGTGATCATGGTGAGCACGTCGTCGTTGACGGACGCCGCGAGCGCCTTGAGCGCGTCCGCGCCTTCCTTGCCGGGTTTGCCGGACGGAATGCGCAACTCGACCAGTTGACGGTCGCCGAACAGCGACATCGACTGGCTCGCGCCCAGCAGCGAACTCCAGTCGAAGCCTCGCTCGACGGTGAACACCGAACGGTCGGTGAAACCGGCGCCACGCGCGCTGGCACGGATGCGGTCGCACGCTTCCTGAGCGAGCAGGTGCTCGTCGCCGTACACGACGTACAGTCCGGCGAGTCCCTTGGCGAGATGCGCTTCGAGCGCGTCAAGTCGCAGTTGCATGGCTACCGGTCGGCGAGGTTGGACGAAGACAAAATCGGCGTGCTCACAGCGGCGGCGGCGGCAAAGGCGCGCGCGGCGCAACACCAGGCACTTCCTGCCCGCGCGCCGGATGCATCGACTTCACCAGCGCGAGCCGGCGGCTCAGCTGATCGACGGCGTCGTTTTCCATGTCCGCAAACAGGATATCGGACTCCGCCGCCTTCGCTTGCGAGTACTGATCGCTGTACGTCATGGCGCGATTCAGCGCGATGATGCTCGGAGGAATCAGCACGGTGCCGTCCTTGCCGGTGAGCGAGTACGTCATGTACAGATTCAACGCGTACTCTTCGACGACACCCAGCGAATTCAGCGTCAGTGTGCTCTGGTCGCGGCCGATGCTGATCTGCAAGGTGGCATCGGCGTTGGCAGGCGACGTCACCACGACGGTGTCGCTGCCGCCCTGCACCATGCGGGTCAAACGTGCCGCGCCGGCAGGTGTGCCGCCGGAAATGTAGAGACGTTTAAACGCGTAATCCTGCTGGCCGCGCAGCTGGAAGCCGCACGCGGACAACATCAACACGCTGCATGCCGCCGTCAAAAACAATCTGCGAGTCACATTGGCTCCTGGGTTCGCAGTAGATTGCGCAGCGCCGGCAGCGCGGCCGCATGAAGCGGCGCCCTGCCTGCTGCCATGTTTGCGTACGCCGTCAGACGACCACGTTCACGAGTCGGCCCGGCACCACGATGATCTTTTTCGGGGCCTTGCCTTCGCTGAACTTCGCCACCATTTCGTGTGCCGCCGCCAGCTGTTCGATGGCTTCGCGCGAAGCATCTTTTGCCACGGTGATCGCGCCGCGAACCTTGCCGTTGACCTGCAGCACGAGTTCGATTTCAGCCTGTTCCAGCGCCTTTTCGTCGACCTTCGGCCATGCCGCGTCCAGCAGCGAACCGAATTCGTCGGCGTAACCGAGTTCCTGCCAGATCTGGAAGGTGAGGTGCGGCACGACCGGATACAGCACGCGCAGCATGACGCTATACGTTTCGCGCAGCACGGCCGCTTGCGCGCCCTTCGCGCTGTCGAGCGCGTTGAGCATTTTCATGGCCGCCGACACCACCGTGTTGTACTGCAAACGCTGATAGTCGAAGTCGGCCTGCTTGAGCACGCTGTAGATTTCGCGGCGCAGCGCCTTGTCGGCGTCGTTCTGGTTTGCGGCGTCGAACGCGCCGCCGGAACGCAGCGCAGCTTCGTTCGACTGCGCGAAATTCCACACGCGACGCAGGAAGCGGCTCGCGCCTTCCACACCCGAACCGGACCACTCGAGCTGCTGCTCGGGCGGTGCGGCGAACATCACGAACAGACGCGCGGTGTCGGCACCGTGCTGATCGATCAGCAACTGCGGGTCGACGCCATTGTTCTTC
Source organism: Paraburkholderia sp. GAS199 (assembly GCF_050436585.1). NCBI lineage: Bacteria > Pseudomonadati > Pseudomonadota > Betaproteobacteria > Burkholderiales > Burkholderiaceae > Paraburkholderia > Paraburkholderia sp. GAS199. The sequence goes on along the minus strand of NZ_JBNDMM010000008.1, from coordinate 109,119 downwards.
GACTTCGACATCTTCTCGACGCCGCCCAGCACCACGGCTTCACCGTCCGAGTTCAGCACAGCGCCGACCGGGCGGCCCTTGTCGTCGAACGAGACCGTGACGTCGGCCGGGTTGTACCAGGTCTTCTTGCCCGCTTCGTTTTCGCGGTAATAGGTTTCGTTGAGCACCATGCCCTGCGTGAGCAGGTTTTTGGCCGGCTCGCCGAACTTGACCAGACCGAGGTCGCGCATGACCTTGGCCCAGAAGCGCGAGTACAACAGGTGAAGAATCGCGTGTTCGATGCCGCCGATGTACTGGTCCATCGGCGCCCAGTAATCGGTGCGCTCGTCGACCATGGTCTTCGCGTCCGGCGACGCGTAGCGGTAAAAATACCAGGACGAGTCGACGAAGGTGTCCATCGTGTCGGTTTCGCGCTTCGCCGCGCCGCCGCACGTCGGGCAGGTGCAGTTCACGAACGCTTCGGACTTGGCGAGCGGATTGCCCGTGCCGTCCGGCACGAGGTCTTCCGGCAGCACGACCGGCAGATCCTTTTCCGGCACCGGCACGTCGCCGCACGTCGGGCAGTGGATGATCGGAATCGGCGTGCCCCAGTAACGCTGACGCGACACGCCCCAGTCACGCAGACGCCACGTGATCTGTTTGTCGCCGAGGCCGAGCTCCTTGAGATCGGCGGCGATCTGGTCGACGGCCTTTTCGTACGTGAGACCGTCGTACTTGCCGCTATTGATCAGCGTGCCGGTCTTCTCGCCGTACCATTCCTGCCAGGCTTCGGTCGAGAACTCCTTGCCTTCGACCGCCACGACCTGCTTGATCGGCAGGTTGTATTTCTTCACGAACGCGAAGTCGCGCTCGTCGTGTGCGGGCACGCCCATCACCGCGCCTTCGCCGTAGCTCATCAGCACGTAGTTGCCGATCCACACTTCGACCTGTTCCTGCGTCAGCGGATGCGTGACGTAGAAACCCGTGCCCATGCCCTTCTTTTCCATGGTTGCGACGTCGGCTTCGGCCACGCCGCCGCGTTTGCATTCTTCGATGAAAGCCTGCAGTTCCGGCTTGTCCTGCGCGAGACGCGTGGCGAGCGGATGCTCCGCGGCGATGGCGCAGAACGTCACGCCCATGACCGTGTCGGCACGCGTGGTGAACACGCGCAGCAGTTTCTGTTCGCCGTCGATTTCATACGGGAAACCGAAGTTCACGCCGAAGCTCTTGCCGATCCAGTTCTGCTGCATGATCTTGACGCGCTCGGGCCAGCCGAGACCTTCGAGATCGTTCAGCAGTTCGTCCGCGTACTGCGTGATGCGCATGTAGTACATCGGGATTTCGCGCTTTTCGACCAGCGCGCCCGAACGCCAGCCGCGTCCGTCGATCACCTGCTCGTTGGCGAGCACGGTTTGATCGACCGGGTCCCAGTTGACGGTGCCGGTTTTCTTGTACGCGATGCCCTTTTCGAGCATCTTCAGGAACAGCCACTGGTTCCACTTGTAGTAATCCGGGCTGCAGGTGGCGATTTCGCGCGACCAGTCGATCGCGAGGCCCATCGACTGCATCTGCTTCTTCATGTAAGCGATGTTGTCGTAGGTCCACTTCGCGGGCGGCACGTTGTTGGCCATCGCGGCGTTTTCCGCCGGCATACCGAACGCGTCCCAGCCCATCGGCATCAGCACGTTGTAACCGTTCATCCGCAGATAGCGGTACATCACGTCGTTGATCGTGTAGTTGCGGACGTGACCCATGTGCAGCTTGCCCGACGGGTACGGCAGCATCGAGACGCAATAGTACTTGGGCTTGTCGGTGGTTTCCGTCGACTTGTACGCGTCATGGGCGCGCCATTGCCCTTGCGCGGCGGATTCGACGTCGGAGGGAACGTATTTTTCGTGCATGGTGTGATGGGATCGCTGGGTTCGGTGCTTTCGCACCGACCGCCTGGTGCTCTGCTGGATGAAATTGCGTCGTTGCCCCGCTGTGCGGGGGAAAGGGCTGATTATACCGTTCGCGGACGGGTGCGCCGCGCGCCAGGATGTGGCGGCAAGACGCGTGATGCCACGGCGTTTCGCGCTACCGACGCCGTATGCGCTATTGCCCGCTACCCGGTGGCGGAGGATCGGTCACGAAGCCGATGCGTTCGAGACCCGCCTGCTGCGCCGCGCCCATGACCTGCGCGATCACTTCGTAACGCGTGGAGCGCTCGGCGCGCAACTGGATTTCGGGCTGATCGCCCTGTTTGCCGGCTTGCGCGAACTGCGTGCGCATCTGCTGGAGCGTGATGGCCGTGCCGTTCCAGTAGAGCTTGCCGGCGGCGTCGATGGAAAGGGAAATGGTTTGCGGCGTCTGGCGGGCCGGCGCGGCCGCAACCTTGGGCAAATCGAGCCGGATCGCGTGCGTGAACAAAGGCGCGGTAATGATAAAAATGACCAGCAGCACCAGCATCACGTCGATCAACGGCGTCATGTTGATCTCCGCCATGGGCGCGGCCGTCTGCTTTTTCTCGAGTCCGCCGAATGCCATGTCGCCTCCTTTGCCTGACCGCGAGACTCAGCGCGCCTGCGCCGCGACCGCGTGTTCCGTGCTGCGCGGCGCGCCTTCGACCGGCGCGCACACGTAGGCGTGCAGGTCGTGCGCGAAGCCGTCGAGTTCTTCCGACAATTGCCGCACGAGCCGTCCGAGGACGTTATAGGCGAGCACCGCAGGAATGGCCACGACCAGACCGAAGGCCGTCATGATGAGCGCTTCGCCCACCGGTCCGGCGACGTTTTCGATCTGCGCCTGCCCGCTCGCCGCGATGCTGCCGAGCGCGTGATAAATGCCCCAGACCGTGCCGAGCAGCCCGACGAACGGCGCCGTACTGCCCACGGAAGCCAGCAGCACTTGCCCGAACTCGAGCCGCCGCTGCGACGCGTTGAGCGCCTGCCGCAACGCGCGCAATACGCGTTCGCTGCGTTCGACGCGCGCCAGCAGCGCCCCTGGAATATCGACTTCGGCGGCATGCAGCGCGGCTTCGGCGAGCGGCGAAAACACCCGCTCGCGGTCTACGCGCCTCAGCACGGATACGCCTTCGGACAAGGTCGGCGCCTGCCAGAACTGCGCGATCGCTCGCGGCGCCTGGCGTTTGGCGCGCGTCAGCATCCAGCTTTTGACGATCAGAAAACACCAGCTCGCAATCGACATAGCCAGCAGCACGTACGCGACGCCGTGCGTGATGGCGTCGCTCGTTTGCAGGTAATGGGTGATGCCGCTGCCTGCCATCTGACCTCGCTATCGGAAAGTGATTTCAGGGACGCAGCCGGGCCGGAATAAGCCCGGCCCGATGACACGCTCAGCGCAGGCCGAGCACGTCCTGCATATCGAAGAAGCCGTTCTGATGGCTTTCGAGGAAACGCACCGCGCGCAGCGCGCCTTGTGCATAAGACAGACGGCTTGCCGATTTGTGCGTGATTTCGATGCGCTCGCCGATGCCCGCGAACAGCACCGTGTGGTCACCGACGATATCGCCGCCGCGAATTGCCGAAAAGCCGATCGTGGACGGATCGCGTTCGCCGGTCACACCTTCGCGGCTATAGACCGCGCAGTCGTCGAGATTGCGGCCCAGCGCGCTGGCGATCACCTCGCCCATCGTGAGCGCGGTGCCCGACGGCGCGTCGACCTTGTGACGGTGATGCGCTTCGATGATTTCGATGTCGTAGCCGGTGGCGAAGTGCTTTGCCGCGTATTCCAGCAGCTTCAGCGTGACGTTGACGCCCACGCTCATATTCGACGAGAACATGATCGCGATGTTCGCCGCGGCCGCGCGCAGTTGCTCTTTCTGCTCGTTGTCGAAACCGGTCGTGCCGATCACCATTTTCACGCCGTGACGCTGCGCGGCTTCCAGATGAACCAGCGTGCCTTCCGGACGCGTGAAGTCGATCAGGTAATCGGATTCGGCGAAAACGCGTTCGATGTCGTCGGTCAGCAGCACGCCTGTCTGCTTGCCGAGAAACGCGCCGGCATCCTGACCGAGTTGCGGGGCGCCGACACGGTCGAGTGCGCCGGTGAGCGTGGCTTCCGGATCGTTAAGAACGGTTTCGATGAGCATGCGGCCCATACGGCCCGATGCGCCAGCAATGGCAATTTTCATGGCTACGAGGGTTCGAAGAGTCAAAACCCGGCAAATGCGGGCAAAAGCGACGGCGCCGGGCATGACGCCCAGACACGCCGTCCAGATTGGTACGGCACAAAGCAGGACGGGCGCTGCACACGGCGCGTTGCCCGCATGCAGCGCCCGTCTTAAGACAGGGACAGCGCGATTAGCCGCCTGTTCCCGAAGCGGGAGCCGGCGCCGTGAGCGGCGCGTTGAGCGTCGGACCGCCGTTGCTGTTCTGCGAGCCCGTCGGACCCACCGGGTTGTCCTGGCTGCCCGGCACTTGCGGCGGCGGCGGACGATGGAACTGGAACTGCGGCTGACCGGCGGCCGTGGGACCTTGCGGCGGAACACCGCCGCCATTTGCCGTGGGCACCGAGGCCCGTGCCGACGACTGCGTCTTGCCCGTGGGCGCTTGCACGGCATTGGTCGCACGATTGGCGGCCTGCGCGGCTTCGGCGTTTGCGTCCGTTGACGGCACGGCGGCCGCTGCGGCGCCATCGACCGACGGCGAGCGCGTGGTATCCACCGTGACCGGCGCCGAGGCGGCAGCCGGCGCACTGGCAGCCGCGCTTGCGCTCGGTGCCGCAGCTTTCTTGCCGCGACGATCACCGTCGATTTCGGCCAGCAATTCGAGGTTGGACGGCAAATCTTCACCACCCGACCAGCTCGCGAGACGATCACCCGCGAAGTTCAGGACCAGATCGCGCTCCTGCACGACGTTCGTCGAACCGCGCTTGAAATAAAACACGTAGTCCCAGCGGTCGGCGTGGAACATGTCTGTCAACAACGGCGTGCCGAGCAGTTGGCGCACCTGTGCTCGCGACTGGCCAACCTGAAGTTGCGCAGCCGCTTCTTTCGACACGAAATTACCCTGCACCACCGTAATCCGGTACGGCGTAATGCTTTGGGCAACACGCTGCGTCAGGCTGTCGTAAGTGGAACATCCGGCAAGAACCGCGACAGTCGCAACAGCGATCAAGGTACCCCGCATGCGGCTCCCCCGGTAGATCAATTGAGATTTTGAAATCATTTCACTCACCGTGCGGGCCCGCTGACGAGCCGCGCGAGTTTCATTCCATCGAAGATGACCAGAACGGCTAAACACATTACTATGAGAGCCCAGCATTGTACTCTAGGGATCCCTTGTCATGACCAATCCAACCGATCTCAAGAATATCGGGCTCAAGGCGACCCTTCCGCGCCTCAAAATCCTTGAGATTTTTCAGCACAGCCCGGTGCGCCACCTGACCGCGGAAGACGTCTACCGCAATCTGCTGCATGAGGAACTCGATATCGGCCTCGCAACCGTGTATCGCGTACTCACGCAGTTCGAACAGGCCGGCTTGCTTTCGCGCAGCAATTTCGAGTCCGGCAAGGCCGTGTTCGAGCTGAACGAAGGGTCGCACCACGACCACCTGGTGTGCCTCGATTGCGGCCTCGTCGAAGAATTTTTCGACTCCGAAATCGAAAGCCGTCAGCAGTCCATCGCGAAGGAACGCGGCTTCAAGCTGCAGGAGCACGCGCTGGCGCTTTACGGTGCGTGCACCAAGGAAAACTGCCCGCATCGCAAGCACTGACGCCAGACAGACAGGCCGCCGGATGCGTCGGGGTGCGCGGTCCGGCCGGCAGAAAAAACCCGGCCGATGCCAATCGGGCCGGGTTTTTTTGCGCCCTTTCACGCCCTTTTTTGCGCCCTTTTCCGCCTTTCCGCAGATTTATTACGGGCGCACGCCGTTGCCTTACCGTAAGTCTTTTTGCGGCTTTTTCACGTCAGGGAAGCGCTTTTCGAACACTACATGATCCGACGGTCGACCTGACTTTGCCGAGGCCGTCGTCGCGGACATAAAAAAACCGCTCCGAAGAGCGGTTTTTTTTCGGTTGCCCTGACGACCTGGGCGGGCCGCGGGGAACACGAAGCGTCGTGCTTACTTGGCGTTGGCCAGTGCCACGGCCGTGTCCAGCATGCGGTTCGAGAAGCCCCATTCGTTGTCGTACCAGCTCGACACCTTCACCAGACGGCCCGACACCTTGGTCAGCGTTGCGTCGAACGTCGACGAAGCCGGGTTGTGGTTGAAGTCGATCGACACGAGCGGTGCATCGTTGTAACCGAGGATGCCCTTCAACGAGCCTTCCGACGCTTCCTTCATGATCGCGTTGACTTCTTCGACCGTCGTGTCGCGCGCGGCGATGAACGACAGATCGACGACCGACACGTTGATCGTCGGGACGCGAATCGCGTAGCCGTCGAGCTTGCCGTTCAGTTCCGGCAGCACCAGGCCGACTGCCGACGCAGCGCCGGTCTTGGTCGGGATCTGGCTATGCGTGGCCGAACGCGCACGGCGCAGGTCTTCGTGGTACACGTCCGTCAGAACCTGGTCGTTCGTGTAGGCGTGGATCGTGGTCATCAGACCGTTCACCAGACCGATCTTGTCATTCAGCGGCTTGACCAGCGGTGCCAGGCAGTTGGTCGTGCACGATGCGTTCGAGATCACCGTGTCCGATGCCTTCAGCACATTGTGGTTGACGCCGTAGACGATCGTTGCGTCGACGTCTTTACCGCCCGGCGCCGAGATGATCACCTTCTTTGCGCCGCCCTTGATGTGCGCGCTCGCCTTTTCCTTGGTCGTGAAAAAGCCCGTGCATTCCAGCACGACGTCGACGTTCAACTCGCCCCACGGCAGTTCGGCCGGATTGCGATTGGCCAGCACGCGGATCTTGTCGCCGTTCACGACCAGGTAGTCGCCGTCGACCGACACTTCGCCCGGGAATTTGCCGTGCGCGGTGTCGTATTGCGTCAGGTGAGCGTTGGTCTTGGCATCGCCCAGATCGTTGATGGCGACGATTTCGATATCGTGCTTCTTGCCGTTTTCATAGAAGGCGCGCAGCGTGTTGCGGCCGATCCGGCCGTAGCCGTTGATTGCGACGCGAATCGTCATGGTCTATCTCCTGATGGCTAAAAAAATACGTTTCTAATCGTCTGACTGGCTGCGTTGCCGCGCGTTCGCACGCGAACGGCAACGCGTGTTCGCCGATCAGCCGAGTGCGGCTTTGGCCGTCTCTACCACGTTCTCGACGGTGAAGCCGAAATGCTTGAACAGCACGCCAGCCGGGGCCGATTCGCCGAACGTGTCGATACCGACCACGCCGCCTTCCAGACCCACGTACTTGCGCCAGAAATCCGTTACGCCCGCTTCGATCGCGACGCGGCGCACGCCGTGCGGCAGCACGCGCTCACGGTACTCGGCGTCCTGCATGTCGAACACGGTGGTGGACGGCATGGACACGACACGTGCCGCAATGCCTTCGCGCGCCAGCGGCTCGATCGCGTTCAGCGCCAGTTCCACTTCCGAACCCGTCGCGATCAGGATGATCTTGCGCGCGACGATTTCGTCGTTCCAGTCGCGCAACACGTAACCGCCCTTCTCGATGTTGGCGATCTGCGCGTCCGTGCGCTCCGAGAACGGCAGGTTCTGACGGCTGAAAATCAGGCACGACGGGCCATGATGTTCGACGGCGTGCGTCCAGGCCACGGCGGTTTCAACCGTATCGGCCGGGCGCCACACTTGCAGATGCGGAATCAGACGCAGGCTTGCGACGTGTTCGATCGACTGGTGAGTCGGACCGTCTTCGCCGAGGCCGATCGAGTCGTGCGTGAACACGAAGATCGACGGCGCTTTCATCAGCGCGGCCACGCGCAATGCGTTGCGGCTGTAGTCCGAGAACGTCAGGAACGTGCCGCCGAACGCCTTGAAGCCGCCGTGCAGCGCGATACCGTTGATCGCGGCGCTCATGCCGAATTCACGCACGCCGTAGTTGACGTAGTTGCCCGCAGCCTTGCCTTCCGCGTTGACGCGCACCGGCTTGGCGGCCTTCCAGTTGGTCAGGTTCGAACCGGTCAGGTCGGCCGAGCCGCCGAGCAGTTCCGGCAGAACTGCCGACAGACCTTCGATGGCCTGCTGCGACGCCTTGCGCGTAGCGACCGTTTCCGCGCGCTCGTTTGCGCCGGCGATGATGGCCTTGGCCTTTTCTTTCCAGTCGGCGGGCAGTTGCTTCGCGTCGCGGCGCTTGAATTCAGCCGCTTCCTGCGGGTACTTCGCCGCGTAGGCTGCGAAGGCTTTGTCCCACTCGGATTCGATGCGCGCGCCGGCTTCCTTGGCGTCCCACGCTGCGTAGACTTCAGCCGGAATCACGAACGGTTCCCACTTCCAGCCGATCTTTTCGCGCGTGGCCGCGATTTCCTTGTCGCCCAGCGGCGAGCCGTGCGAATCGTGGCTGCCGGCCTTGGTCGGCGCGCCTTCGCCGATCACGGTCTTGCAGCAGATCAGCGTCGGCTTGTCCGACAGCTTGGCCTGCTTGATCGCCGCGTCCACGGCTTCGACGTCGTGACCGATCACGTTCGGGATGACGTTCCAGCCGTATGCTTCGAAGCGCTTCGGCGTGTCGTCGTGGAACCAGTGCACCACTTCGCCGTCGATCGAGATGCCGTTGTCGTCGTAGAACGCGATCAGCTTGTTCAGCTTCAACACGCCGGCCAGCGAACAGGCTTCGTGCGAGATGCCTTCCATCAGGCAGCCGTCGCCGACGAACACGTAGGTGTGGTGGTCGACGATGCTTGCGTCGGGCTTGTTGAACTCAGTGGCGAGCAGCGACTCGGCGAGCGCCATGCCGACCGCATTCGCCAGACCCTGGCCGAGCGGGCCGGTGGTCGTTTCGACGCCCGGCGTGATGCCGTATTCCGGGTGACCCGGCGTCTTGGAATGCATCTGGCGGAAGTTCTTCAACTCTTCGATCGGCAAATCGTAGCCGGTCAGATGCAGCAGCGAGTACAGCAGCATCGAGCCGTGACCGTTCGACAGCACGAAGCGGTCGCGATCGGCCCATTGCGGGTTCTTCGGGTTGTGGCGCAGATGACGCGACCACAGGGCCACGCCGATTTCGGCCATGCCCATCGGCATGCCGGGGTGGCCGGAGTTCGCTTTTTGAACGGCATCCATGGACAACGCGCGGATTGCGTTGGCCATCAGGGAGGTGGGTGCAGGAGACGGGGTCGTCATGTCGAGTCCGGAGACAGAGTCAGAAAGCGGTGCGCGCTCGAAGACCGGATGCTCGAATGCCGGTTCGCTTCGGCGCACGGTGCGGCGCCAGGAGACGCGAAACGGGCAGAGCAAACGGACAAGGCTGAAAGCGTGACATTCTAACAGAACGTTGCCCCCGTCCTGCTCGGAAAGCCCCCTCGTATTGCTGTCGGCAATGGCCGTCCGGACGCCCGCCGGGGCACGCCGCGCGTGGCCCGATACAATCAGGCAACCTCGATCCACTGTGCCGCCGCGCGCCGCACGGAGCCTGCCCGCCATGAGCGCGACCCTGCTGTTCCACCCGAATCGCGACGCCGTCTACGGCTTCGAGCATGCGCGCCGGCTCGCCAGCGTGCGCTCGGCCTATCAGCACATCGAGGTGTGGGATACGCCGCAGCTCGGCCGCCTGTTCACGCTCGACGGCCGGCCGATGACCTCGACGGGTGACGAGTTCATCTATCACGAATGCATGGTGCATCCGACCGCGCTGGCCCATCCCGCGCCTCGCACAGCGCTGGTGCTGGGCGGCGGCGATGGCGGCGCCGCGCGGCAACTGTTGCGGCATGCGTGCATCGAGCGGATCGTGGTGGCCGAACTCGACGCGGACGTGGTGCGTCTGACGCGCGAGCATCTGCCGGAAGTTCACGGCGGCGCATTCGACGATCCACGGGTCGAGCTGGTCATCGGCGACGCCGCCGACTATGTGGCCGCCGCCTCCGGACCGGCCGGCGCTCTAGGCAACATGGGCTTCGATCTGATCGTTTTCGACCTGACGCCGCCCGACTCGCCGGCGGCCGGCCTTTACACGCCGGGTTTCTACGCGCAACTGAAACGGGTGATGAACCCCGGCGCGGCCCTGTCGATGCACCTTGGTTCGCCGTACTTTCATCCGGAGCGCATCGGCCAGTTGCTCGACGACCTGCGCGAAACGTTCGCCGTCGTGCGTACGATGACGGCCTTCGTGCCGCTTTACGGCTCGCTATGGATGATGGCGACCGCCAGCGACACGCTCGATCCCGCGGCGCTCGCCACCGAAGCGCTCACTTCAAGATTGGCCGCACGCGGACTCGGCTCGCTGCAGCACTACGATCCGCACATGCATCCCGCACTCTTCTCCGCATTCCGCTCAGTGCGCGATAAACTAAGTCAATTCTTAAAGCCAGCAAGCTAAGGCGTGGGCAAAATGCACGGTCCAATCGGCCGGTAGTGTGAATCGATACCTGTCCGACCGACTGGCTTCATGGCACACGCCCCGCAACCCCCTCGATCCGGAGAACTCCATGACCGCCTCCCGCCCAGCCGGTGTGCCCTGGTTGACCCCCTATCTGACGGTGCGCGACGCCCGGGCCGCCACGGCGTTCTTCCAGGCCGCTTTCGGCTTCGAACTGCGTGACAGCGTCCAGGACGACGGCGTCGTCATGCACGTCGAGATGACTTATCAAGGTCAGTTGATAGTGATGTTCGCACCGGAAGGCGCGTTCGGCTCGGCGGCGAAAACCCCCAAAAGCGCGGGCGCAATTGCCCCGCAATCGTTCTATGTCTATGTCGACGATGTCGACGCGGTTTATGCGCGGGCACTGACCGCCGGCGCTAAATCGCTGAGCGAGCCACAGGATCAGTTCTGGGGCGACCGGTTCGCCCAGGTCGAAGACCTCGACGGCTATCGCTGGGCGCTCGCTCGCCACCTTTCGTGAACCAATGAGTATTTCTCTGATGCCTCGCTTCTTCGTCGGTACCCCTCTCAAGCCCGACGACATCATGCAGTTGCCAGATGACGTCACGCGCCACATCCTCGTGCTGCGCCTGCAACCCGGCGATTCGGTCGTGCTGTTCAATGGCGAGGGCGGCGAACACAGCGCCGAGCTCGTCGAAGTCGAGCGCCGCTCGGTCAAGGTGAGAATTCACGAATTCCGTCGTGTCGAAGTGGAAGCGCCGTATCACCTCACACTCGCTCAAGGCATCGCCGGCGGCGACAAAATGGATTGGCTGATCGAGAAGGCGGTCGAACTGGGTGCATCGTGTTTCGTCCCGTTGACCACCACACGAAGCGTCGTACGACTCTCCGGCGAGCGCGCCCAGCGGCGTCACGTGCATTGGCAGGGCATCGTGCGCGCCTCGTGCGAACAGTGCGGCCGTAACCGTTTGCCGGAAGTCATGCCCGTGCGCGAAATCGCCACGTGGCTGGGGGCGCTGCCCCGCGTCGCCGAGGAAGGCGAATTACGCATTCTGCTGTCGCCGCGCGCCACCATCAGCTTTTCCGCGCTGCCCACCGACGCGCCGTTCGGTCGCGTGACGGTGCTGGTCGGTCCGGAAGGCGGCTTTTCGGCGGCCGAAGAGGCGGCCGCGACGGAGCACGGCTTCACGGCTGTTGGCCTTGGACCACGCGTGCTTCGCACCGAGACCGCGGGCATCGCGGTGTTGTCGGCGCTCGCTGCGCGCTGGGGCGGCTGGTAAAGAACGCGTCCGCGAAGAATCCTTGCGGAAGGTTTCGCCGAAAGGTTTACTCCAAACAAAAGGCCCGCCAATTGGCGGGCCTTTTGCATGATCGGGCAGCGTGTTGCCGATTGCGTGGGTTACGCGAACGAATAGAAGACGCGGAACGCAACCTTGCGCTCGGCCCAGAACTCGGCGGCCTCGCGGAAAACGTCGAGCAAAGTCTCGCGGCCTTCCTTGTCGAACTTCTGCGCAACCGGCAGTTGATCGAGCACGATGACAAAACCAGGCTGCGTGCCCGCTTTCTGGACGAGGTCGGTCAGGCAATCATAGAGCGCGTCGTAGTTTTTCCCGAAGTGCTTAGGAAACAGGAACGATGTCGCGATGGTCTCGAGAACTTCCTGCTTGCTTTGCGCGTTCGCCGTGTACGCGTAAAGGAAATGCTGCCCCAGTTGATTGGCTTCGTCAGCGAGATCCTGCACGCGGAAGGCGCGGATCGACTGTACGATGTTCGGTCGTACGGTCTTGAAAAGACTCATGGGCTCCTCATTCGATGAAAGCTCAGTGCTGGCTTCGCTCTGGTTATCATGGCCCTGACCGCCGGCGCGCAATCGCATCACGCGCTGGAACAAATTGCCGTCGCCGGCCGCGAAAAGATCCGTCGCGACTCCGGTGTCGTGCGCGTAGACGTTGTCGCTCATGCCGTTCATCCCGATGTCATTCAACAATACGATTAAAACTGGTGTAGTGGTCGTCCGAGTAGAAGCAGTTGTCGGTTCGCTCGAGCGGACCTCCACAGACGATGCGGCGCGCCCCGCGATTACGTGAGCGAGGCGTAGGGACGGTGTATTCGTGGTAATAGCCGCGCCTATGCGGCGGCAGCAATCGTTCGCGGTTGCCGAATACGATGCCGTCCTTCTCATACGGGTAAGGCCCGCCAGCGGCAATCAAGTTCAATGTATTGACTGCTTCGCGCGGCAACTGCGCCAGCGCGACGGTGCCCTGCACCTGCGCGTCTGTACTGGAGGGCGCCGTGGAGTCGCGCGCAAACGCGCCAGGCACGGGGCCAGATAGAGCACAGAGCGTCAAAGCACCGATCAGCACGCCTTTGATGCGTTGCCACTTGCGTGCCATGAATCAAGGTTCCCCGCTGTTAGATCACGAGTTTGACGACCATGAAAGTCGTAAGGGTATCGCTAAAGCACCGCAGAATCAACGATCCCCAGGCAAGCGTACGCCCCCAAACTCGCCCGAAACGATACCTGGACAGGCTTTGACGACTTTTGACAGAATAATTAGCTTACACAAGCTAAGATTAGCCTTTCAGCGCGAAAGCAGGATTTTTTGCAGGCGGTTAGTGCGTCACGCCGGGGATTCGCGCCAGATTCCGAGGAGCCTCGGCGGCGGAGATATCTCAGTAGCCTTTTTTGGGTGGCTATCCCCTGTTCACCCAAGGCGTGCCCATTGCGGGCACGCCTTTTTTTTGCCCGGCGCCCTCGATCGACGAGCGCCGGGCCGCAGTGGCTTACGTGGACGCCGCTTAACGCGTGGCGATCACGTCGGCCACCAGCAAGGCCGTCATGTTGACGATCCGGCGCACCGTTGCCGACGACGTCAGCACGTGAACCGGCTTGGCAGCACCCAGCAGCATCGGACCGATCGCGATGTTATTGCCCGCGGCGGTCTTCAGCAGGTTGTATGAGATGTTGGCCGCGTCGATGTTCGGCAGCACCAGCAGGTTCGCGTCGCCTTCGAGCGTCGAGTCCGGCATGATCTCGCGGCGCAGGTTCGCGTCGAGCGCGATGTCGCCGTGCATTTCGCCGTCCACCTGCAATTCCGGCGCGCGCTCGCGCAGGATTGCCAGCGTGTCGCGCATCTTCTGCGCGGTCGGCGCAACGCTCGTGCCGAAGTTCGAATGCGACAGCAGCGCGACCTTCGGCTCGATGCCGAAACGGCGCACTTCGTCCGCGGCCATGATCGTGATCTCAGCCAGTTGTTCCGGCGTCGGATCGACGTTCACGTGCGTGTCGACGAGGAAAATCTGGCGATTCGGCAGCACCAGCGCGTTCATGGCGGCGTACACCTTCGCGCCTTCCTTCTTGCCGATCACCTGGTCGATGAAGTGCAAATGACGGTGCGTGGTGCTCACCGTGCCGCAGATCATGCCGTCGGCTTCGCCCTTTTCCACCAGCATCGCGCCAATCAGCGTGGTGCGGCGGCGCATTTCGAGCTTCGCCATCTGCGCGCTGATGCCCTTGCGAGACATCATCTTGTGATACGTCTGCCAGAAATCGCGATAGCGCTCGTCGTGGTCCGTGTTGACGACCGTGTAGTCCTGACCCGCGACCAGACGCAGACCGAAGCGCGCAATACGCTGCTCGATCACGGCCGGGCGGCCGATCAGGATCGGCTTCGCCAGCTTTTCGTCGACGATGATCTGCATGGCGCGCAGCACGCGCTCTTCCTCGCCCTCGGCGAAGACGATGCGCTTCTTTTCCGGCTCGACGCCACGCGCCAGCTGGAAAATCGGCTTCATGGTCGTGCCGCTGTGATACACGAACTGCTGCAGATGCTGTTCGTAGGCGTCCATGTCTTCGATCGGACGCTCGGCCACGCCGCAATCCATCGCCGCCTTCGCCACCGCCGGCGCGACCTTCACGATCAGGCGCGGGTCGAACGGCTTCGGAATCAGGTATTCCGGACCGAACGAGAGGTCCTCAATGCCGTAAGCGGTTGCGACGATGTCGCTCTGCTCCTGACGTGCCAGTTCGGCAATCGCGTTGACCGCGGCGATTTCCATCTCACGCGTCACCGTCGTCGCGCCCGCGTCCAGCGCGCCGCGGAACAGGAACGGGAACACCAGAACGTTGTTCACCTGGTTCGGGTAGTCGGTGCGGCCCGTGCACAGAACCGCGTCCGGACGCACTTCCAGCGCCAGTTCCGGCAGGATTTCCGGCGTCGGGTTCGCGAGTGCCAGGATCAGCGGCTTGTCGGCCATCTGCTTGACCATGTCCTGCTTCAGCACGCCGCCGGCCGAGAGGCCGAGGAACACGTCCGCGCCGCCAATCGCTTCAGCGAGCGTGCGGGCGTCGGTTTCGCGCGCGAAGCGTTCCTTGTCCGGGTCCATCAGTTCGACGCGGCCCTTGTAGACCACGCCGGCCAGATCGGTCACCGTGATGTTTTCGAGCGGCAGGCCGATGTCGACCAGCAGGTCCAGACAGGCCAGCGCCGCTGCGCCCGCGCCGGACGACACCAGCTTGACGTCCTTGATGTTCTTGCCGACCACTTTCAGGCCGTTGGTGATGGCCGCCGCCACGACGATCGCCGTACCGTGCTGGTCGTCGTGGAAGACCGGAATCTTCATGCGCTTGCGGCATTCGCGCTCGACGATGAAGCAGTCCGGCGCCTTGATGTCTTCCAGGTTGATGCCGCCGAAGGTCGGTTCGAGCGCGGCGATCACGTCGACCAGCTTGTGCGGATCGGATTCGTTCAGCTCGATATCGAACACGTCGATGCCGGCGAACTTCTTGAACAGCACGGCCTTGCCTTCCATGACCGGCTTGGACGCCAGCGGTCCGATGTTGCCGAGACCCAGCACCGCGGTGCCGTTCGTGACGACGCCGACCAGGTTGCTTCGCGCGGTGAAACGCGCGGCGTTCAGCGGGTTTTCGACGATTTCTTCGCAAGCGAAGGCCACGCCCGGCGAGTACGCCAGCGCGAGATCGCGCTGGTTGATCATCTGCTTGGTCGGGGCGATCGCGATCTTCCCGGGGGTCGGGAACTCGTGATAATCGAGAGCGGCTTCGCGGAGTTTGCTATTGACGGGAGTCGACATAAGGCGGGCTTCGAAGTGCGGATTAGAATAGATGTTCGACGGCATTGTAGCCCTAATTGCCGGCTCGATTCCTTCAATACGGGTACAACTGCCGCGACCGAAACAGTGCGAAAGGCAGTTGCAGCGCAGCATGACTCGCGCCGACGCCATCCGGAAGTTGCGTGCCGATCGCGCGCATATCCGGCAGGCGAGGCGCACGATACGCGCTGTTAGCGGGTTTTCACGGTATTTTTCAATTACGCACGCCACCATGCTTTCCGAGTTCTCGCTGATCGACCGATTCTTTACCCGGCGCGCCACCGCCCAATCACGCCGCCAGCAAGACGGGGAACTCGGCATCGGCGACGACTGCGCCCTGCTCTCGCCGCCGCCAGGCGAAATGATGGCGATTTCGACGGACATGCTGGTGGAAGGCCGCCACTTCTTCGCGGATGTCGATCCGGAAGCGCTGGGCCACAAGACGCTCGCCGTGAATCTCTCGGATCTCGCGGCAATGGGCGCCCAGCCACAGGCGTTCACGCTCGCCTTCTCGCTGCCCAAAGCGGACGAAGCCTGGCTAGCTGCTTTCAGCAATGGCTTATTTACGCTGGCAGACCGTTACGGTTGCGACCTGATCGGCGGCGATACCACCAGCGGCCCCTTGAATCTCTGCATTACGGTATTCGGCAGCGTCCCGCCGCAACTCGCGCTGCGCCGCGACGCCGCCCAACCCGGCGACGACATCTGGGTTTCCGGCACACTCGGCGACGCGCGCGCGGGTCTCGGCGTGCAACGCGGCGAGTGGTCGGCGAGCGCCGACGACGCTGCGACATTTCGTCGCGCCCTCGAGCGCCCGGAGCCGCGCGTTGCATTGGGTCGCGCGTTGCGCGGCGTCGCGCATGCCGCACTCGATCTTTCGGACGGCCTCGCGGGCGATCTGCGCCACATTCTGGAACGCTCCGGTCTGGACGCAAAGGTCGATGTCGACGCCGTGCCGCGCTCGGCCGCGCTGAAGCGCCTGTCGCCCGACATTCAGCGCCGCTGCACGCTTGCCGGCGGCGACGACTACGAACTGTGCTTCACCGCGCCCGTCGCGGCGCGCGAAAAGGTCGAAACCGCGGGCCACGAGGTGGACTTGGCCGTCACGCGCATCGGTACAATAAGCGACCTTCAAGCGGAGGCCGACCGTCCGGTCATCAACTGGCACGACGCCGCCGGCAAGCCGCTCACATTGACGTTGCAAGGCTTCGATCACTTTCATGCAGACTGATCCCTCGCTCGGCCCTGCCGACAAGCTCATCGGCAACCCGCCGCCCGACGCCTCCGGTCCGCGCGCGCCGCGTCCGCAGCCGCGCCGCGCTACCGCGCGTTTCATGCTGTCGCATCCGTCCCACATCCTGTCGCTCGGATTCGGCAGCGGCCTGTCGCCGGTGGCGCCGGGTACGGTCGGCACGCTGTTCGCGTGGGCGTCGTTTGCCGTGTTGAGCCGCTATCTGACGGTGATCGAATGGGGCGTGCTGATCGCGGTGGGTTTTGTCGGCGGCATTGCGATTTGCGGCTACACCGCGAAGAAGCTCGGCACCGACGATCCGTCGCCGGTGGTGTGGGACGAAATCATCGCGTTCTGGCTGGTGCTGCTGATGGTCACGCCGGTCACGCTGGTCGGGCAATGCTGGGCGTTCGTCGTGTTCCGTTTCTTCGACATGGTGAAACCGCCGCCCATCGGTTATTTCGATCGCCGCCTGAAAGGTGGCTTTGGCATCATGTTCGATGACCTCGTTGCGGCGTTTTTCACGCTGCTCGTCATCGCGCTGTGGCGCATGTCGATCTGACCGGCGGTCACTTCGTCGCAACGCCGTCGCTGCATCTTCGCCGCACTGTCGCCCTTTAGCCGATTTAGCCGCTTAATCCGCCTAGTCCGTATTTCCGCTTTCCGGATCGACGCCATGCCTACCGATTCAGTCGTTCACCAACTCGCGATTCGCGTGAGCAACCGTCTGCGTGACGAACGCTTGCTGCTCGTCACCGCCGAATCCTGCACGGGCGGCATGGTCGCCACCGCGATCACGGACATCTCCGGCAGCAGCGGCTGGTTCGATCGTGGTTTCGTCACGTATTCGAATCAGGCGAAATGCGAAATGATCGGCGTGCCGGCCGATCTGATCGACAAACACGGCGCGGTCAGCGAGCAGGTGGCCAAGGCGATGGCGGAAGGCGCGCTGCGCAACAGCCGCGCGCAGGTATCGCTGTCGATTACCGGCGTGGCCGGCCCTGGCGGCGGCACCGAAACCAAGCCGGTCGGCATGGTTTCGTTTGCCTGGAGCAACCGTCTGCACACGTCCGTCGAGACGAAAATATTCAAAGGCGACCGGGAAAAAATCCGCGTGCAGGCGGCCGCGCACGCATTACGCGGCGTCCTGGCGCTGCTCGACGAACGCGAACATTGACCGGCGCCCGCATGTCCGCATCCGCGACAGACAAAGACGAACTGATCCGCCGCTTCGATCTGAAGCCGCATCCCGAAGGCGGATTTTTCAGTGAGACTTACCGGTCCGAAGGGCGCGTCGCGCGCGTCGGCGGCTCACACGAGCCGGACGAAACGCGCTCGGCATCGACCGCCATTTACTACTTGCTCTGCGACGGCGCGCACTCGGCGTGGCATCGGATCAAATCCGACGAAGTCTGGCATTTCTACGCGGGTCAGCCGTTGCACGTCCACGTACTCGACGCGGCCGGCACGCTGGTGACGCATCGCCTAGGCAACACGTTGAACGACGTGGACGCCGTGTTTCAGGCGGTCGTGCCCGCGGGCGCGTGGTTCGCCGCGGAATGCGCCGACCCGGCGACGTTCGCGCTGGCCGGCTGCACGGTCGCGCCGGGCTTCGAATTCAGCGAATTCGAACTCGCCGACGTCGATGCGCTGATGGCCGCGCATCCTCATCATGCCGGGTTGATTGCGCGGCTGGGGCCGGCTGCGTAAAAACCGCCGGCCGTCGCGGCCATGATTGGGTCAGGAACGGCCCGCATCAGCCGCAACCATCCATTACCGGAACGCATTGATCCGGTCGCGCGTTTCCATCGCAGCTTGCGCAGCGGCTTCGGCGAAATCTTCGTCCTTGCCGGCGTAAATGATTGCCCGCGACGAGTTGATCAGCATGCCCGTGCCATTCGCCGTGCGGCCCGCGTTCACGGTGGCCTGAACGTCGCCGCCTTGCGCGCCGATACCCGGAATCAACAGCGGCATGTCACCCACGATGCCGCGCACCACTTCGATTTCCTTCGGAAAAGTCGCGCCGACCACGAGGCTCAGCTGCCCGCTCGCATTCCATTTTTCAGCGGCCAGTTTCGCGACGACCTGATACAGCGGACGGCCGCCCGTTTCCAGGAATTGCAGATCGGAGCCGCCCGGATTCGAGGTCCGGCACAACACGATCACGCCCTTGCCCTTGTGCTCGAGGTACGGCTCGATCGAATCGAAACCCATATACGGATTCACCGTGACCGCGTCCGCCTGATAACGCTCGAACGCCTCGCGCGCGTATTGCTCCGCCGTGCTGCCGATATCGCCGCGCTTGGCGTCCAGAATGACCGGCAGACCCGGATGATTCGCATGAATATGCGCGATCAGCTGTTCGAGCTGATCTTCCGCGCGGTGCGCCGCGAAGTAGGCAATCTGCGGTTTGAACGACGAGGCGTACGGCGCCGTTGCGTCGACGATCGTGCGGCAGAAGTCGAAAATCGCCTCGGGGCGGCCGGCCATCGCGCCGGGGAATTTCGTAGGCTCGGGATCGAGGCCGACGCACAGCAGCGAGTTGGTGCGCTGCCAGGCGTCGTTGAGTGTCTGGATGAAATTGGACATGATGGGTCTCGCGGCGAGCCGATAACGGAAGAGGCGCGTATTTTACCCGTCCTGCGCCGCTCACCCCGGCGCGCCCGGCACGGCGCAAGCGCGCGAGCACGCTCGCAGCCGCGGGTTCGCAGAAGCTACTGACGCCGACGCGAGCCGCGCGCGCCCGGCATGGAACGCAAGCCGGTCCGCTCGACGGTGAAGCGGAACGTGCGCGTCAGACGCTCGCCGCGCGCCAGCAGGGTCATGCCGTTCTCGCTCGCGCCGCCGGCCAGATTCATCGCGTTGATCGGGTGATCGACCGGTTCGAAGCAGAAAAAGTCCTGGCCGGTCGGCGTGTACAGAACGTAGTAGTCGGCGTCGGCGGCGATATTCAGCGAGAGCCGGCGTTTCGGCCACACCACCGCGGCCTGCCCGCTCCACCCGGTGAACGCATGATTGACGATGGTTTCCGGCAACGGATACGCCACGCCGAACTGCCAGGCGGGCGGCGCCGGCACATGCCGCACCGGCAGCCAGTCGTCCCCGGAAAGCCACAGGCCGCCGGCTGCCGCGGACAACTCGGTGTCGGTGTCGCGCACGAAAAACGGATGCAACCCGAGGCCGAACGGCATGGTCTCGCGCCCTGCGTTTTCGATTTCCAGCGTCACGACGAGCGTCGGGCCGTCCAGCGTGTAGGTTTGCGTCGCGCGAAACGCGTAGGGTTTGCCGTCGTGGCGATCGAGCGTCAGACGCACGCTCTCGCGGTCCGTTTCGGCAACCTGCCAGGCCGAAAGCCAGCCGTCGCCGTGGATCGGCAGCGGTTCGTCGGCGCGATTGCACGGCACCTCGACGCGCCGGCTTCCCACGTTGAATTGCCCGCCGCCGATGCGGTTCGAATACGGCAACAGCGGATAACACGCGAGCTGGTTCGGCTGCGTGTCGGCCGCGACGTGCCGGCAGCGCCGGAAAATCGGCGTCAGCGCGCCGTCGTTGCGCCAGTCGAAACGGGTCACGCCGCCGCCGAGCGTGGGCGCGACATCGAGCCGCAGATGCGCATTGGCAAGCGTGACGCAGGCGACATCGCCGGCGCTCACTTCACCGACCGCGACCGCCGACGTACTGGGACCCGGAAGCACCGGATTGGCTGCCGCGTTCAGTCGTGCGCGGCGTGTTTGAGAAGAAGCGGAAACGAGATTCGCAACAGTCATATCTGGCTCCATCGAGAGGCGTAGGACGTTTCCGTCATTGCTGACGGGTGTTGTTGGGCGACTTTGTGTACTGGTCGCCTCTGGGTCCGAACTGCGTGCTGCCGATTTACTGCCACTGGTTTTGCGACATCGACTTCTGATTCGCCGGAATGAATCCGGCCGGACTGCACTGACTGCTGCCGCGCGAGCGGAGCAGCGTCATTCTGCGCTAAGCGGGCGCGCCCTGGAATACCGGTTCGGGCAAACCGCGTCGCGCCGACGCCACCCTGAAAACGCCGCCGGCATGCGCGTCGTCCGCGAGCGCGGCGGCATCGAGGCCGACTCGCGCGCTCGTGATGTACAAGGAATCGAGCTGCACACCACCCAAGGCGACGCAGCTCGGCTGCGCCGTCGGCACTTCCACGCGCTCCGTTTCCACACCGTCGGGGCCGTATCGCACCACGCGCCGTCCGCCCCATTGCGCGTTCCACAGGCCGCCGTCGCGATCGACGGTGGAGCCGTCGGGTTCGCCGCTCGCGTCGGTGAGCGTGACGAACAGACGGTCGTTGGCGACGCTGCCGTCGGCGCGGTAGTCGCACGTGCGAATTTCGCGGGTCGGCGAATCGCAGTAATACATCGTCGCGCCGTCCGGGCTGAAGGCGATGCTGTTGGAGATTGCCGGCGCGGGCAGCGACAAACGCTCCAGCGAAAGATCGTGATTCAGACGGTAAAAGCCGCCCACCGCCTGCAGCGGCGAACCTTCGTCTTTCGTGCCGAACACGAAGCGGCCCTGCCGGTCGCAACGACCGTCGTTGACGCGCGTGTTCAGGCCGGGCTCCACGTCGACGATACGACGCGTCTCGCCCGTGGTGAGATCGAAGAACGCGAGATGTGTGGCGAGACCCAGCAACAGCACGTTGGAATCAGCGCACAGCGCGAAGGTGGCGAGCCGCTCCGGCATGTCCCAGAACGTGCTCTGACCGTCGGACGGATCGTAGCGCCACAAGCGCGCACCTTCGATATCGGTCCAGTAGAAGCGGCCGGTTTTCGCGCACCAGGTAGCGCCTTCGCCCAGCGCGCATTTCGTATCGAGCAGCAATGCTGCCGCCACGTGCGTGCCCGGTGCCGAACTCACGCCCAGCCTCCGTCGACGATGATGTCCTGCGCCGTGATCATGCCGCTGTCGTCGGCGGCAAGGAACAGTGCCATGCGCGCCAGGTCCGCAGGCTGCAATTCGGCGTCGATGCACTGACCTTCCTTGATCGAACGACGGCCCGCGTCGTCGAGCCACAGACGCTTCTGCTTGTCCGTCATGACCCAGCCCGGCACCAGCGTATTGACGCGAATATTGAAGTGACCGAGATCGCGCGCGAGCCCGCGCGTCAAACCCTGCACCGCCGCTTTCGACATCACGTACACCGGATAACCGCCGTTCTTCAGCATCCAGCTGATCGAACCGAGGTTGATGATCGAGCCGGCTTTGGCCGCCTTCATGTCTTCCATCACGGCTTGCGCCGCAAAAAACTGATGGCGGATATTGACCGCGATACCCGCGTTGAAAAACTCGGGCGTCACTTCGCCGATCGAATGACGCTTGTCGTTCGCCGCGTTGTTCACCAGCACCTGAATCGGACCCAGCGTGGCCTTCACGTCGGCGATCGCTTTTTGCAGCGCGTCGATATCGGTCAGATCGCAAGGCAGAAACAGTGGCTTGTGTTTCGAGTCGCCGAGTTTGTCGGCGAGTGCTTCGCCCTCGGTCGCGTCGATATCGAAGAACGCGACGCGCGCACCTTGCGCCGCGAAATGCTCGACGAACGATGCGCCGATGCCGGTCGCGCCGCCCGTGATCAACACCGTACGGTCGACGAGACTCGGATAGCGCGCGAACGCGTTGTCCGTGAGACGCTCGTTTGCATTGGCCGGAGACGACATCGTTCGATTCCTTTTAGAGCAGATTTAGAGTGGCGCCTGGCGCGCTTAGTCGCGCGAACCGCGGTTCTTCAACTGATCGAGCAGCACGGCGGCGAGCAGGATCGCGCCACGCACGAGGTACTGGTAGAACGCGTCGATGTTCATCAGGTTCATGACGTTCTCGACTGTGCCCATGATCAGCACGCCGATCACGACGCCGGAGATCGTGGCGCGGCCGCCGAGCAGCGACACGCCGCCCAGCACGCACGCCGAGATCACGTTCAGCTCGAAACCTTCGGCTGCATTCGGCTGCCCCGAGGTGATACGCGAGGCCAGAATCACGCCGGCCAGCGCAGTCACGGCGCCTTGAATCAGGAAGATGTAGACGCGCGTGCGCTCGACGTTGATACCGGCCAGACGCGAGGCTTCCGGATTGCCGCCGATCGCCAGCGTGTTACGGCCGTACACCGTCTGATTCAGCATGACGCCGAACACGATGAAGCACAGCAGCGTGACCCAGATCGGCAGCGACACGCCGAAGAAGCTCAGGCCGCCCAGCGCGATGAACGTATCCGACGACACGCCCACGGCCTGGCCGTGCGACACGATGAAGCCGAGACCGCGCACGATTTCCATCGTGGCGAGCGTGGTGATCAGCGCGTTGATGCGCAGATAAGCGATCACCGCGCCGTTGACGAAACCGATCACGGCGCCCGCGAACACCGCGGCGATGATCGCGATGAACGTATTGCCCGTGGCGTTGAGCACCATCGCGCACAACACGCCGGCGAAGGCGACCGTCGAACCCACCGAGAGGTCGAAGTCGCGCGAGGCCAGACAGAACATCATCGTGCAGGCCACCATGCCGATCTGCGAGATCGACAGCGCGAGGCCGAGCATGTTCTCGATCGAAAAGAAGTGATCGACGGTCAGCGACATCGTGACGAACATCACGACGAAGATCACGATCAGGCTGTACTCGGTGATCTGCTGCCACCACTTCGCCTTGTCGTTCGTCTGCGGAATCAGCGCTTCGGCCGCGCCTTTGGCGGCCTGCTGCGCGAGGTTTTCTCTGGCTTGCATGTTCAATACTCCTCCCGTTCCCCACGGGTTGCCGGACTTTCGTCCAAATGATGTCAGGCCGCTTGCTGGGTGGCGGCGCTACCGGTTTCGGGCAATGCGGTCGAGCTCTGCGGCAAGGCGAGGCTCAGCACCGATTGTTCCGTTGCATCCTTGCGCGCCAGTTCGCCGGAAATCCGGCCCTGACGCATCACGACGATACGATCGGACACGCCGAGCACTTCCGGCAGTTCCGACGAAATCATCACGATTGCGCAGCCGCGTTCAGCGAGCTGATAAATCACGTTGTAGATCTCGTGCTTCGCGCCGACGTCGATACCGCGCGTCGGTTCGTCGAGAATCACCACCTTCAGATCCGGCTCGGCCAGCCAGCGCGACAGAATCGCCTTCTGCTGGTTGCCGCCCGACAGGAAGCGGATTTTCTGGCGGCGGCTCGGCGTCTTGATCTTCAGAAGCTTGATGAAACGGTCGGCCGTTTCGGCTTCCTTCTTGCGGTCGAGGAACATGCCCGCGCGCAGATAGTGACGGCGGCAGCTGATGTTGATGTTCTCCGACACCGTCGCCATCGCGACGATGCCCTCTTCCTTGCGGTCTTCCGGACACAGCACGATGCCGTGGCGAATCGCTTCGCCTGCGCTGCGCACCTTGATCGGCTTGCCGTCGAGCAGCAGTTCACCGGCCTTCTTGCTGTCGGCGCCGTACACGAGGTGCATCAGTTCGCTGCGGCCCGCGCCCACCAGACCGAAGAAGCCGACGATCTCGCCGCGGCGCACTTCGAAGCTCGCCGGTTGCGCCAGCGCGTGACCTTCGATGGCTTTGGCCGCGAAGCGCACTTCGCCGAGCGGGCGCTCGGAATAGTTGTAGATGTCCGAAATTTCGCGGCCCACCATTTCGCTGACGATGGTGTCGCGCGACACGCCTTCGAGCGTCGGATGCGAGGCGATCTTGCGGCCGTCGCGGAAAATCGTGCAGGCGTCGCACAGTTCGTAAATCTCGTCCATGCGGTGCGAGATGTAGATCATGGCGCGGTTGTCCGCGCGCAGATCGCGCACCAGCTTGAACAGCACTTCGGTTTCGCGATGCGACAGCGAACTGGTCGGCTCGTCCAGCGCGATCACACGTGCATTGCGCAGCAGCGCCTTGCAGATTTCGACCATCTGCCGTTGCGCGATGGAGAGCTTGCGCAACTTCGCATTGGGGTCGAGCGCCACGCCCATCGCTTCGAGCCGCTCGCGCACGAAGCGCTTCGCTTCGCGTTTATTGACCCAGCCGAGCGAATTCGGCAACTGTCCGAGCAGCAGGTTTTCCGCGACCGTCAGGTCGGGCACGTATTGCAGTTCCTGGTGAATCACCGCGATTCCCGCTGCGATCGACGATGCTGCGCTCGTGAAGCGCACTTCGTTACCGTCGATCATCACGCGGCCCGAATCGGGCTGATATTCACCACCGAGAATCTTGAGCAGGGTCGATTTCCCCGCGCCGTTTTCGCCCATCAGGCCGTGCACCTGGCCGACGTTGACGTCGAAGGACACACCGTCGAGCGCGCGCACGCCTGGAAAGACTTTACCGATATTGTCAAAACGTAGCGTCGCTGACACTTCGCCTCCTTAACGATGAACCGCGCTTCGGTGCGCCGCACAGGCGGCAACGCAAAGCATGGCTTGTCTCTAATGCTGATTTCTTGCTGCTGCCGGCGCGTCGATCGAAGAACGACGCGCCGGCAGTTCACTTCATGTCACCGTTGCCGGATGGAGCCGCTCAGTTTGCGGCGAGGCCCATCTTCTGGCGCACGTCGGCCACGTTGTCACGCGTTGCCAGCATGCCGGTCGTCAGGGTCAGCGGGGGCGGTGCCTTGCCTTGCGTGATCCAGTCGTACATCAGCGTCGAGGTTTCTTCGCCGTGACGCTTCGGGCTGATGATGACCGTGCCGTAGAAGCCCGTCGGCGTCGGCTTCTTGAACTCGTTCAGTGCCGAATCCGAACCGCCGATACCGATACCGATCATGTTGTCCGCCTTGAAGCCGCGGCCTTCCGCTGCGCGCACTGCGCCGAGCACGCCTTCATCGTTGAGCGCGTAAGCCACCCAGTGCTTGAAGTTCGGGTTCTTGGTCAGCGCGATGTTGGCGGCGTTGAACGCGTTTTCCGTGTCGGTCTTCGCTTGCGGCGCGGCAATGATGTTCGCCTTCGGGAAGCCCGCGGCGATCAGCGCGTCGGTTGCGCCGCTGGTGCGGTCATGCGCGGTCGGCAGTTGCTCGTAGGTCACGTCGATCGCGCCGACGTCCTTCATGTCCCAGCCGCGCTTCTTGATTTCCGCAGCCAGGCCGTCGCCGACCTGCTTGCCGATGTTGTACGCCGAGATGCCCATATGCGGCACCGACGCGATCGGCTTGCCTGCGCCGTCCACCAGACGATCGTCGACCGTCATCATCTTCAGGCCGTCGGCTTTCGCCTTCGCGACGATGCCCGGTCCGAGCTTGACGTCCGGCGTGCAGATCACGAAGCCTTGTGCCTTCTGAGCCGACAGATTGTCGATTGCGCTCATCACCTTCTCACCCGACGGCGCGCCGATCTTCACCAGCGTGAAGCCCTTCTCCTTGGCGGCGATTTCGGCGAACTTCCATTCGTCCTGGAACCACGGTTCTTCCGGCTGCTTCACGAGGAAGCCGATCTTGACCGGATCGGCGGCTTGAGCAACCGGTGCATTGAAGAGCACACCCGTCGCCGCTGCTGCCAGCGTGAGGAAAATTCTACGTTTCATGATGCGTGTCTCCTGACTAATTGATAACGAGAAGGTATCGGCCGCGTCTTCTTGTACCGGTTGTGACACACGCGGCCAGCGCGTCGTCCGGTGAAACCTGCGCACCACGGCGCATCCTGCTTACTGCAAAAACCGTTGCCCGATCTCAGTCGTGATACAGCGCCGAGCGGCCGCCATCCACCGTGATGCAGCTCGCGTTGATGAACGGCGCTTCATCCGACGCGAGGAAAACCGCGGTCATCGCGACCTCATCCGGACGGCCGATACGGCCCATCGGCTGAAGGTCGACGGTCGCCTGGCGGGCGGCCGCCGGATCGGCTTGTTCGTTCCACCAGTCGTGTGTCAGTTGCGTCTCGATGTAGCCCGGCGCGATCGCGTTGACCCGCACGTTGCGCGGTGCGTACTCGATACCGAGCGCGCGCGTCAGACCAATCACGCCATGCTTGGCGACCGGATACGGAAAGCAGCCCGGAATGATCTTGAACGAGTGCGTCGAAGCGATGTTCACGATGCTGCCCGCGCGGCGTTCGACCATGCCCGGCAGAACCGCGCGGCATCCGTTCCAGACGCCGTCGAGATCGACCGCGAAACAACGACGCCAGTCGTCGTCGCTCATCGTCAGCGGATCGCAGAACACGTTGATGCCGGCGTTATTCACCAACACGTCTACTGGACCGAACGCGCGCTCGGCCTCGCCGACCGCGTGTTGCACCGACGCCGCCTGCGTCACGTCGGTTTGCACGGCCAGCACGCGCGCCGCCGTGCTTGCCTCGATTTGCGCCGCGGTTTGCTGCGCGGTGTCGAGGTCGAGTTCGGCCAGCACGACCGCCGCGCCTTCACGCGCGAACGCCAGCGCGATCGCCGCGCCGATGCCGCGACCGGCGCCGGTGATCAACGCGACTTTGTCGGCGAGTCGCTTCATTTCTTTGCGCCTGCCCGGGCGATGCGCAAGCCGTTGATGTAAGCCTTCGCATGCGAAGCCGTGCTCGCGACGCTTTGACCCGGCTTGTACAGCGCCGAACCGAGACCGAAGCCATTGGCGCCGGCGCTCAGGAACGGGCCCATGTTGTCCGGCGTGATGCCGCCGACCGGCACCAGCGGCACCTGCGCCGCGATCACCGCGCGCCACGCCTTCACGACGTGACAGCCAAGCTGCTCGGCGGGAAACATCTTCAGCACGTCGGCGCCGTTCTTCAGCGCGATGAAGGCTTCGTTCGGCGTCGCCACACCGGGCGCGCACGCGAGGCCTTGCGCTTTCGCAGCGGTGACCACATCCGGGTCGCTGTGCGGCATGACGATCAGTTCGCCGCCCGCCGATTTCACGTCGTTGACGAAACTCGGATGCAGCACCGTGCCCGCACCGACGATGGCGTCGGCCGGCAAGGCCTTGCGGATTGCCGCGATGCTGTCGAACGGTTGCGGCGAATTGAGCGGCACTTCGATGATCCGGAAGCCCGCTTCGTACAGCGCCTGACCATGCTCGGCCGCATCGACGGGCGTCACGCCGCGCAGGATCGCGATCAGCGGACAGACCTCGAATGCCGCGATCAGACCCGCGTGCGGCATGTACGGGGCGGGCAGATTGATGTGAGGTTGCATGTCTGTTCCTTATTCGTGTGCGGTCATGGACGGCGGCCGGCCGTTATCCGTTTATCCGGCGTGCGCCGTGCGGGGCGTCGGATTGACGAGCCCTGCCTGCGTGGCGACGCGCCACAGTCCACGTTCGGTGGCGTGCTTGACGAGTTCGGCCC
Source organism: Paraburkholderia sp. GAS199 (assembly GCF_050436585.1). NCBI lineage: Bacteria > Pseudomonadati > Pseudomonadota > Betaproteobacteria > Burkholderiales > Burkholderiaceae > Paraburkholderia > Paraburkholderia sp. GAS199. The sequence goes on along the minus strand of NZ_JBNDMM010000008.1, from coordinate 81,165 downwards.
GCGTGCAGCCGAACTGCGCCAGCGCGATGCGGTAGCGTTCGCACAGCGCTTCGTTGCCGATCAGCCGCAGACTTCGTGCGGCGAGCGAGTCGTGTTGCTGCGTCAGTACGGCGTCGAGCCCGGCCAGTTCGTGGCCGATCAGCAGGCCCGACAGATAGTCGGGCTGCTGCTCGCGCGACAACTGGCCCGTCAGGCCGAGCGTGCGCGAACTGAAGATGGTCGCGAGCATGCCCGCCTGCCCTTTCTGTTTCGCGATGCTCACGCCATGCACAAACGCGTCCGTATCCGGCCGATCCGGCGTGACCATCGTGCGGCCGAGAATGGTGTGCTCGCGCAGCGCCGCGAAAACTTCGCCGGTCATGAAAGTGTGAAAGCGCTCGATGCGTCCTGCCTCCACCATCACCCATTTCGCGTGCGTGCCGGGCAAGCCGATCAGCGCGCGTTTGTTGCCGTCCGGCGCGTTCGTCGCGCTGCCGTCGTGGCTCAGCGCGCCGAAAATCTGCGTTTCTTCGCCACGCATCACGTTGGGCAATTCGCCGCGTTGCAGGACGCCCGGCACGATATGCACCGTCGCGCCGCTCGCCGCCGTCACGCGGACGATCCCGGCTGCCAGCGAATCCGCATTCGCCGGCGCATCCACGTACGGCGCTTCGAGCCAGCCCTGCGCGCTGCCCACCATGCCCGCCGCGATGACCGGCACGCCGGGCGCGTCGGCGAGCCAGGCGCCGCAAGCGGCGTCGAATGCCGCGTCGAAGCCGCCTTGATCGGCGCTCTTCGGCAGATTCATGATGCCGGCCGTCGATGCCTGCGTGGCCAGCACGTTGCCGGCAGCGTCGAACAGATAGGCGCGCAGCGACGTCGTGCCCCAATCGAGCGCGACTAGCGCAGCCTGCTGCAGCGTCGACCCTGCCGCGCCGTCGACGGACTGGGTGGCTGTCGGCGTGAGAGAACCCGCTTGCGTCATCGCTTGATCCTGCGGGTTGCCGGTTGCGGTGCGCGCCAACCGAGTTCTTCCGAAATCGCGCGTGCTTCGCGCTGCACCACCGGGATCAGTTCGTCCATGCGTTCGAGCGACATGTAGGGAATCGTGCTTGCCACCGATAGCGCCGCCACCACCGCGCCGGAGGCGTCGCGCACCGGCGCCGCGACGCAGCGGATCGACGCTTCGTTTTCTTCGAGGTCGAAGGTGTAGCCGCCGGCGGCGTAACTGGTCATGCGCTGCATGAACGTCTGCGCATCCGGGCGGTTGTCCGGCTTGAACGTCACGCCGGCGAGCGCGCGCCGCGAGGCTTCGAACATCGACTGCCAGACGTCCGGCGTGAGGTCGAGCATCATGGCCTTGCCGATGCCCGTCGACGCCAGCGGCATGCGGTGACCGACGCGCGAACGCATCTCGAGGCCGCGCGTGCCAGGAATCTTGTCGATGTAGAGGACGTCGTCGCCGTCGCGTACGCCGAGGTGAATCGTGTCGAGCGTCTGTTCCGCGAGCGATTCGAGGTGTTGACGCGCGACGGCCGTCAGCGGCATCTGTTCGAGCGCGATCGTGCCGAGTTCGATCAGCTTCGGGCCGAGCAGATAACCGCCCTGCACCTGACGAAGATAGCGCGCCTGCACGAGGCTGCTGACCAGCCGGTGCGTCGTGCTGCGCGTCGTGCCGAGCGCGGCGCCGAAAGTGCGCAGATCGCGCACGCCGGCGGCGGCCGCCTCGAGAATCGCCAGGCCGCGCAATAGCGTTTGCGTACCGGCTTGCTGCGGCGTGATGTCGAGCAACGTGCTGGGCAACGCAATTTCGCTGACGACGGGTGTTTGCTGGGCGGCCGGGCGCGACGCCTTCGCGACGCCGGCGACATTGCCCGCGGAACGCGACTGCGGCGCTGCGCCGGCAGTCTGGTCGGCATGCGCCAGATCGGCTTCGGACGCGCTGGCGGCGTGAGTGGGCATCGCTTTGTTCATGGCGATTCGCTGATGGATGGGTTTTGCGCTTACAGCGCGGGGCCGGAGGAGAGGCCTCGACGGCTCGCTGCGTGGCTGGCGTGCAGGTACTGCCTGTGAGCGATCGGCATGATCTGGCTTGTCTCCGGTTTTTTTAGCGTCGCTGCGTGGGCGCTGTTTTTTGCGCTTGGCGCGTGTTGGTGAGGATTGTAGGGCGGTTTTTTGGAAATCTCCAATATGTGAGTGTTGGATTCATATAATGGGATTTTGGCCTTGCCATGGGGCCTTGGCGGGGGCCTTGGAGGTTTGCCCGCAGCGGTGGGGTTTCTGTTTTTTAGCGGTTTGTTTGCCTGCGGCGGTGGTGTCTCTGTTCTTATTGGTTTATTAGCGTTGCCCCTGTGCGGGGCGGCACTTACTTTCTTTGCCGCGGCAAAGAAAGCTAAGCAAAGAAAGCCGCTCAAACCGCTAATGCTATTCGTTATCGGTGGCGCTTCTCGGCGGCGGTGGCCCCGGAGCGTCCGACGTGTCGCGCACTCCGCGTGAGTGACAAGGCCGTCATCAGTTCCGGCGGCGCTTCGCGCGCCGAGCGGCATGCGACGGAAACCGAAGGTTTCCATTGAGCTTTTCGCCGAGGCGAAGCCGACGGCTGGCACACCGAAAAACCGAAGTGAAGGTTTGAATGAAGTACCGCTCCGGCGCGCGCAGCGTCGCCGGAACGGATGACTGCTGTACCACTAGAAACGACGATCCACGGTCGGCCCTATCGGCTGCCACTCCGTGTCGTTATGAGAGGTGCCCGCTTAGGGTTAGCGGTGTGAGCGGCTTTCTTTTGCCTACTTTTCTTTGCCGCGGCAAAGAAAAGTAGGTGCCGCCCCGCACAGGGGCAACACTAATAAACCAATAAGAACAGAGACACCCTCGCCGCAGGCATAACAAAAGAAACGCCGCCGCGCGAAGGCCAACAAAAACTAAAACAGTAAAAACAAAAAAACGAAAAACCAAACAATCATTCCGGCAATTCCGCCGCCCCCATCCGCCGCGCAATGACCCTCGACCTCTGGGCGAGATACCCCGACCCTCGATGTTCATCGAAATACTTCGGCTGCGGCAACATCACCGCCAATCTCGCCGACTGCGCAGCAGTCAACTTGGCTGCGGACGTCTTGTAATAATAATGAGCCGCCGCATCGGCGCCATAAACACCATTCCCCCACTCCACGGAATTCAGATAAATCTCGAATATCCGCTGCTTGTCCATCAAGGTTTCGAGCATCCACGTAATGATGAGCTCCTGCCCCTTGCGGATATAACTCTTCTCGCGCGATAAAAACAGATTGCGCGCGAGTTGCTGGGTGATCGTCGAGCCGCCCCGCACGATCTTGCCTTTGGCCTTGTTGCGCTCCCACGCCTGCAAGATGGCGTCGGTTTCGTAGCCGTTGTTGTTCACGAAGTTCGCGTCTTCGGACGCGATAATCGCCCGCTTCAGATTGTGCGAAATCTGATCGTACGGCACCCACGTGTGCTGGATGGAAAGGTCGGGGCGATCCTGCGATAAACGCCAGGCGTCCGAACGCATGAACGCGGTGGATTGCGGATTGACGGAGTTCCACACCGCGATCTGCGCGAAGTAAAAAGCCTGCGTCGTAAGCCACGCGATCGCCACCACGGCGCCCAGATAGAACACCCATCGCATCGGACCAGGCCGGATCGCGCGCCGCGTTGCTGTCATCGTGGTCTCAGTCGTCGAATGGGTGAGTCGGAGAAAACGGGTTACTGGACCGCCGCCTCAGGCGTGCGACGGCGCCTTCAGCAAGGCACGCAATTCGGCCAGCACGGGCGCGCCGTCGGGCCGCACGCCGCGCCACACGTAGAACGATTCCGCGGCCTGCTCGACCAGCATGCCGAGGCCATCCGCGCCACGCGCACCCAGCTTGCTCGCGTGCTCCATGAACACCGTGGGATGCGCGCCATACATCATGTCGTACGCCAAAGTGCCGGTGCCGAACGCGCGGTCGTCGCATTCGGGCAGCGAGGCGTCGAGACTGCCCGCCGTTGCATTGACGATCACATCGTACGCGCCCGCTTCGATGACGCGCGCCGCGCCGCCCGTCAGCCGACACCCCGAATCGCGCGCGGCTTGAGCGAACTGTTCGACCAATGCCTGCGCTTTTTCAGCCGTGCGATTGACGATGGTCAACGTGTGCGGCAAACGGTCGAGCATGGGCAACACCACGCCGCGCGCCGCACCACCCGCGCCCAGCAACAGAATGCGCGCGCCCTTCAGCGGCACGCCGAGGTTCACTTCGATATCGCGCACGAGGCCGAAGCCATCGGTGTTGTCGCCGTAGACGCCGTTAGCGTCGAAACGCAGCGTGTTCACCGCACCCGCCGCAGCCGCACGCGGCGAAAGCGTGTCGGCGAAGGCGTGAGCGTCGAGCTTGAACGGCACCGTCACGTTGAGGCCGCGACCACCCGCTTCGATGAAAGCGCGGACGTGCGGCACGAATGCGTCGACCGGCGCGAGCAGATGAGCGTATTCGATCGGCTCGCCGGTCTGCGCGGCAAAGCGGCCGTGGATGAACGGCGATTTGCTATGGACGATCGGATTGCCGATCACCGCATAGCGATCGCGCACGTCGCTCGCGCTCATCGCCCCGGCTCCGCGACGCGCTGCTGCTCGGCGTCGGCGTCGTTGCCGCTCGCGACGTTTTCGTCGCTGGCCACGTCGCCCGGCGCCACCGCGCCGCCGTCGAGATCGGCTTCGGCCTGCGCTTCGGCTTCGCCTTCCGCGCTTTCGTCGGCTGCGTCGATGATTTCTTCTTCGCTCTCGTCACCCTCGTCCGCTTCTTCAGCTTCGCTGCCGCTCGTCACGGTCGGCGCGTCGAGCACGTGCAACAGACGCACGGAAGCTTCCACCGTCAACTCGTCGATCGACATGACTTCCATCTGCAGACGCGTGCCGCGCGCATGCACGCCGAGGCCCGGCACGTGCAGCAACAGCGGAATTTCCTCGAGGCGCACCAGGTCGCCCTTCACCACCGAGGCCACCACCTGCTTGCGGTTTTCCTGCTTCAGCCAGCGCAGGCACCAGAAGTACTCCATCCGGCGCTGGTGATCGGCGTACGCCGTATAGGTATCGTCGAAACCCTGCACGACGGCGAACAGATCGGCGTCCTTCGGCTTGAACGGCGCGGCGAGTTTCGCGGTCACGCCATGCTGCACGCACGCAATCAACTGCCACTGGTTCACGAGGTCGACATAACGGCGCAGCGGCGACGTGCTCCACGCGTATTGCGTGACGCCGAGCCCTTCGTGCGGCGCGGCGTTGGTCTGCATGCGCGTGCGCTTCGGTCCGGTGGGCGCGCCGAACGCGCGCTGCGTGCGATAGATGCCCGGCACGCCATGATCGTGCAGGAACGCGCCCCACGACGAGTTGGCGAGAATCGCCAGCTCGGCGACGATCGTGTCGAGCGGCGAACCGCGACGGCGCGGCGTAATCGTGATGTGCTCGTCTTCGACGTAGAAATTGAAGTCGGTATTGCGCTGCACCTCGCGACGCAGACCGTAACCGGCGCGCGCGGTTTGCCGCTTTTCGAATAGCGCCTGCGCGAACGGCCACAACACGGCGATGTCCGCCTTGTGCGGATAGTCGCCGGTGCCCGCGGCGAGCGCTTCTTCCGTGACCAGCTCGTCGAGCGTGTTATGACGCAGATTGTTCTTGATGAAGACGCGTTCGGCGCGCGTTTCGCTCGCCACGATCTCCTGAGTTTCGCGATTGATGATCGAGTACAGCGACAACGCCGGCCGCAGGCCGCCTTCGGCCAGCGTGAAGGCGTCGACCACGCTTTCGGGCAGCATCGTGATCTTGTCGCCCGGCATATAGACGGTGGACAGACGCGCGCGCGCAATTGCGTCGACCTCGTCGCCCCGCTGGATGCCGAGCGCCGGCGCTGCAATATGCACGCCGATGCGGATGCGGCCGTCGGCCAGATGCTCGACGGAGAACGCGTCGTCGATTTCAGTGGTGGTCACGTCGTCGATCGAGAACGCTTCGACCATGGCTTCCGGCAGATCTTCGGGCAACGTGCCGACCGTTACCGGCGGAAAGCCCGTGCCATGCGGGAAGAACTCCGACAGGAATTTCGCCTCGTGCAAGGCGCGCGCCGACGGAATACCGCCGCATTCGAGCATCAGACGCGCCTGCGAAATGCCGCGCGCCGCCGCCGCGCCTTCCAGCGCCTTGTACTCGATCGTGTTCTTGTCGGGCTTCGTGAGCAAAGCCAGCGCCTTGCTGCCGGTGAACCCTTCCGGCAGACGGCCGGCCTTCAGTTCTTCTTCGTAGCCGGCTTGCACCAAAGCCTGCTGGCGCTTGCGCTCCAGACCGGCGAGCGCCATTTTCAGCTGTTCCTGCGGCGCGCGCTGATACATGCCGCGGCCCTTACGGCGGAAATACACCGGCGCGCCGTGCATGCGCAGTACCAGCGCCGCGCGCTGGATCGAGCCGAAGCCTTCGCCGAAATACTCGGCGCCCAGGGTGGCAAACGGAAATTCGTCTTCGGGCGCGCATTCCCACAGGAAGTCCAGATCGATTTCCTGCGCGGCGGCGTCCGCCTGCTGCATGAGTTCGGCCGCGCTGGGCTTCTCGAATTCGATCAACACATCTTTGGCGCGCACCTTGGCGCGCCGGCCGCCCGGCAGTTCGACCTGAAATGCGTCGCCTTGACGCGACAGCACGCTGCCCGCCTTGAAACTGCCCGATTCCTCGAAGAAAACGTTCACTCAATACTCTCGTTCTGACTTGCATCTGCCGGCGCGCCCGACCGGGTCGATGGTCGACTGACGGTCGCTGCCCGCGCGGCTTGGCAACGTGTTCGTGGTAGTGGCGCCGCGGCGCGATACGTGCGCGCCGGCGGCATGAATCTCGTGATCGGCGGTTTGCGCGCCGATGGGTCCTACGTGTTCAGGCCGCTTCGCGCGGCGCGGGCGGCTCGACGTCTTCGGCGTCGCAAAACGCCAGCACTTCGTCGACGTACTGCGGAAACTCGCTGATCGCGTGGTCGCTGCCTTCAATCAGCGTAGTGCGTGCGCCGGGATAGTGCGCAAGCATTTCGCGGTAATCGAGCACCTCGTCGCCGGTGGCGGCCACCAGATAATAGCGTTCGGGCCGCGTGATCGAGGCGACACCGAGCGCGCGCAGTTCATCCAGATGATGCGGCTCGACGACGATGCTGCCGCCGCCATGCCACAACGGCTGCTCGCCGAGATAGGCGCTCAGGTCGCGCTGCGGCACGACCGCCGGGTTCAGCAACACGGCCGGCCAGCCATGCTTTTCGGCCAGATACGTGGCGAAATAGCCGCCCAGCGAACTGCCGATCAAGGTCACGGTTTTCGGCTTCGCCTCGGCCACCAGCGATTCGGCGAGCGCCACGGTTTCGAACGGCGAAACCGGCAGCATCGGACAACACCATTCGTCGCTACGGCCGAGTTCGACGAGCCGCGCCGCCAGCACGCGTGCCTTGAAGGAATTCGGCGACGACCGGAAACCGTGCAGATAAAGAATCACGAAGCGCCTCGCGCGGAAAGTGCGTCGAGCAGTTTCTGATGCACGCCGCCGAAGCCGCCGTTGCTCATCACCAGAATCTGGTCGCCGGGACGCGCGGCATGGACTACGGCTTTGACGAGCGCGTCGAGATTGTCAAAAGCTTGCGCCTTGCCGCCGAGCGGCGCGAGCGCTTCACCGAGGTTCCAGCCGAGCGCGTCGCGGCCCGACGGTGCGCCGTAGCCGAACACCAGATCGGCGTCGGCCAGGCTGCCGGGAAGCTGCGCCTTCATCACGCCGAGCTTCATGGTGTTCGAGCGCGGCTCCAGCACGGCGAGGATGCGCGTGTTCTCGCGGCCGACGCGCGCGCGCAATCCGGCCACGGTGGTGTCGATGGCGGTGGGATGGTGCGCGAAGTCGTCGTAGACGGTCACGCCGTCGACACTGCCGCGCACTTCCATGCGGCGCTTCACGTTGCGAAAGCTCGCCAGCGATTGCGCGGCCTGCGCCGGCGGCACGCCGACATGGCGCGCGGCGGCGATCGCGGCCAGCGCGTTCATGCGGTTGTGTTCGCCCTGCACCTGCCACTCGACCACGCCGACCCGCTGGCTGTTGTGATAAACCGCGAAACGCTCGTCGACCGGCACGCCCTCTTCGGCGGGCAGGGTTTCCCAGCCGCCCTGCACGCCGAAACGCTCGACCTCGCTCCAGCAACCGCGCGTCAGCACACGTTCCAGCGCGTCTTCGCGACCATTCGTCACGACGCGGCCGATGCCCGGCACCGTGCGGATAAGGTGGTGAAACTGCGTTTCGATCGCGGCCAGATCCGGGAAGATGTCCGCGTGATCGAATTCAAGATTGTTCAGGATGGCGGTTTTAGGCCGGTAATGAACGAACTTGGAACGCTTGTCGAAGAAAGCCGTGTCGTACTCGTCGGCTTCGATCACGAAGAAGCTGGAATCGGTCAGCCGGGCGGACACACCGAAATTCAGCGGCACGCCGCCGATCAGAAAACCCGGATTGAGACCGGCGTCTTCGAGCAGCCAGGTGAGCATGGAACTGGTGGTGGTCTTGCCGTGCGTGCCGGCCACGGCCAGCACCCACTTGCCGTTCAGTACGTGTTCGCCGAGCCACTGCGGGCCGGACACGTACGGCAGGCCGCGATCGAGGATCGCTTCCATGAGCGGATTACCGCGCGACACCACGTTGCCGATCACGAACAGGTCTGCGTTCAGACCATTGAGCTGTTCCGCGTCGTAGCCTTCTATCAGACGAATGCCTTGCGCCTCGAGTTGCGTGCTCATGGGCGGGTAGACGCCGGCGTCGCAGCCCGTCACGGTGTGGCCCGCGCCGCGCGCGAGGACCGCCAGTCCGCCCATGAACGTGCCGCAGATACCGAGGATGTGGATGTGCATAAGCCTGTCGTGCCGCGCGGGCAATTTTTGCGAGGGATGAGAGTGCGCAGAAACAGCCGAAAAGACCGCCTGCAAAGGAGGCTATTGTAACCGACGGCTTCCGATCGCCCTACGAAACGGCCGCAGCGCCGGCCTCGTTCGGGGACCGCCTGGACGACCGGCGAGCGCCGCCCGTCAAGGCGCGTCGTCAATCTCTAGTATGATTGAGAGATGGTTCGCAAATCACATTTCGATCCGCAGCGCGTGCGCGAGGAAATCGCCATCGCCGCTGCCAGGATGATCGCCGAAGACGGTCTGGACTACGCGACGGCCAAGCGCAAAGCGGCACGACAGGTAGTCGGGGAGAGCCGTGTTGCCGGCGAATGGCTGCCCGATAACGATCAGATCGAAGAAGAAATCCGGGAATACCAGGCGCTCTTTCAGGGCGACAGTCAGCCGGCGCTGCTGCTTCGTCTGCGGCGCGTCGCAATCGACTGGATGCAGCGGCTCGCCCCGTTCGATCCGTACCTGACCGGCGCGGTGCTCGGCGGTACGGCGGGCGAGCACTCGGACATTCATCTTCAGACGTTCTGCGACAACCCCAAGGAAGTCGCGATCTACTTTCTGAACGCCAATATCCAGTACGACGTGTCGGAAACCCGGCATTTCGCGGGACGCGGCTACGTCGAAACGCTCAGCTTCCTGTGGCGTCCCACGAACGAAGGGCCGGACGCGGAGCCGGTCGGCGTGCACGTCGCGCTGTACGAGACGGACGACCTGCGCGGCGCGGTGCGCGCCGACGCGCGTGGCCGCACCGCGCGCGCCAACCTGCAGGCCGTGCAAACATTGCTCGACAGCAGCGACGTCACTTCCTCACCTAATTAGACACACCACGATGAATACGACACGGATTCTGGCAGGCGTAGTGGTTGCGGCAGCCGCGGCAGGCGGCGGCGTGCTCGCCAATCACTGGATGAACGGCGGCGGAGCCATCGAAGTGGCGCAGGCGGCGCAAGGCGGTTCGTCCGCGAACGCGGTCAATCAGTTGTGGGCCGCGCCTGTCACCACGGTGGACGGCAAGCCGCAATCGCTGAGCGTGCTCAAGGGCAAGCCGATCGTGGTTAACTTCTGGGCCTCGTGGTGCGGACCGTGCGTCGAAGAAATGCCCGCGCTTTCGCAGTTGCAGCGCGAGTACGCGAAGAAAGGCATCCAGTTCGTCGGGCTTGGCGTCGATTCCGACAAGAACGTCCAGGCGTTCCTGCAGAAAGTTAAGGTGGCCTACCCCGTCTACGTAACGGGATTCGGCGGCGCCGATCTCGCGCGGGCGTTCGGCAATAATGCCGGCGGACTGCCCTTTACTGTCGTAATCGACGCTAAAGGCAACGTTCGCTCGACAAAATTAGGCCAAATTGTGCCGAACGAGCTGAAACAGACGCTCGACTCGCTCTGAATCTCACATTCTTTTATCGTCCAGATAGTGGCGACAGGCGCGAATTTACGCGCAGATTGCCTGAATTTGAGAGAAGATGGGCGCCAGAGCGCTCATCAGCAAGGCGCCGAAATCGATCCGTACGCGCGGGAAACTAGACAAGTTTCTCTAATCAGCGCTAAAGTGCGCCCAATTCCACGGAAAAAGAAGCGACCATGACGCGACTGCTGGTGCTGCACGGACCTAACCTCAACCTTCTCGGCACCCGGGAACCCGAGGTCTACGGTCGCGTGACCTTGCCGCAGATCGATCAGGCGCTCGCGGACCGCGCAGCGGACGCAGGCGTCGAATTCGCGTCGTTCCAGAGCAATCACGAAGGCGCTCTGGTCGATCGCATCCAATCCGCACGAACCGAACAAACCGATTTCATACTGATCAATCCCGCCGCGTACACGCATACCAGCGTGGCCATTCGGGACGCACTGGCGGGGGTCGGCATCCCGTTCGTCGAGATTCATCTCTCGAACGTACATCGCCGCGAACCGTTCCGGCATCACTCGTATTTCTCCGACCAGGCGGAGGGCGTAATTTGCGGCCTCGGCTGGAAGGGGTATCTGTACGCGCTCGAATTCGCGCTCGACCGGCTGTCCGCCGGGTCGTCGCGCGGCTGATTCCAAACACGTCCAATTTAAGCCGGGTACTGCGATTGCACGCGCCGGCACTTTACGCATTGAAAGGGGCTTCCTGATGGATCTACGTAAACTGAAAACTCTGATCGACCTCGTCTCGGAGTCGGGTATTTCCGAACTCGAAGTGACCGAGGGCGAAGGCAAGGTCCGCATCGTCAAGAATGCGCCGCCGGTTTACGTGCAACCGTCCGCTTCGTACGCGCCGCAATACGCGCAACCGGCACCGGCAGCAGGCGGCGAAGCCCCGGCCGCTGCAGCAGCCGCACCGGCTACGCCGGCCGCCGCCGCGCCGCAAGGCCACGTGGTGACGTCGCCGATGGTCGGCACGTTCTACCGCGCGCCGTCGCCGGGCGCGGACCCGTTCGTCCAGGTGGGCGACACGGTCAAGGAAGGCCAGACGATCTGCATCATCGAAGCGATGAAGCTGCTCAACGAAATCGAGTCGGACAAGTCCGGCGTGGTGAAGGAAATCCTCGTCGAAAACGGCCAGGCTGTCGAATACGGCCAACCGCTGTTCGTGGTCGGCTAACCGGCACGCTTTGCGCATGCCGTCCGCGCGCCCGCTTCGCTGGGGTGCGCGACCGATCCTCTGAGGTAGCCGGCGTCGTGAACGACCCGGCGCCCATTGATGAGTCGAAAATCCGCTATGTTTGAAAAAATCCTCATTGCCAACCGTGGCGAGATCGCGCTTCGTATCCAGCGCGCCTGCCGCGAACTCGGCGTCAAGACGGTCGTCGTCTATTCCGAAGCCGATAAAGAAGCCAAGTACGTGAAGCTCGCCGACGAGGCCGTCTGTATCGGCCCGGCGCCTTCGAATCTGAGCTATCTGAACATGCCGGCGCTGATCAGCGCGGCCGAAGTCACCGACGCCGAAGCGATTCACCCCGGCTACGGCTTCCTGTCGGAGAACGCCGACTTCGCCGAGCGCGTCGAGCAATCCGGCTTCACCTTCATCGGCCCGCGCCCGGAAACGATCCGGATGATGGGCGACAAGGTAACCGCCAAGCAGACCATGATCAAAACCGGCGTGCCCTGCGTGCCGGGTTCTGAAGGCGCGTTGCCGGAAGATCCGAAGGAGATCGTGAAGATTGCCCGTCAGGTGGGCTATCCGGTCATCATCAAGGCCGCCGGCGGCGGCGGTGGCCGCGGCATGCGCGTAGTCCACACGGAAGCGGCGCTGGTGAACGCGGTCAACATGACGCGCGAAGAAGCCGGCCGCGCCTTCGGCAACCCGCAGGTCTACATGGAGAAATTCCTGGAGAACCCGCGGCACATTGAAATCCAGGTGCTCGCCGACTCGTTCAAGAACGCGGTCTGGCTGGGCGAGCGCGATTGCTCGATGCAGCGCCGTCACCAGAAAGTGATCGAGGAAGCGCCGGCGCCGGGCATCGCGCGCCGCCTGATCGATCGCATCGGCGACCGTTGCGCCGACGCCTGCAAGAAGATGGGCTATCTCGGCGCAGGTACGTTCGAATTCCTGTACGAAAACGGCGAGTTCTATTTCATCGAAATGAACACGCGCGTGCAGGTCGAACACCCGGTCACCGAATTGATTACGGGCGTCGACATCGTTCAGGAACAGATCCGCATCGCGGCCGGCGAAAAGCTCGCCTTCCGTCAGCGCGACATCCAGTTCAAGGGCCATGCGATCGAATGCCGGATCAACGCTGAAGATCCGTTCAAGTTCATTCCGTCGCCGGGACGTTTGACGTCGTGGCACATGCCGGGCGGCCCCGGCATCCGCGTCGATTCGCACGCCTACAATGGCTATTTCGTCCCGCCGAACTATGATTCGATGATCGGCAAGCTGATCGCCTACGGCGCGACGCGTGAACAGGCCATCAAGCGTATGCGCATCGCGCTGTCGGAAATGGTCGTGGAAGGCATTCAGACCAACATCCCGCTGCACCGCGAGTTGATGCTGGATGCGAAGTTCGTCGAAGGTGGCACGAGCATTCACTACCTCGAAAACCGTCTGGCCGCGAAGCTGCAGGCCGCACCGGAAGAAGCGTAAGCCATGAGTTACCGGGAATTGATCGCCGAACTGGCACGCGAGCACGCGGAAGAGTTTTCCGACGCGCTGCTCGAGTTGGGCGCGTTGTCCGTGTCGGTCGAAGACGCGGACGCCGACACGCCCGACGAGCAGCCGTTGTTCGGCGAACCCGGTCTGACGCCGGACCGCTCGGCGTGGCAACGTTCGCGCGTGATCGCGCTGCTGGCGCCGGAGCAGGAGCCGGCCGTGCTGCTCACCGCGGCGGCCAACGAAATCGGGCTCGACGCGGCGCCCTCCTTCACCGTGCGCGACGTCGAAGAACAGGATTGGGTGCGGCTCACACAATCGCAGTTCGATCCCATTCCGATCGGCCAGCGCATCTGGGTCGTGCCGTCGTGGCACGATGCACCGGACCCCGACGCCCTCGTGCTGGAACTCGATCCGGGTCTCGCCTTCGGTACCGGCAGTCATCCCACCACGCGTCTGTGCATGGAATGGCTGGAGCAATCGGTCAAGCCGGAGCAATCCGTGCTGGACTACGGCTGCGGCTCGGGCATCCTCGCGATCCTCGCGAAGAAGTGCGGCGCGAACCCCGTGTTCGGCATCGACATCGATCCGCAAGCGGTGGAATCGGCTCGCCACAACAGCGAGCGCAATCGCGCGGAAGTCACCTACGGTTTGCCCGACGAATGCCCCACCGGCGAGTTCGATATCGTGGTGGCCAACATCTTGTCGAATCCGCTCAAGCTGATGGCGTCGATGCTCTCGTCGAAGGTCAAGCCGGGCGGCCGCATTGCACTGTCGGGCATCCTGGCGCGTCAGGCCGACGAAGTGGCGCAGGTCTACGCGCGCTGGATCGATATCGGCATATGGCGTGAACACGAAGGTTGGGTATGTCTCACCGGAACACGCCGCGAAAGCCATTAGAATAGGGCGTACTGTCCAACCAGCGGTCTTTCGGCTCATCGGCTCACTATGCTCCTGGCAACGCGTTGCCCCTTCTGCGAAACCGTTTTCCGCCTGCAACCGGCACAGCTCGCGCTGCGCCGCGGACTCGTGCGTTGCGGGCATTGCCATGAAGTCTTCGACGCGTCGAGCAGCCTGTTCGAACTGAACGAGGCCGGCGACTTCGCCAGCGCCAAACCGATCGCTGCAGCTGCCGCGATCGAGGCGGTGTCGGGCGTGCGTCCCAAGGGTCTCGACTTCAGCGCCGAGGCGTGGGATCCGTGGGCGCCCGCGCCCGACGCCACCATCGACAACCGTCTGTTGCATAACGCCGGCAATGTGCCGCTCTCGCCGGTTTCGACCGGCGCCGGTGTCGCGGTCACGCCGCGTCACGCCACCGAGCCGGAACTGCCGCCGCACGCCTTCACCTCCCCGATTTATTCCGACGACGAACCCGTTCTCGCGGACGCTCCGCTCGAACCGTTTGCCTATCCGGCCGACGTGCCGTCAGGCACGGCGCGCGAGCCCTTCGTGCAGGCCGACGAACCGTCTGCGGAAGACGCGCCGCGCGTCTGGCACAAGACCGAGCGCGCGTCCGAACCCTCGTCCGAGCCTCTGTCCGAGCCGGCTGGCGGATTCTCCGCCGGCCTTCCCGCCGACGATGAACCGGTCCTCGGCGAACCGACCGGCTTGCACGGCATCCCCGACAACGAACCGCGCTTCGGCGCGGCCGGCTTAGGCGCGGCCGGCGTAGGTGCGGCCGCTGCAGGGGCAGCCGCTGCAACTGCAGCGTCGCCCGCTCCCGCCGGTGCGTCGAGCGGCGAGCCATTCACGGTGCGGCCGGTCAACGACGGCGTCGATCCGTTCCCCGTGGTGCGCGAAACACGACCGGCGGAACCTCGCCGCATCGGCTGGATCGTGCTCGGGTCGGTGGTCGCAGCGCTGCTGATCGTCGCGCTGCTCGCGCAACTTGCATGGTGGCAACGCGAAACGGTGCTGGTCTATTTCCCGCGCTCGCAGTCGCTCTATCTGAAGGCGTGCGCGCAGTTCGGCTGCCAGGTCACGCCGCCGCACGACATCGACGGCTTGCAGGTCGAGCCGTCCGATCTCCGGCAGATCGACGGTCCGCACAAGCTCGAACTGAAGATGCCGCTGCGCAACCGCTTCAACGTCGCGCTCGCCTATCCGGCCATCGAACTCACCCTGCTCGACGACCAGAACAACGTCGCCGTGCGCCGCGTCCTATGGCCGCAGGACTACGTCGCACCCGGTACGCCGATCGCCGCCGGTCTGCCCGCGCATACTACCCAGACCATGATCGTGCATCTCGACACGGGCAACGCGGTCGCCTCGAATTTCCGCGTGCAGATTTTTTATCCGTAACGCACCCCGCGCGTCCGGCATCGACCGGGCGCGTTCATTGTCACTTCTGACCACTTTCTGGAGCACACAACCATGAGCCAAGTCACGCTGGGCGGCAACCCGATCGAAGTAGCCGGCACGTTTCCGTCGGTAGGCCAGAAAGCCCCCGCATTCTCGCTGGTGGGCAAAGATCTGAAGAGCCTGTCGCTGGCCGATTTCGCCGGCAAACGCAAAGTGCTCAACATCGTGCCGAGCCTGGACACGCCGACCTGCGCCACCTCGACCCGCAAGTTCAACGAAGCCGCTGCCAAGCTGAACAACACGGCAGTGATCGTGGTGTCGGGCGACCTGCCGTTCGCAGCGTCGCGCTTCTGCACGACCGAAGGCATCGAAAACGTCGTCACGGCCTCCACCTTCCGCGGTCACGAGTTCGCGCAAGCCTACGGCGTCGACGTGACGAGCGGCCCGCTCACGGGCCTGACGGCGCGCGCCGTGGTGGTGCTCGACGAGAACGACAAGGTCGTGCACGCTGAACTGGTCGGCGAAATCAAGAACGAGCCGAACTACGACGCAGCGCTCGCCGCGCTGAAGTAAAACCTTCGCGCACGAACCCCGGCGCCGCGCTTCATGCGCGGCGCTGTCACATCGTCGCGCCGTTTCTTCACTGAATTTATACAGGAATCCTCGCCTTGGCTACGCTCATTTGCGGCTCGCTCGCCTACGACAACATCATGACCTTCGAAGGCCGCTTCCGGGAGCACATCCTGCCGGAGCAGGTCCACATCCTGAACGTGAGTTTCCTGGTGCCGACGATGCGCCGCGAGTTCGGCGGCTGCGCGGGCAACATCGCGTACTCGCTGCATCTGCTCGGCGGCAACGCGCGCATCATGGGCGCGCTCGGCGCAGTCGATGCGCAGACCTACATGGACCGCTTCGCGCAGCTCGGGCTGTCGACGGAAAACGTGCTGGTCGTGCCGGACACCTACTCCGCGCAGGCGATGATCACCACCGATCTCGAGAACAACCAGATCACCGCATTCCACCCGGGCGCGATGATGCAGGCGCACCTGAATCGCGCCGACGAAGCCAAGGGCATCACGCTCGGCATCGTCGCACCGGACGGCTACCAAGGCATGATCCAGCACTCCGAACATCTGGCCGCGGCCGGCGTGCCGTTCATCTTCGATCCGGGTCAAGGCCTGCCGCTCTTCGACGGCGACACGCTGCGGCGCATGATTGAACTTGCTACTTACGTGGCGGTCAATGATTACGAAGCCAAGCTGGTGAGCAACAAGACGGGCTGGTCGATCGAAGAGATCGCCGGCAAGGTCGAAGCACTGATCATCACGCTCGGCGAAAACGGCGCGCAGATCCATCACGCCGGCGGCATCGAAGACATTCCGGCGGTGAAGGCACAACAAGTGCTCGACCCGACAGGGTGCGGCGACGCGTTCCGCGGCGGCCTGCTGTACGGCATCGAGAACAAACTCGGCTGGGCCACCACCGGGCGTCTCGCGAGCCTGATGGGCGCGTTGAAGATCGAGCATCAGGGTCCGCAGAACTACGCGCCCAGCCGCGCCGAGATCAACGAACGGTTCAAGCAGGCGTTCGGATACGACCTGCAGTAATGCCAAGAGCTATTGGAGTAAGGGAATGAAAACAACTAGCCGCCTGATCGTGGCCGCCTTGATTGCCGGTTCGCTGGCCCTGTCCGGCTGCGCATACAACAGCAGCTCGGCCGACGTCTACACGGCGTCGCAGGCGCAGCGCGAAGAAACGGTACGCATGGGCACGGTCGACAGCGTTCGCGCCGTGAAGATCAGCTCGAACAACGGTCAACCGAGCGGGCTCGGCGCGATCGGCGGCGGTGCACTCGGCGCGGTCGCGGGTAGCGCGATCGGCGGCGGGCGCGGTTCCATCGTCACCGGCATCATCGGCGGTCTGGCCGGCGCCGTGGCGGGCAACGCGGTCGAGAACGGCACTGCCGTGCGCGACGGTCTCGAGATCACCGTGCGGCTCGACAACGGCGACCTGCGCGCCATCACGCAAAGCGCCACCGGCGAGATTTTCCGTGCCGGCGAACGCGTGCGTCTGCTCTCCAGCGGCGGCGTGACGCGCGTCACCCACTAACGCTTTCCCCTCTCGCGCAGTCGCGCTGTACGCGCCGCTGCGTCGATCTCACACGCATGCCCTCCCCTGTGCATGCGTTTTTTTTCGTCCACGCGTTTTGAGGTGTGTCGCGATGCAGGAAATCGCGGACGAAAAAAATCCCGCCGCCGGAAACCCGGCAACGGGACCCTGACCGAGTAGCGCTCGGTGGTGCTGCTTCAAGCGCTACTCGATCATCGACACCAGATGCGTGCCGAAGTACTTCTACCGCTCGACGTCCAGCTTACGGACGGCTGCCCGTCGGGAACGGCCATGCTGCTGCCGGGTTCAGAGCAGTCTTCACCGTCGCTGCCGGCGCTGCGCTCGAAACGGAAGTCGCTGCGGGTGCGGGAGCCGCCTTCTTGGCAACAGCCTTCTTCGCAGGGGCAGCCTTCTTGGCAGGAGCAGCGGCCTTCTTCGCGGCAGCCTTCTTGGCAGGCGCAGCCTTTTTAGCAGCAGCCTTTTTCGCGGGCGCAGCTTTCTTGGCAGCAGCCTTTTTCGCAGGCGCAGCTTTCTTCGCAGCAGCCTTCTTGGCAGGCGCAGCCTTCTTGGCAGCGGCCTTCTTCGCCGGTGCTGCCTTCTTCGCCACGACCTTCTTCGCTGCAACCTTCTTGGCAGCAGCCTTCTTCGCCGGTGCTGCCTTCTTCGCAGCAACCTTCTTCACTGCGACTTTCTTGGCTGCAACTTTCTTCGCCGGAGCAGCTTTCTTCGCTGCGACCTTCTTCGCCGGCGCTGCCTTCTTAGCTGCGACCTTCTTCGCTGCAACCTTCTTCACTGCCACTTTCTTGGCAGCGACTTTCTTTGCCGGAGCAGCCTTCTTCGCCGGCGCAGCCTTCTTGGCTACAACTTTCTTCGCTGCGGGTTTCTTAGCTGCGGCTTTTTTTGCAGTTGCCATCATGTTCTCCTTCAGGTTTTCAGATGAGAGTCAGTTCAAACTACACCCTTCGTCAAAACCCGCTTCCCGCGGACGCTTCTCAGGGCGCGCGCTACGAAGCGGGCTATTCATCGGCGTACGCAGGTGCTGCGCGCTTACGCTAATGAATGCGGTAAGGCGCGCGGAGCCCTCAGGCACCGCGCGCCAAATCTGTTCAGCGCTGGATTCCAGCGCCGGCGATTGCTTGATCGAACCGCTGGCAACGACGCCAGCGGCTTTTTCCGGGGGGAAGTTTGCCCATCCCACTGAAGGGTTCGCAAAGTGCCAGTCATGTTTGTGGGCCGCGCAGCCACGCGGCGCACCGGGCATGCTTTGCATCAGGCGGTTCTGCTCCTAAGCATAATTGCCACGGCCGAAGCCGACGGCATCCCCATCGATGAATGCATCTACGACACGAACCCGGATCACTCCCAGGTCAACGCGCCGCCAGTCTGATATTCGATAACTCGCGTCTCGAAGAAGTTGCGTTCCTTCTTCAGGTCGATCATCTCGCTCATCCACGGGAACGGGTTTTCCTCGTTCGGGTACAGCGGATCGAGACCGATCTGCTGGCAACGGCGGTTGCAGATGAAGCGCAGATAGCTCTTGAACATCGACGCGTTGAGGCCGAGCACCCCGCGCGGCATCGTGTCTTCTGCGTAACGATATTCGAGCTCAACCGCTTGCTGGAAGATCTCGCGGATTTCCGCGCGGAACTCAGCCGTCCAGAGTTGCGGGTTTTCGAGTTTGATCTGGTTGATCAGGTCGATGCCGAAATTGCAGTGCATCGACTCGTCGCGCAGGATGTACTGATACTGTTCCGCCGCGCCGGTCATCTTGTTCTGACGACCCAGCGCCAGGATTTGCGTAAAGCCGACGTAGAAGAACAGGCCTTCCATCACGCAGGCGAACACGATCAGCGAGCGAAGCAGCGTCTGGTCGGTTTCGAGCGTGCCGGTCTGGAAGCCCGGATCGGTCAGCACATTGATGTACGGAATCAGGAATTCGTCTTTCGCGCGAATCGAGGGAACCTCGTGATACGCGTTGAAGATTTCGCCTTCGTCGAGACCCAGCGATTCGACGATGTACTGGTAGGCGTGCGTGTGGATCGCCTCTTCGAACGCCTGGCGCAGCAGGAACTGGCGGCATTCGGGCGCCGTGATGTGGCGGTAGGTGCCCAGCACGATATTGTTGGCGGCGAGGGAATCGGCCGTGACGAAGAAGCCCAGGTTGCGCTTGACGATGCGGCGCTCGTCTTCGGTCAGACCGTTCGGGTCTTTCCAGAGGGCGATGTCGCGCGACATGTTCACTTCTTGCGGCATCCAGTGGTTGGCACAACCAGCCAGATACTTTTCCCAAGCCCACTTGTATTTGAACGGCACCAACTGATTGACGTCGGTCTGGCCGTTGATGATGCGCTTGTCGGCGACGTTGACCCGCGCTTCGGAAACGGCAGCCGTTCCGGTAGCAGCGTGAGAAACGGAAGCTGCGGGAGCGACAGCGATGTCGTTCGCGAAGACTTCTTGAGCCGAGGGAGCGTGAGGAGCGGAACGCGTTCCGACTTGCGAACCGACAGCCGATCCCGCAGCGTTGCGCAACGTGTTCTGTTGCGTAGCGCTCGAGGGAGTTACGGCAGTGATCTCGTCATCCCAGTTGAGCATAAATGTCACCATCAATTTAGAACGGTTTGTACCATCTTTTCACGAGCGATAAAAGAGTTCGCTCACGAAAAATCCTGTTTTCGATTCGCGCTGCTACGTTCATACAACACTTTGTTCAACCGACTGTGTGTGTCGCCTCGTGTGAAGCATGTTGAACGTGTGTCGACGACGTGCTTCGCGAACTCGAAGAGCAACGTGTCCGGAGACGTTTCGCTGCTCTATCTATATGTATTGCGGAGTGCGTTTAGCGTTGCTGCTGCAATGCTCTTGCGTGTTCGTCAGCGATGACGAGGTGAAGTTCAATGCACTGTTGGGCGATGCCTCGGACCGCCTGCGTGGAGTGGTCCATCGCTCGTGACTTCTGCTGAGCGCTTCGTGTCGAGCGCTTCGCGTTGCAGGCAAGCGGCGCTCGACTTCGACTTCCCCCTGAGCGCCGCTTCACCGACTCACTACTTCACTTCAACCTGCTTTCGCTGCCTGCTGCATGCGGGTCTGCATGCGGGTCATTACCTACGATCCGTCAGCAAGCAGCGATCCTGCTGTTACTGGCAAGCCTCGCATTCGTCGAAGCCAAGATCGCCCGGACGCATCATGCACACCGGACCATCTGCTTCCGGAGCGGCTTCGACCGCGACGGCCGGAGCAGCTGCCGCTGCCTGGATGCCGCCCGACGACGCACCGCCGCTCACGCCGAAACCGCCGGCTGCGCCACCTGCCGCGCCGCCCGAACCTTCATTGCCGCCCGAGCTCACCGCGTTCAGCGCGCCGTGCGCCACCGTCGACTTCTCGACGTGCGTCGCCGCCATCGTGCGGAGGTAGTAGGTCGTCTTCAGACCGCGCACCCATGCGAGCTTGTAGATCTCGTCGAGCTTCTTGCCCGACGCGCCGCCCATGTAGATGTTCAGCGACTGCGCCTGGTCGATCCACTTCTGGCGACGCGAAGCCGCTTCGACCAGCCACTTCGGATCGACTTCGAACGCCGTGGCGTAGATCGCACGGAGGTCGGCCGGGATGCGGTCGATGCGCGAGAGCGTGCCGTCGAAATACTTCAGGTCGGCGACCATCACTTCGTCCCACAGACCGCGCGCCTTCAGGTCGCGCACCAGGTAGTCGTTGACCACCGTGAATTCGCCCGACAGATTCGACTTCACGTACAGGTTCTGGAACGTCGGCTCGATACAGGCCGACACGCCGATGATGTTCGAGATCGTTGCCGTCGGCGCGATCGCCACGCAGTTCGAGTTGCGCATGCCGTAGGTGGCGATGCGCGAACGCAGTTCCGTCCAGTCCATCGATTCGCTCGAATCGACTTCGACGTAGCCGCCGCGCGCTTCGGCCAGCAACTTGACCGAGTCTTGCGGGAGGATGCCGCGATCCCACAGCGAACCGCGGTAGCTCGAATAACGGCCGCGCTCCTGCGCCAGTTCCGTCGACGCGTAGTAAGCGTAGTAGCAGACCGCTTCCATCGAGGTGTCGGCGAACTTGACCGCTTCTTCCGACGCGTACGGCGTACGCAGCAGATGCAGGCAGTCCTGGAAGCCCATGATGCCCATGCCGACCGGACGGTGCTTCAGGTTCGAGTTACGCGCCTTCGCGACAGCGTAGTAGTTGATGTCGATCACGTTGTCGAGCATGCGCATGGCGACGCTGACGGTGCGCTTGAGCTTGTCGTGGTCGAGCACCAGGGTACCGTCGGCCTGTTCCTTCAGGTGAGCCACCAGGTTCACCGAACCCAGATTGCAGACGGCGATTTCCGCGTCGCTGGTGTTCAGCGTGATTTCCGTGCACAGGTTCGACGAGTGGACGACGCCGACGTGCTGTTGCGGCGAGCGCACATTGCACGGGTCCTTGAACGTGATCCACGGGTGACCGGTTTCGAACAGCATGCCCAGCATCTTGCGCCACAGTTGCGCCGCCGGAATCTTCTTGAACAGCTTGATCTCGCCGCGCGCGACCTTGTCTTCGTAAGCCGTGTAAGCCGTTTCGAACTCGGCGCCGAACTTGTCGTGCAGGTCCGGGCAGGTGGACGGCGAGAACAGCGTCCAGTCGCCGCCTTCGTGAACGCGCTTCATGAACAGGTCGGGAATCCAGTTCGCCGTGTTCATGTCGTGCGTGCGACGACGGTCGTCGCCGGTGTTCTTGCGCAGCTCGAGGAATTCTTCGATGTCCAGGTGCCACGTTTCCAGGTACGCGCAGACCGCGCCCTTGCGCTTGCCGCCCTGGTTCACGGCCACTGCCGTGTCGTTGACGACCTTCAGGAACGGCACGACGCCTTGCGACTTGCCGTTGGTGCCCTTGATGTGCGAACCGAGCGCACGCACGCGCGTCCAGTCGTTGCCCAGACCGCCGGCGAATTTCGACAGCAGCGCGTTTTCCTTCAGCGCTTCGTAGATGCCGTCGAGGTCGTCGTCGACCGTGGTCAGGTAGCACGACGACAGTTGCGAGCGGCGGGTGCCCGAGTTGAACAGCGTCGGCGTGGACGACATGAAGTCGAAGCTCGACAGCACGTTGTAAAACTCGATGGCGCGCGCTTCACGGTCGATCTCGTTGAGCGACAGACCCATCGCGACACGCATAAAGAATGCCTGCGGCATTTCGATACGCACGCCGTCGTGGTGCAGGAAGTAGCGGTCGTACAGCGTCTGCAGGCCGAGGTAGCCGAACTGCAGGTCGCGGTTGTTGTCGAGTGCCGCGCCGAGACGCTTCAGGTCGAACTGCAGCAGCTTGTCGTCGAGCAGTTCGGCTTGCACGCCGCGCTTGATGAACTGCGGGAAGTATTCGGCGTAACGCTCGCCCATTTCGATCTGCGTGACTTCCTCTTCGAGGATCTCGCGGCGGATCGTGTGCAGCAGAATGCGTGCGGTGACCTGGCTGTACGCCGGATCTTTTTCGATCATGGTGCGGGCAGCCAGAATAGCCGAGTCGTAGACCTGGCTCATCGGCACGCCGTCGTACAGATTCTTGACCGTTTCCGCGATGATCGGGTCGGCGCTGACCGCGTCGCCCAGGTTCGAGCAGGCCAGCTCGATGATGCCGCGCAGCGCAGCCATGTCCAGCGGACGCGTGACGCCGTTGTCGGTCACGTTCAGACCCGGCGTGTTCGCGACGATCTGGTCGTCGTGACCGCGGGCTTGCGTGCGCTTTTCACGATACAGCACGTACGCACGAGCGACGTTGTGCTCGCCGCCGCGCATCAGCGCGAGTTCGACCTGATCCTGAATGTCTTCGATATGAAACGTGCCGCCGTTCGGGCGGCTGCGCAGAAGCGCGCGCACCACGTTCTGCGTGAGTTGCTCGACCAGTTCACGCACACGCGCCGACGCCGCGCCTTGACCACCGTTGACGGCCAGAAATGCCTTCGTCACGGCGATGGCGATTTTCGACGGTTCGAACGACACGACGCTGCCGTTACGACGGATCACTTTGTAGTCGGCGTAAGTGGCTTGCGGCGAGAGCGTCTGAGCGCCTTGTGCCTGGCCGAATGCCTGGCCAGTCGGTGAGCCCTCGTACCGGGTCGTCACGTTGTCGGTGGTTTGCATGTGCAAAGCTCCTGGTCTTGGAAATGTTGCGGGGGAAGCCGCGGATTAAAACGAACGCTGCGCCGCCGCGAGCGCAAGCGATGGGGTGCAGGAAAAGGGCCGGCTAAGCCGGGGGGCGGGATGCGACTGCGATGAAGCCTGGTTCGAATTGAAAACGGTCTTCGACGTGCGTGTCGCGATCACTGGCTAAGCCCCTTTCCCGAATCTTCAAGGACGCTGCCGGTGGTCCTTCCGGCTGCGCCACTGCAATATTTTTTCGATGCCTGAAATGCTTGCGGCGCCGTGCTCCGGGAGCGGACGCCGCAAACTTGTTCACCCAGTTGTGCACTTGGTTATTCACATGGTTATGCACAGAGCAACACAACATATAGTGCACAACGGGTTCAGTGGCACCAAGTATAGTGGACTTTCAAGACAGGTCAAATCGATTTATTTGCTTTCGAAGTCTTGACTTTTGGATAGCGAGGCGCGAAGCCGACTCCCCGGAGAACAAGGCGGCGCCTTGTTCTCCGCACGTCACGCAAACTCGCGCGAGGGGTCGTTACGCTGTTTTGGAAAACTTTAGATAGGGGAAATACTGAGCGGTGAGCGCAGTGTCGCCTTGTAGACGCGTCCACTCGAAATGCGGGCCTGGATCGGTCTTGCGACCGGGCGCGATGTCGGAGTGACCCGCCAGTGCTTCGACCGGATAGCGGGCCTTCAGCGCGTTCACGAGTGCACCCAGCGTGCGGTATTGCGCCGTCTCGAACGGCGTGGTGTCGCTGCCCTCGAGTTCGATGCCGATCGAGAAATCGTTGCAGCGTTCGCGGCCGAAAAAATTCGACGGACCGGCGTGCCATGCCCGTTCGTTGCAAGACACGAATTGCTCCAGCGCGCCGTCGCGATGAATCACGAAATGCGCCGACACCCGCACGCCGCGCAGATGTTCGTCGTAGTACGGATGCGCGTCGCAGTCGAGCGTGTTGAGAAATAGCTGCGCGATCGCCGGACCGCCGAACTCGTTCGGCGGCAAGCTGATGTTATGAACGACGATCAGCGTGGGCACGGCGCCGTCGGGCCGTGCTTCGAAATTCGGCGATGGCAGTTTGCGTGCGGCAGCGACCCAACCGTCGGCGTCGACGGTGAATTCGACGCTCATCGAGCGTCGCGGCCTGTCGGACGCGCGCCGTGACGCTGCGCATGCGCGGCGCTGCAGAACGGCTGCCCCGCCACCACCACGGAGTCGCTCTTCGGCGCGTGCACGCCGCACTCGGCGCAACGGATCATCGGCTCGGCGAGTTGCGGCGCCGCCTGGCGGGCACCGCGCGGCGCACCCTTCGCGTCACCGGCGGGACCGTTCGCGCCGGAGCGTTGCGCCGGTTGGCCGTCGTGACGACGCAGCGCCTTGACCAGCCATTGGCCAACGAAGAACAACAGAATCAGCAGAAAAATTTGTCGCATAGCAGGACGCTCACACTACAGCTCGGTGCAACAGCACCTCGAAAACGAAACGGCTGCCGACGTACGCCAGCAGCAGCGCGACGAACGACGCCAGCACCCAGCGCAATGCCGCACGGCCGCGCCAACCGGACACCTTGCGCGCGGTCAGCAGCGCGCCGAACATGACCCACGACAGAATCGCGAAAACGGTTTTATGGTCGAGCCGCAAGGCGCGATCCACGAGTTGCTCACTAAATAGAATGCCTGAGACGAGCGTCAGCGTGAGCAGGACGAAGCCCGCGCCGATCAGACGGAACAGCAGCTTCTCGAGCGTCAGCAACGGCGGCAGAGAATCGAGCCAGCTCGACAGCCAGCCGTTGCTCGCCGCGGCCGTATGCCGCTGCGCCGCGCCGCCGCGCATGGCGTGCAAACGACGCTCCACGAGCAACATAAGGATGGCGTGCAGGGCCGCGATCGCGAACAGTCCGTACGCGATGTTGGCGATCAGAAAATGCAGCTTGAACATGGGCGCCGCCGAATACGGCAGCACGCGCACGCCGCCGAAGGCGAGCGGCAGCAGCGAGGCGACGCAGGCGAGCGGTAACACCAGCAGACGCAGGCCGTCGAGCGGGAAGAAAAAACTCTCTATCCAGTAGATGCCGGCGCCGAGCCAGAACATCGCGGAAAGCGCGAACGCGAAACCGAACACCATCGCGTTCTGCGGGAAGATGGTGGTATGCAGCAGCACGCCATGAGCGAGCAGCGCGACGAACAGCAGCGCGCGCCCCGACGTGCCCATGCCGGAAGCGGCAGACGCTGCCGCCGACGCCGGCGCGACGGGCACCGGCGGCACGCTCTCGAGCATCGGACGCACGGCGGCGTGCCGGTGCGAGCGCCAGCCGGCCACGGCGAGACCGCCATAGAGGAGCGCAGTGAGGGCATACAGTACAATATCCATATTCGAAGTTTACACTAGGCCCCAACTCCGCGACGTCTTCCGCTTCGCGCGCTGCCCGGGCCGCACTGTTCATCGCTCCCCATGCTCGACAATCTGACTCAACGGATGGCGCGCGTCGTCAAGACGCTGCGCGGCGAAGCCCGGCTCACCGAGGCGAACACCCAGGAAATGCTGCGCGAAGTCCGCCTCGCGCTGCTCGAGGCCGACGTGGCGCTGCCCGTCGTGCGCGAGTTCATCGCCAGGGTGAAAGAAAAGGCCCTCGGCGAAGAGGTCATCAGCAGCCTGTCGCCGGGTCAGGCGCTGGTGGGCGTGGTGCAGCGCGAGCTGACCGCGATCATCGGCGGCGACTACGAAGGCAAGGCCGTCGAACTGAACCTGGCCGTCACACCGCCGGCCGTCATCCTGATGGCGGGTCTGCAGGGCGCGGGTAAAACGACCACGGTCGGCAAGCTCGCCAAACTCCTGCGCGAGAAGTACAAGAAGAAGGTCCTGACCGTTTCCTGCGACGTCTACCGTCCGGCTGCAATCGCGCAGTTGAAGACCGTGACGGAACAGGTCGGCGCAGATTTCTTCCCGTCCGAGCCGGACCAGAAACCGGTCGACATCGCGGTCGCCGCCGTCGACTGGGCCAAGCGTCACTATCACGATGTGCTGATCGTCGACACGGCCGGCCGTCTCGGTATCGACGAAGCCATGATGGCCGAAATCGCCGCCCTGCACGGCATGCTCAAGCCGGCGGAAACGCTGTTCGTGGTCGACGCGATGCTCGGCCAGGACGCGGTGAACACGGCCAAGGCGTTCAGCGACGCGCTGCCGCTCACCGGTGTGGTGCTCACCAAGCTGGACGGCGACTCGCGCGGCGGCGCGGCGCTCTCCGTGCGTCACGTCACGGGCAAGCCGATCAAGTTCGTCGGCGTTGCCGAAAAACTCGACGGCCTCGAAGTGTTCCACCCGGATCGCATGGCGAACCGGATTCTCGGCATGGGCGACATTCTCGCGCTCGTCGAAGAAGCGCAGCGCGGCGTGGACGTGCAAGCTGCCCAGAAGCTCGCCGACAAGGTCAAGAAAGGCGGCGACTTCGACCTCAACGATTTCCGCGCGCAGCTGACGCAAATGAAGGGCATGGGCGGCTTGTCGTCGCTCATGGACAAACTCCCCGCGCAGTTCCAGCAAGCCGCTGCCGGCGCCGACATGGGCCAGGCCGAAAAGCAGATGCGCCGCATGGAAGGCATCATCAACTCCATGACGCCGCTCGAACGCGCCAAGCCCGATCTGATCAAGGCCACGCGCAAGCGCCGCATCGCTGCGGGCGCAGGTGTCCAGGTGCAGGAAGTCAACCGCATGCTGAATCAGTACGACCAGATGCGTACCATGATGAAGAAGCTGAAGGGCGGCAATCTGCAGAAGATGATGCGCGGCATGAAGGGCATGTTGCCCGGTATGCGCTAAGCTTGTTCAAGACGGCGGCCTCGCAGGGCTGACTCCCGGATCGTGCGGGTTTATTCTGTACCGCGCGCCGCCGTTCTCACCCACACTATGTACACAGTTACCGCCCGTCAGACGTCATGAACCGCGAAGAAGCTCTCCACATTTTTAGCCACTCCGAAGAAATCGTTTCGGCCGACGACGTCAACGCGTCGATCAGCGGCATGGCCGCTGCAATCCGCGACGAGATGAGCGAGGATTTCCCGCTCGTGCTGTCGGTGATGGGCGGTGCGGCGGTGTTCACCGGCATGCTCCTGCCGCACCTCGATTTCCCGCTCGAGTTCGACTACATCCACCTCACCCGCTATCGCAACACCACCAAGGGCGGTAACGAGATGCAGTGGCGTGTGGCGCCGGCGGAATCGGTGAAAGATCGCGTCGTGCTGGTGCTCGACGACATCCTCGACGAAGGCGAGACGATGGCCGCGATTCGCGACCGCATTCTCGCGATGGGCGCAAAGCGCTTCCTGAGCGCCGTGCTGTGCGAAAAGATCATTCCGAAGGCCAAGCCGCTGCGCCCGGACTACTGCGGCTTCGAAGTACCAGACCGCTATGTGTTCGGCTGCGGCATGGACGCGAAAGGCTACTGGCGCAACCTGCCCACCATTCGCGCGCTGACCGAAGGCGCTTGAGCAACATCTCCTGACGCGTTTCACGATGCGTCGGATGTAAAAAAAGCGGCCCGCGGGCCGCTTTTTTGTTGCGTGTCTTTTGTTGCGTGTCTTTTGTTGCTTGTTTTTTGTTGCTTGTTTTTTGTTGCATGCAGGAACGGTGGATCGCCGCCTGCCCTGCTGCCTGGTTAAAGCTGATGCACGAAAGACCGGATACCGCCGAGCATCATCTCCACTGAAATTGCCACGAGCACCAGCCCCATCAGCCGTTCGAACGCCATCATGGCACGCTCGCCGAGCCACGCCTGAATGCGCTCCGCCAGCATCAGAACCACCGCGCAGACGATCATGGTGACGGTCAGCGCGCCGATCCATTCGAGCGTCTTTCCGGGCGCCTGCGAGGTCAGCAGCATGACCGTAGCCAGCGCCGACGGCCCCGCCAAAGCAGGAATCGCGAGCGGCACGATCAACGGTTCGCCACCGCGCGTGTCGCCGCCGAACGGGCCGTCCGGGTGCGGAAAGACCATGCGCAGCGCGATCAGAAACAGCACGATGCCGCCGCCGATGCGCAGCGACTGGTCGGTCAGACTCATCATGCGCAGGAAGCGGTCGCCGACCACCATGAACACCAGCAGAATCGCAAAAGCGATCGCCACCTCACGGAGAATGACGATCGTGCGACGCTTCGGCGCCACACCGCGCAGACAGCTGATGAAGAGCGGAATGTTGCCGAGCGGATCGGTGATGAGGATCAGCAGGACGGTCGCGGACAGGAAGGTGTACTCCACCGTCCGCTCCGCTTAGTTCGCCAACGCTGCGCGAACCTTGCCGATCACCGTCTGCGCGGCCTCGTCGACCGGCAGCAGCGTGGCTTCAGCGTCACGGCGGCCTTGATACTCCAGCTTGCCGTCTTTCAGGCCGCGGTCGCCGATCACGAGACGATGCGGTACGCCGATCAGCTCCCAGTCGGCAAACATCACGCCGGGGCGTTCGCCGCGGTCGTCCAGAATCACGTCGATGCCGGCCGCGACCAGTTCCGCGTACAGCTTGTCGGCCTGCTCGCGCACGGCGTCGCTGCGGTCGTAGCCCATCGGGCACAGCACGATCTCGAACGGCGCAATCGATTCCGGCCAGATGATGCCCTTGTCGTCGAAATTCTGTTCGATCGCCGCGCCAAGAATACGCGTGACGCCGATACCGTAGCAGCCCATTTCCATCGGACGCGGCTTGCCGGTTTCGTCCAGACACGTGGCGTTCATCGCTTCCGAATACTTCGTGCCGAGCTGGAACACGTGACCGACTTCGATGCCGCGGCAGATGTCGAGCACGCCCTTGCCGTCCGGCGACGGGTCGCCCTTCTTCACGTTACGGATGTCGGCCACCACCGGTTCCGGCAGATCGCGGCCCCAGTTCACGCCGGTGATGTGGTAATCGACCTCGTTCGCGCCCACCACGAAGTCGCTCATGTTCGCGACCGTGCGGTCCGCGACGACCTTGACCGGCTTCTTCGTGTTGATCGGACCGAGATAGCCCGGCGGCGTGCCGAAGGTCTCGATGATTTCGGCTTCGGTTGCCATGCGGAATTCGGCGAGACCCGGCAGCTTGCTTGCCTTGATCTCGTTCAGATCGTGATCGCCGCGCAGCATCAGCAACCAGATGGTCGGCGCGGCGCCTTCGTTTTCCGTGGCGAGGATGATCGACTTGATGGTGCGTTCGAGCGGAATGTCGAGCAACTCGGCGACGGCTTCGCACTTGGCCTTGCCGGGCGTCGCCGTCTTTTTCATGTCTTCCGCGGCAGCCGCGCGCTCGGCATGCAGCGGCAATGCTTCGGCCGCCTCGACGTTCGCCGCGAAGTCCGAGGTCGGGCAATAGGCGATGGCATCTTCGCCGGTGTCCGCGATGACGTGGAACTCGTGCGAACCGCTGCCGCCGATCGAGCCGTTGTCGGCCGCGACCGCGCGGAAATCCAGACCGAGGCGCGTGAAGATGCGCACGTACGCGTCGTACATCTTGCGATACGACTCACGCAGACCTTCGATGTCTTTATCGAACGAGTACGCGTCTTTCATGATGAATTCACGGCCACGCATGACACCGAAACGCGGACGGATTTCGTCGCGGAACTTGGTTTGCACCTGATAGAAGTTCACCGGCAACTGGCGATAGCTCTTGATCTGATTGCGCGCGATGTCCGTCACCACTTCTTCGTGGGTCGGTCCGATCACGAAATCGGACTGCCTGCGATCCTTGAAGCGCAGCAGCTCGGGGCCGTACTTTTCCCAGCGGCCCGATTCCTGCCACAGTTCGGCCGGCTGCACGGCCGGCATCAGCAGCTCGATCGCGCCTGCCCGGTTCATTTCTTCGCGCACGATCGCTTCCACCTTGCGGATCGAACGCAGGCCGACCGGCAGGTAGTTATAGATACCGCCAGCGACGCGACGGATCATGCCGGCGCGCACCATGAGCTTGTGGCTGACGATCTCGGCGTCGGCCGGAGCTTCTTTCAGGGTGCCGATAAAGAAACGGGAAGCTTTCATTCAGATTATCCAAAAGCGGCGGCTCCGGTGGGGCCGCCCGAAAGGTGAAAACGGTAGGGAATCGACACGGACCCGGCAAAGCGGCCGGCGCGGCACATGGAACACGACCCGGCGCCGGCTTGCAAATCCGGCGAATCATGGCAAGCCAGGGCGCCGCCCGCGCTGCTGAAACCGCCGCGCAAGCCCTTGCAGCAAGGGATGAGGCCGGAAAGCCTGACAGGCTACCGCAAACGCAGCGTTCTTGCGGTGAATCGTTCCATTCTGGTGCGAATCGGTGCGTCGGGTCCGTTATCTGTTTATAATCAAAGCAATTTTAAAGGATTCGAAGGTGGTTGTATGCTGGATCGTGAAGGCTTTCGCCCGAACGTCGGCATCATCCTCTTGAACGCGCACAACGAGGTGTTTTGGGGCAAACGGCTCCGTGAACATTCCTGGCAGTTTCCGCAAGGGGGCATCAAGTACGGAGAGACCCCCGTGCAAGCGATGTATCGGGAGTTACACGAAGAAACCGGGCTGCTTCCTGAGCACGTCAAGGTGATCGGTCGCACACGCGACTGGTTGCGTTACGAGGTGCCTGACAAGTTCATCAAGCGCGAAGTACGTGGTCATTACCGCGGCCAGAAGCAAATCTGGTTCTTGCTACGAATGGTTGGACGCGATTGCGACATCTGCTTGCGCGCCACCGACCACCCGGAGTTCGATGCGTGGCGTTGGAACGAGTACTGGGTGCCGCTCGACTGTGTGATCGAGTTCAAGCGGGATGTATATCAGTTGGCGCTGACGGAGCTATCCCGCTTCATGCGCCGGGCTGCGCCGCGTGCGGAAAAACCTGGCGGGCATCATGGGCCGCGCTATCCCCGGATAGCGTCGTCGATGGAAAGCCCACCGGATTCCACGATGATGACGGTAACGACAGTCACTACCGTCTCCATCGAGACATCGGTTCACACTACGATCGCGTCCGATTGCGGTGGAGGTTCGGAATCGGGCGCCGAGGTTGGCGCCGGATCCGAACGTGAAGACGAACCGGATCGCGAAACCGCCGGCTCGCTGTTCCGCCCAGGCGTGCGCGATTAACAACTCTGTGCGGCGGTTCATGCCGCCTCTACTGGCGCGGCTCGTCGAGTCGCGCCAGTGTTTCGAGGACTTCATATTGAAAGCACTTGCTCTCGTCGTGGCGTGCGTCGCCACCGGCGCCCTGCTGGCTGGATGTTCGAGCGCCGGCAAACCAACCAACAAAGACGATAGCGCGTTCACCTACCTGCTGGACCGGCAGGGCAACTGGGTGGAAAACAAGGTGGACACCTTGCCGCCGCTGCCGCAAGACTCGAATCTGCTGCCGTTCGAGGTCTCGGGCAACACTCCCTTGCAATTCTCGATCGATAAAAACTCGGTCAGCGTCGGCACCGACGGCGTCGTGCGTTACACCGTGGTCGTCACGAGTTCGAGCGGCGCGCGCAATGTGAACTACGAAGGCATTCGTTGCGACACCTACGAATGGCGTCTGTATGCCGGCTTGAACGCCGACCACGACGGCTGGGATCGAACCGTCGAAAACGGCTTCTCGCGTATCGAGAACGGTGCGCTGAATGCTTATCAGGCGTCGCTGTATCAGGACTACATGTGCGCGAACAAGATGCCGACGGGCAACGCGAAGCAGATCGTCGAGAATATCCGCTTCAAGCGCACGCAGAGTTCGCTGATTCATTGAACTAGCGCTGGCTCTGTCCAGATGCGCAGTCCAGATGCAAAAAAGCCGTTCCGGTTAAATGGAACGGCTTTTTTTGATTCGCGCTTCTGGGATCGCGCGCGTACCGGCTAGACCAGAACGAGGTTGTCCCGATGGATCAGTTCCGGCTCGAGCATGTAGCCCAGCACCGATTCGATTTCACCACTCGGGCGCCGCTGGATCAGCTTGGTTTCAGCGCTGCTGTAGTTCGTCAGGCCCCGCGCCACTTCGAGTCCGGCCGCGCTCAAGCAGGCAATGACCTCACCGCGCGCAAACGCGCCCTGAACGCCGACGATACCGATCGGCAGCAAGCTTTTGCCGCCCGCAGTCAGCTTTTCGACCGCGCCGTCATCGATCACGACGTGGCCGCGCACTTGCAGATGATCCGCCATCCATTGCTTGCGCGCCGCCATGCGCGCCGTGCGCGCGATCAATTGCGTGCCGATGGCCTCGCCCGACGCTAGCCGCGACAGCACGTCGGCTTCGCGCCCACTTGCGATCACCGTATTCGCACCGCTATGCGCCGCGCGCTTGGCGGCGAGAATCTTGGTCAGCATGCCGCCGCGGCCCAGGCTCGATCCCGCGCCGCCCGCCATGGCTTCCAGCTCCGGAGCGCCGGCGTCTGCCTGCTGCACGAGCGTAGCGCCAGGGTCTTTACGCGGATCGGCGGTGAACAGACCTTGCTGGTCCGTGAGAATCACGAGCGCATCGCCTTCGATCAGATTCGCGACCAGCGCACCCAGGGTGTCGTTGTCGCCGAACTTGATTTCGTCAGTGATGACGGTGTCGTTCTCGTTGATGATCGGCACGACGCCCAGACGCAGAAGTGTGAGCAACGTGGAACGCGCGTTCAGATAGCGCTCGCGATCGGCCAGGTCGGCGTGAGTCAGAAGAATTTGCGCTGTCTGGATCGAATGTTCGGCAAAGCGGCTTTCGTAGACCTGCGCGAGGCCCATCTGCCCAACCGCCGCGGCTGCCTGCAATTCATCGATTTCACGCGGCCGTTTGCTCCAGCCGAGGCGCTGCATTCCCTCGGCGATCGCGCCGGAACTGACCAGCACGACTTCCTTGCCTTGCGCGCGGAGCGCAGCAATTTGCGCGGCCCAGCGGCCGATCGCGGCATGATCGAGGCCGCGTCCGTCATTGGTGACAAGGCTCGAACCGACTTTCACTACCAATCGCCGTGAATCTGCGATGACTGAACGCATTGTGCGCGGTCTCCAAGATGACGCGTAGTGCTTGCCGCCCGCCCTCTCGAGCCGGCGACGCTCAGGCTTCTCGTTATTCCTGCGGTTCGGCGCTATCCGACGCGGGAGCAGCCGCTTCCGGCTTGTCGCGGAAACGGACGTCGGCAGCGAGGTCTTCTGCTTCGGCCGCGCGCTGCGCATCCGAGTGCGCCGCGATGTGATCGAACACGGCATAGCAAAGATTTTCGCAACCCTGGCCAGTCAGCGCCGAAATCTCGAACACCGGCCCCGTCCAACCGAAGCCCTCGAGGAACGACGACACGCGCGCCTCACGCTCGTCTTCGGGCACCATGTCGAGCTTGTTCAAAACGAGCCAGCGCGGCTTGTCGTAGAGCAGTTCGTCGTACTTGCGCAGTTCGTTGACGATGGCCTTGGCCTCGGCGACCGGATCGACCAATTCATCGAACGGCGCGAGGTCGACGATATGCAGCAGCAAACCGGTGCGCTGCAAGTGACGCAGGAACTGATGGCCGAGACCGGCACCTTCGGCCGCGCCCTCGATCAGCCCCGGAATGTCGGCGATCACAAAGCTGCGGCTCGGGCCAACGCGCACAACGCCAAGGTTTGGCGCGAGCGTGGTGAACGGGTAGTCCGCGATTTTCGGTTTCGCGTTCGACACCGACGCGATAAACGTGGACTTGCCGGCATTCGGCATGCCGAGCAGACCGACGTCGGCCAACACTTTCAGTTCCAGGCGCACCATGCGGCGCTCGCCCGGCTTACCGTCGGTTTTCTGACGCGGCGCGCGGTTGGTACTCGATTTGAAGTGCAGGTTGCCGAGACCGCCCGCACCGCCCTGCGCGATTTGCACGCTCTGGTTGTGCTCGGTCAGATCGGCGATCAACTCGCCGGTTTCCATGTCGGTGATGGTCGTGCCGACCGGCATGCGCAGCGTAATATCGTCGCCGCCTTTGCCGTAGCAGTCGGCGCCGCGGCCGTTTTCGCCGTTGCGCGCCAGGTGTTTTTTCGCGTAGCGGTAGTCGATCAGCGTATTGATATTGCGGTCTGCAACCGCAATCACGCTGCCGCCCCGGCCGCCGTCGCCGCCATCCGGGCCGCCGAACGGAACGAACTTCTCGCGGCGCATCGACGCGCTGCCATCCCCTCCGTCGCCGGCGATGACTTCAATCCTCGCTTCGTCAATGAACTTCATGCGTAACTCCGTCCCGTGGTGTACTGCCAGATGGTGCTGCTAGATTTTGATGCTATCGGATACTGCTATTTTGCCGCGCCCGCCGTGAGGTGATCAATCAGCCGATCAGCTAGCATTCGCCCTCGACCCTTGATCCGCCAGACTTCCGACGAAAGACGCCGCAATAAAAAAAGCCCCGCTAACTTCGCGGGGCCTTCTTCCGGTCCTGAAGCCCGTGTCTGACTAAACTCAGACTGCTGCCGGGACGACGTTGACCATGTGCTTCTTCGCTGCGCCCTTCGTCGAAAAATTGACGTGGCCGTCCGTCAGCGCGAACAAGGTATGATCCTTGCCGATACCGACGTTTTCGCCCGGGTGCATACGCGTGCCGCGTTGGCGAACGATGATGCCGCCAGCGTTGATGGCTTGACCGCCGTAAACCTTGACGCCGAGACGCTTCGATTCAGAGTCGCGGCCGTTCCGGGACGATCCGCCTGCCTTTTTGTGTGCCATTTGATTTGCTCCTTAACCGTTGCGCTTACGCGTTGATCGCGTCGATGCGCAGTTCGGTATAGTTCTGGCGGTGGCCGCCATGCTTCTGGTAGTGCTTCCGGCGACGCATCTTGAAGATAGTCACTTTTGCGTGACGACCTTGCGACACGACGGTAGCCTTGACGGAAGCCCCACTGACCAGCGGCGTACCGAACTTAATCGATTCGCCTTCGCCCACTGCGAGAACCTGGTCGAGCGTGATTTCAGCGTCAATGTCTGCCGGTATCTGTTCTACTTTAAGTTTTTCGCCGACGGCAACTTTATACTGCTTGCCACCGGTTTTTATGACCGCGTACATTGAGAACCTCACTCTGTGTTCATTTTTCCCACGCACCGCGCGCGGAAACCCGTGATTATACATAGAGTTAGCTGCGCGGTCAAAACTCATTGAGAGTCGTTGCCGAACTGCCCGGCGCCTGCCCGCGCAACGCGCGCCCATGATCCCGAGGCGGCCCCAATTTTGGCCGCGCGGCAGCCTGCGACCCGGAACTGTCGCGATTCGCCTTATAATTCGCGGCACTACCCAATTCAGCCATCATGTCGTCGACTGCCACCCCCTCCTCCAACGCCGCCAGCCTGCTTGCTCCGATCGCCGAAGACATGCAGCAGGTGAATCGCGTCATCCGGCACCGCCTGGCGTCCGACGTGATGCTGATCAATCAGATTTCCGAGTACATCATCAGCGCCGGCGGCAAGCGGCTGCGGCCTGCGCTATTGCTGCTGGTGGCGGGCGCGCTGGGCGAAACCACCGGGCATCGGCACGAACTGGCCGCGGTGGTCGAATTCATTCATACGGCCACGCTGCTGCACGACGACGTGGTCGACGAATCGGATCTGCGGCGCGGCCGGCAAACGGCTAATGCGCTATTCGGCAACGCCGCGAGCGTTCTGGTCGGCGATTTCCTGTATTCCCGCTCGTTCCAGATGATGGTGGGCGTGGGCAAAATGCGCGTGATGGAAATTCTTTCGGAGGCGACCAACATCATCTCCGAAGGCGAAGTGCTGCAATTGCTGAACATGCACGACGCCGACGTCGACGAAGCGCGCTACATGCAGGTGATCCGCTACAAAACGGCCAAGCTGTTCGAAGCGGCGGCTCAGCTTGGCGCGGTGCTAGCCGGCGCCGACGCGAAAATCGAAGCAGCTGCGGCGGAGTTCGGCCGGCGCATCGGCACCGCATTCCAGATCATGGACGACTGGCTCGACTACACCGGCACCGCGGAATCGATGGGCAAAAATGCCGGCGACGACCTGCGCGAAGGCAAACCCACGCTTCCGTTGATCTATCTGATCGAACGCGGAACGCCGGAGCAATCGGCATTGGCTCGCGAAGCTATTGAACAGGGCGGCACGGATCGATTCGACACGATTTTCGAAGCGATCACACGCTCTGGCGCACTGGATCACACGTTGGAATGTGCAAAGCAGGAAGCTCAGGCCGCAGCTGCAGCAATTTCTTCATTTCCCGATTCCATTTTCAAAGATAGCCTGCTAGAATTATGTTCTTACTCAACGGCAAGACAGTCTTAAACGAGACTGAAACACCGTAAGAGTCCAGCAGTACCAAATCGGGGTGTAGCTTAGCCTGGTAGAGCGCTACGTTCGGGACGTAGAGGCCGGAGGTTCGAATCCTCTCACCCCGACCAGATTTTCCTTGTTAGTTCAAGGTTCGAAAAACCGCCCAGTTCGCTTGGCGGTTTTTTTGTTTTTGCACTCCATTCAAGCAGTGTGTCCAAGTCCGTCGCGAGCAGGCCGATTCCGCCAGGGACATGCGCCGGTCGGCCTTAGCGGCCCCTCTGCTATATTCTCTCCATCCCGTCTCCTACCTCTCACCGCGCGTGGAACAACTTCCCTTATGGGCGCAGATCGGCGCCGTCGTTCTGCTACTCGTCTGCTCAAGTTTCTTTTCGATTTCCGAAACGGCAATGATGGCGCTCAATCGCCATCGTCTGAAACATCTCGCCAACCAGAACGCGCTGGGCGCCAAAACCACGCAAGGATTGCTGGCGCACACGGACCAGTTGCTGAGCGTTGTGCTCATCGGCAACAACCTTTTTAATACGATCATTCCGGTCCTCACCACGTCGATCGCCCTGCATACCTTTGGGCGGAACAACCTGGTGCTGTCGATCGCAACCGGCATCGTCGCGTTTCTGATTATCGTGTTTGCGGAAATCACGCCGAAAATCGTCGGCGCCACGTTTCCGGAGAAAATCGCGCTGCCGGCCAGCCTTCTGATTGCGCCGATGATGCGCATCGCGAAGCCGCTCGTGTGGTTCGTCAATCTGCTCGCGAACGGGATCCTGCGCCTGCTGCACATCAACACCAAAGGCGCGCACAACCAGAGGCTGTCCACCGAAGAATTGCGCACCATCGTGCTCGAATCGGGCAGCTTCATGCCGACCAAGCACCGCAGCATTCTGCTCAATCTCTTCGACCTCGAAAACATCTCCGTCGAAGACGTCATGATCCCGCGACGCCGTATCGAATCACTCGATTTCGATGCGCCCTTCGAACAGATCCTGCATCAACTCGAAACCTGTTACCACAACAAGCTGATCGTCTATCAGGGTGACATCGACCGCGTGCTCGGCGTGCTGCACGTTCGTAAAACGCTGGCCGCCCTGCACAATCAGGAGCTGGAACGCGAGACATTGCGCGAGCTGCTCGCCGAGCCCTACTTCGTGCCGACCGGCACGCCCGTATTCCAGCAACTCCAATACTTCCAGGAAAGCCGGCACCGCACGGCACTGGTCGTCAACGAATACGGCGAACTGCAGGGACTCGTGACGCCGGAAGACATCATCGAAGAACTGATCGGCGAGTTCACGACGTCGATTCCGCGCGGCGCCAATTCGCGCGGTGGCTGGAACGAGAACGGCGAATGCATCGTGGCGGGCAGCATGCCGCTGCGCGAATTGAACCGATGGCTGCAACTCACGCTACCGACCGACGGCCCGAAGACGCTCAACGGCCTGATCCTCGAAATTCTCGAAGACATTCCGGACGGCGACGTGTGCGTGCAGATCGGCGCGGTCAAACTCGAAGTGATGCGCAGCGACGACCAGGCCATTCGCACGGTCAAACTGTTCAGGCCGCCGCTTCGCGCAGGCCTTAAGGCGTCCAAAGCCGCACGCGGCTGAGCCATT
The DNA here is from genome assembly GCF_050436585.1 of Paraburkholderia sp. GAS199. Taxonomy (NCBI): domain Bacteria; kingdom Pseudomonadati; phylum Pseudomonadota; class Betaproteobacteria; order Burkholderiales; family Burkholderiaceae; genus Paraburkholderia; species Paraburkholderia sp. GAS199. Next base: position 42,802 of record NZ_JBNDMM010000008.1, on the reverse strand, counting down.
CACGCATAACGATGACACATCGACCTGCCACGCGCCATTAGCCGATCGGCCTAATGGCGGCGGCCATGGCGTTGCCGGATGATGAAGCCCTCGTGTCCTACAGGCGGCTCATCACCGGTCATTCATGCAAGCGCCCTTCCAACCGTCGACAACGCCGCCCACGTCCGCCGCGTTACGGCCAGTCAAGCCCGATAGCGAGCGTGCGATCAAAGCGAAAGCCAATGCCTTCGCAACCGACTCCAACGCCAATTCGAATCTGGCCGATCCGGACAACGCGCCCGCCGTCCGCCTGCTCACCGACACCTTGCAGGAAGCGACACGCCGCAATGCGTCGGACCTGCACATCGAGCCGGCCGAATCCGGCTGGCGGGTGCGGCTGCGTATCGACGGCGTGCTGCACGAACTTGCCGCGCCGCCTGCCCATCTGCGTGACGCGTTTATCACGCGGGTCAAGGTGCTGGCGCGCATGGACATCGCGGAGCGGCGCGTGCCGCAGGATGGTCGCCTACGAATCGCGACCTCGCCCGGTCGCGTGGAAGATTACCGCGTGAACTCCCTGCCGACGCTGTTCGGTGAGAAGCTGGTTTTGCGGCGGCTCGATGCGCTGCCGACCGATCTTTCGCTCGACTCGCTCGGGCTCGCCGCACGTCAACGCGATCTGGTCGATGCGGCGATTCGCGCTCCGCATGGATTGATGCTCGTCACCGGCCCCACCGGCAGCGGCAAAACGCTGTCGCTCTATTGCTTCCTGCAGTTGCTCAATAGCGAGACGCGCAATCTGTGCTCGGTCGAAGACCCGGCGGAAATCCAGCTCGCGGGCATCAACCAGGTCAGCGTGCGAGAAAAGGCCGGCCTGACATTCGCCGTGGCCCTGCGCGCATTTCTGCGCCAGGATCCGGACGTGATCATGGTCGGCGAAATCCGTGACGACGAAACTGCCGACGTCGCCGTGAAGGCCGCGCAGACCGGTCATCTGGTGCTCTCCACGCTGCATACCAACGACGCTCCGGCGGCCATCGCGCGCCTGATCGATATCGGCGTCGAACCATACAATCTGGCCGCTGCGCTGCGGATGGTCACCGCGCAGCGACTCGTGCGGCGTTTGTGTCCGGCGTGCCGCATGCCCGCGCCGCAGACAGAAACGGCACTGCGCGCGGCAGGCTTCGCGGAAGACCAACTCGATGGTTGGCACCCCTACATTGCGACCGGCTGCGCGAGTTGCCACGGCATCGGATATCGCGGACGTGTCGGCGTCCATCAGGTCATGCCGGTATCCGACGCGATGCGCGAGCTGATCGTCGCGAGTGCCGGTACGCATGCGCTCGCACGGCTCGCTCAGCAGGAACAGGTCGCCACTTTGCGCGACGCGGCGCTCGCCCGCGTGCGCGACGGCACGACGAGCCTCGCCGAAGCGCTAGCCGCCACGGAGGTTGCATGATCGCCGCGACACCTCACCGCGCTGCCGCGAACGACATGCGCTTCAAATGGCAAGGCGTCGACACCAACGGTACGCGCAAATCCGGCTCGCTCATCGCGCCCGACGCGAGCGTCGCGCGGACCATGCTTCAGCGCGACAAGCTGTTCATCGTCGAACTGAGCGCGCATGGCGTTGCGCCGCGTCCGAAAGCGCGCGCCGCCGACGTCACGCTTTTCACGCGTCAACTCGCGAGCCTGCTGCGCGCAGGATTGCCGCTTGCGCCGGCGCTGGAGTTGCTGGCGCAAAACCAGAATTCCCGACAACCGGGCATGCCGCGCATAGTCGGTGCGCTTGCGCGCGACATTACGAGCGGCCTGCGCTTTTCGGCGGCGCTGCAACGCCATCCGGCACAGTTCAACGCGCTGTTCTGTCAGCTCGTCGAAGTAGGCGAAGCGGCAGGCGCGCTAGCAACCGTGCTGGCTCGCATTGCCGACGATCGCGAGCGGACCGCGGCGCAGCGCGCCAAAGTGCGCGGCGCGTTGACCTACCCGGTCGCGATTCTGTTGCTCGCGATTGCAATCACTGCGGCGCTACTGATATGGGTCGTGCCGACGTTCAAACAGATCTTCGACGGATTCGGCGCCAGGCTGCCGGCTCCCACGCAGTTCGTGTTGGCGCTGTCGGCCGGTGCGGCACGTTGGAGCGTGCCGGTTGTCGTCGCCGTCTTCGCGGCAACTTCGGCTATGACGTTTCTATTGCGACGTTCCGAACTAGCACGTGTTCGATTCGCGCGGCTATCGCTGACAATCCCGGTCGCCGGTCCGATGCTGCGCACGCTCTGCGCGGCACGCTGGAGCCGGGCGCTGGGCACGTTGCTGTCGGCCGGCACGCCGCTCGCCGATGCCTTCGAGTCGCTGACCCACGCCACCGGCAACGCCTTCTTCGATCGCGCTACCGTGGAAATCGCCGCGCGTTTGCGGCGAGGCGAACGGCTCGCGGCGGCCATGCAGGCGGCGCACTGCTTTCCGCCCGAGGTCGTGCAGCCGGTCGCGGTGGCAGAAGAATCCGGCGCGCTCGACACCATGCTGATCGACATCGCGTCGCTGGCCGACCGTCAGGTCGACGAAAAGATCGGCGTGTTGTCGAGTCTGTGCGAGCCGCTCGTCATTATCGTGCTGGGTGCGCTCGTGGGCGGTCTCGTCATCGCCATGTATCTCCCCATTATTCAACTCGGCAACGTGGTGTAGCATCGCAGCCGAATCCAACTCTTTCGCCATGCAGGCTACTTTTCCACTCGTGCCAGAAACCTCTTCAAGCGTGCTTTCGGGCATGCTGCCCAATCACTTCGCGGCCGGCATCGGCGTCGCGTTCGGCAGTCTGCCTGCCGGCGCGCAATTCGCCTTCGTCATCGTGCTCGGTCTGGTGGTCGGCAGCTTCCTGAACGTGGTCGTGCATCGCGTGCCGATCATGCTCGAGCGGGCATGGCGCGAAGAAGTGAGTGACGCCATCGACGAACCGCTCGAGGACGACGGTCTGCCGGCACGCTATAACTTATGGGTGCCGCGCAGTGCATGTCCGCATTGCGGTCACGTGCTGAGCGCGTGGGAAAACCTGCCGCTGCTTAGCTACGTGTTGCTTCGCGGGCGCTGTTCGGCGTGCAAGGCACACATCAGCGCGCGTTACCCACTCGTGGAACTGGCCTGCGCCGCGCTCGCGGCCGCCTCGCTTGCGCTATACGGATCGACCGGTACCGCGCTCGCAGCCTTCGGCTTATGCGCCGCGCTCCTCGCCATGAGCGCGATCGACATCGACACTCATCTGCTTCCCGACTCCATGACGCTGCCGCTATTGTGGGCAGGGCTCATCGTGAACTTCGACGGCCTCTTCACGAGCCTTCACGATGCGGTGCTCGGCGCTATCTTCGGCTATCTGGTCCTGTGGGTCGTGCACTGGCTGTTCAAGCTGATACGTGGCGTCGACGGCATGGGCTATGGCGACTTCAAACTGCTCGCGGCATTGGGCGCGTGGCTCGGTTGGGCCGCCTTGCCGCAGATCGTATTGATCGCCGCGGTAACCGGCGCCGTGGTCGGTCTTGCCGCAACGTGGCGCGGCCGCATGCGCTTCGAAGAGCCGTTGCCATTCGGGCCCTTTCTCGCTGCGGGCGGTGCTGTTACGCTATTTCTCGGTACACCGCTTTATATGGCTTTGGGAGGCTGAAGCATGTTCGTCGTGGGATTGACCGGCGGCATCGGCAGCGGCAAGTCCACCGTCGCCGATCTGTTCGCCTTGCAGGGCGTGCCGCTCGTCGACACCGACCTGATCGCGCATCGCATCACGGCCCCGCACGGCGTGGCGATGTCGCCGATCGCCACGGAGTTCGGCAACGAGTTCGTCGCGGCCGACGGCTCGCTCGATCGCGCCCGCATGCGCGAACTCGTGTTCAGCGACGAAACCGCGCGCAAGCGGCTCGAGAGCATCACGCATCCGTTGATTCGCGCCGAGACCGAGCGCGAACAGCGCGAAGCGCAAGGGCCTTACGTCATCGTCGTCGTGCCGCTGCTGGTGGAGTCGGGTACATGGCGAAACCGCGTGAATCGCGTGCTCACTGTCGATTGCAGCGTCGAGACGCAAATCTCGCGTGTGATGCGCCGCAACGCGTTCAGCCGCGAACAGGTGCAGGCCATCATCGCAAGACAGGCTACGCGTGAAGCGCGACTTGCCGCCGCAGACGACGTCGTCGACAACGACGACACGCCGCTCGACGCACTTACCGCGCGGGTCGACGCGCTCCACCAGACTTATCTGACGATGGCGAAAGCCTGACGCCGGACGCGTCGAAAACGGGTCGGGCCGGGCGCCGCGCAGCGTTCGCAAGTCGAACCTGCCACGCGTGCCGAACTTTGCGATCACGCATCGATCGAAGGACGGACGACGCCGCAAATTGCGGGAAACACGCAAAAAAAGCGGCAAAAGCACGCCAGAAAAGTGCGTGATTGCTAGGGTAGTCTCGCAGCATTAGAATGTTCTGCATTCCGTTCACCGACCACGCCCGAGGCGAGCCCGCTTGATCCTTTACGAGTATCCCTTCAACGAGCGAATCCGGACGCTATTGCGCCTCGAAGATCTGTTCGAGCGTTTCACGTTCTTTCTGACTCAGGAAGACGCCCGGGAACATCACGTCGCACTGACAACGTTGTTCGAAATCTCCGAGGTTGCGGGTCGCGCGGATCTTAAGTCCGATCTGATGAAGGAGCTCGAACGGCAGCGTCAAACGCTCGCGCCGTTCCGCGGCAATCCCGGCATCGAACAGAATGCACTGGAAGCCGTGCTTGGCGAGATCGAACAAACCTTGGCCGGCCTTTCGCAGATGCAAGGCAAGACCGGCCAGCATCTTGCCGACAACGAGTGGCTCGCCAGTATCCGCAGCCGCGCCATCATTCCCGGCGGCACCTGCAAGTTCGACTTGCCCTCCTACTACGCGTGGCAGCAGATTCACCCGGACCAACGCCGGCAAGACATCGCCAAGTGGGTCACGCCCTTGCTGCCGCTGCGCGATGCCGCCACGATCGTGCTGCGCCTCGCGCGGGAATCGGGTCAGGCGTCCAAGGTCATGGCCATGCAGGGCAGCTATCAGCAAATGCTGTCAGGACGTTCGTATCAATTGATGCAGGTACGCGTGGCACCGGAATTGCGCGTGATTCCCGAAGCGAGCGCCAACAAGTACATGCTGTGGGTGCGCTTTACGGTACAGGACGGCGATTTGCGCCCGCGTGCGGTAGACGTCGACGTCCCGTTCCAGCTGACGTTGTGCAGCCTGTAACGCGGCTTGCGCCGGCTGCTGTTGAAACCGGATGTCGGGCATGCCTTTAAAGCGGCACAAAATGCCCCTATATTCGATACTTGTTCCGTTTGCGATTGATTGCCTGACCGTATGCCTACCGTCGTCAAATGCCCCACTTGCGGAAAGGATGTCCGCTGGACTCCGGAAAACCGCTTTCGCCCGTTCTGCTCGGAACGCTGCAAGCAGACCGATCTCGGCGCCTGGGCCGCTGAGAAATACAGGATTGGCGGTACAGATCAGGAACCGCCGTCGGATGAATCGCCAGGTAGCGATTACACGCCGCACTAGGCGCACGGCGTCTGCTGTTTGATCACAAGCCGGCGCCGCGGGCGTAGCGCGGGCTTGTGCGAGTTGGCGCTCTTCTAGTTTTCTTCGGCCGCGAGCCATTCCAGCACGGGAATGGTCGCCGGCAGCAGCGGTGATACGTCGGCAGGCAGTGTCTGCCAGACAAATGCCTGGCCCTCGCGGCCGTGCGGCTCACCCGACCACTCCGTTACCTTGCAGAAAAACAGCCGCACGTAGGCATGCGGGTAATCGTGTTCGAGCGTGTGCCAGAGATGGCTCGCTTTGACGTCGATGCCCAATTCCTCGTGCAACTCACGCGCAAGCGCCGCTTCGACCGATTCGCCCGCCTCCAGCTTGCCGCCAGGAAACTCCCAGTAGCCTTCGTACGGCTTGCCAGCCGGCCGTTGCGCCAGCAGATAGCGTCCATCCGGCTGAATCAGCACGCCAACGGCGACTTCCGTCACCGGGCGGGCCGCCGGGTTTTTCGACGTGTCGCTCATGCCGAAGTCTTCCGACCGGACCAGTCGCGGGCAAATTGCCACGCCACGCGCCCCGAGCGCGAACCGCGCTCCAGCGCCCAGACCAGCGCGTCGCCGCGCGCCGCTTCGACTTCAGACTCGTCGCAGCCGAAATGACGGAGCCAGTGGCCGATGATCGACAGGTAGTCGTCCTGTTTGAACGGATAAAAGCTGACCCACAGCCCGAAACGTTCCGACAGCGAAATCTTCTCTTCAACCAACTCGCCAGGATGAATCTCGCCGTCTGACGTGTGCTTGTAGGTTTCGTTGTCGCTCATGTACTCGGGGAGCAGATGGCGGCGATTGGACGTGGCGTAGATCAGCACGTTATCGGATTGCGCGGCGATCGATCCGTCCAGCGCGACTTTCAGCGCCTTGTAGCCCGACTCGCCGTCTTCGAACGACAGGTCGTCGCAAAACACGACGAAGCGCTCCGGCCGCTGCGCGATCAGGTCGACGATGTCACCGAGGTCGTGCAGGTCGTCCTTGTCGACTTCGATCAGACGCAGACCGTCTTTCGCGTACGCGTTCAGGCAAGCCTTGATCAACGATGACTTGCCGGTGCCGCGCGCGCCCGTCAGCAGCACGTTGTTGGCCGGCTGCTTGTGGACGAACTGGCGCGTGTTCTGCTCGATCAGCCCTTTCTGACGATCGATGTTCTGCAGATCGTCCAGGGTGATCGCGGAAATGGCCGGCACGGGCTGCAAATAGCCACGCCCCTGGCGCTTGCGCCAGCGAAAGGCGACCGCGGCCGACCAGTCGATCTCCGGCGCCGCCGGCGGCAGCATTGCTTCGAGACGAACGAGCACGGCTTCGGCTCGGGTCAAAAACTGTTCGAGTTTGTCCATGGCTGAGTGAATAGCGGCCCGCAGGCCGCGTAATGAACCTGGTTACGAACGATAGTCGGCGTTGATGCTCACGTAGTCGTGCGACAGATCGCAAGTCCAGATCGTGGCTTGCGCATCGCCGCGGCCGAGCACCACGCGAATGCCGATCTCGCTCTTTTTCATGACGCGCTGGCCGTCTTCTTCACGGTACGCCGGATTGCGGCCGCCGGCAGTGGCAACCAGCACGTCGTCCAGATACAGATCGATCTTGCCGACGTCGAGATCATCGATGCCGGCATAGCCGATGGCCGCGAGAATGCGGCCGAGGTTCGGGTCCGATGCATAAAAAGCGGTCTTTACGAGCGGCGAATGGCCGATTGCATACGCGATCTGGCGGCATTCGCCAACGCTCGAACCGCCTTCGACGTGCACGGCCATGAACTTGGTCGCGCCTTCGCCATCGCGCACGATCAGCTGCGCGAGCGTCTGGGCGACTTCCGTTACCGCATCGCGCAGCGCTGCATAAGCGGGCGAATCGGTGGACGTGATCGCCGGCAGGCTCGATTTGCCCGACGCGATCAGGATGAAGGAATCGTTGGTCGAGGTATCGCCGTCGATCGTGATGCAGTTGAACGAGCGGTCCGCAACGTGCTTGACCAGCGCGTCGAGCACCGGTTGAGCCACGGCGGCGTCGAACGCGAGGAAACCGAGCATGGTCGCCATGTTCGGCTTGATCATGCCGGCACCCTTGCTGATACCCGTGAGCGTGACGGTATGACCGTCGATCTTGACCTGGCGTGACGTGGCCTTGGGCAAGGTGTCCGTGGTCATGATCGCCTGCGCGGCGTCGTACCAGTTCGCTTCCTTGCGGTTGGCCAGCGCTGCCGGCAGGCCGGCCTTCAGACGATCGACCGGCAACGGCTCGAGAATCACGCCCGTCGAGAACGGCAGAACCTGCTCCGGCGCGATGTCGGCAAGACGCGCGAGCTCGTTGCAGGTTTCGCGCGCCGCCACGAGACCCGGTTCGCCGGTGCCCGCGTTGGCGTTGCCCGTGTTGATCACCAGCGCGCGGATCGGCGCGCCGCCCGCGCGCACGCGCGCCAGGTTTTCGCGACACACCGTGACGGGCGCCGCGCAAAAACGGTTCTGCGTGAAGACGCCGCCTACCGTCGCGCCTTCGCCGACGGAAATGACCAGCACGTCCTTGCGGTTCGGTTTGCGGATGTTCGCCTCTGCCCAGCCGAGCGAAACGCCGGCGACGGGATGGAGTTGAGCGGGATCGATCGAGGGGAAATTGACAGCCATGGTCGCGACCTGTCGAAGAAAATGCCGGCAGGCGCCGGCATCGAGGGATCGGAAACTGATGGCTCGGGCGTGCTGCCGAACCACCGCGAAATCAACAACAAAAACGACGCGGCGCGCCTTGAGCGCGCCGCTTTCGGCATTACACGATCTTGCCGTGGCACTGCTTGTACTTCTTGCCGCTGCCGCACGGGCACGGGTCGTTGCGGCCGACCTTCGGCACGTTGTCCGCATTGACACTCACGTTCGCCGCCGGCGCTTGCGACGAGCCGTGGCTCATCGCGTCGCCGATCATGGCGGCCGTGGCCGCCTCGGCCGCAACCGGCGCTGCCGCAGCAGCTTCGGCGAACTCGGCGTGACGGAATTCGACGTTTTCGAGGTGACCGCCCTGCTCTTCCAGTTGCTCGGCCGCCTGCTCCAGCTGTTCCGGCGACTGGATCTGCACGTTCATCACCACGCGCGTGACTTCCAGCTTGACGGCGTCGAGCATGGCTGCGAACAGTTCGAACGCTTCGCGCTTGTATTCCTGCTTCGGGTTCTTCTGCGCGTAGCCGCGCAGATGGATACCCTGACGCAGGTGATCGAGCGCGGCGAGATGCTCGCGCCAGCTACGGTCGAGCGTCTGCAGCATGATCGAGCGTTCGAACGCGCTGAACGATTCGCGGCCCACCTGCTCGACCTTCGACTCGTACGCCTCGTCTGCCGCCGCTTCGACCGCTTCGAGAATTTCGTCCGCGCTGATCGAATTCGACTCGTTGATCATCTCCTGAATTGCGAGGTCGAGCTGCCATTCGTTGCGCAGCACTTCTTCGAGTTCAGGCACGTCCCACTGTTCTTCAATGCTGCCAGCCGGCACGAACTGGTGAACGATGTCGGCAATCACGCCATGGCGCATGGCGCCGATCGTTTCCGTGATGTCGTTTGCTTCGAGCAGTTCGTTGCGCTGCTGGTAGATCACCTTGCGCTGATCGTTCGAAACGTCGTCGTATTCGAGCAGTTGCTTACGCACGTCGAAGTTACGCGCTTCCACCTTGCGCTGCGCCGATTCGATCGAGCGCGACACGATGCCCGCTTCGATCGCCTCGCCTTCCGGCATCTTCAGGCGGTCCATGATGGCGCGCACGCGGTCGCCCGCAAAAATGCGCAGCAGCGGATCTTCGAGCGACAGATAGAAACGCGACGAGCCCGGATCGCCCTGACGGCCGGCACGGCCACGCAACTGATTGTCGATACGGCGCGATTCGTGACGTTCGGTGCCGATGATGTGCAGACCGCCGGCGGCCTTCACCTGATCGTGCAACGCTTGCCATTCGTCGTGCAGCTTCTGGATACGGCGCTGTTTTTCGTCGTCGGAGAGCGTTTCGTCCTGTTCGATGAAGGACGCCTGCTTTTCCGCGTTGCCGCCCAGCACGATGTCGGTACCACGACCGGCCATGTTGGTCGCGATCGTGACGCGCTTCGGACGGCCCGCTTCGGCGACGATCTCGGCTTCACGCGCGTGCTGCTTGGCGTTGAGCACCTCGTGCGCGAGACCGGCCTGCTTCAGCAGATGCGACAGCAACTCGGAATTTTCGATCGACGTGGTGCCGACCAGCACCGGCTGACCGCGCTCGTAGCATTCGCGGATGTCGCGAATCACGGCGTCGTAGCGCTCCTTGGCGGTCTTGTAGATCTGATCCTGTTTGTCGATCCGCTTCGGCGGACGGTTGGTCGGAATCACGACCGTTTCGAGACCGTAGATCTCGTTGAATTCGTACGCTTCCGTGTCGGCCGTGCCGGTCATGCCGGACAGCTTTGCGTACATGCGGAAATAGTTCTGGAACGTGATCGACGCGAGCGTTTGATTCTCGCTCTGGATCTTGACGTGTTCTTTGGCCTCGACCGCCTGATGCAGGCCGTCGGACCAACGGCGACCGGACATCAGACGCCCGGTGAATTCGTCGACGATCACGACTTCGCCGTTCTGCACCACGTAGTGCTGGTCTTTGAAGAACAGCGTATGTGCGCGCAGCGCGGCGTACACGTGGTGCATCAGCGTGATGTTTTGCGGCGCGTACAGGCTTTCGCCCTCGCCGATCAGGCCCCACTCGGCGAGCAGACGCTCGGCCTTTTCGTGACCCGATTCCGTCAGGAACACCTGACGGCCCTTTTCGTCCAGCGTGTAATCGCCCGGCTTTTCGACGCCAGTGCCGTCCGCTTTCTCTTCGCCGATCTGGCGTTCGAGCAGCGGCGGCAGCGCGTTCATGCGAACGTACAATTCGGTGTGATCTTCGGCCTGGCCGGAGATGATCAGCGGCGTACGCGCCTCGTCGATCAGGATCGAGTCGACCTCGTCGACCACCGCGAAGTTCAGGGCTCGCTGCACGCGCGCATCGGTCTCGTAGACCATGTTGTCGCGCAGATAGTCGAAGCCGAATTCGTTGTTGGTGCCGTAGGTGATGTCTGCCGCATACGCTTCCTGCTTGGCGGCGTGATCCATCTGCGAGAGATTGATACCGACTGACAGACCGAGGAAGTTGTACAGGCGCGCCATCCATTCGGCGTCGCGCTGGGCGAGGTAATCGTTCACCGTCACGACGTGGACGCCGCGGCCCGACAAGGCGTTGAGGTACACCGGCAACGTAGCGACGAGCGTCTTGCCCTCGCCGGTGCGCATTTCGCCGATCTTGCCGTAGTGCAGGACCATGCCGCCGATCAGCTGCACGTCGAAGTGGCGCATTTTCAGCACCCGCTTGCTCGCCTCGCGGCACACCGCGAAGGCTTCGGGCAGAAGCTTGTCGAGCGACTCGCCGCTCGCGACGCGCTGGCGGAATTCACCCGTTTTGGCGCGCAGTTGATCGTCCGTCAATTGCTCGATCTGCGGTTCGAGCGCATTGATCGCCGCGACGGTCTTTTGATATTGCTTGACTAGCCGCTGGTTGCGGCTGCCAAAAATCTTCTGTAGAAAACCGGTGGTCATCGGATCGGTGTCTGCGTCGCGGCTTCGGCTGGTTCGCGGCGTGCTGTCTGGGCACGTGCGCTCCGGGGTCGGAAGGGCCTCGGCGGCTTAGTCCAAGAGTGAATTGTCGGGTAGCCCGACCTTCTTACGAAGATCGGGCCCCCCGAGAACCGTACGTGCGAGTTTCCCCGCATACGGCTCAAATCTACAAACAAAGTTCTGTCTACGACAGAACCGGCTTAGTTACTACAAGTTTACCAACGTGTACCTGCTGGTGACAGTGCGGGTGAAGCAAGACCCGGTTGGACAACTTGTCTGACCCGCCATGCATCCGATATTCCAGATGATGATCGTGCCAGCCTGTTTCGTCCGTCAAGGCACAGCCGCAGTGCGCACACAGCCCGCTCTGCGACATGTACAGCGTCGCCCACTGTTTCCGGTAGCGCATCGAATCCCACAGACGCGTCTGCCGCAGTTGCTCGCCATATTGCTCCCACTTCGGATCAAAGGGATTGAATTCTCCTTGGATCTTCTTGTGTCTCCTGATCGCTGTACCGCTGAGTTGATACAACTCCATCAGGCCCCAACTGCCATCGTCTCGAACCGTCCGGACCGCAAACACCCACTGTCGAGCGTCGATTGAGTGGAAGTACTTCTGTCGCACCCAACTGTTGCTCTTTCGCGGATGTCGCCGCTTGGACCACCACCAGAGCTTCCGGAACACCAGATGCTCCATGCGGGTGTACGCCTTTTTGGCCGTAACCGGATGGTGATACTGCGCCCATCCGCGCAACATTGGATTTAGCAGTCGGATCATCTCCTCCTGCTTCACCGTCTTGTTGCTGCTAATCGCTTCCGCCACCTTGCTGTAGAACGCTTTCGCGTTCTTTTTGCTCGGTTTGATGAGCATCTTTCCCGAGTACTTCCGGAAATTCCACCCAAGGAAATCGAAGCCATCGTCAATGTGAGTGATCCGCGTTTTTTCCTGCGATAGCTGCAACCCTCGAACCGCCAGGAATGCCTCCACCCAAGGTCGGACCTCCTGTTCCAGTATCTCTTTCGAGTCACCGGTTATCACGAAGTCGTCCGCGTACCGCACCACATTCACTTTCAGCCTTCGGGTTTTCATGATCCCCAGCTTCGCACCGAGATGCACCGCCAGTTCTCGTTCCAGCCCGTTCAGCGTTACGTTAGCCAACGTCGGGGAGATGATTCCTCCCTGCGGCGTACCGGCCTCAGTCGCCCGTAGCTGACCTTGATAAATCAGGCCAGCCTTCAGCCATTTCCGGAGGACACCTCTGTCCATCGGGACATTGGTTTCCAGCCAGTCATGACTGATGTGGTCGAAGCATCCCTTGATATCCGCTTCTAGGACCCACTTGGCCGAAGCCTCTTGGGACATACAGACGCGGATTTGGGACATCGCGTCGGCTGTCGAACGATTCAACCTGAACCCATAAGAGTTCGAGTCGCTCGTCGATTCCGACACTGGCTCCAAGGCCAAGAGATACAGAGCTTGCATCGCCCTGTCCCGCATGGTCGGAATGCCCAGAGGACGTTCCTTCCCATTTGCCTTGGGGATAAAGACTCTCCGTAGTGGCAGAGGCTTGTATCCGCGCCGCTTCAACCTGTCGACGGCTTCCCATCGACTCTCAGGCGAATCCCATAGCTCGCGATCGACTCCAGCCGTTCGCGCACCCTGGTTTTGCGTAACACGTCGTACCGCATACAGCTTTGCAGACAACGTGCGAGTCAACATCCGTTGCAGGGCTTTCACCCTGCGCCAGTCGCCTTCCCGCGTCGCCTTCGCAATTCGAATCTGCATCCCTCTCACGTTCCGCTCAACTCGTCGCCAATCTACGGCGTACCAATCGTCCGGCGCGTGGGAAAGCGCAGATCTGGTCATTCGACCAAATACTTTCATGCTGCTCTCCTACCTGGAAAAGTCCCCAGACAGAAGGCGCATCTCCCCCAGCGGGGTAGATACACCCCGCTGGGGAACAACAAAACTCAATACAGGCGCATGCACCTGCATCTAACCAAGTTCATAGAGGGTAGTCAGCCGTCTTGCGACGGTAGACCAGACGGAAGTCTGCCCGCTTTCGCGTGAGGTAATGTCTCAACCCCTATCCGGTCCATTACAGCCCGGCCTTCGCTTTTTCCGTCCTCCCATACCTGCACGATCATCAGCGTCCCTCACGGTTCGCCTGCCAGCCCAACTGCGCTGGCAACCATACAGGCTTACCACGTTCCCGGCATGTCACACGACTGACTTAGGTTCTGCCTATTCCCCGGCGGTATCACCAACGACGTAACCCGAGATTCGAGCGGGCTATCCAACCGCATACCTTTTGGTCAGTGCCTATCAGCAGCTTTGGCACACAATGCTAACGAGGTTTATCAGCAGTTCACTTCCGTTAACCCTATCAGCCAGCCTAGCGCCTTACCCCCTTGCTGCTAGGAGTATCCAGACCGATTCCTCGCGGAAACGACCTGCCCGAAACATCCGGGGGCTACATTGTCAGAGGAGCTTCACACCTCACCGTTGCCAGTGACGCATGTCCTCCTAGGCTACTGCTGGTCGTACAGCAGGTTCACTATCCTCATCTTCAGCAACGAGGTCGAACAATGACACACCGAGCTTTCGCTCGTATCGTTTAGCGAAACCCTTGCCTTGAGGCTCAGGAATTGCAAACATCACCCCGCCCTGTCGGCGGAGGTGAAGCCGCTGACTGGGCGGGACCTGACGGTAATCAAGTCCATGCAACAAGGTCCCCGGCTGATTGCTCCGGTTTCCCATTTCACTACAAGGATGCTTCCCATAGGGTCGCATCTGCTTCTTAAAGTGCAGCCCACAAGGTGGCCGCCTGCGGAGGGCATGGTGAGTTGCCTCAATAACCCTCTAGTCGATGCTCCGTAACGTGGAGCCGCCGGACACGAGCGTGCGTGTCGCACCGAATCGGGCATTTTAGCACGCGCCCCCGGCTGCGCCTGTGTCGGCAGTGAGACGGCGGCACGGTGTTCCGGGCCCGTCACAGCCACCTTTGACGCTGCGCAATGAGGCGGGCTCGCGTGCATCCCGCACGGTACAATCGCGGCGTGAACGCACATGGGGTGCGAACGCGCCGTCACCACAGAAAATGAGCCGTTTCCCGTCCTTTTCAAGGCCGCCGCCCAAGCAGTTCAATGCGCGCCGCCCACAGCCGCTCGCTGAAGTGCTCAATCGCACCGACGCGTTCACGGCCCTGCGCGCGGGCGTCGAGCAGATCGCGGCGCTCGAAAAAGATCTGCGCGCGCTCCTGCCCGACTATCTTGCAACGAGTGTCGAACCGAGCTTCATCAAAGACGGCGTTCTGGCACTGTTCGCCGCGCACAATGCGCTGGCGGCACGTCTGAGGCATATCGAACCGCGGCTGTTGTCCGATCTTCAGCAGCGCGGGTGGCCGGTAAATTCGCTGAGAATTCGCGTGCGGCCGCAGCCGGTCAAGGAGCCGCCGCCGGTCAAGCAGGCCCGTATGACGCCGACCGGCGCCGACGCGCTGCACGCGCTGAGCCAGTCGCTCGCGCCGTCGCCGTTGCAGGAAGCGTTGGCCAAAATGGCCGCGCGGCATCGGAAAAATCGCTGAGCCAGGTCAAAAGTTTCGCGCAATAAAAAAGCGGCCCGCAGGCCGCTTTTTTGTTCCTCAGGCATCCCGTCTCGCAGGATGCCGCCATTCATCGATGCCTTATGCGAACGCCGTTTGCGTTTCGTACGCAAAGCCGCGCGGCGCCTTCTGGGTATCTTCGAAGGTGACGATTTCGTACGAGTCTTCGTGAGCCAGCAGTTCGCGCAGCAGCGCGTTGTTCAGTCCGTGGCCCGACTTGTACGCCGTGTACGAAGCCAGCAGCGGATGACCGACCACGTACAGATCGCCGATCGCGTCGAGCATCTTGTGCTTCACGAATTCGTCGTCGTAACGCAGACCGTCGTTGTTCAGAATGCGGTATTCGTCCAGCACGATCGCGTTGTCCATGCTGCCGCCGCGCGCCAGACCGAGTTCGCGCATCATTTCCACTTCATGCGCGAAGCCGAACGTACGGGCACGCGCGATTTCACGCACGTAAGACGTATTGGCGAAATCGACTTCCAGTGCCTGACCGGTTTTATCCACGGCCGGATGACGGAAATCGATGGTGAATTTGAGCTTGAAACCGAAAAACGGATCGAGACGCGCGAATTTATCGCCGTCGCGGATTTCGACCGGTTTCGTAACCTTGATGAATTTCTTGGCCGCGTTCTGTTCTTCAATACCAGCCGATTGAATCAGAAACACGAACGAACCCGCACTGCCATCCATGATGGGAATTTCTTCGGCAGTGACGTCCACGTACAGATTGTCGATGCCGAGACCGGCACAGGCGGACATCAGGTGTTCGATAGTCGACACGCGCGCGCCGTCTTTCTGCAACACCGAAGCCAGACGCGTATCGCCGATCGACATGGCCTGGGCGGGAATATCCACCGGCGTGGGCAAATCCACGCGCGAAAACACGATGCCGGTGTCCGGGCCCGCCGGACGAAGCGTCAAGTCGACCTTGCGGCCGGAATGCAGGCCGATGCCGACTGTCTTGACGATCGATTTGATAGTGCGCTGCTTCAACATGGTGATCTTCTATTCGATTGAAAATCCCAATCGGGACTTTTTATTCCATAGCACGAATTATACTCCAATACCCTAAGGAGCGTCTCGGCGCGGAACGTATCAATCTGTTTCGCTGCATTACCCAAAGGGCGCCGATCAGGGGAAGCGTGACGGGCCGACGTCCGGAACGGAGGCGTTTCCGGTCATCGGCCCGCGTAACGGCCTGTCACAAAAGCGTCGCATATGCCGTTGCCCTCATACAACGACCGGGCAAGCGGACATTTGAACGCATGTGACTAGCTCAACGTGGCAAGAATACTCTGCGCATCGCTCACTTCGAATTTGCCGGCAGCCTCGACGTTCAACGTCTTGACCACGCCGTCGTCGACAACCATCGCGTAGCGCTGGGAACGGATTCCCATGCCGCGCGCCGACAAATCCTGCTCAAGACCGAGCGCCCGTGTGAATGCCGCACTGCCGTCCGCCATCATGCGCACCTTGCCCGAGGCGTGCTGATCGCGTCCCCACGCGCCCATTACGAACGCGTCGTTGACGGACACGCACCAGATCTCGTCGATACCGCGAGCGCGGAACTGCTCGACGTGCTCGACGTAACCCGGTACGTGCTTGGCCGAACAGGTCGGCGTGAAGGCACCCGGCAATCCGAAGATCACCACGCGCTTACCCGCCGTCTGCTCGCGCACGTTAAAGCTGTTCGGCCCCAACGTGCAGCCCGCCCGCTCGTCCTCGACAAACTCGAAGATCGTCGCGTCGGGCAGCTTTTCACCAGTCTGAATCATGCTCAGTCCTTTGCATCGATGCGAAGCACGCTTGCACGTCGTCGTGTCGCAGTGAATTCAGCGTTTGCCTGACAACAGGCTCCTCTCGCCGGCGACAGTCGCCCAATCCGCTTCGCAAATCCGAAGAGGGCAGTTGTCCTTGCCGCGGATCTAACGATACGCGACCTGTTTGCCGTTCACCCGCCACGCTCGTGCATTCGTCCGCCAGCGCTGCACTGCAACCTGCCCGCAGCGCGGCAACGAAAGCCTGCTCGCGCGCTTAGTCCGCCTGCTTGCGCAGGAACGCCGGAATGTCGTACGTGTCGACGCCCTTTTCCTGCAGCGCCTGCACGTGCGAAGCCGCCGTATCGCGCGACGTGCGCCACACAGCCGGCGTATCCAGCGCGCCGTAATCGGCCGTGCTCGCGTGCGAAGCCGACGGTGCGTAAGCAGCGTGTTGCATCGTGCTGATCGGCTGGTTGTCCGTACCCGTGCGCAGCAGCGTCATCGGTGCCGATTGCTGCTTCTTCGCCGCACGGCCCAGACCCGTTGCCACGACCGTCACGCGCAGCGCGTCGCCCATTGCATCGTCGTACACCGCGCCGAAGATGACCGTTGCGTCTTCTGCTGCGTAGCTCTTGATCGTGTTCATCACTTCGCGCGTTTCCGACAGACGCAGCGAACGGCTCGACGTGATGTTGACCAGCACGCCACGTGCGCCCGACAGATCCACACCTTCCAGCAGCGGGCTGGCGACAGCCTGCTCGGCGGCCAGGCGCGCGCGATCGACACCGGCAACCGTCGCCGTGCCCATCATCGCCTTGCCCTGCTCGCCCATCACCGTCTTCACGTCTTCGAAGTCGACGTTCACCAGACCGTCGACGTTGATGATTTCCGCGATGCCGGCAACTGCGTTGTTCAGAACGTCGTCTGCGCACTGGAAGCACTTGTCCATCTCGGCGTCATCGCCCATCACCTCGAACAGCTTGTCGTTCAGAACGACGATCAGCGAGTCGACGTGATCCTCCAGTTGCTGCGAACCAGCTTCTGCAACGCGCATGCGCTTGCCGCCTTCGAATTCAAACGGCTTGCTGACCACGCCAACAGTCAAGATACCCATTTCCTTGGCGATCTGCGCGACCACCGGCGCTGCGCCCGTGCCCGTGCCGCCGCCCATGCCCGCGGTGATGAAGACCATGTGCGCGCCGCGCAGTGCGTCGGCGATACGCTCACGTGCTTCTTCCGCTGCGGCACGGCCCATTTCCGGCTTGGCGCCAGCGCCCAGACCCGTGTTGCCGAGCTGGATCACCGCCGTGGCGCGCGAACGCGACAATGCCTGCGCGTCCGTGTTCATCACGATGAAGTCGACGCCTTGCACGCCTTTGTTGATCATGTGCTGAACGGCATTGCCGCCAGCGCCACCTACTCCGACCACCTTGATGATGGTGCCGTTCGTTTCGGTTTCCAGCATCTGGAATTCCATGTTGCCTCCGTCAAGATAAAAAATTACAGCCACTTCGGCCGTTATTCGGCAAGAGATCGGGCAACCCCCTGTCGCGCGCCAGCCGCCGGCACCAGCGCGAATTTTTCCGCAAAACCCGTTTAAAGCGACTTCCTCAGAAGTTGCCGAGGAACCAGTCTTTCATCCGCGTGAAGACCTGGCCCATCGACCCCGACTGCACCGCGACCTTGCGGCCGCGCATCCGTTGCGAGCGCCCTTCGACGAGCAGACCCATGGCCGTCGAATAACGCGGGTTACGCACGACGTCCGCAAGACCGCCCGCGTATTCCGGCACGCCGATGCGCACCGGCTTCAGGAAAATGTCCTCGCCGAGTTCGACCATGCCGAGCATCATCGACGCGCCGCCCGTGAGCACGACGCCGGAGCTCAGCAGCTCTTCGTAACCCGACTCGCGCACCACCTGCTGCACGAGCGAAAACAGTTCTTCGACACGCGGCTCGACCACCGCCGCCAGCGCCTGGCGGGACAGCGTGCGCGGACCGCGCTCGCCGAGTCCCGGCACTTCGATCATCTCGTCCGGATCGGCCAACGCCTGCTTGGCGATGCCGTAGTCGACCTTGATGTCTTCCGCGTCCGGCGTCGGCGTACGCAGCGCCATGGCGATGTCGCTCGTGATCTGGTCGCCGGCGATCGGAATCACCGCCGTATGCCGGATCGCGCCTTCGCTGAAAATCGCGATGTCCGTCGTGCCGCCGCCGATGTCGACCAGCACCACGCCGAGTTCTTTTTCATCTTCCGTCAGCACCGCCAGCGACGACGCCAGCGGTTGCAGAATCAGATCGTTCACTTCGAGTCCGCAGCGGCGCACGCACTTGACGATGTTCTGCGCCGCGCTGACCGCGCCGGTCACGATGTGCACCTTCACTTCGAGGCGAATGCCGCTCATGCCGATCGGCTCGCGCACGTCTTCCTGACCGTCGATGATGAATTCCTGAGTCAGGATATGCAGCACCTGCTGATCGGTCGGAATATTGATTGCCTTGGCCGTCTCGATCACGCGGGCCACGTCCGCCTGCGTGACTTCCTTTTCCTTGATCGCCACCATGCCGCTCGAATTGAAGCTGCGGATATGGCTGCCGGCGATGCCGGTGAACACGTTCGTGATCTTGCAGTCGGCCATCAGCTCGGCTTCCTCGAGCGCGCGCTGAATGGACTGCACGGTGGCTTCGATGTTCACCACCACGCCTTTCTTGAGCCCCTTCGATTCGCTCTGGCCGAGGCCGATCACCTCGTAGTGACCCTCGCCCTTCAACTCGGCGACGATGGCCACGACCTTCGACGTCCCGATGTCGAGGGCGACCAGCAGATCTTTATAGTCTTTACTCATAGCGTGCTCATTGCGTGTGATGTCCGTTTACTTCTTGCCCTTATCGGGTTCGCTGATGAAGCGCATGCCAGCGGCACGAATCGCGAAACCGTTCGGATAGCGCAAGTCCGCATACTCGATATCCTTTCCCCAACGTTGCGTCACCGCGTTCCATGCCGCAGTCAGGCGCTTGCTGCGATCGAGCAGCGTGTCCTGATTGCGTTCGCGCCCAAGTTCTACCTGCATCCCGTTCGACAGCTTCACCGTCCACGCATAGCGCGGCGACAACGTCACTTCGTCAGGCGTTGCGCCCAGCGGCGCAAACCACTTCTGGAAGTCGTGATAACGCGCGACCACCTCTTTCGCCGTACCGTCCGGGCCGTCGAACGCGGGCAGCTCTTCTTCGAGTTCGCCCTGGTTCGCGGTGAACAGCTCGCCGTCGACGCTCACCAGCTGATCGCTGCCCCACGTTCCCAGCGGTTTGTACTCTTCCAGCGTGACAGCGAGTGCATTCGGCCAGACTCGCCGCACGCTCGCATGACGCACCCACGGCATCTGCTCGAACGCCTGTCTCGCGACGTCGAGATCGACCGTGAAAAAGTTGCCCTTCAACCGCCCTACTACGCCGGCACGCACCGTCGGCGAATTGATGTGCTCGGTATCGCCATCGATCTGGATTTCCCGCAGCGCGAAATTCGGCCGCTGGATCAGCCAGTAACCGCCTGCCGCCAGCAGCACGAGCACCAGCAACGCGTTCAAGGCGTTGGCGGCGAGATTGAGCTGGCGAACGTTGTTCCACATGGTGTTGCTTTCGGGTCGCCCCGGTTAGTCCTTCAGCGTCAGCGCCAACACGCCGACAACCAGTTCCTGATAGCTGATGCCCACCGCGCGCGCCGCTTTCGGCGGCAACGAGTGATCGGTCATGCCAGGCGCCGTGTTCACTTCCAGAAAATACGGATTGCCGTCGGCGTCGAGCATGAAATCCGCGCGACCCCAATCGGTGCAGCCGAGTACGTCGAACGCGCGGCGCGCCAGCACTTTCAGACGCGCTTCCTCTTCCTGCGGCAGACCGCACGGAATCAGATACTGCGTGTCGTTGGCGACGTACTTCGCGTGATAGTCGTAGAACTCACCGGCCGGCACGATGCGGATCACCGGCAGATCCAGCTCGCCTGCGATGCACGCGGTGTACTCGCCGCCACCTTCGATGCTCTTTTCGACCACGACGATGCGGTCGTACTTGACCGCTTCGATCAGCGCGGCCGGCAATGCGTCGGCGCTCTTCACCTTGATCACCGCGACGCTCGATCCTTCGCTCGCCGGCTTCACGAAAAGCGGCAAGCCGAGTTTCGCGACGATGTCTTTGGCGCGCGCGTCGTAGTCGTCGCCGCGCAGCACGGCTTCGAACGGCGGCGTCGGAATGCCGAGTTGCTGCCACACGAGCTTGGTGCGGAACTTGTCGAGGCCGAGCGCCGAACCGAGCACGCCGCTGCCCGTGTAACGGATGCCGTAAAAATCGAGCGCGCCCTGAATCTGACCGTTCTCGCCGTAGCCGCCATGCAGCGCGTTGAACGCGCGCACGAAACCTTCTTCCTTCAATGCCGCGAGCGGACGCTCGGCCGGATCGAACGGATGCGCGTCGACACCAGCGTCGCGCAGGCCTTGCAGAACGAGGCGGCCTGAATTGAGCGACACTTCTCGCTCGGCGGAATTACCGCCGAGCAGTACTGCCACTTTGCCGAATTGTTTCGGGTCGATGCTGCTCATCTCACACCTTGGTTTCCTGCGCGAGGCGACCTGGCACACCGCCGATCGAACCCGCGCCCATCGTAATCACCACATCGCCGTCGCGCACCACTGCTGAGAGCGCGTCCGGCACTTCATCCACCGTATCGACAAACACCGGCTCGACCTTGCCCGCCACGCGCAGCGCGCGAGCCAGCGCGCGACCGTCCGCCGCGACGATCGGCGCTTCGCCGGCCGAATAGACTTCGGTCAGCACCAGCGCGTCGACGGTCGAGAGCACCTTCACGAAATCTTCGAAGCAATCGCGGGTGCGCGTGAAACGGTGCGGCTGGAATGCCAGCACCAGGCGCCGCCCCGGAAACGCACCGCGCGCCGCCGCCACCGTGGCCGCCATTTCGACCGGGTGATGACCGTAATCGTCGACCAGCGTGTACGCGCCGCCCGCTTTTCCTTCCGCGATCACGGGCACTTCGCCGTAACGCTGGAAGCGTCGGCCTACGCCGTTGAAATCTGCCAGCGCTCGCTGGATATCGGCATCTTTCACCTCAAGTTCAGTCGCAATTGCAATTGCGGCCAAAGCGTTCTGCACGTTGTGCTCGCCCGGGAGGTTCAAAACGATGTCGAGCGGCGCCGCGTCTTCGCGCATGGCGGTGAAATGCATGCGGCCGTCGCGT
Source organism: Paraburkholderia sp. GAS199 (assembly GCF_050436585.1). Taxonomy (NCBI): domain Bacteria; kingdom Pseudomonadati; phylum Pseudomonadota; class Betaproteobacteria; order Burkholderiales; family Burkholderiaceae; genus Paraburkholderia; species Paraburkholderia sp. GAS199. The sequence continues at coordinate 21,025 of NZ_JBNDMM010000008.1, read as the reverse complement.
GCCTCGACGTTGACCGCGCGCACCTGCGCATCGGGCGCGAGACCGTAGCGAATGATCGGCTTCGAGACGAACGGCAGAATCTCTTTCACGTTCGGATCGTCGACGCACAGCACCGCGATGCCGTAGAACGGCAGACGATGGGTGAACTCGATAAACGCCTGCTTGAGCCGCGCGAAATCGTGGCCGTAGGTGTCCATGTGATCGGCGTCGATGTTCGTGATGACTTCGATCACCGGGAACAGATTCAGGAACGACGCATCGGACTCGTCCGCTTCCGCGACGATGAAGTCACCCGTGCCGAGTCGCGCATTCGCACCCGCGCTGATCAGACGGCCGCCGATCACGAAAGTCGGATCGAGACCGCCGGCGGCCAGCACGCTCGCCACCAGCGACGTGGTGGTGGTCTTGCCGTGCGTGCCGGCAATCGCGATGCCCTGCTTCAGACGCATCAGTTCGGCGAGCATCACCGCGCGCGGCACGATCGGAATACGGCGATGACGCGCCGCCAGCACTTCGGGGTTGTCGCTGCGCACGGCCGTGGAAACGACCACGGCGTTCGCGCCTTCGATGTTTTCCGCCGCGTGGCCGATCGCGATCCGCGCGCCGAGTGCCGCGAGACGATCGGTAATGGCGTTGCTCGACAGATCCGAGCCGCTTACCTGATAGCCGAGGTTGACCAGCACCTCGGCGATGCCGCTCATGCCGACACCGCCGATGCCGACAAAGTGAATGTGTTTGACGATGTGTTTCATTGCTTTCCTTCTGGGCTCGCGCCCGAAATCAAACCCGCCACGTTCGCGCAGATTTGCGCGACCTGTTCCGTGGCGTCGGGTTTCGCGAGCGAGCGCGAACGCTCCGCCATATCCGCGAGGGTCTCTCGCGTCTGGCTGCGCAACCAGTCGGCGAGTTTTTCCGCCGACAGGTCGCGTTGCTGCACGAGCAGCGCCGCGCCGTTGCCGGCGAGAAACGCTGCGTTGGTTGTCTGGTGATCGTCTACTGCATACGGGAACGGCACGAACAACGCCGCCACGCCGACCGCCGAAATCTCCGACACGGTCATCGCGCCCGAACGGCAGATCACCAGATCGGCTTTCTCGTACGCGCTCGTCATGTCGTCGATAAAAGCGACGAGCTCGACGTTCGCGCCGTCCTGCAAACCGGCTGCCGCGTAGTTCTCGCGCAAAGCGTCGATATGCTTCGCGCCTGCCTGATGCACGATGCGCGGACGCTCGTTCGGCGCCAGCAACGCCACCGCACGCGGCACCACTTCATTCAAGGCCGCCGCACCGAGACTGCCGCCGACCACCAGCACATTCAGCGGACCGCTGCGCTGCGCGTAGCGTGCTTTGGGTGCAATTGTGCGAGCAAGTTCCGCACGAATCGGGTTTCCGGTCCATTCGCCGTGCGGCAGCGCGTTCGGAAAGGCCACGAGCACGCGCTTCGCGAGTTTCGCGAGCACCTTGTTGGCGAGACCGGCAATCGAATTCTGTTCGTGCAGCACCAGCGGCGTGCCGCTCAATGCCGTCATCACTCCCGCCGGGAAAGTGATGTAACCGCCCATGCCGAGCACGACGTCCGGCTTCACGCGACGCAACACGCTGAGGCTTTGCGAGCAGGCGCGCAGCAGATTCAGCGGCAGCATCAGCTTGGTCTTCATGCCCTTGCCGCGCAGTCCGCCGAAACGCACGTACTCCATCGGGATGCCGTGTTTCGGCACCAGCGTTGCTTCCATGCCCGCGGGATTGCCGAGCCAGACCACCTTCCAGCCCCACGCCTGCATCAGGTGCGCGACCGCGAGCCCAGGGAACACGTGTCCCCCGGTGCCGCCGGCCATCACCATCAGCGTGCGTTGTGCCGAAGCGGTCATACTTTTCCTCCGCGCATCAACAGGAAAAACGAAGCGTTTTGGCTTCGGCCGCTTCGCTTAACTTCGTGCGCGTTGCGCACGAAGTTAGCCTGCGCCGAAATCGTGTGCTGCTGCATGGGGGTCATACCTTCCCCCCACGCATCAGCACACGATTTTCATAATCCACACGCATCAGCACAGCCACCGCGACGCAGTTCAGCAAAATGCCCGAGCCACCGTAGCTCACCAGCGGCAGCGTCAGACCTTTGGTCGGCAGCAGACCGAGGTTCACGCCCATGTTGATGAAGGTCTGCGCGCCGAACCAGATGCCGACGCCCTTCGCCACCAGACCCGCGAACGTGCGGTCGAGTGCCAGCGCCTGACGGCCGATCTCGAACGAGCGACGCACGATCCAGTAGAACATAAGGATCACCACGAGCACGCCGACAAAACCGAGTTCCTCGCCGATCACCGCGAGGATGAAGTCGGTATGCGCTTCCGGCAGATAGTTGAGCTTTTCGACGCTGCCGCCGAGGCCCACGCCGAACCACTCGCCGCGGCCGAAGGCGATCAGCGAGTGCGTCAATTGATAGGCCTTGCCTTGCGCGTAGCGGTCGTCCCACGGATCGAGGTAAGCGAAGATCCGCTCGCGACGCCACGGCGACGCCCACACCAGCAGGCTGAACGTGCCCACCGCCGTCGCCACCAGGCCGCCGAACAGCTTGCCGTTCACGCCGCCGAGGAACAGCACGCCCATCGCGATCGCGGCGATCACCATGAATGCGCCCATGTCCGGCTCGAGCAGCAGCAGCGCGCCGACCAGACCGACCGCCACCGCCATCGGCAGAAAGCCCTTGGCGAAGCTGTGCATGTATTCCTGCTTGCGCACCGTGTAGTTCGCCGCGTAGATGGTCACGGCGAGCTTCATGATTTCCGACGGCTGCATGTTCGTGATGCCGAGCGGGATCCACCGACGCGCGCCGTTCACGCCCTTGCCGACGTGCGGAACCAGCACGATCACCAGCGCGACCAGCGAAATCAGAAAGAGCTTGGGCGCGTATTTGTCCCATGTGGAAATGGGAATGCGGAACGACACGATGCCGACCACCGAGCCCATCACCACGAAAATGAGCTGACGCACGAGGAAGGCGTAGTCGCGATAAGACGCGTACTTCGGCGAATCCGGCATCGCGATCGACGCCGAATACACCATCACGACACCGAGCCCCAGCAGCGCGACGACGACCCACAACAGCGAGTGGTCGTAGTCGAGCATGCGCGAGCGCAGCGGACGCACGCCGTTGACGGCGCTCGCCAGACCGCTGCCGCTGCGACCGGTGGCGCGGCTGGTGTTGCCCACGTCGCCATTGCCGGCGCGTGAGCCGGCGAGGCGCGAACCGAAGCGTTCCGACCAGCTCATATCATCGTCCCCCGTTCAGCTGCGATGTCTTCCACGGTGCTGCGGAAAACCGCCGCGCGATGTGCGTAGTTCTTGAACATGTCGAAGCTCGCGCAGGCCGGCGACAGCAGTACGGCGTCGCCCGGCTCCGCCAGCGCGGTTGCCGCGCGCGTTGCGTCTTCGAGTGTGGCGTGTTCCGTCATGGCGATGCCGGTGTCTTCGAGCGCGGCGCGAATGAGCGGCGCGTCGCGGCCGATCAGCATCACGGCGCGGCACCAGCGTGCCACGGGTTCGGCGAGCGGCTCGAAGTCCTGGCCCTTGCCTTCACCGCCGACGATCAACACGGCGCGCTGCGCGAGGCCGTCGAGCGCGGCGACCGTTGCGCCGACGTTCGTACCCTTGCTGTCGTCCACGTAGTCCACGCCTTCGATCGACGCGATCAATTCCACCCGATGCGGCTCGCCGCGATACTCGCGCAGACCATGCAGCAGCGGCGCGCCCGGCAGGCCGACGGCACGTGCCAGCGCGTAGGCGGCCAGCGCGTTCGCCGCGTTGTGCAGACCACGGATACGCAGCGCGTCCGCCGGCATCAGGCGCTTGAACGCGATGCTCGGCGCCGCGGCAACTTCATTCTTGCGACGACGCGTCGGCGCGGGCTCGTCGCTCGCGTCGCGGTCGTGCGCTTCGACCAGCCATACCATGCCGTTGTCGCGCAGCAGGCCGTAGTCGCCAACACCCTTCGGCTCGGTCACGCCGAACGTGATGATCTCCGCTTCGCTGCCTGCGGAAGGCGCGAGCGCCATCACGCGCGAGTCGTCGCGATTCAGCACGCGCACGGTCTGTGTACCGAAGATGCGGCCCTTCGCGGCAGCGTAGGCGTCGAGGCCGCCGTGCCAGTCGAGGTGATCTTGCGTGATGTTCAGCACGGCCGCCGCGTCGGGCATGAACGTATGCGCGGTTTCCAGCTGGAAGCTCGACAGCTCGAGCACCCAGACGTCGGGCAACGCGGTGGCGTCGATGGCTTCGGTGAGTTTGTCGAGCACCGACGGGCTGATGTTGCCCGCCACCGCCACCTTCTTGCCCGCGCGTTCGCACAACAGGCCGGCGAGGCTCGTGGTGGTGGTCTTTCCGTTCGTACCGGTGATCGCGATCACCTTCGGCGCGTAGCCGCTTTCGCCGAGCGTCTTGAGCGCTTGCGCGAAGAATTCGAGTTCGCCCCACACGGGAATGCCTTGCTCGCGCGCTGCGGTGATGAGCGGCAGCAGGTCGGCAGCGAGCGGCGACAGTCCGGGGCTGATCGCCACGAGTTCGACACCGTCGAGCAGGGCCGCCGAAAACGCGCCGCCGATGAAGTCGGCATCGACGCCGTGCGCTTCCAGCGCGGACAGGTTCGGCGGCACCTCGCGCGTATCGGCCACACGCAGCCGACAGCCGTGCCGCGCGCACCAGCGCGCCATCGCAAGACCGGATTCACCCAGTCCCAGCACGAGCACCATCGGCTTTTGCCGATCCCGAAACTTCTCGCCGAACATCGCCTGCTTCCTTGATTACCTGCTGCTTAACGCAGTTTGAGCGTGGACAAACCGAACAGACACAACATCAACGTGATGATCCAGAAGCGCACGACCACCTGCGTTTCCTTCCATCCCGACAGTTCGAAATGGTGATGCAGCGGCGCCATCTTGAAGAGACGCCGACCTTCGCCGAAACGGCGCTTGGTGAATTTGAACCACGTAACCTGCAACATCACGGAAAGCGTCTCCGCGACAAAAATGCCGCCCATGATGAAGAGCACGATTTCCTGACGCACGATCACCGCGACGGTGCCGAGTGCGCCGCCGAGCGCAAGCGCACCCACGTCGCCCATGAACATCTGCGCCGGGTGCGTGTTGAACCAGAGAAACGCCAGCCCTGCCCCGCCCATGGCCGAACAGAAAATCAGCAGTTCGCCCGCGCCGGCGATGTGCGGAAAGAGCAGGTATTTCGAATAGACCGAGCTGCCCATCACGTACGCGAACACGCCGAGCGAAGCGCCGACCAGCACCACCGGCATGATGACGAGGCCGTCGAGACCATCCGTGAGATTGACCGCGTTGCTCGCGCCGACGATCACCAGATACGTCAGCACGATGAAGCCCCACACGCCGAGCGGATAGCTGATCGACTTGAAGAACGGCAGCATCAGATCGGCGCGTGCCGGCAAGCCCATCGACAAGCCGCTGCGCACCCACGCCATGAACAGGTCGAACACGCGCACGTTGCTGGCTTCGGAGACGCTGAACGCCAGGTACACCGCGGCGAACAGGCCGATCACCGATTGCCAGAAATACTTTTCGCGCGACGACATGCCGCGCGGATCCTTGTAGACCACCTTGCGGTAGTCGTCGACCCAGCCGATGACGCCGAAACCGAACGTGACGAGAATCACGATCCAGATGAAGCGATTGGTCAGATCGGCCCACAGCAGCGTGGCCACTGCAATGCCGAGCAGAATCAGCACGCCGCCCATGGTCGGCGTACCCGACTTGACGAGGTGCGACTGCGGACCATCTTTACGGACAGCCTGACCGACCTTCATGGCGGTCAGCTTGCGAATCACCGCCGGGCCGCAGACGAGCCCGATCAGCAGCGCGGTGATGGTGGCCATCACCGCACGGAAAGTCAGATAACTGAACACGCGCAAGAAGCTTGCGTCATTCTGCAGCCATTGCGCCAGCGCCAGTAGCATGCTTCGGTCCTTCTATTTCAATGTGCTGCGGGCGCATTGCCCGCAGCGTTGGGTTGTGGACTCGTTACGGCGTCCACCACGCGTTCCATCTGCATGAAACGCGAGCCTTTCACGAGAAGCGTTGCAGCCGCGCCGAAACCGGCCTGCTGCAATTGCGCGACGAGCGTGCCGACGTCGGCGACGTGATGCGCAGCGGCGCCATAGGCCGTGCATGCGTCGCGCGAGGCGTCACCCATCGCATAGAGCGCGTCGATGCCGCGCTCTTTGGCGTACGCACCGATTTCGCGGTGGAACGCCGGACCGTTGTCGCCGACTTCGCCCATATCGCCCATCACCAGCACGCGCGGCGACGCTTGCGCCGCGAGCACGTCGATGGCGGCACGCATGGAGTCGGGATTCGCGTTGTAGGTGTCGTCGATCACGGTTGCGCCGGCGAGCGTGCCGAGCGCGGCCTGCTTCACCTGCAAGCGGCCTTTCACGGCGCCGAACGATTCGAGACCGCGCTTGATCGCGTCGAGCGACACGCCGGCAGCGAGCGCCGCCGCGGTGGCGGCGAGCGCGTTGTGCGCGTTGTGGTCGCCCAGCACCTGCAGCGTGAGGTCGACGTGGCCTTGCGGCGTGTCGATGCTCAGCACGTTGCCGGTGAATGTGCCGGTGACGGCGGCCTCGGTGCTGCGCTCCGACGTGTTGAGCGCGAAGTCCATGATCGGGTTGCCGGTGGCGGCGACGCGCCAGATGCTCGCGTACGCGTCATTGGCCGGAAACACGGCGACGCCGTCCGGCGACAACGCGTGAATCACGCTCGCATGTTCCAGCGCGACCGCTTCCACAGTTGCCATGAATTCCTGATGCTCGCGCTGCGCGTTGTTCACCACGGCGACCGTCGGCTCGGCGATTTTCGCGAGCAGCGAGGTCTCGCCCGGATGATTCATACCGAGTTCGACCACGGCGAGCCGATGCGCGGCGTGCAGACGGAACAGCGTGAGCGGCAAGCCGATGTCGTTGTTGAAATTGCCCGCCGTGGCCAGACGCGCGTCGGCGCCGACGGCGGCGGCGAAGATCGACGCGATCATTTCCTTGACCGTGGTCTTGCCGTTGCTGCCGGTGACGGCCACGAGCGGCATCGCGAACTGGCGACGCCAGCCGCGCGCCAGCGCGCCGAGACCGACGCGCGTATCCGTCACGCGCAGCGACGGCACGTTCCAGCCTTCCGGCGCGCGCGACACCAGCACGGCACTGACGTTGCGCGCGGCAACCTGCGGCAGGAAGTCGTGCGCGTCGAAACGGTCGCCCTTGATCGCGACGAACAGATCGCCGGGACCGGCGCTGCGGCTGTCGGTGGAGACGCGCTCGAAAGCGACGCTGTCGTCGCCGCTTACCGTTGCGCCGGGAATCAGCGCGGCGGCTTCACGCAGTGTGAACATCGTCATTCGCCACCTCCGCGTGCGTGCGTCGCGCGTGCGGCCAGCGCGAGGCGTGCGTGATCCTGATCGGAGAATGCGCGTTTCTTGCCCATGATTTCCTGTGTTGCTTCGTGCCCCTTGCCTGCCAGCACGATGACGTCTTCGCGCGCCGCGCTGCGGATCGCCTGCAGAATGGCGCTCGCGCGATCTTCGATGCGGCGCGCCTTCGACGCGTCTTTCATGCCGGCGACGATCTGGTCGATGATGGATTGCGGATCTTCGCTGCGCGGGTTGTCGCTCGTGACAACGACGCCGTCCGCGACCTTCTCGGCAATCGCGCCCATCAGCGGACGCTTGGTGGCGTCACGGTCGCCGCCGCAGCCGAACATGCAGATCAATTCGCCGCCGCGAGCGGCCGCCATGGGGCGCAGCGCCTCGAGCGTTTTTTCCAGCGCGTCCGGCGTGTGCGCGTAGTCGATCACGACGAGCGGTTCGTCGTTCTGCAAGCGGCCGCCGAGACGCTGCATGCGGCCATTGACCGACTCCAGCTTCGACAGTTCGGCGAGCGCGACGAAGAACGGCACGCCGGCGGCGAGCAAGGCGCCGAGCACGCCGAGCAGATTGCTGACGTTGAACGCGCCGAGCGTCTGCACCTCGACTTCGGCTTCGCCCCACTCCGACGTGGTGAGGTGAAACGCCGTGCCGGTGGCGGTGGCGCGAACGTTCGAGGCGAGCAGCAAAGCGTCGGCTTGCGGCGCGTCCTGCAACGCGCCATCGATGCCGTAGGCAATCGTGCGCGCCTGACCCTGCGTGCTGGCGAGCAGACGGCGGCCCGCCGCGTCGTCGCGATTGACGACGACCGCGCGCAGATCGGGCCACGCGAACAGCAGCGCTTTCGCCGCTTCGTAGGCTTCGAACGTGCCGTGGTAATCGAGGTGGTCTTGCGTGAGATTCGTGAACACGGCGATGTCGAACGCCGTGCCGTTCACGCGGCCTTGATGCAGCGCGTGCGACGACACTTCCATTGCCACGGCCTGCGCACCGGCGTCACGCAATTGCGCGAGACTGCGCTGGAGTTGCGGCGCGTCGGGCGTGGTGAAACCCGTGTGGACGAGTTGACCCGGCAGGCCGGTGCCGAGCGTGCCGATGATCGCGCAGCGCGTGCCGAGCGCCGTGAGCGCCGCCGAAATCCACTGACTGCACGACGTCTTGCCGTTCGTGCCGGTGACGCCGATCGTCAGCATGCCGTCGCTGGGATTGCCGTACCAGGCGCTCGCAATCGAACCCGCGAGTTCGTTCAATGCGGGCACGGCCAGCATGGTGGACGGATCGACTTTGCCGCCGAAACCTTCCGGTTGAACCAGCACCGCCGCCGCGCCACGCTCGATCGCACCTTCGATGAACGGGCGGTTGTCGGCGCCGTCAACGGCGTAGGCGAAAAACGCGTCGCCGGCCGCGAGCGAACGCGTGTCGGCGTGCAGATGCGCGCCTGGCTGCACGTGAGCGTGCAGCCAGGTGACGGCGTCGGCGATCTGCCGTTGCGCGGGATGCTTCTGACGCAACGCGCTCATCGCTCGACTCCGGCATGCGTTCTGGCGTTGGCCGAGATCGTCATTTTCTTCGCGCCCGCGCTGGTGGAGAGCTTCTTCACCGACGCCGCCGTGGGCGGTGCGCTCGGTGCAGCGGGCGCGGAGTCGTCCGACACCACCATCTGCTTAACCGGCATGTCCGGCGGCACGTTCAGCGAACGCAGCGTGTCGCCGACGATGCCCGAAAACACCGGACCCGAGACCTGACCGCCGAAGTGGCTGCCTGCGGTCGGTTCGTCGACCGACACGGCCACGACGATGCGCGGATTCGGCATCGGCGCCATGCCGACGAACGAGGCGCGATACTTCGAGTGATCGTAGCCATGCGGGCCGTGCTTATACGCCGTACCGCTCTTGCCGCCGACGCGATAACCCGGCACCGCCGCATCCGGCGACGTGCCGCCAGGCGCCGTCACGGTTTCGAGCATGGCGCGCACTTCGCGTGCGGTGGTAGGCGCGAAAATCTGCGGACCGACCGCCGGCTGGTCGCCCGGCGAACGGAAAATCGACACCGGCATGATTTCGCCGTCGTGGGCGATGGCGGTATAAGCGCGACCCAGCTGGAACAGCGACACCGAAAGACCGTAACCGTACGACATGGTGGCCTGTTCGATACGGCGCCAGCTCTTCCACGGACGCAAACGACCCGCGGCCGCGCCTGGGAAGCCGACCTTCGGCGCCTGGCCGAGACCGATGCTGGTGTACATGTTCCACATCTCTTCGGGCTTGAGCTGCATCGCGATCTTGGTCGCACCGATGTTGCTCGACTTCTGGATCACCCCGCCCACGGTCAGCACGCCGAAGCCGCTGTCGTCGGTGATCGGTGCGCCGTCGAGCACGAAACGCCCGCCGCCGGTATCTACCAGTGTAGTCGGCGTGACGCGGTGCAGATCGAGTGCGAGCGAGACCGTGAACGGCTTCATGATCGAGCCCGGCTCGAACGTGTCCGTGAGAATGCGGTTACGCAACTGGTCGCCCGTGAGGTGCGAACGGTCGTTCGGGTTGTAGGTCGGATAATTGACCAGCGCCAGCACTTCGCCCGTGCGCACGTCGATCACCATTGCGGCGCCGGCCTTGGCCTTGAATTTCTCGACTGCGGCCTTCAGGTTCGTGTAGGCGATGTACTGGATCTTGCTGTCGATCGACAGATCGACGTCCTGTCCGTTGTGCGGCACGACCTGTTCGTCCACATCTTCGATGATGTGGCCCATGCGGTCCTTGATGACGCGGCGGCTGCCCGACATGCCGGCGAGCAGCTTCTGGTCGCCGAGTTCGACGCCTTCCTGGCCTTCGTCTTCCACATTGGTGAAGCCGATCAGGTGAGCCGTGATTTCGCCTTCCGGATAGAAGCGCTTGTATTCGTCGCGCGCGTAAATGCCGGGGATATCCAGCGCCGCCACTTTTTCCGCGACGTCGACCGGCACCTGACGCTTCACGTAGACGAAATTCTTGTCTTCCGAAAGCTTGGCGCGCAGCTCCTTGTTCGTCATGTCGAGCAGCTTGCCGAGCTGGTTCAGCTTGTCGGCGCCGAGGTCGTCCGGCACGGAATCGGGAATGGCCCAGATAGCGCGCACCGGCAGACTCGTGGCCAGCACGAGACCGTTACGGTCGAGAATCTTGCCGCGCGTAGCCGGCAATTCGAGCCGGCGCTGATAGCGGATTTCGCCCTGCTTCTGATAGAAGGCGTTGCCCGGCCCCTGAATCCAGAAGGCGCGCGCGGTGAGCGCGACGAACGCCATGAACAGGAGGAAGACGACGAGCTTCGAGCGCCACATCGGCAAACGCACCGAGAGAATCGGGTTTGCCGAAAAGGCCACGCTCTTGCGGGTGGACGATTTTTTCATCGTGCGGCTCCGCGACGTGTCGCAACCGGCGCCGAAGCCGGGCCGGAAGTCGGAATAGGCGCGTCCTCAGCCTTGGCCGCGCCCGGGTCGAGCGTCAGGTACTGGGTGCGTCCGGTCGTGACCGATTGCATCTTCAGTGAATCAGTGGCGATCTGCTCGATGCGCGATGTTTTGGACAGCGCGCTCTGCTGATATTGAAGTTGCGAATAGTCCTGCTGCAGCTGGCGCTCCTGCGATTGAGCGCGCTGCAACTGGATGAAGATCTGCCGCTGCTGATTCGTGGCGTTGACGACGGACAAGGCACAACCCATCACGATGATCAGCAGGAAGATATTGAGGCGGTTCATGGTGCAATCCGCTCCGCCACGCGCATTACGGCGGAACGGGCGCGCGGGTTCGCGGCGACTTCAGCTTCGCTCGCGAACACACGGCCGATGATTTTGAGCGGAGGGCTCGGCAGATCGACGGCACGAATCGGCAGACGGCGATCCACCGCAGGCGTACTTGCGTTCGCCTGCATGAATCGCTTGACGATCCGGTCCTCGAGCGAATGAAAGCTGATGACCACCAGCCGCCCCCCTTGCTCCAACAGCGACAACGCTGCTTCTAAAACGACTTGCAGCTCCGCAAGCTCTTGATTGACGTGAATCCGTATAGCTTGAAAGGTGCGGGTTGCCGGATCCTTGCCCTTCTCACGGGTTTTGACGACGTTAGCCACGATTTGGGCAAGCTCGCCCGTGCTGACGAGAGGCCCAAGACGGTCGGACTCTGCCCGGCGAGCAACAAGCGCCTTTGCAATCTGAAAAGCAAACCGTTCTTCCCCATAATCTCGTATCACCTCCGTCAGTTCCTGCACCGTGGCCCGCGCCAGCCAGTCTGAAGCGGACTCGCCGCGCGTCGGGTCCATCCGCATGTCGAGTGGGCCGTCGGCGCGAAAGCTGAAGCCCCGCTCCGGATCGTCGATTTGCGGCGACGATACGCCCAGATCCAGCAAAACACCCGACACTCGCCCTACTCCCCGCTCTGCGATCGAGTCGCGTAGCGAAGCAAAACTCTCGTGCACGATGCCGAAGCGCGGATCGGCAATCTGCTGGGCCGTTGCGATGGCAAGCGGGTCTTTGTCGAACGCGATGAGGCGCCCCGACTCCGCCAACTTCTCCAGCACTAGCCGGCTGTGACCGCCGCGCCCGAACGTACCGTCTACATAGACGCCGTCGGCGCGTGTGATCAGCGCTTCGACCGCCTCGTCCAGCAGCACCGTGCGATGCTGCAATTCATTTCCCATCGCAGGTGCCATATATGTAATCCGCGATCAGAACGTGAAATTCTTTAACGCTTCGGGCATGCCCTCGGCGATCGCTGCCTGTTCCTTTGCTGCGTACGTTGGTGCATCCCACAATTCGAAGTGACGACCCATACCGAGCAAGGTCACTTCCTTTTCAAGCGAACCGGCCGCGCGCAATTCCGGCGACACGAGCACACGCCCCGCGCCGTCCATATCGACGTCCATGGCATTACCGAGAAAGATGCGCTTCCACCAGGCCGCGTTCATGGGGAGCTTGTCGACCTTGTCGCGGAAGACTTCCCATTCCGGGCGCGGAAAGAGCCACAGGCAGCCGTCCGGGTGCTTGGTGATCGTCACCCGGCCCTCTGCCTGTGTTTGCAGCGCATCCCGATAGCGAGAAGGGATCGACAACCGCCCTTTCGCATCGAGCGTCAGCGCCGACGCCCCTTGGAACACTTCGCTCTCCCCTGTGCATGCAACCTGGTGCTGTCGCGACGTTGCGGCGCCGCCTGCCCGATTCGTGAAAATCTACTCGAAACTGCCTGCGAGATCACACAAAAATACACTTTCTCACACTGTCTCCCACTTTAGAGGAACGCTAAACAGGGGTCAAGGGAGATACACGCTTTTTGAGCGAATTTTGTTTGCTAGAACAAGGACTTAGCGCGAGTCCTTCACGTCACACCTAAAACGGAAAACCGTTATAAATGAATGAGCTAGTGCAACATGTGAAGGTGATACGTGAAAAGTGCGCGGGAAAGGCGTGGAATGTAAGAGATCGTGAAGCGGGATTTGGCGGGGCTGGATGGCGTTCGGGGACTTTCAAACGGATGGCGCGCGCGGCGCCATCCCACTTTCACGCGGACTGCGTTCGACCGCGATAACTCATATGTAATAGGCAGTGCGCGTCATCACCTTCGATACAGCGCGCATCAGCGCGCGCGCGGGAAACGGCAACTCGACGCCGCCGGCGTCCATTGCGGACTTGCCATGCCCGGCTTCGTCCACTCGCATCTGTTCGACGATCGCGCGCGATTCGTGATCGGCTGCCGGCAACTTCTCCAGATGACTATCCAGATGCTGCTCGACCTGACGCTCGGTCTCGGCCATGAAGCCGAGACTCACGCGATCACCCATCCGGCCCGCGGCGAGACCGATCGCGAGGGCGCCGGTATACCACAGCGGGTTCAGAAGACTGGGACGCGAGTCGAGTGCTTCGAGACGCTTCGAGGTCCACGCGAGGTGATCTTCTTCTTCGATCGCGGCGTGATCGAACACAGCTCGCAAGGACGGCGAACGGGTCGCGAGTTTTTGCGCCTGGTACAACGCCTGGGCGCAAACCTCGCCGACATGATTCACGCGCATCAGGCCAGCCGAGTGCGCTCGCTCCTCCGGCGAAAGCTCGGCGACGTCCGCCGTCGATTCCTGCGGAACGGGCAACGGACGACTCATCCGCGACACGCCGGTCATTGAGCGTAAACCCCGATCAAACTCGCTAATCAACTCGTCCAGAAACATTCAGCACTCCCTGATTCATCTACGACGGCACCGCGCCGGCGAGTCCGTACGACAAGGCTTTGCGGGGCAAAACCTGTTTTGCCTACACATCGGATTCGCATAAATTAAGCGGCCAATTTTGGATTTTAGACCATGTTGCGTAAACGAAACAGGAGCCTTCCTGGCTGTCTCCTTTTTCTTTGTGCCATGTATGCCTTTTGTTACATTACGTGCAACTTCTCGCGAAGTTGGACAAGCAAGGCCTCAACGCTACATAAATATTCGCCTTGTACAAAAGATTCGTAATCCTTGGAGATCATTCGATGAAAAAGTCGCTTCTCGCTCTCGCAGCATTGGGCGCATTCGCAGGCGTCGCACATGCTCAGAGCAGCGTGACCCTGTACGGTATCATTGACGAAGGCTTCAACATCAACACCAACTCGGGTGGCAAGCACCTGTACAACCTGTCCAGCGGCGTTCTGCAAGGCTCGCGTTTCGGCCTGCGCGGCACGGAAGATCTGGGCGGCGGTCTGAAGGCAATCTTCGTGTTGGAAAACGGCTTTGACGTGAACAACGGCAAGCTGGGTCAAGGCGGCCTGATGTTCGGTCGTCAAGCGTATGTTGGTCTGTCGAGCCAGTTCGGCACGGTCTCGCTGGGTCGTCAGTACGACTCCGTCGTCGACTACGTCGGTCCGCTGGAAGCCGGTGACCAATGGGGCGGCTACATCGCTGCTCACCCGGGTGACATCGACAACTTCAACAACGCGTACCGCACCAACAACACGGTCAAGTACACGAGCGCAAACTACGGCGGCCTGACGTTCGGCGGCACGTACAGCTTTGGCGGCCAGGCAGGCAACATCACCGGCAACCAGATCTGGTCGTTGGGCGCTGGCTACAACAACGGTCCGTTGGTCTTGGGCGTTGGCTACTTGAACGCACGTACGCCGGCAGCTTCGGGCGGCCTGTTCAACAACGGCGGTACGGCTGCAGCAGCAAACGCAGCTGTGACGACGCCGTCGTACGCTGGCTTCACGTCGGCTAACACGTACCAGGTTATCGGTGCTGGCGGTGCTTACACGTTCGGCGCAGCTACGATCGGCCTGACGTACTCGAACATCCGCTTCGCAAACCTGGGTGCTTCGTTCGCATCGCCGTACAAGGGTCAGTCGGCAACGTTCAACAACGGCGAAATCAACTTCAAGTATCAGTTGACCCCGGCCCTGCTGGTCGGCGCAGCGTATGACTACACGCGCGGCGCAGACATCGCTGGCGCATCGCGCGCTCAGTACCACCAAGGCGCAGTTGGCGTGGACTACTTCCTGTCGAAGCGTACCGACGTGTACGTGACGGGTGTGTACCAACACGCTCTGGGCGACACGCTGAACGCAGCGGGTAACGTTGTGGACGCAACGGCTGGCATCAACGGTCTGACGGGTTCGTCGAACCAGAACCAGTTCACGGCTCGCGTCGGCATCCGCCACAAGTTCTAATAAGTCGTAAAAAAGCAGTTTGCCTTAAAGGCGCCTTCGGGCGCCTTTTTTTATGGCTATTCGCGGGGCGCGATGCGCCACGTTATCCTGCTCGTCGCACGCGTACTTTCTCGTGCCGCTGAAAACAGGAAAGGCCCGACAGATGGTCGTCTGCCGGGCCTTTCTGTTTCCTGCTGCTCACGCCGGTTGAACTGCGCGCTTATCTTTGACCGCTTGTCAGGCCCTGCCGTCGCGCAATTCGCGACGAAGGATCTTGCCGACGTTGCTCTTCGGCAATTCGGCGCGGAATTCGACGATCTTGGGACGCTTGTAGCCGGTCAATTGCTGCTTGCAGTACGCGAAGATATCCGCGTCCGTCAGCGCCTGATCTTTCTTCACGACGAACAGCTTCACCGCTTCGCCCGAATGCTGGTCCGGCACGCCGACCGCGGCGACTTCGAACACGCCCGGCAGTTTGGCTACGACGTCTTCGATTTCATTCGGATAGACGTTGAAGCCCGACACCAGAATCATGTCCTTCTTGCGGTCGACAATCTTGACGAAGCCGGCTTCGCTCATCAGACCGACGTCGCCGGATTTGAAGAAACCATCGGCGGTCATGACCTTGGCCGTTTCGTCCGGACGGTTCCAGTAGCCGGCCATCACCTGCGGGCCGCGAATGCAGATTTCGCCGGGCTGCCCGAGCGGCACTTCGTTGCCTTCGTCGTCGCGGATCGAGATTTCGGTGGACGGCAGCGGCAAACCGATCGTGCCGCTGTACTCCGTGACCGTCACGGGATTGCACGTGACACATGGCGACGTTTCCGACAAGCCGTAGCCTTCGATAATCGGCGTATGCGTATGCTCGAACCAGCGCTTCGCGACGGCTTCCTGCACGGCCATGCCGCCGCCATTCGCGGCGATCAGTTTCGAAAAATTCAGCTTGTGGAAGTCAGGGCTATTCAGCAGCGCGTTATAGAGCGTGTTGACCGCCGGGATCGTCGTGATCGCGTAACCCTCGAGCGCCTTGATCATGCCGGGAATATCGCGCGGATTCGGAATGAGCACGCCCAGACCACCGGTGCGGATCGTGAGCAGGCCGCAAACGGTCAGCGCGAACACGTGATACAGCGGCAGTGCGACAACCGTGATGAACTGGTCGATATCGGTCCGATTCGCGCGGACCGGGTCGAGCCAGATTTCCGACTGCAACACGTTGGCGATCAGATTCCGATGCAGCAGCGTTGCGCCCTTGGCCACGCCAGTCGTGCCGCCGGTGTACTGCAGGAATGCCACGTCGTTCGGGCCTTGCTGCACCGGCTTGAAACTCAGGCGGCCGCCCTCGCCGATTGCTGCGTTGAACTTGATGTGTCCGGGCAGATTCCACTCCGGCACCATCTTCTTCACGCGCCGCACGACGAAATTCACGAGCGGACCCTTCACACCCATAAGATCGCCCATCGCAGCGACAACGACATGCTTCACCGCGGTATTGCGCACAATGGCCTGCAGCGTCACAGCGAAGTTCTCGAGCAGAATAATGGCTTCCGCGCCGCTGTCCTTGAGCTGATGCTCGAGCTCGCGCGGCGTGTAGAGCGGGTTCACGTTCACGACCACGTAGCCCGCACGCAAGATTGCCGCGATTGCCACCGGGTACTGAAGCACGTTCGGCATCATGATCGCAATACGAGCGCCACGAGCCAGGCCTTTGGACTGGAACCACGCTGCAAGCTTGCGCGATAGCGCATCGAGCTCACCGTAGCTGATCTCCTTGCCCATGCAGACAAACGCCGGCTTCGTCCGATGATCGCGGAAGGCCTCTTCCAGCAGTTCGGCGACGGACGAATAGCGGCTCGGATCGATCTCTGCGGGAACGCCGGGCGGATAAGATTTCAGCCAGATTTTGTCCATGCAGCGTCTCCTCAATTATTTTCGAATGGTCGTGCTAAAAACGCATCGTAGCATGCGGACATAGGCACTATTCGCGATTTGCGGCCAGGTTAGACTGCAGCCTCCAACCCTCGACAGACGAGGGTTGCGGCACTTTTTGGTGTGGTTCAAGCAGGCTCGACTTCGACCAGACAGTCGTAGAAAGTCGCGGAGCCGCCGAGGTCGGTGAGCGCCTGGCTGGTGACCTGATTGGCGTTGCGGCCGTCCGGTGCAAGCTTCTTCCACCAGATCGACAGCCCGACGACGAGTCCTTCGCGGGCTTTGTCGGTGACGCGTGCGCGCGCCTGCATCGATCCCCGGTCGTTGAAAATGCGCACGAGGTGGCCGTCGACGATCTCGCGTTGCTGGGCGTCCACCGGATGAATGTCGAGACGCGGCTCGCCTTCCGTCGCGCGCAAACTTTCGATATTCACGAAGGTGCTGTTGAGGAAGTTGCGGGCAGGCGGCGAGATCATCGCCAGCGGATAACGCGCTGCAAGTTCCGGCGCGCCGTCGGCCGACTCGTAAGGCGGGAGGTAATCGGGCAATGGGTCGAGCCCCATCTGCTCGAGCCGCGCGCTGAAAAATTCGCATTTGCCCGACGGCGTTCTGAAGCCGCCCTCGGCGAACGGTGCGTCCGGCAAATTCAGCTTGGCCCAGCCGGTTTTCTTCAACGTCTCCCAATCCGTGCCGTCCAACGCTTTGTCGTCCCAGCGGAAGGCCGCTTGCGCGACGGCTTCGTCGCTGTCGTAGAGCGCCGGTTCCTCCAGTTCCATGCAACGCGCGAGTCCGCGGAAAATCTCCGTATTCGAACGCACGCCGCTGATGGGCGCGATCGCCGGCAGGTTGACCATCACGTCGGTGTGTCCGTACGACTTGTGGACGTCGAGGTGTTCGAGTTGCGTCGTGGCAGGCAGGAGCAAATCGGCGTAGTCGGCAGTGTCGGTCTGAAAGTGTTCCAGCACGATCGTGAAGAGGTCTTCGCGGGCGAAACCGGCAGCGACCTTTTCCGAATCCGGGGCAACCGCCACGGGATTCGAGTTGTAGACCACGATCGCCTCGATTCGCGGACCAAACGTGGCCTCGCCGGTGTGCAGCAATGCGTCGCCAATTGCGTTCATATTGACGACGCGCGACTGTTTTGCCGGCCATCCCGGCATCAGATCCGGGCGCTGCAATGCGTGCGAATCCACCGGAGCCCAACCGCCCGACGACAGCAAAGCGCCGCCCGCGCGCTCACGCCAAGCGCCCGTCAGCGAAGGCAAACAGGCGATGGCACGCACGGCGTTGCCGCCGCCACGCACCCGCTGCAAGCCATAATTCAGACGGATGGCGGACTTTTTCGTGCTGCCATACAGCCGCGTGAGGTCGACGATAACCTGTTCGTCGACGCCGCAAATCTCGGCGACACGCGCCGGCGGATAGCTGAGTGCCCGCGCTTTCAGCGCGTCGAAACCGAGCGTGTGATCCGCAATGTATTCCGCGTCGAGCAGGTTTTCCGTGATCAGCACGTTCATCATGCCGAGGGCCAGCGCGCCGTCGGTGCCGGGTTTCAAGGCAATGTGCTGATGACATTTTTCTGCGGTCAGGGACCGGTACGGATCGATGGCGATCAGCTGGGCGCCGCGGCGTTTCGCTTCCTGCGCACGCGTCCAGAAGTGCAGGTTCGACGCGATCGGGTTTGCGCCCCAGATCAGGATCAGTTCGCTTTCGGCAAAAAACTCCGTATGCATGCCGATGCTCGCCCCGTACGTGTACTTCAGCCCGGCGGCGCCGGCGGCGGCGCAGATGGTGCGATCCAGTTGCGACGCACCGATCTTATGGAAAAAGCGCTGTGCGATGCTGTCGCCCTGGACCAGCCCCATGGTGCCGGCGTAGCTGTATGGCAAGATGGCTTCGGGGGCGCGCTTCGCTATTTCCGCTAGACGCGTGGCGGCCAGCTGCAACGCCTCGTCCCAACTGATCGGTTCAAAACGGCCTTCGCCTTTGCGGCCGACGCGTTTCATCGGCGTGGTCAGTCGTTGCGGATGATGGACGCGGTCCGCGTAGCGACTGACTTTCGCGCATAGCGCGCCTTGCGTCGACGGATGGTCCGGGTCGCCCGTCACTTTGATGGCTCGCCCATCTTGCACGGTAACGCGCATCGCGCAGGTGTCGGGGCAATCGTGAGGGCAAACTGCGCGGGCAAATTCTGTCGGAGCATTCATGGCGGACGTTTTGGGGACATCGGGAAGCGGGAGCACTCTGGAATTTTATACGCTGGAGGGTGGGCCGCCCTTGATGCCGTCAAAAATGCCTTCGGCGTAGAATCGTTTATCACCGGGCTTGGGCGTCTCGTTGCCCCGAGCGTTTCCACACAAGCAAAAGCCAAGCGCATCATGAAACTGATCCCTGAAATCCAGGCAGCACACGGCGAGATTCAAACCCTTCGACGAACGATCCACGCACACCCCGAACTGCGCTACGAAGAGACGGCAACGGCCGACCTGGTCGCCAGAAGCCTGGAGTCGTATGGCATTGAAACCCACCGCGGACTCGGCAAAACCGGCGTGGTTGGAATATTGAAGCGCGGCACGGGTTCGCGCTCTATCGGCTTACGCGCCGACATGGACGCATTACCTATCCAAGAGTTGAACGGCTTCGAGCATCGCTCGCAAAACGACGGAAAAATGCACGCGTGCGGTCACGATGGACACACCGCGATGTTGCTCGGCGCGGCCCGGCATCTGGCGAAACACGGCGAATTCGACGGCACGATTGTTTTCATCTTTCAGCCGGCTGAAGAAGGCGGCGCCGGCGCGCAGGCCATGATCGACGACGGCCTATTCACCCGATTCCCCGTGGATGCTGTTTTCGGCATTCACAACTGGCCGGGCATGCCAGCAGGTCACTTCGGCGTGACCGAAGGCCCGATCATGGCGTCGAGCAACGAATTCCGCATTGAAATCAAAGGCGTGGGATCGCACGCGGCGCTACCGCACAATGGCCACGACCCGGTGTTCACCGCCGTGCAAATTGCCAACGGCTTGCAAAGCATCATCACCCGGAACAAAAAACCGCTTGATACGGCCGTGCTGTCCATTACGCAGATTCATGCGGGCGACGCGGTGAATGTCGTGCCGAACAACGCCTGGATCGCCGGCACGGTGCGGACTTTCACGACAAAAACGCTCGATTTGATCGAGACACGCCTGCGCAAAATTGCCGAAAGCACGGCGGAGGCGTATGACTGCTCCGTCGAAATCCACTTCCACCGCAATTACCCACCGACGATCAACAGCGAAGCCGAGGCGCGCTTTGCTGCGTCGGTGATGAAGGAGGTCGTGGGCGCAGAAAATGTCGACGATGCGGTCGAACCGACGATGGGCGCTGAAGATTTTTCCTTCATGTTGCTCGCGAAGCCAGGCTGTTATGCGTTTTTGGGCAATGGCGATGGAGGTCATCGGGAGTCCGGACACGGCGCAGGACCATGCATGCTCCACAACGCCAGCTACGATTTCAACGATGATCTGCTGCCCGTCGGATCGACTTATTGGGTGCGGTTAGCGCAACGGTTTTTGGCCGGGGAAGGGCTTGCGGATTAAAAGAACTTGAGTGAAGGTGCTTGTTACCGCGGCGCGAAACGGGCAATTGAGTTCTGCAGGACTTGCGACGGTGCGTAGAACGTGGTCGTCCGTTTTGGCATCTACGCGTGGATGCAGTTGAATTTTGAGGCTAGAAGGCGCGTAGCTCTTGGCTCGTCGCGCAGCTCTGGATGAGCTGCGCGATACATCTTATTCGTGACGCTTTCTTTTTCTAATTGGCGGAGTAGCGTCTTGCGGGGCAGTGCTTTCCTTTACTTCGCCGCCGTCTGGAGCGCCAAACATCGTGCAGGTCACCGGGTCTGCAGGGCCGGTCTGACAGACGTGCGCCTGGCTTTGTTTTGTTTCTTCTGCATCCCCAAACGCAAAAACCCCGCCTTTTAGGGCGGGGTTTCTGTTTGCTGCTAGGGAGCCTGACGATTACCTACTTTCACACGGGAATCCGCACTATC